>NZ_JAJBTT010000042.1:57491-65403 GCF_020860705.1 Akkermansia sp.
ACAAGGATCAAAACAAGGATCAAAACAAGGATCAAAACAAGGATCAAAACAAGGATCAAAACAAGGACCAAAACAAGGACCAAAACAAGGACCAAAACAAGGACCAAAACAAGGATAACACCCCGGGCAAGGAAGACAAAGGTGATCAACATGAGATGAAAAACGCCCAGCTTCCCTCCTCCCCGGAAAAAGACAAGCTGCCTGAAACGCCCGGAACGGAACAACCGCAGCCCAAGCCGCAGCCGGAAGGAGACAAACCCGTACCGGTAGCCACGCAAAAGGAAAGCAAGGAGGAAAAGGAACGCCGGGAAGCAAGAGCCATCCTGATGGAACGCAGGGACATTGAACCCGGCTGCCCCGTTCCCCAGCGCTCCCCGGAAATTCCGCCGGACAAGGACTATTAACCCGCGCCCGCATCTGCCACGCCAACCCTTCAAACATATCCCGCAACATGATGAAAAAACTGCTCGCCATTCTTTCACTCTTCTTCTGCATGACCGTCACGCTCATGGCGCAGCAGGTGGTCACCACCTGGCTGTCCGACGCCGTCGTGCCGGGAGAACAAACCCGCCTCTTCATCATCCTGACGGACGGCAGCATCGCCCGCCAGGACCCGCTCCCCAGGGTGAAGGGGGCCAGTCTGCGCTGGGTCAACCAGGGCAACTACATCCGCTGGCCAGGGTCTCCCAAGCAGTCCGCCTTCCTGATGGCCATTGAAGTCACTCCGGATGAAGTCGGCACCGTGGAAATCCCCTCCCTGACCCTCCAAGCCAACAACGGCCGCACCTATACTACGCTTCCCCAGACGCTGACGGTTTACCCTTACAGCGCCATCAAATGGAACACGCTGAACATGAACGGCGCCACGGTACCGTACGGCATGCTGTGGCATGTGGACAACCAGAAACCCTACGTCCACCAGCCGGACCGCTGCGAACTGAAAATCTACGCTCCGGAATACATTCTGGAATATACGGCTCCCACCATCACCACTTCCAACCTGGCCGCCTGGCGCTTTGAACCCACGCTGGTGGAACTGCTCCGCGGGGAGCCCCGCGGCTCCGTGCTCTACAGGGGCGTCAACTGGAACGTCATGACCTTCCAGAGCACCCTCTTCCCGCTGCGCGCCGGGGAAGTCACGGCGGCTGGCACCGTCACGGCCCGCGCCGCGCTGCCGGAACAGGACCCGCTCATCGCCAATTTCATCCGCTCGGAAGTGCTGGTGGAAATGTCCATCCCGGAAGTGAAAATCACGGCGCAGGAACTTCCGGAGGGGGCGCCCGCCTCCTTCACCAACGCCGTGGGGAACTTCCGCATCTCCTCCAGCACGGATGCACGGGACCTCAGCGCCAACGAACCCATCACCGTTAAAATCAAGGTAACGGGCACGGGCAATATTCACAGCATCGCCTGCCCGTCCCTCACGGACGCCTCCAACTGGAAGCTTTATCCTCCCAACAAGCTGGATCCGGGCCAGAACACGCGCACCACCCAGGGAACCGTGGAATTCCAGCAAATGATGCGCCCCATTGCGCAGACGGACGCCATCCCCCCCTTTGAACTCACCTTCTTTGACCCCAGCACGCAGCAATACAAAACCGTGACCACCTCCCCCATTCCGCTGGAATGGAAAGCCTCCGCCATCACCGGAGCCGCGGCCGGCGCAGCCGCTCCCGCCACGCCGCCGCCCGCAGGCACCATCCCGGTTGCGGAAATGACGGACATTTACGGCATCATGCCTGCCGCCGTCATGAGCGCCCTGACCGCTCCGGCACACTGGGGGTGGTACTTCTTGGCCTACATCCCCGCCGTCATCATCCTGGGCATGGCCCTGATCCGCTACATCCGGAAGGTCCAGAAGGAAAGCTTTACGGCCCGGGAACGCATGCGCGCCTTCCGGAAGCTCGCCTCCACGCCGCGCCAGGCCAGCCCCACGGAATTCCTGCGCGCCGCGGGCAACTTCATTGAAACCCACATTCCTCCTTCCAAACAGAACGAAGAAATGAAAACGATCCTGCAGCTCCGGGATGACAGGGCGTTCAAGCCCTCCGAAGCGTCGGATGAACTGCCCCATGCAGAACGCCAGAACATGCTCCAAGCCATTAAAAAAGCCATCGCCAAGCTTCCGGTGGTCATCCTGGCCGCCGTCCTCGCGCTGTCCCTGGCCGGAACGTCCGGGAACGCCGCGGAAGCGGACAACCTGGGCGTGCAGGCCTATGAACAGGGGGAATACGCCCGGGCCATTGACTACTTCAACAAGGAAAGCAGCAATCCGGAGCTCTCCAAGGCGGAACGGGCCTATGCCAGCTTCGGCCTCGGCAACTCCTACTACCGCATGAACAAGCCCGGTCTGGCCGCCCTCAACTACCGCCGCGCGCTGGAACTCTCCCCATACTTCACGGAAGCCCGGTACAACCTGCAATTCATCGAACGCAAGGAAGGGGCCATCCTCCCTCCGGACACCAGGGAAAACCAGTGGCTCACTTACATCAGCCATGATGCGCTCGGCCCCATCTCCATCCTGTCAGGGGCGGTCATGCTCACCTTCCTGGCGCTCCTGACCGTCACCCGCAGGCACGGAGTGCTGCTGACCATCCTGGCCACCCTCAGCGGGCTGGTCACCGTGGCGGCCATCATGAACTACATCATGTACCCGGAAACACCGGAATCCGTCCCGGCGGACCATCTGCTCGTCGTTACCCGGAAAACGCCCGGCAGGCATGCGGCAGACATGAACAGCCCGGCTGTCATCACCCTGCCGGAATCCACCCCGCTCATCCTGCGTGCGGAACGCGGTTCCTGGTACTATGCCAGCACCTTTCAGAACACGCCCGTCTGGATCCCCAAGGAAGACGCCAGTCCGCTGTAGTCCTTCCCATTCCTACCCCCTTCCGAACCAAGGGCCGCCTCTCCCGGAATACCGTGCTTCCGGAAAGGCGGCCCTTGTTCACGGTTGAATGAAAGCCTTCCGGCCGCCGGAGGAGCCGGGGCCCTAGCATGAAAGTACCGCCTATCCCGCCGTTCTCAGGGTTTCCCCATTCTTCTCTCCTACGGCATGGGAACGCACCGTCCTTCCATGGAACGCGGCAGACGGCGCCGCAACCGCCCGGCTGCACACAAACGACTTTCCGCATTCCATCGGTAAAGAGTCATGAAGAGGAAGACTACCACTACCAATGCTCCATCAACCATGACCACAGGGCACGCGTATGTTAACATCGTCCGGCTGGCGCCCATGACGGGTTCAATTGAGAAAAGGGATGGCGGCACGCTGACGCTACCGGAAAAATCCGCGTGCCCGTTTTACCCGCAGGCGGTTTGTGCCGACGGCTTACCAGGAATCCAGATGCACCTTCCTGCCCGGCGGCGGAAAAGCCTCGTCCAGCAGCTCCAAATCCCCGGCAGTCAGGTTGATGGACAGGCTCCGGTAATTCTCCTGCACATGCATGACGGAACCCGCCTTGGGAATGGCGATCATTCCGGGCAGCCGCAGAATCCAGGCCAACGCGATCTGCACCGGAGTTGCCTCATGCTTCCGGGCGATCTCCACCAACACCGGATTGCCGGACAAACGCCCTTCATCCGCCGGTGAATAGGCAATCACGGGAATATGGCGCTCACGGCACCAGGGCAGCAGGTCATACTCCACGCCCCGGTGGGCCAAATTATAAAGAATCTGGTTGGCGGCGCAGGAATTTCCCCCCGGAACGGCATAAAACCGCTCCATTTCCGCAACGTCCATATTGCTGACGCCCCAGGACTTTATTTTACCTTCCTGCTGTAACTCGATCATGGAGGCAACCGTATCTTCAATGGGATGGGGGCCTCCCCAGTGAAGCAGGTACAAATCCACGCAATCCGTCTGAAGCTTCTTCAAGCTCCGTTCGCAGGCGGCTTTCGTCCCGGTCCTGCTGGCGTTGCCGGGCAGTACTTTGGTAATGAGGAAAACGCGGTCGCGCAATCCGCAGATCGCCTTGCCCACCAACTCCTCATTGCCGTACATCTCCGCCGTATCGACGGCGCTCATGCCAAGCTCAATGCCGGCACGCAGCGCGTTGATTTCTTCGGCTTCCCTTAACGCCGATTTTCCCATCTTCCAGGTTCCCTGCCCCAGGGAGCAAACCTGCCGGTGGTCCGGAAAAGTTACTGAATGTTCCATCATCAACTACTCTTTCTACCTGATCATACGATTCCATGCCGTATAAACCTTTGACAGCATCCGGAGAAAAAAGATCAAGAATCAGGACGCATCCCACCTTCATCACGGCGCCGGCTCCCATCATCTCCCCATGTAACTCCACCCCTCCGTCTACTGGAAATGTTATTCAATACGCTTCTGATGAACGGATTAAACATTTTCACCATCTTCCCTCCGCACATACTCCCGCAAAATCGCCCGACTTGCCGCCACGTCATACCTGTTGCCGGAAACGGCCGGCCCTCTGCCGGAAAAATCCCTGGCATCCGCCGTCATCTCCCGTCCGGCAACCGCGTCTGCACGTCCGGATCACGCACGGAATCCCTTCCTCTCCCTGTTGGAAAAAGGCAGGAAAAACCACCCGGCCGCCTTCCCGGTGACGAACAACCCCGCCCGGAAAAATCCGCTCTCCCCGGAGATCAGCAGCCACGGCCTCTTTCTCCGGAAAAACGGCGGCGGAATCACTCGGTATCCAGCCGCCTGCGGCCCCACGCGTGACGGGGCATCAACCATCCGGACAAATGCCGTACTTCCGCGGTTCTCCTGTCAATGCCCGTTCTTTTCCTTCCCCCGTCATGGCCTGATATTCCTGATAAACCGGGCGGGAACGCCGCCCACGACCGCATTGGCGGGGACATCCCGGGTGACGACGGCTCCGGCGGCCACAATCGCATTCTCCCCCACAGTCACGCCGGGCAGCACGGTCGCTCCGGCTCCTATCCACGCCTTGCGCCTGATTACGATGGGATGGGAACGGACATGCTGCCGCAAATCCGGTTCTTCGGCATGGTTCTCCGTAATCAGCTTAACTCCGGGCCCTATCAGCACCTCATCCTCAATCGTGATTCCGCCCCGGTCCATGAACGTGCAGCCGCAATTCACGAACGCATGCCTGCCAAACCGCGTAAAACGTCCGAAATCGGTATAAAAAGGCGGCACAATCCAGGTCGTTTCATCGATCTCCTCCCCCGTCAGGTCGCTCATCATGGCCCGTGTCTCTTCAGCATCATGATACCCCGTATTCAACTCCCCGGTGATGCGGAACGCCCTGGCGATCAAATCACCTATGACCGCATACCCGGGATCGTCCAACCTTATCAGCCCGCCGCGGCGCATTCTTTCCAAAATAGGTTCCATTTGATTTCTTTCTATTTTTTCCTATTGCACTACTCCCTGAACCATTACTCCCATGGAACGGTGTGTGGACCGGACATGCCGGGGACCGCATGATCCCCAACAACGCCCCCGGACGCTCCCTTTACTTCAGGTTTTTACTGAAAAACTCCGTCAGCTTGTCGAAGGGAATCATATTCACCCGGTCGTAAAGGTCCACGTGTCCGGCCCCGGGCACCCAATAAAGCTCCTTGGGCTCGGCGGCGCGCCTGTAGGCGTCCTCGCTGAACTCCCTGGAATGAGCCTCCTCTCCCGCAATGAAAAGCAGGGCGCGGGGAGAAATCGTCTCCATATCGGAAAACGGATAAAAATTCATGAACTTCACGTTGCTGGTGAGCGTCGGGTGGGTGGTGAACTCCGGAGACTGTCCTTCCGGCGTAAACTCGCCGCGGGGGGTACGGTAAAACTCAAAAAACTCCCGTTCAATGGGGCTGGAATCCTCATGAAGTTCATGTACGGTTCCGCTGGTATACCGGGCCGGAGCGCCGGAAAACTCCGCATAACGCTGTTCCGCCGCCTCCGCCAGAATCTTCTTCCGCTGTTCCAATGTCTGCGCCTTCCCCAATCCCTCCCGGCTGGCCGTCCCCATATCGTACATGCTCACGGTTGCCACGGCTTTCAATCTGGGATCAATCTTGGCGGCGCTGATGGCAAAACTCCCGCTGCCGCATATCCCGATCACGCCGATGCGGGCGCGGTCCACAAAAGGCTGCGTCCCCAGATAATCCGCGGCCGCGCTGAACGCCTCCGCATAAAGATCCGGAGAAACGGAATTCCTGGGTTCGCCGTCGCTCTCTCCCCAGAACGGCAGGTCCAGCGCCAGCGTTACAAAACCCCGTTCCGCCATTTTCGTGGCGTACAGGTTAGCGCTCTGCTCCTTCACTGCTCCCATGGGATGCCCCACGATGATGGCCGGATGCCGGGCAGCCTTGTCCCTGTCCTTGGGCAGGAACAAATTTCCCGCCACGTTCATGTGATACTGGTTTTTAAATTTGACCTTCTGCAAGGCAACCTGGCCGCTCTTGTAAAAATTATCCGCGTCCGACGGCTTGTCTGCCGGGGAAGCCATGCTTCCGGACAAGGCAAGAGCGCCAAGCGTGGTTGCGACCAGGGTCCTGGCCTTGCGGGTGATGGTGGATTTCGTATTCATTGCTTATTCCTTCCTGTTGTATTCTTCCGGCGTTCCCACCGGACCATGGCAATATAACAGGATACCCGGAAAAGCAGGTAGCCTGGTTCTCCCGCATTCTTGCCTGATCCTGCAAAATGGAAGGGAATGGGATTGCCCCAGGCCCCTTCTTCAAATAAGATGAATCATCCCTCATGAAAGAAAAAGAGAAGGAAAAAGGGCGGAAGCCCCTCCCCCTGCCGGATCATGTCCCACATGAACCGTTGCACCTTGCAGAAATGATTGCAGGCTGGACGCAGGGAAAGCACCAGACGGCGACGGCCATTCCCGGACTGGAACTTCACCGCTGGGAATCCCCTACAGAACCGCACAGCTACATGTTCTCCCCCCACCTTTGCCTGATCGCACAGGGAGCCAAGCACATCCTGCTGGGAGAGGAAGCCTATGTATATGATGCGCAAAGTTTTGTCGTCTCATCCGTGGAACTTCCGCTCGTCTCCAAAATCATTGAAGCCAGCCCGGAAAAACCCTATCTGGGACTGACGCTGGAGCTTGACTTGCAGGAAATCTCCCAGCTGATGCTTCACGACAGCCTGGCTCCCCTCCGGGAACGCCCCGCAGACCGGGGCATCGGAGTCAGCAAAATGACTCCGGCCCTGCTTAACGCCGTGGAACGCCTGCTGGAACTGCTGGAAACCCCGGCGGACATTCCCATTTTCCTCCCCCTCGTCAGGCGGGAAATCTATTACCGCCTCCTGATGGATGAACAGGGATACCGGCTCCGGCAGATTGTCATGGCGGAAAGCCACAGCTACCAGATCGCAAAAGCCATCAGCTGGATGAAAAAACACTTTGACCGTCCCTTCAGCATCGGAGAACTGGCAAGCCATGCCGGAATGAGCCCGTCCAGCTTCCACCAGCACTTCCGCACCCTTACGGCCATCACCCCGCTGCAATTCCAGAAACGCATCCGTCTCAACGAGGCCCGGCGCCTGATGCTGGTGGAAAACATGGACGCGGGAAACGCCTCCTTCCGCGTAGGTTATGAAAGCCCTACCCAATTCAACCGGGAATACAAGCGCATGTTCGGCAACCCGCCGCGCAAGGACATCAAAAAACTGCAGGCCGCATCCATTTGAAGGAAAACGGCTGCTTTCACGCGCCGTGCCCGTCGCGGGTTCTAGCCCGTCCCATCTCCAAACGCCCCCTGAGCCATCCGTTAGTGATGAAAAGTAAAGCTTCGCTCCAATCTACGCTCCTGTGAGGGAGCGACACGATCCTTCACGCTATCCGGCATATACCGATTGTTTCAATCCACGCTCCTGTGAGGGAGCGACTATAATCCATCCGCAAGGCGGCGGCCATCGCTTGTTTCAATCCACGCTCCTGTGAGGGAGCGACGGTTGGCTCAT
>NZ_JAJBTT010000042.1:65503-74001 GCF_020860705.1 Akkermansia sp.
GGGCAAGCTCCCCTTCATGAACAGTTTCAATCCACGCTCCTGTGAGGGAGCGACGGTTGGCTCATGGGCAAGCTCCCCTTCATGAACAGTTTCAATCCACGCTCCTGTGAGGGAGCGACGTAGATGGTGCCGCATCCTAAGCGGCCATCAGCAGTTTCAATCCACGCTCCTGTGAGGGAGCGACGGCCTGGGATCCTATGGGTTGATTATCAACACCTCCATAGATGGTTTGCGCCAACCTCTTATGCAGGCGCATGGATTCCAGGCCATAAAAAAGAAATGATAGTTGTCAAGATAAGAATCCCAATGGATTACGGGAATCGCCGGTCTCCCGGGAATTTCCTGTGAGCTTGGGGTTGGCGCAAGGGAGCCCGGAACGCGGGCTTTTCATCCTGTAAGAAGCCCTTCGCATCCGGCAACCTGGGCCTGTGCACGATGCAGGGTCATCCTAACCTGTCCCTTTTACCCCGTCCAGAATTTTACAAGCCCTTTCCCTGGGAACTTTTTTATTTCTCCCCGCTCCCCCGCAATGCAAAAGGCGCTTCAGGAGACATGCAGCCATCCCGAAGCGCCCTGAAGGAGAAACCTCTGCGGTTGTTACATGATGCTCTTGCGCGTCCACTTGTTCAGGCTTAACAGCCATACCAACGCCAGGGAGACGGCGGAAGCCAGGCAGGCCAGCAAGGGGATTTTCACCGCAGAGGGGAGTCCGCCCAGTCCGATGAAATTCACAAAATCATAAGAACACTGGACAAAGAAGAAATGGCACAGGTACACGCCGAAGGTGAGCGCCGCCACCTTGCTCAACCCCGGACGCGGCTTGATCCTGAGCCTGCTGACAATGGCGAAGATGGCAAAGGTCATCATGAAGACGTTGATGCCGGAGAAGTACCAGAGAATTTCCAGCTTGGAATACTGGCCGGGGAAGTGTTTCTGGGTTTCCAGGAAACCGAAGAACGTGATGGCAAAGCCGACCAGGAAGAGGGGGACAGTGATGGCCAACGTCTTTTTCCAGCTCCAGGTCAGCGGATATTTAGCCAGATAATGGGCCAGCACCATGTATCCCAGGAATCCGGCGAAGTTATAGAACATGCCGTACGGATTCCAGTCGCAAACGCCCAGAATGCCCATGTTGCCATAGTTGCCTTCATATCCCAGCGCCGGGGCCAGCATCTGGATATAGGGCAGAACCATGCTGAAAATCCAGATGCCCAGGAACATTTTTACGTCCTTCCGCCTGGCCTGGGTCAGCCATGCGCTCATGATGGGCATGAACAGGTACAGGCCTACCAGCATGTACACGTACCACAGGGGGGTGGTGTCATAGTTGAAGTTGAACAGGAAAGTGTACAGTTTGCCGACGGTGGCGCTCCAGGAGTAGGTGTCCATCACGATGTTGGGGTTGGCCGTTTGCACGCCCGCGGCAAAGTAGCCGAAGTAGAGCAAGGGAAGCACCAGGGACCAGACAATGAGCGGAATGAGCACCCTTTTAAGCCGTTTGGAATAGAAAGCGCCCATCTCCATGGTAACGGGGAAAAGCAGCACGCCGGAGATCATGGCGAACAGGGGAACGCACGGCCGCACGAGGCTGCCCAGGAAGACGGCTGATTTAAAGTTGAAGGTGCCGTCAAAGCTGCCCACGAACGGGTCGCAGCAATGAGCCAGTACAACGAGGAAACAGGCCAGGATGCGCAGGAAGTCAACCCATGCGATGTGGCCGCCGTTTGAGTTCAATGGTTGGTTGGTGCTCATGGAAGTGTGGTAGGGAAAGAGCGCCGCGGCGTTGCGGACGTTCCCGGAAATATACCCGTTTTCCGGAAACGTTCTATCACAAAATGGGGCAAAGAAACAAAAGCGTCCAGGAACAAGTACCCGGAAGCGGCGGAAAGCCGGGTTCCCGGTCCTTGCCATCAAAATTCATCCGTTATGCTTTGGAGGAATTTCATCGATGAAGGCCGGGAAACCGGGCTTGCCCGGTTGGATGGAAAGCACAGCTTGAAACCCGCAGAGTGAATGAATCCAAAGGATGAACGAATCAAACCTTCATTCCCAGGCGGGAGCATCCTCCTAAGCCGTCTTTAGTCGAATGACCACGCCTTTTGTGAATCGGGGTTCGGGACTCTTTTTTACGCCCCGGCCGTCTTGAAACTGCCGGGAGGGGGAATCAGGTTGCCGTAGCGGTGGACGGTTTCGGAAACGGCCTGTTCCCGGAAGTAGCCCAGCAGTTCCAGGCGGCCATTGGCCAGCACGGGGCGGTCCAGCACTTCCACATCCCGGGCGCGGGCGGCATTCGCCAGAGCCTCGGAAACGCCCGTTCCACGCAGGAACTGCACGCCCTGGGCCGCTTCCGCCATCCGGTCGATCAGCTCCGCTTCCGTCTCCACCGTCAGGGAGGCATAGTACCCGTTCATTTTCTGAATCCAGGGGCGGCCTTCCTCCACGCTCAGGTGAAGAGCCGCCCCGCACAGTTTGGCGCCCAGCAGCAGGATGGCGGCATCATCGTCAGACATGCCTTCCACACGGGCCAGAATCCCCTTCACGGGCACATAGCGGAACGTGTTGTTCTCCCCGTAGATACGGGAGGGATCATGTTCCACGCCGAATTCCTCCATCCACCATTTGGCCTGGGACCCGGCCGCGGAACGGATGCGCTTGGCGCAATCCGGCAGCTCGGAGCACAGTTTTTCCACCAGCCCCGTGATGCGTTCTCCCGGCGTGCGCAGTTTCTGCGGCAGCGCCTTTTCCTCCCAGCTTCCCAGCATGGTCAAGTAATTGGGGCCTCCGGCCTTGGAGCCGGGCCCCATGGAGGAATGGTTCCAGCCGCCGAACGGCTGGCGGCGGACGATGGCGCCGGTAATGACGCGGTTGATGTAGGCGTTGCCCACCTGGACCTTGCTCTTCCACAGGGCGATTTCCCGTTCATCCAGAGACTGGAGGCCGCCGGTCAGGCCGAACTCGGAGTCATTCTGGATGTCAATGGCTTCTTCCAGGTTTTCCGCACGGATAATGCCCAGCACCGGGCCGAAGCATTCCGTCTGATGGAACCAGCTTCCCGGCTTCACGCCCAGACGGATGCCGGGAGACCACAGGCACGGATTGTCCTCCGCAGGTTCCGGCTTGAGCAGCCATTCCTCCCCAGGTTCCAGCTGCGTGAGCGCCCGGAGCAGGTCGCCTTCCGGCTCCTTGATGAGCGGCGTGACCACGGAGTTGACCTCCCAGGAGCCTCCCACCTTCAAACTGGCGGCGGCATCCTTCAACTGGCGCAGAAAGGCCGGGTTGTCATAAACGGAAGCTTCCACAATAGCCACGCTGGCGGCGGAACATTTCTGCCCCGAATGGCCGAAGGCGCTTTTCACCAGGTCCTTCACGGCCTGGTCCGGGTCCGCCGTAGCGGTAATAACCATGGCGTCCTTCCCGCTGGTTTCAGCCAGGACATGCAGGTCCGGCCGCAGTTCACGCAGCATCTTCCCGGTGCGGTAGGAGCCCGTCATGATCACGCCGTTCAGGCGCGAATCCATCAGGAATTTGTGGGAAATTTCATTGCGCGGCATCGGCACGAATTGAAGCACGTTCTTCGGAACTCCGGCGCGCCAGAATGCCTGGACAATCTGCCAAGCCGTGTAAACGGCCAGCTCGGACGGCTTGAACACCACCGTGTTCCCCGCCATCAGCGCGGCAGCCAAGCCACCCGTGGGAATGGCAAAGGGGAAGTTCCAGGGAGACATCACGCAAACGGTACCCAGAGGGGTCATCTCCACGCCGTCATTCATGCCGTCACGGTCCAGGCCTTCCGCATAATAGCGGCAGAAGTCAATGGCCTCGCTCACTTCCACATCCGCTTCCGTGGGCACTTTTCCGGCGTCCCTCACCATGGCGGCAATGGCCTCTCCACGGATTCTGGACAGTTCCTGCGCCGCACGGTGCAGGATTTCTCCGCGCTCGCTGACGCTCTTGGACGCCCAGGAGGCGCGCGCCTTGTCCGCGGTGTCCAGCGCATGTTCAATCTGGTCAAAGTCTGCATACGCAAACTTGTAGGAGACTTCATTGTGGCGGGACGGGTCGCGCCCCACGCCCCACAGGTTGGTCGTAATTTCCTCCCCGTTGATGACCAGCGGAATCTCCTCACCGGATTTTTCCTTTTCCGCGGCAATCAGGCCGTTGATCCACTCCGCATTCTGCCGCAGGGACCAGTCCGTATCCCGCTCATTGGCAAAGGCGTCCCGGTAATGCGTGGGCGGCACGGGATCCGTGGCGCGGTTCTGCGTACGGTTGGGGCCGTACTTCACGTCGTCCTTCTCCTGGCAGGCTTTTAAAAACCTCTTCTTCTGGATTTCCCAGCTCCGGGAGCCCGGCGTCATGCCGAAGAGGTCGTGCAGGAAGTTCTCCTCACTGGTATTTTCATCCAGCCGCCGCACCAGGTAGGCAATGGCGCTGTGGAAGTCTTCCTTCAGGACCACGGGCGCATACAGCAGCAAGCCGTCCGCCGCCTGGCGGATCACGCGAGCCTGATGGTTCGCCATTCCTTCCAGCATTTCAAACTCCACGCAGTCTCGCACGCCTTCCCGCTCACGCAGCAGCATGGCATAGCATAAATCAAACAGGTTGTGGGAGGCCACGCCAAACTGGACGTATTCCGCGTTCCCCGGCATGCAGCCGTAGTGGAGCATCCTCTTGTAATTGGCGTCCACCTGGGCCTTCGTGCCGTACGGGGCCTGCGCCCAGTCATGCATGGAGGCCTCCACCTTCTCCATTGCCAGGTTGGCACCTTTCACCAGGCGGATCTTGATGCGTGCGCCGCCCTGCTCCACGCGCTCCTTCGCCCAGGCGCACAGCTTCATCTGCTCCTCCCAGGAATCCGGCAGATAGGCCTGAAGCACAATCCCGGCTTCCAGCTGCATGAACTCCTCCTCCATCAGCGTACGCTTGAACGCCTCCGCCGTCAGATGGAGGTCGCGGTATTCCTCCATGTCCAGATTCACGAACTTGGGCTTTTTGGAACCGTCCGGCAATGTCACCGCATGGGTGATGGCCGCCCGGTACAGGATGCGCAGGCGCTCCTGGATCAGCTTCACGGTTTCCTCAAACGCCACCAGATGGATCTGGCTGAAAATGGCTGAAATCTTGACGGAAATATAGTCGCAGTCCTTGTCCGCCAAACGGTCCACAACCTGCTGCAGGCGGTGATGGGCCTCGCTTTCACCCAGAATGGCCTCTCCCAGCTGGTTGATGTTCATCCGGATGCCGGCCTTGCGCCTGCGGCGCAGGTGGGAACGCAGTTTCCCCTCCTCCGCCGGAAGAATTACGTTGGAGCTTTCCTTCCTCAGCTGGCTGGTAATCATGGGCATTACCACGCCCGGAAACTGTGTGGAAAACCTGCCGCCCAGCTTCATGGCAAGCCGGTCCGCGGCAGACAAATACCTGGGAATGCCGTACCCGTCCAGCAGGTAGCGGAACAGCTCCGCGCCCCGTGCAGGAGCGGAGGGACGGAACACGCGGTCCGCCAGCGCCAGCGTAAACGCCTTCCCGGCCGGGTCATTCATCATGCGCTCCATCTGCTCCGCCTGCTTCTTTTCCTTCCTGCGCATCCCGGCATTCGACTGCTTCAGAATGGATTCCGCCAGTTCCACCGCCTTGGCGGCCAGCTGCTGGTCAGTCCATTTGTCACGGCGCGCCGCCGCCATCATGTCCGGGATGGATGAATCTGTCATAACGGTCCGAAGACTAGCCCCAGGCAGGGGTAAAATCAAGCCAATTTGCCGGGTCCTTCCTGTGAAGGGGAGAAACATGAGGGAAAAACGCATCCCCTTGATTCCGTGCCCGGAATCCGGCCCCCTTCCTGTCCGTTTCCGGAATTTCCGGAAAAACCGCTTCAATCAAACCGTGCGGCAGCCAGGCGAGCCTTTCTCAACTCCTCCCGGAGCTGGTGCGCGCGCCTGCCGCACACGCTGGCGGGGTCCATGTCCCGCACCTCCTCCAGCACGGCAACCGCCTGGTGGAACGCCTCCTCGCTCTCCGCATTGTGAGCGTCCTGGTACAAGGCATTTTCCAGCCGTACCCAGAGGGGATGCACCATGGACAGCAGAATCAGCTGGCGTTCCTCTACAGACAGGGAAGAATCAGACACCTTTTTCCGCCACGCTTCCAGACATTTCCGGATGGACGGCGCATCACAGGCCTGGAAGGATTCGCAGAGCAGCACGGCCGTTTCACGGTTTTTCTCCAGACGGAGGGCCGCCGCACGGGCGTTCAGAAAAGCCGGAACCGTGCAATTCAGCTTTTCCAGGCGCTTCATGGTTCCCGGGTAATCCCGGAACCACGCTTCCGCCGGCACCTGTTCCAACGCCCGGCAGATAGCGGCGGCTTCTTCGGAAGGGTCGCCGCCTTTCGGAACGCCATTCACTACGGTCACGGGGCGCACACGCTGTGCCTTCTCCGCCAGCAGGGCCGCCATTCCCGGCAGGGATGCGGCATCCGCTCCCCCCTCCGTCACGTCAAATACGCGTCCCCTGGAATCAAGCAGGATGACTGTGGGCAATACCCGCACGCCATGCATGGCCGCACGGGAGAGGCTGCCGTCTTCCTCCCAATCCTTCACGGAAGGACGCCTGGGAACCGTGACAAATTGAACGTCGCGAACGATTCCGTCCAGAGCCCGGCGCTCTTCCGCTCCCGGGCGGAGGGCCTTCAGCCAGCGGGCTTCCGCCGCGCACGGCTCCGCAGAACCGTACACAACCAGCACAGGGGGCGGCGGCAAAGGCGCCGCAACACCGGATGCGGAAGAAGCCTCCGTTTCCGCACGGCCCGGAACCGCCAGCGCCAGGCAGACAAATGCAATGACCGCTGCTACCCTCATGAACATGCCGGCCTTCAGACGCGCCGGATGGTAATGCGCTTGTAACGGCCGTCGCCGTCTTCAGACTCCGTCGCAATGCCTTCCATGGACTGGAGGGCGTTATGCACCAGGCGGCGGTGGTAGGCGTTCAGGGGCTGCATCTTCATCGGCTTGCCGCTTTCCTGCACGCGTTCGGCCAGGGAGCGCGCCTTTTTCAGAAGGAGCGCCTCGTTGCGTTCCCGGTAATGGTCGCAATCCACCTTCACGCGGGGAGCATCTTCCATCTTGCGCTGGATCATGCGGTTAACCAGGTACTGGAGGTCATCCAGCCTGTCCCCGTCCCCTCCAATAATGTACTGGGAATCCGGGGAGGAAACATTCAGGCAGACGATGCCGTCCGTTTCCGTCACTTCAATATCCGCAGAAAAACCCAGTGAAGCCAGAAGGCTCTTCAAACTCTGTTCAGCTAATTCTTGCACCGTCATAACCTGTTAAAAACTAGTAAAAAAATGTTCCGTACCGAAAAAATCCCTGCCGCACGGCAACGGGACCCTTCCGGTAACCCTATTGACAAAAAGATCATAACCTATTTATTCCCCGCGTCTATGAAAATTTGCGGACGCATCCTTCATTTCATGTATGCAGGCCATGCCACCTTCCTGAAAAAACATCCCATTCGTTCCGGCAGCGGAACTGCCGGCCCTTTTCCTACTCCACTTCCTTCAATTCATCCTTTCCGCGTTCCAGACGGTATTTTTCCACGGACGCAGGGAGCTTTCCCCCTTCCGGATAAGTTTTCACCACAACCGTTCCATCTCCTTCCAGAGTAACGCATCCTATTCCCGTCCGGCAGCATCCCACCTGTTTCAGCATGGGAGAAACAGTAATGCAGCTGGCAGAATCAGAAATGTTCGGTTTCCGGGAAAAACGGAAGATGCGCATGTAAACGGCTCCCGCACCGCGTTCATGACGCAAAATCAATTCCGGAAAACCGTCCCCGTCCAGATCGGACAATTCCAGAGTTTTCTCCTCATCCACGGTGTAACCGGAAAATATCCCCACGATATGCGGCTGTTCCCCGTCTTCACCCACGCACCTCATTTCCGCAACCAGATAGAGGGAGTTTTCCCCGCAGCCATGGGCACGGTCAGCATACAGATGCACACGGCGGACCAGTCCGGATGGAGCACCCGGTTCTTCAGGAACGGCAATGCTCTCCACCGGCACCAGGTGCAGGGGACGCGGCAGCTCGCCGGGAGGTATCTGTCCCTCCACGGCGATATCCGGATTTTCCCTTTCCTCCTGCTGCGCCCACGCTCCGGCAGATATGGCCAGCAGAAAAGCCATGCCACTCAAACAAGCTCTGTTCACAACCTTCATTCCTTACCATGCATGCCGTTCCTGTCCAGTACATTTTAAGTACTTTTCCATATAACTCCAGGGAGCAGGCTGACAAAACCGGCCGGAACACCCCCCGGAAAAACGGAGTCAAACTCTCCACCCATGTGAACATTCAAACCCTTCAAGGGACAAGCCAATGAAAAAAAAGACCCAGCAGACGAAAGAACGCCTCGCCCCCTTCCCTGACGGGAAAGAGGCGGAACCCCATTACACGGACACCATTGATCCGGAGCTGATCAAGCCCACCCCCAAGCCCACGCCGCCC
>NZ_JAJBTT010000002.1 GCF_020860705.1 Akkermansia sp.
CCCCCGTCCCCGTTCCCCAGCCGGGCAAGAAGAAAGTGGTGGTAAAAGACCTGGATCCTCCCTCCGGCAAGCCGCAAATTGAAACTCCCACCCATACGGGAGATTCAGACGCATCTCCCTCCGGGGGCATGTGGGTGCCTCCGGCCCATTCTCCGCTGCCTCCCATGTAACCTTACCGCTCCATCATGAACATCATCCTATTGCCCATCGCAGCCGCACTCCTTGCCGGGATTGCCGGAGCTTCCGAAGCCTGGAGCACCAATCCTGCGGAAGCCATGCAGCAGGCCGCTTCCCAAAAAAAAGGCGTGATGCTGGAATTCACCGGTTCTGACTGGTGCGGAGCCTGCATCATGCAGAAAAAGCAGGCCCTCTCCCTCCCCAGGGTTCAGGAAGGCATCGCCCGCTCCTTCATTCCCGTGGAACTGGATTTCCCGCGTAAAAAGCAGCAGGATGAACAAACGAAAGCTTCTCTGGAAATCTACAAGAAATCTTATGATATTACCGGGTTCCCCACGCTGGTGTTTGCGGACGCCCAGGGACGCCCCGTACACACCGTCATAGGATACAACAACCCGGACCAGGTCATGCAGGATGCGGAAAAGGCGGCGGAAACCCTCAAAACGCAACAGTCCCTGATGGCCAAACTGGCGGGGCAGCTCACGGACCAGCAGCGCCGGGACACCCTGGTCCAACTCCTGAAAACGGTTCCCCAGTCCAGCATCAACACCTTCTACAAGCCGGCTCTGGAAGAACTGGCAAAACTGGACCCGGAAGCTGCTTCCGGCATCCGGGCTGGATTGGAACGGAAAGAGCTGCTGAAGTCTCAGCGTGAAGCGTTGTTCAAGATGTTCCGTCAAAACGATCTCTTCACCCTGATGGAACAAAAGCCTGATGAAGCCCTCTCCATGCTGGACGGCTACATGAGCAAGGACGGCCTGCTCCCGGAAATCAAGCAAACCATTCTTCTTACCAAGGCGAACCTGCTCATCCAGCAAAACAGGGTGAATGAAGTGGAGCAGCCCCTGAAAGAAGCCGTGGCCCTTCTTCCGGACAGTTCCGACGGCCAGGTTTGCAGCAGTCTTCTGAAAAATCTGCCCGAACTCAAAAAGGAACGGGGACACCTGAAGCCGGGAGAACAACCGCCCCTCCCCCCGGGAGCCATTCCCGCCATCAGAATGCAGCCCAACCCTCCTGCTGCCGCGAAATAAGACATCCATTCCCGCCGGAGCTTTTTTATTCTGCGGTTCCACACATGGATCTTTCCACCAGCCATATCCTCACCGTCTTCCTGCTCACTACGCTGGCCGGCCTCGCCACCGGCATAGGGGGCTTCATCGCCTTCTTCATGAAGAGGACGGATACGAAGACACTCACCTTCTCCCTGGGATTTTCCGGAGGCGTGATGGTGTACATCTCCCTGGTGGAACTGCTCGGAGAAGCCCAGCACCGTCTGATGGAGTTTGAAGGCCACACGGCGGGCGCATGGATTGCCATTGCATCTTTTTTCGGAGGCATCGCCGTGGCAGCCCTGATTGACTACCTAGTGCCGGAAGACGAAAACCCGCACGAGGCGCGCGGCCCGGAGGATATCCACGGGCAGGGCAACGGTGAATTTTCCTCCTCCAAGATTAAAAGATCCGGCATCCTGTTCGCCCTGGCTATCGGCATCCACAACTTTCCGGAAGGGATCGCCACCTTTGCCGCCGGGCTGGATTCCCTGACACTGGGCACCTCCATCGCCCTGGCCGTAGCCGTCCACAACATTCCGGAAGGAATCGCCGTGGCGGTCCCCCTTTACTACGGCACGGGCAGCCGTAAAAAGGCCCTCTTTTATTCCTTCCTCTCCGGCCTGGCGGAACCGGTGGGAGCGGCCATCGCCATGTTCTTCCTGTTCCACTTCCTCACCCCCACGGTGCTGGCCATCCTCTTCGCCTCCGTGGCCGGCATCATGGTCTTCATTTCCTTTGACGAACTGCTGCCGATGGCGGAACGCTGGGGCCACCATCACATTTCCATCATGGGCATCATTGCCGGGATGCTGCTGATGGCAGTGGTCCTGATCTGAAACAGCCCTGTGCGGCAAAAAACTTTCCGTGTCCTGGAAAGGCGGAGCATTGAGCATTTCCCGGCCTTCAGGGGTCTAAACGGAAACCCCTTTCCATCATGCCGGACTCCCCTGCTACCCCTGCTACCCCTGCTCCCGCCGCTCCGGCAATCTCCCCTCACGCGCCTTCCTCCCCTTCTCCCCTTTTCTGCTGGAAAAAAGGCTTCCGCCATTATGCGGATTTCCGCGGATGCGCTTCCCGCGCGGAATTCTGGTGGTTCATGGCGCTTCCCCTCCTGTCCCTGATTCCGGCCCTGGCAGGCTACATCCTGACGGACTGGCTGCACATTCCGGACAGAAGGCTGAGCATTTACGGTGACGCCCTGACCATTCTTCTGTGGGCAGCCCTGATCATCCCCTGCACGGCAGCGGCATTCAGACGCCTGCATGATACGGGAAGAAGCGGTTTCTGGATTCTTTTTCTGCTGCTTCCCTTCGGCCTGGGGCGCCTGATCTTTTTCTACCTGACGCTGGGAGAAAGCAAAACGGGCGGCAACAAGTACTGCCGCCGGCCGGCCGCACAGCCGGCAGACGCCGCCGGCCCTTCCGAAGAACAGGAAAGGCAGCCCTTCACGCCGTTTTACCTTTACTGGCTCATCAGCCTGCGGAAGCTGGGCACGATGGCGGGACGCGCTTCCCGTGCGGAATTCTGGTCCTTCTTCCTCCTTTCCGCGCTTCTGTTCCTGCCGCTGGGATACAGCATGATCGACGTTGACAGCAGCCCGCGGGGCCTCTACCTCTCCCCGTCCCTGCAAATCCTGACGTACGCCACCCATCCTCAGGATACCCTTATCCTGCTGGCCCACGCCTGCTTCAACCCCACCTTTTACTTTTTTTACCAGTCCGGGGAATTGAGCATGCTGTCCCTGGAACTTCTGGCGGCCGTGGCGGGCCTCAACATCCTGTTCAACATGCCCGTTGCGGTGCGCCGCCTGCATGACAGCAACCTGAGCGGGAAATTCATCCTGATCCCCATCTTTATTTTTATCGTTTCCTTCCTGCTGATTTTCCTGCTGCGCCTGGTTCCGGAGGACATGGCGCCCTACCTGAGCTACCTGGCGATGATTTCCAACCTGATGGACCTGTTTTCCATCCTCTTCCTGTCCATGATGCTGCTTAAAAGCTCTTCCGGCCCCAATGAATACGGCGCTCTTCCTGAAAAAATAACCGTACCCTGAATTCAGGATACGGTTGGAAAAATCACAGCCGCACAGAACAGCGGCTCCTGTTTGCAGAGGAGAAGAGCGTCAATCCCCAAAGCAGACGCCCAGATCGCGCGCCGTGCGCACCAGCTGACAGTCAGGATCCACCAGTTTCAAGGTTTTCACGGCTTCCTCAATGGGTACGGCCGTCATCTGCGTCCCCCGGAGGGCGACCATGCAGCTGAACTGGCGCTTTTCCACCAGCTCCACGGCATAACTGCCGAACCGCACCCCCAGAATGCGGTCATAGGCGCAGGGAGAACCACCGCGCTGGATATGGCCAAGCACGCAGGCGCGGGTTTCAATCCCCGTAGCCTCCTCCAATTTCTTGGAAATCACCTTGCCGATGCCTCCCAGGCGCACTTCCCCCTGGGTCTTTTCATCCAGCAGCACCAATTCATCCGCCAGCCGGGCTCCTTCGGAAACTACTACCAGGATTTCCCTCTGTCCGGCTTCCTTCCGTGCCTTGATGCATTCCACCACATTTTCAAGGGAGAATGGTATTTCCGGCAGCAGAATCACATCCGCGCTTCCGGCAAGGCCGCCTTCCAGGGCAATCCAGCCGGCATGCCGCCCCATCACTTCCACCACCATCATGCGCTGGTGGGCGTTGGCGGTAGTTTGCAGGCGGTCCAGGGATTCGGAAACGATGGACACGGCACTGTAAAACCCGAAGGTAACGTCCGTTGCGCCCAGATCATTGTCAATGGTCTTGGGCACACCCACCACAGGAAGGCCTATTTCAGAAAGCAAAAGAGCCGTGGACTGGGACCCGTCCCCGCCCACGACGATCAGGGCGTCCAATCCCAGGCGCCGCACGGTGGCCTTTGTCTTTTCCAGTACGGAGGGTTCAATCGCCCCCTTCTGGCCCACCCCCACCTTGATGGCGAAATTCCCCTTGTTCACGGTCCCAAGAATGGTGCCTCCCTTGGCGCGCAATCCCCGGCAGCCGGCGGGAGTCAGCCATTCAAACCGGTCATCACCCTCTTCAGACAAAAGACCCTCAAAGCCATCGTAAAAACCGACAACGTTCCAGCCGCGGCGGGAGGCCGCGCCTACAACACCTTCAATAACTGCATTCAGCCCGGGGCAGTCTCCCCCGCTATTCAAAACACCAATGTTCATATTCGGTGCTTCTTATAGCAGAAATTTCCGGCGCCGTCTACTTCCTATCTCTTTTCTGTCCCAGTTTTCACAGGAAGCTGGACGAACTCCTTGGGGTCCTTCATGTCCATGCCGGAAGCCTGCCAGTTTTCCCACACCCGCCAGCCGGTGCTCATCATCTGCTTGGCAAGGGGGTAACGCTGCGCAGAACCGAGAACCACAATAATCATGCGCTGGGGATAAATCACCTCCGTTCCCGTCTGGGGACTGCGGCGGGAGATTGCGTTGCGCGTCACGCTGAGCAGCAGGCAGGGGCCGGCGGCGCGGGAGGTACCCGCCTTGATGCCGTCCACGCCGGGAGAGCTCATGAGCTTGTTATTGTTGGAAATATCGTACATCGTCATGCCCTTGGTCTGGGATTGCACGCCGATGCGGCGGCTCGCCTGGGAAACAATGTAGCAGAAGGCCGGATTCTGCATGCTGTAAACGCCCAGCAGGGCCATATCCAGCGCGCAGGAGGTGGAAACGGAGCTGCCCGTATCCAGCCCGTGGGGAGCGGTGAAACGCGTTTTGGCCATCCTCAGGGAGCGGGCCAGATTGTTCATTTCCGTCACGAAGGCGGCAATGGGGGAACCGCCGCCCCGGCGGGACACCAGGTCACGGCCCACAAAAGAGGCGATGGTCAGGGCGGAAACGTTGTCTGACCCCAGCAGGGTGGAATACAAGGCATCACGGAGCGTCAGGCGGTCTCCGGGCTGAAGGTCCATGGGATTGCCCGCACGGAGGCCGAACGCCTCCTGGGGAACGGTGATGAAGGTATCCAGCGGCAGGCGCGTGCGGGTTACCCAGTCCAGCGTCACCATGGCGGTGGCCACCTGGGAGAGACTGGCGACGGGCCTTCTGGCTTCCGCATTGGAGCTGAAAAGGAGTTTGCCGGAATTGGCCTCAATGGCAATGTAACTGGGCTTTTCCTGCGCCTGGGCGGAAAACTGGAATACGCAGGCCAGGGTCAGGAGGAATAGAGATAGCTTTTTCATGGAGGGACCGGCGGGATAGTGCCCCTTCCCCCCACGTTTGAAAAGTCTAAAATGCTTTCCGTACAACACTTATATGTCATGACACGGAAAAACGCATTGACCTTTCGCCTCCTATCCTATTTGTTGGAGGAAACCGTTTTCCGCCAACGGGAGCATTCCGGACACGTACTCAACGCCATGACCAGCATTCAATTCTTTTACAGCCCGGATTTCCCGGGAACCGCCCTGCGCGCCAACGCCCGCCAGGCACTGGAAAATCTGGGCATGAACCAGGAAATGCAGGAAACGGAAACCGCTCCGGACCAGATCGGCAGTCCTCTCCCCGCCCTCGCCATTGACGGGGAGATTGTCGTCTCCGGCCTGGAGCCTTCCGTGCACGAGCTGGAACTCCTCTTTGCAGATCATGTGCAGGAACGGCAGGAAGATTTCTCCTGCGGCGAGTGCGGCGTGGAATGCGGCGGCATGAATTGTACGGAAAACTGCACCAGGTGCGGGAAGAACGGAGAAGCCAGCAGCATGGTGGCCAGGATCATCGGCTTTGTCATTCTTCTCATCATCCTGTTCACGGCGGTTAAAATCCTGGCCTGACAGCGCCGCCCTCCTTCCTGGCCGCCACGCCCGGCCATGCAGAAAAAGCCGGAACATGCAGACACGCTTTTGCCTCTCCTTCCGGCAAAGACGTTTTATGCGGCAGGCGCACGCCTCTTCCCCATATAGGGAGGGCTTGATAATTTCTTGAATTCCCCTTTTCCACAGGACACAGTAGCGGCATGCGCTCCTTCTTCGGTTCCATTCTCCTGATCCTGGTGCTGGCCGCCCTCGGCGCCACCATTTACTACCACTGGTCCACCAACTCCCATCTGGAATTCGAGCTTCGCAACCCTGACGAACCGGAGAAGACCACCCAGGTCATCAACATGAAAAAACGGGCCACCGCTCTCCAACCCACCCCTGCGGCGGAATCCCCCGCTCTCCCGGCAGAAGAAATTCCGCCCTCTGCCGGCGAAACATCATCAGCCACGGAATCATCATCCTCTCTGTTCTCCACGCCATGAAACCGGTCATCGGATACACGTTGGGGGACCAGTCGGGCATAGGGCCGGAAATCATCTCCGCCGCTCTGGCTTCCGGAGAGCTCCCGAATGAAGCGGAATACCGCCTTATCGGCAGCAGGGTGAACGTTCCCGCCGGAAGACCGAACTGTGAATCCGCCCGGTACGCCTTTGAACATCTGGAACAGGCGGCGCAAGCTCTCCGGGAAGGGACGGTTGACGCCGTCGTCACTTCTCCCGTGTGCAAGGAGACCCTGCATGAAGCGGGCTTCCGCTGGCCGGGCCAAACGGAATTCTTTGCGGAGCGCCTGGAAACGGACAACTACGCCATGTGCCTGACCGGCAAACGGCTGACGGTGGGGCTGGCTACCATCCACACATCCCTTCAAAGCGTGCCGTCCCTGCTGAACACGGAGGAGCTGGTCCGCATCGGGATCCTGTTGAAAAATTTCTGCCTCCGCAGGGGGATCCTCCGCCCGCGCATCGCCCTGGCGGCCCTGAACCCCCATGCAGGGGAACACGGCGCCTTTGGAGATGAAGACGGAGCCGTCATCGCCCCGGCCGTAAAGCAGCTGGAGAGTTCATGCCCGGACGCCGTATTTGACGGTCCCGCCGTTCCGGACTGCGTGTACCGTGACGCGGTGGAAGGCCTCTATGATGCAGTGCTGGCCCCTTACCATGACCAGGGGCTGATTCCCTTGAAACTGGTGGACTTCCATACTGCCGTCAACGTTACCCTGGGCCTTCCTCGCCCCCGCCTGAGCCCGGACCACGGAACCGCCTTCAACCTGGCAGGAACCGGAAAGGCCAATCCGTCCAGCACCATCCACGCCTTCCAGCTGGCCGTGAGGATGGCGCAAACGCGTTAACGCCCTTCTTCCTTCCGTAGTTTTTCGTGCCACACCTGCGCGGCACGTTCCGGGGCGGACACCCAGTACCGGAAGGTTTCCTCCATCAAGGGATCATCCTCCTTTTCGTCTCCCTCCTTCCAGAGGAGCAATATCACGGTTAAGATATCCCCTGCGGAACGCTCCAGGGCCTCCCTGTCATGTTCCTGCTTCAAGTACCAGCACCATTGTTCAGGCGTCAGGGAAGGAAGCCTGGAAAGCCTTTCCGCCTCCTCCACCTTCCGGTCAGCATAATGCCGGATCAGTAAAAACCGCCTCTCCCGGGAAATCCGGGAAACCGTATTCTCCAGCAGTCCCACAACCCCGTCATTCCAGCAGCATTGCAGCATTTCTTCCGGACCGCCATTGGCCAGCGGGTCATGGTCCATCACATAAGACAGGGAAGACTCCGGATTCAATTTCCAGGCCAGCAGCTTTTCATAGGAATCTCCGTCCGGGGACGACGGCAAAGGCTGTTCCGCCCCGGCGATAAAGCTGTCCAGCGAGTCAATCGCCGTCTTGGACACCCACATGATCCTGCGCAACGCGGCAAATACCTCTTCCGCCTCTTCATGGGTAACGACCCCGTCATCCTCCAACTCCGATAAGAAAACTATTTCCTCCTTCTTCTCCTGTTCCCTGCTCTCCGCTACTTTTCTGAACAACCGGGCTTCTACATCAGCCATCCGGCACCATTCCTGCGTGGAAGGAAAACCGGACAGGAATGCCTCCCGCCACAACTGTTCCAACCGATCAGCCTCCCGGTTCAATTGTTCCGCCACTTCTTTGCAGGAGGCAGAATCCTTCACCCGTCTGCCGACCGTCTCCAGAGCTTTGGTAAATGCATCATCCTTCATCACATCCGATAACCGGACCTCCGCCACCGACGGAATCACGCAGACCGCCCAGCACAGTAAAACAGCACGCCATACGTTCATTCGATGCAATATAGTTGAATGGCAATCTGTTTCAATCCTTTTCCTCCAATTCCTTCCATACCTGCACGATTCTGTCCGGAACAGCGCGCCAATACAGCCACGCAGATTCCATGGCGGGGTCTTTCTCCTCCTTCCCACGATCGGAAAAAGGATCGTCCCGGAACCAGTCATCCAAAGACGTCCCGCACAGACTCATCACCAGGGCGGCATCCAGGTCGGCATCCCCCCAATGTTCCCGTTCCTGTTTCTGAAACCAGCACCATTGCCCGGGCGTCAAGGCAGGGAGGCGGGAAAGCCTTCGCTCCGCCTCCACCTTCCGGTCCGCATGGCGGCGGATCAATTGAGCGGCCCTTTCCCGCTCCAGCCGGTATAGTATGCTCTCCAGCAACGCCAAGACCCCGCCATTCCAGCAACGGGCCATCGCCTTTCCCAGCGCACCGTTGACCACCGGGTCATGGTCCATCCAATAAACCAGAGAATGTTCAGGATCCCATTTCCAGGCCAGCAGCTTTTCATAGGAATCGCCGTCCGGGGACGAAGGCAGGGGCAGTTCCGCTCCAGTGATGAAGCCGTTCAGGGAATCCAGGGCAGTCCCGCTAGCAAGAATCACCTTGCCCAGAGCCTCCCTCACTTCCCCGGCATCTTCATGGGAAATCCCGCCGGCCTCCTCCAAATCCCATAAAAACCGGAGCTTCAAGCCCCCCGCCTTTTTCCAATGCCGCGCCTCCAATTCGGCTATTTGAACACGCTCCCTCAGGGTCGGCATACCGGACAGGAATGCCTGTTTCCATAATTTCTCCTGCCGGTCAGCCTCCCGGTTCAATTGTTCCGCGACTTTTTTACAGGAAGCGGAATCCCTTACCTGTGAAGCGATCAGGTCCAGCGCCGCAATATCCGCGTCTTCCCTCCCCGCATCCACCATGCGGACGCCGGAACGGACGCTCCCGCAACAGAGGCTCCCCACCACAAGCGCCATGCAAAACCATTTTATCATGAACGGATCATTGCCAGCCGTACAGGGAAAGTCAACCTCTTCCTCGCCGCTGTTTCTCTTTCTCCCCTCCCCCATTGGGAATAAATTGCAGAAAACGGCCCGTTCCCGGAAACAAGGTAAAAAATAGGCTTGCTTTCCGGAGACAATCATTGCACCTTACTTGCCCGCAAGGTGCGCACCGTTCGCACGACACATTTCTAATTATCACAAGACCATGAGAAATTACGAAGCTCTTATCGTATTCAACATGAAGGGTACGGAAACCCCCGTTGAGGAGTTGATCAATACCGTAGCCGCCACGATGAAGGAAGAAGGCGCCGACATCACCGCCACGGAAAACGCCGGCCGCCGCGAATTCGCTTACGAATCCAACCACCTTTCCGCCGGCCAGTACGTGACCTACACGTTCTCCGCAGAACCTTCCGCCATCAGGACCATCCGCGAACGCCTTCGCCTGAATCCCCAGATCCACCTTCAGTACTACAAGGTGATCGGCTAAATCCGGCCCATGCGGACGAAGCATCCGCTCCTTGCTTTTTCATCACAAAGAACCGCCTCTTTACGGAGGCGGTTCTTTTCTTATGTACTGCTCCCTCTTCGTACCCGGAAGCAGGCGGATTTATCCAGCAAACGTTCGCTGCCCTGAAGGCCAGCTCCCCAGTAGCTGAGGGACGGGATCGTAAACCGATCAAGGCAGGAAGAAAAAGCCGGGAATGCCGCCTTTCATATCCATCAGTCCCTGGTGGTGAGAAAATTGCCACCCGGCCATGGCCGGAACGATTTTTCCATAAAGGGGCTTTTTCCTCCCTCCCTTCCAGGACGAGAAGCGCAGACGCGCTTGCCCGCATTGCAGCAGGTCTACAGGGAAACGAAGTTTTCCAGCAGCTTTACACCCAGTTTCTGGCTCTTTTCCGGATGGAACTGGGTGGCTACCAGATTGCCGAGCCTGATTGCGGCGGCAAAACACACGCCGTAGGTGCAAAAAGCGGCCGCCAGGGATTCATCCTCCGGACGGGGATAATAGGAATGCACAAAGTAAAAGTACGGCTCCTCCCCCATGCCTTTCCAGATGGGATCGGCAGGATTGGAAAGAGTGAGCCGGTTCCACCCCATGTGGGGCACCTTGAGTTCCGATTCCTCAAAACGGACCACGCGCCCCTTGAAGATGCCCAGTCCGGGCACCTGTTCGTCTTCCTGCCCGCTCTCAAAAAGAACCTGGTAACCTACGCAGATGCCCAGGAAAGGCCTGTCCTGCTCTATCCACGTCCGGATCAGCGGCACCAGTTCCTGGCGGCGCAGTTTTTCCGCGCAATCCCCGAAGGCGCCCACACCGGGGAGAACCAGATGGGTCACGCCTGCGGCGTCTTCCGGCGTACGAACCAGATGGCCGTTTACACCGGCGGCCCCAAAGGTATTCAGCACGCTGCGGAGGTTGCCCGCGCCGTAATCAATCACGCCGAGTTTCATGGGCTTACAGCATTCCCTTGGTTGAAGGCAGCATCCCGGCGGCCCTGGGATCAATAGCGGCGGCCTGCCGCAGCGCATGGGCAATGCCCTTGAAGATGGATTCCGCAATATGGTGACCGTCCCTGCCGTAGAGCACTTCCACATGCAGGTTGCAGCGCAGGTTGCTGGCCAGCGCACGGCAGAACTCCTCGCAAAGAGTCAGCGGGAAATTGGGGGCGTCCGGAAGGCCGCCTTCCGGAATGTGGAAAACGACGTACGGGCGGTTGCTCAGGTCCATCACGACGCGCGTCAGGGTTTCATCCATGGGAAGATAGGAACAGCCATAGCGTACGATTCCCTTCTTGTCCCCCAGCGCGTTCTTAATGCATTCCCCCAAAACAATTCCCACATCCTCCACGGTGTGGTGGGCATCCACTTCCAGGTCGCCGCGCGCCTGAAGGCTCAGGTCCATCAGCGAATGACGCGCCAGCAAATCCAGCATGTGGTCAAAAAAGGCATGGCCCGTGGCGACGGCGGCGCATCCTGTGCCGTCCAGGTTCAGTTCCATGCTGATGTCCGTTTCACCCGTGACCCGTTTGCAAGAAGCGTTCCTCATGGGACTCTTCTATACCGAAGCCACGGCGGAAGAAAGCAGGAAATACCGCATGGGGAAAGATTTATCCCCTTTTCCCGACAAAAAACTGCATGGCTCCGGGAAGGAAGCCATGCAGCAGGCTGTTCATTCACAGGAACAGAAAAACGGCGGGGTCACTTTTTCTTGGCCTTGGCAGCGGCTCTTTCCTCCTGGCGCTTTTTGTCCCGGTCTTCGCGGGCCTTGCGGGCGGCCTCCGCGCGCTCCGCCCGTTCACGGGCACGCTGTTCCTGAAGGCCCACGCGCACCGTCTCCGTCAGTTCCTCATAGTATTCCTTGGGCACCTGAGCCGTGCGGACCTCCGTCAGGGCTTCCATGGCCTCGTCAAATTTTTTCTCGTCACACAGGTTCCACGCCTTTTCCAGAGCGGCGGACCCGGCCCCTTTTTCCGGCTCCTGATTTTTCAGGCGTTCCGCATCCGTGGCGGCCACCAGCTTGAGATCCCTCATGGCTTCCAGAGAACCGGCCGTAGGCTCGTACCACCGGTCTCCGCGTTCCTTGACCTTCTTGCGGAAGGCCCGGTACACTTCCGTGAGCTGGTTTTCACGCTCCCGGATGGAGGTTTGCTTCTTCTGGAAAGCTTCCATCAGAGCCTGGCGCTGCTCTTTCGTCAGCTTGGGGTCTCCACGGCGCTTTTCCTCCTCTTTTCTCAAGACTTCACGTTCCTTTTCCAGGGCTTTTTCCTTGGCGGCGATCATGACTTCCAGCTTGCGGTTGAGCTGTCCCGCGATTCTGGAAGCGTCCGGATAGGCATCCGCCAGGGCGGCGGAACCGGGATAACCGTCGCGCATGCGGTCGTATACGGCCATGGCCTGGTAGGGATTGCGCGCAGCCAGCACCTTGAAACGTTTCAACAGCTTGTTGGCTTCATGGTCGTATTTGGTGCGTACGGTTACCTCCTCATCCTCCTTGGCTTCCTGTGCGGCCTGGGCGCCCTCCACCAGCTTTTTCTCCTCCAGCAGAACCACTACTCTGGCCCTGGCCTTGACGGCGGCGTCATGAGCGAGCCCCTGGGGGTTCTTTTTAATGGTCTTGTCCAGATCGGCCACAGCGCTTTCCAGCTCCTTGGCGTTCATGGCTTCCGGCTTGGCGTACGTCTTGCTGATCTTGGCGGCTTCCAGTTCATCCGGAGTCGATTTCTTGATGGACTCGATCAATTCCCTTTTGACGGTCACGGAATCCTTGATCCCTCCGGCTACGGGAACCAGAAGGCTCACGCTTTCCGGGGTCTCCACTTCTACGGTACAATCCTTGTAAACGGTTCCATCCTTGAGTTTTACTTCATCCGCCACAGCAAGCGGAGCGAGCGCGGTCAACGCCAATATGAGGGACTTGTTCATAAATCTAAGGCTTTTTTCCAAATTGATCTGACGAATACGTATTCTGTACTCTACCAAAAGATGCTTTCTTGGCGACAAAAAAAAGCCCGGAGCCGTAAAAACGGTTCCGGGCCCGGAAAGATAAAAACAGGCGGTATCGGCTTACTTCTCGGCAGCGGCTTCTTCAGCGGCCGGAGCAGCTTCCTCAGTGGAAACACGGGGAGCTTCCACGATGGCCACGATCACGTCGCCGGCCAGTTCCGTGGTTACGCCTGAAGGCAGCTTGAGATCGGCAATGCGCAGAGTTTCGCCCAGCTTCAGGCCGGAAATGTCAGCCGTGATGGATTCCGGCAGATTCTTCACCTGGCAGATGATCGCCAATTCATGAATGGTCTGGTCCAGCACGCCGCCCAGGGCCACGCCGGCGGCTTCACCTTCCAGGATAACGGGAACGACGGAGTGGATGACCGTGGTATCGGTAACGGCCTGGAAGTCCACATGCAGGCAGGAATTGGTGATGGGGTTGTGCTGCACTTCCTTGAGAAGAGCCTTCACGATCTTGCCGTTAATGTCCAGGGCCACCAGAATGTGTTCGGAAACGGCGGAAGCCAGCATGCGAGCAAATTCGCGTGCGTCAACCTGGATGTTGACGTTGTCAAAACCGGGACCGTAAACCACGCCGGGGACCAGGCCCTGGCTGCGGAGTTGCTTCAGATTACCGGAGCCGCACGCTCTCGTTTCGGCCTTGAGGGAATGGGATGTAGCCATGTTTTATAGAGGCAATATTGAGTGTTGATTGATAATGTTTCCTAATCGGGTTCAGGCAGAGGCCCCGCCGGGATTTCTGAACCCGCGTAAACCGATACTCAGGTCAGGGCGCAGGACTCTGCACTAAAATTGGCTAAATGTCAAACAATGATGATACGGATTCTCCGTCATGTATGCGCTGCACGGCATGGCCCAGCAGGTCGCCCACGCTGATGCAGTCCACCTTGGGGCCGTGGGCCATCGGAACGGTGTCTGAGGTAAGCACGCGTTCAATGCAGGAGCCTGCAATACGCTCGCGGGCCATGTCTCCCAGCACCCCGTGGGACACGCAGGCAAACACGCGCTGGGCGCCGCGTTCCTTCAGGATATTGGCGGCGGCGCACAGGGTGCCGGCCGTTTCCGTCATGTCGTCAATCAGGACGGCGTCACGCCCTTCCACGTCACCGATCACGTTCATGGCTTCCACATGCGTGGCGTTGACGCGGTGCTTGGCCACAATAGCGAGTTCCGCACCCAGGGCGTCGGAATAGGCGCGAGCCATCTTGACGCCGCCCACGTCCGGGGAAACGACGACCAGTTTCTGAAGGTCTTTTACATAATGCTCGCGCAGGTGGCGGATTAAAACGGGAGCGGCATACATGTGGTCCACCGGAATATCAAAGAAGCCCTGGATCTGGGCGGCGTGCAGGTCCATGGTCAGCACACGGTCCACGCCGGCGGCGGTCAGCAGGTTGGCCACCAGCTTGGCGGTGATGGGAACGCGGGGCTGGTCCTTGCGGTCCTGGCGCGCATATCCGAAGAAGGGAACCACCGCCGTGATGCGTCCGGCGCTGGCGCGGCGGGCGGCGTCCACCATCACGCATAATTCCATGATATTATGGTTGGTAGGCGGACAGGTGGGCTGAATAAGAAACACATCCTTGCCGCGGATGTTTTCATTTATCTTTACAAAACTTTCTCCATCGGGGAAAGTGTTCACCGTGACGTCCGTCAACTGAATGCCTATGCTTTGCGCAATGCGCTCCGCAAGTTCTCTGTGTGCTGTACCGCTGATAATCTTCATACCGGAAACTGAAAAGCGGACGCATTCTGAACACAGGTCCACATAATCGCAATACTTAATTCTCACAATTTGATTTTTCTCCATCATGGGTTCCCCCCTTCCAGACGCAAAAGAGAGATTTCTAACCGTCCCCGTGATCGTCACCCTGGCCGTCTCCGCCATTTTGCTGGCGTGGCCCTACCTGGCGTTCCTGGAATTCGGCTCCTTTGGAAATGACAACAGCATCCAGTGGCTTATTTCCTCCTGGAATAAGCAGACGGATTACGAGCACGGCTGGCTGGTGGTCCCTATCGTCGCCTTCATGCTGTACCATGCCAGGAAAAAGATCGCCCAGGCGCAGAAGCGCACGGACTGGCGCGGACTGATCCTGTTCATTCCGGCGTGCCTGCTGCTGGCCCTTTCCTTCCGCGTGGGCCAGCCCCGGGTGACCGTGGCCGCACTTCCCCTGATTCTGCTGGGCGGCTCCTGGTACATGGCCGGCCCGCAGGTCGCCAGGCTGTGCGCTTTTCCCCTGCTCTTTTTCTGGCTGTGCATTCCTCTGCCCTCCTTTCAGCAGGCCACGGTGGGATTGCAAATCATCGCCACGAATCTGGGGTACCTGGGAGCAACCCTCTTCGGGGTGGACACCTACCTGCAGGGCACCAATATCCGCTCCACCGGAGGACACTGGGACGCCTTTAACATTGCAGGGGGGTGCAGCGGCATGCGCTCCCTGATGGCCCTGCTCATGCTGTCCGCCGCCTGGGCCTACCTGTCCGACCTGAAGTTCTGGAAGAAATGCGTGCTCTTCCTCAGCGCCATTCCCCTGGCCGTCATCGGCAACGGCGTCCGCATCACCAGCATCGTGGTGCTGGCAGAATACGGGGACGCCCAGTTTGCGGCGAAAACCTGGCACGACTGGTCCGGCCTGTTGTTTTTCTTCCCCATCTGCCTGGTTGGTCTGGCCGTCACCCACTCCCTGCTGGCCGGGGAAATGATCTGGAAGCCGTCACGGCGCAAAAAGCTGGTCGTTAAAATAAACAAATCCCAATAGGCGTTTTCCGGTAACATGAACATTAAAACGCTCAAGATTCTTCTGCTGCCCTTTCTTCTGGCCGTCACGCTCGGCGGCATCTACCTGATGCCCCGCCATGGAAAGGTTCAGGACTCCTCCATCAGCATGGACCTTCCCATCGGCATAAACCCGGACGGCTGGCATGGCACGCGCCGGCAGGAGTCTGAAGAGGAACGCAGCATCCTGGCTGCGGATACGGAATTTTCCAAGGCGGATTACATGCAGGAACTTCCCATCAGCGTGAACGAGCCGGAAACGGCTCCCGTGCTGTGCCGGGTCTCCATCGTCAAATCCGGCCATGACCTGAACAATTCCATCCACCGCCCGGAACGCTGCCTCCCGGCCCAGGGGCACTTCAACCTGACCGGAACCACCGTGAAAGTCCCCGTGGAAGGGCACGGAACCATCACGATGACCAAGCTGAAATCCCAGCAGAACATTACTCCGGGCCAGCCGCATCCCACCATTCTGGACAGCATGCACTATTACGTGTTCATCGGCCACCACCACATGACGGAAGACCATCTGTCCCGCACCCTGATGGATATGAAGGACAGGGTTTTGTACGGAGTGGACCAGCGCTGGTGCTATTTTCAAATATCCACCGCGTATGGGGATAAAATCAAAGTGCCGGAAGAGAAAGCCCGGAAACAGACGGAGCGCCTGATCAGCCAGCTGCTCTCCCGGCTGGTCAAGTGGGATGAACTGGACCGGTAGCACCGCCCCGGCCTGCGAAGGTCAGTCCGGAAGCCTGCCTTCCAGCCATGCGGCAGCCGCCTGGAAAAGGCTGCATGTTTCTTCTGCGGGCGATTCATACAGCATGGGTGCGGGGCGGCGATGGGAATAGAGACGCCCCTCCAGGTCTCTCTGGAAGCCGGAAAAGGCAAGGTTGGCGTCCGCCCCGGTGCAGTGTCCCCAGCGCCCTCCTATTCTGGGCACCACGTCCATGAAACCGCCCCCTTCCCGGAGGTAAGCGTTTCCCCACCATTCCACGCATGCCGGGCGCGCGTCCTTCTGCCGCCTGGCCACGGCATCTATTGTCAGGAGGCAGAGCGGAACGGCTTCCACCTTCTGCCTCCTGGCCACTTCCACCACGCAGGAACCGCCATAGCTGTGGCCTACCAGCACGACGGGCAGCCAGGGATATTCCCGGCGCACCTCTTCCAGTTCCTCCGCAATCTTCCCGCACCTGTCCAGAAACACTCCGCAGCCGCCTCCGTCCCAGTGGTAATAAGCCGTGGCATGCGCCACTCCCGGCAAAAAACCGGGAAACCTTTTTTCCACCCGGCTCAGGCAGCCCGCCACCACGTCCCCGAAACCGCCGATGAACACGGCCAGGTAACCGGGATCGCTTCCGCGGGACAGCAGGTTCAGCGTCCTTTGAAAATGCATGACAGAGCCCATGATGGAGAAATCACGTCAATATCCAAGCCCATAAGACGTTCTGGCTTGATAAAACCTGCAAACTGTCCAAATGTGATGGTATGCAAGTAATCATTCACCAATGGGCCTTTGATGGAAGCTTTGACCAGCTTGCCTCCCTGCCGCGGCAGGAACTCGTCAACGACTGGTTCGGCTACGACGTGGAGCCAAGCGCGGAATTCGCCTTTGCCACGGACGGACAATACCTCTGGTTCCTGGCCGCCCGCAGCAAGGAAGCCACGGTCCACCCGGACGCCCGGCCCGGCCAGTTCCAGCAGGAACTGTGGAAGTATGACCTGGCCGAATGGTTCCTGGCGGCCGGAGACGGCACCAATTACTGGGAATTCAACCTTGCGCCCAACGGCGCCTGGTGGGCCTGCGCCTTTTCCGACACCCGCCGCGCCAATGAAGACATTCCCGCCCCGCTGGCGGTAGATACCAAGAGCATCCTGACGGACGAGGGATGGTGCGCCATGGCCCGGATTCCGCTGAACGAACTGCGCGGCGTGGACGTCCGTGACTGCAAGCTGGCCGCCACATTCATCCTGGACACTCCGGACCAGATTTTCCTGACCACCGCGGACGACCTTTCCGGACAGCCGGATTTCCACCGCCCGGACTGCTTCAGCACCCCCATTCTCAAATGACCCATGTCTTTGGAAGAAGACATTTCCCGCATCCTGGGGCCTGAAAAGGTTTCCGGGGCTCCGGAAGTGCTGGCTGCCCATGCCGGGGACAAATGGTATGCCTCCGTACTTCCGGAGGCGGTCGTTTTCCCGGAAAGCACGGAGGACGTCTCCCTGCTGCTGCGCTACGCCTCCTCCATGAACATTCCTGTCACGGCCCGCGGCGGCGGCGTGGGATACGTAGGGGGCTGCGTTCCCGTGCGCGGCGGCATCAGCCTTTCCCTGGAACGGATGAACCGTATTCTGGAAATCTCTCCGGAAGACGGCGTAGCCGTGGTGGAACCCGGCGTCATCACGGCGGACCTCCAGCGGGAAGCCCGCGCTCTGGGCTGGTTCTACCCTCCGGACCCGGCATCCCGGAAGGAATGCAGCATCGGAGGCAACATCGCCACGAACGCCGGCGGCCCCCGGTGCCTGAAATACGGAGTCACGAAGGCCTATGTGCTGGGGCTTACCGTGGTGCTTGCCAGCGGAGAAATCGTGGAATGCGGTGGACGCACCCACAAGAACAAAACGGGCTTCGACCTCGGAGACCTCTTCATCGGATCGGAAGGGATGCTGGGCGTCATCACCCGGGCCATTCTGCGCCTCATCCCCCATCCGGAAGCGTTCGGAGCGCTCAGCGCCAGTTTCCCGCAATTCCCCATGGCTCCCGCGGCCGTGCAGCGCATCCTGAACAGCGGGCACCTTCCCTCCGCCCTGGAAATAACAGACAGCTTCACCCTCCGCGCCGCACGCGCCTACCTGGGGGACAGCGCCCTGCCCTCCGGCAGCCGCGGCCACCTGATTGTGGAAGTGGACGGCAGGCAGGCCGCCGTGCGCGAGGAGCTGGACTCCCTGTGCGCCCTGCTGGAGGAATGCGGAGCCGCCAACGTGCTGCGCGCAGACACGGAGGCGGAGGCGGAAGCCATCTGGCAGCTCCGGAGGGAATTTTCCTACAGCCTGAAAGCCACAGGCATGACCAAGCTTAATGAAGACATCGTCATCCCCAGGTCCCGCCTGGTGGAGCTGGTGGAATTCTGTGAAGCCATGAACCGGGAAACGGGGCTGGACATCGCGTGTTTCGGCCATTCCGGGGATGGCAACATCCACACCAACATCATGGTGGACGACTACACAGACCCGGAAAAGAAAGCCCTGGCGGACGCCTGCGTGGACAGGCTGTTCCACTGGGTGCTGGAACACGGCGGCACCATCACCGGAGAACACGGCATCGGCCTGGCCAAGGCCAAATGGTTCCGGGAAGCCGTGGGAGAAGGGGCCTTTCATCTGCACGAGCTGGTCAAATCCGCCCTGGATCCCAGGAATTTGCTGAATCCGGGCAAAATGGGGCTGCCGTAACGTAAAATAGACTTCCATGATGCCTCCGGACGGGGCATCATGGGAACAGCACCTCATGAACAGCCCGCACAAGTCCATCCTAGCCCGCCTTTACGACCGTTTTCCGGCCGCAAACGCCATTCTGGTGTTCATTCTGGACCATCCCCTGGCCTGGTTTACCCCCAAATGGCGCAGGAAAGGCCGCATGGCGCTGAAAGCGGTGCGCCGCTACATCAATTACAACCGGGACATTCTGCCGCCCGAACGCCTGGCGGAGTTTGAGGAAAGCCGCAATCTGCTGAAAACGGCGTTGCGCCAGGGAGACAGGCAGCAGGTGGAAACCATCACGGCCAAAATGGAATCCACACTGGAATCCATTCCCGGCGCACTCCCTTCCGGTCTGGCGGAAAACGTGGAAGTTCTGTTTGTGATCCTGGCCATTTTCCTGGGTCTGCGCGCCTACGTGGTCCAGCCCTTCCGCATCCCCACCGGCTCCATGCAGCCCTCCCTGAACGGCATCCGCGCCGTCCCGCAGGAGGGAGACCCCACCCTGATGCAGAAAATCGGGGACATGATCGTTTACGGCGGCTCCTATGTTCATGAAACTGCCGCCAAGGAAAAGAAAATCGTCCGCTTTGAGCCCGGCACCAAATATCTTCTCCTCACCGTTACCAACGTGATTTTCGACGACGGCTCCAAGCTGGAAATTCCGGCGGCGGAAGCGGAGACGCGCCGCTACTTCCTTAACCAGGAACCGCGCTTCGAATCCGAACGGCATACGCCGTTCAGAAGCTACATGCCGGGGGATACGATCGTCAATGCGCGTTTTGATGCCGGTGACCTGATCGTGGTGAACAAGATGGCCTACCACTTCCGCAAGCCGGAACGCGGGGAAGTCTTCGTCTTTGACACGCGCGGCATTGAAGGCATTGCCAACAAGGGCGGCAACACCGGGCAGGAAGGAGGAACCCATTACGTCAAACGCCTCTGCGGCGTGCCGGGGGATTCCCTGTCCATCAAGGATTCCCGGCTGATCGTCAACGGAGAGCCAGCCACGGAATGGACCATCCAGCGGGTTGCCTCCGGCAAGCCCCCCTACCAGCCCTGCGGCTATGTGGCCCTTCCCGCCCCGCTGAGCCTGCTGGACGGCAGGGCCTACATTACGGAAGGCAGCACCGTACACCTCTCCAACGACAAAAAACGCCCCTACCTGCGTGAATACGTGGCCCTCGGCGACAACTCCACCCGTGAAAACTCCTTTGACTCCCGGTACTGGGGACCCGTCCACCAATACAACATCGTAGGCCCCGCCAGTTTCTGCCTGTGGCCCTTTACCTCCCACTGGGGGCTTATCCCCTGATCTACCGCCCTTCCACAGGCACGCTTTCCCTGTCAAGACATGACCCAAGCCCAGACTATCACCAGCAAGGCCAAATCCAACCTGGCCTTCGCTCTCATTGACCTTCCTGAAGAAGAACGCCGCCACATGGCGGAATTTTACGCCTTTTGCCGCACCGTGGACGACATCGTGGACGAACCGGGCATGACGCCCCGCGAACGCCATGACGCCCTGAACCGCTGGATAGAAGTCATCAACGGCGGAAACGACCTGGAGCTGACGGAGCTGGAAGAGGACATCGTAGCCCTCATCCAGGATCTGGATCTGGATACTACTCCCATGCTGCACCTGATTGAAGGCTGCCGCTCCGATATCTGCCAGCAGCAGCCCCTCAACCGCGACGAACTGCTGGACTACACCTACTGCGTGGCCTGCTGCGTGGGTCTTACCTCCGCCCGCATCATGGGCGCAGGGGAAGACTCCTACCCGTACGCGATCGCCCTGGGGCACGCCCTGCAGATGGTGAACATCATCCGGGATGTGGCGGAAGACTGTGACAAATCCAACCGCATCTACCTGCCCAGGGAGGACATGGACCGCTTCGGCTACTCGCTGGAAGACCTGCGCGGCAGGGTGTACTCTCCCCAGCTGCGGGAACTGCTGCAATATGAGGCGGACCTGGCGGAAAAATTTTTCGCGGATGCGGAGGCGGAATACAACCGCCTCAGTCCGGAAGACAAGGCCGCGCTCATTCCGGCCCAGGCCATGGCGCTCATTTACCACACCATTCTGGACAAAATGAAGGCGGGAGGATTCCGCATTTTCGACATCCGCTACCGCGTCAATACCTTCCACAAGCTCTGGCTTCTGTTCCGCACGAAGCTGGACATTGACCCGCAATCCTATTACGACAAGTCCAAGGCGTACTATGACAAGCTCGTCGGCTTCCTTTCCAGGCCGATGAAAAAGGATGAAAAATAAGGGACGCCTCCCGGAAAGGCCGGAGCATTTACATGCCTGTCGGCGCACGTGCAACACGAAGCTTGCCCTGCACCCTGCATTTCTGTAAGAGTACAGGATGCAATTTCCCGGAGCCATTTTCCTCCTTGCCCTTACAACACTTGCCGGGCTATGCACGGCAGGGAGCTACCCGGAACGCGGGGAACGCACGCGCTCCGGGGGGAACCACACCTGGCATATAGACCCGGACAAGGGAAATGACGCCAACTCCGGATCTTCCCCCGCCATGGCGTGGAAGAGCATGGCCCCGGCCAACCGTCTCCTCATGTCCCCGGGAGACACGCTCATCATTCAGCCCGGAGAACATACGGAATCCCTCGTGGTGATGGGGGAAGGGTCCAGACAGGCCCCGGTCACCATCCGGTTCATGCCTGGCCGGCATATTTTTAAACACGGAGGGCTGGTCACCGGAACGCCCCAGATTTCCAATACCAATGACGCCCCCAAGGAGCCGAAGGCCATGGCTATCCGCCTGGTTGAGGCCAAAAACGTCCGCCTGGAAGGCAAACCGGGAGCCACAGACATCATGCTGGAGGGAAAGGCCATCTTTGTCTGCATGGAACATGCGGAAAATATTTCCCTGAACGGCCTGGGCTTTGACTACCTGCACCCAACCATGGGTGAATTCCTGGTTACGGAAGTCGAAGGGAACACCATGAAAGCGACCATTCCGGACGGAATCCTGTATACGGTGAAGGATGGCGCGCTGACCTGGCACGGCCCCGGCTGGGAATTCCGAATAGGAGGCTATGCCAAGGTTTTCGATTCCGCCTCCGGAACCTTCCGAGGCGACTTTAATCCAAGCAAAACAACCATAGAAGAACTATCTCCGGGAAAAATCAGCATCACCTTCAAGGAAGGTTCCCCGACCATGCAGCCGGGCCAGTCCTACCAGAACCGCAACACGCGAAGGGACTGTTGCGGATTTTTCCAGTACAGGAGCAAGAACCTCGTGTGGAACAACTGCCAGATCTATTACATGCATGGCATGGGAGTAGTCTCCCAGTTCAGCGAAAACATCATATTTGACCATTTAAAGGTAGCTCCCCGGCCCCGCTCCCTGCGCACCACTTCCTCCTGGGCGGACAATCTGCACTTTTCCGGGTGCAAAGGTAAAATCATCGTCAAAAATTCCGTGCTGGGCTCCTCCCATGATGACGCCATCAACGTGCACGGCACCCACCTGCGCATCGTCGGCCAGCCTGCCGCCAACAAAATCACCGTCCGCTTCATGCACGGACAGACTTTCGGCTTTGACGCCTTTGCCGTGGGGGACAAGATTGACTACGTTTCTTACAATACCCTGATTCCCTACGCCACCAATACCGTTTCCGGTATCAGGCAGCTTAATGACCGGGAAATTGAACTCACACTGCGGCAACCCAATCCCCGGAACATCCAGCCCAACGACGTCGTGGAAAACATCACCTGGACTCCCTCCGTCCACGTCAGCAACACGGTGTGCCGCCACATCCCCACCAGGGGATTTCTGCTGACCACGAGGCAGCCGGTGCTGATCGAACGGTGCCGTTTTGAAAAAACGGGCATGCCGGCCATTCTGGTGGAGGATGACGCTTCCGGCTGGTACGAATCCGGCGTTGTCAGGAACATGACCATCTCCCAAAACACCTTTATCCAATGTGGAGAAGCGGTCATCCAGATTGCCCCGCACGCCCCCAGTCCGGATGGAAACGTGCACCAGAACATTACCATTACAGGCAATGCGTTTGACCTCAAAAACGGCACCGCCATCCGTACACGCCATACAGGAAACGTGAAAGCGGAAAAAAACACCTTCACCAAAGACGGAAAAACCGTCCCGGAGGACAAGGCGGTGGATATCCGGTAAGAACCTTTCCCCCTCTAACGGTGCCGGGAAACAGGCACGGTCACGGAAACGCTGTCCGTGCGCGGCAGGATGAACTTGTGCAGGGTGACGATCACGTGCCGTGCGCCGAATTGCTGCAGGCAGACCCGGCCCATGTCTTCCGCCAGCGTCTCCACCAGCTTGCGGGGCCGCGCCATGGCTTCCGCCCTCAGGGCCGTGGCGATGGAGTCATAACAGACGGTCCTTGAAAAATCGTCTTTCAATCCGGACAACGCTTCCTCCGGATAAAAGGTAATATCCGCCTTCAAGGTCTGCATGGAGGCGCGTTCCTCCTCCGGCACCCCGATGAAGGTATCCAGCTCCAGACCGTTGATGTTGATGGAATCCTGCGTATCGGAAGGCAGCGCATAGCGGCGCATCAGCGTGCGCAGGACAAGCAGGTCCGGCACGATGATGTCCGGCCTGGCCTTGGAAAGCTGCGCGGCGTCATTGTACCCGGTCAGCACGGCGATGGACGTGATGCCCGCATGGTGGGCCGTCTCCACATCATGCTGCATATCCCCGATGAACGCGGTTTCGTGCGCATGCAGGCCATGCTGGGCCAACAGGGTATGGATATGGGCGTCTTTGTGGCGGATGCCTGCGTGAATGGCTTCAAAATATTCCATCATGCCCAGATCACGGCACTGAATGTCAAACTCCTTGGCATCCACGCTGGTGAGGATGAAGCAGCGCACGCCGCGCGCGCGGCAGAATTCCAGGAATTCCCGCGCGTTGGGCAGCACTTCCACCGGAGCGGTGGAAACGCGGAAAGCGTACCGGAAATGGTCTTCCAGCTCATCCAGATCCGCCTGGGGCAGCACGCGGGCATAATAATCCGGGTAGGGAAGCTGGAACTCCGCACGGAATTCATCCCTGTTCATGCAGGGTTTTCCATATTGGGAAAAAACGTAATTGGAGGCGTCCAGCGTCAGGGCCAGGTCGTCCACCAGCGTGCCGGACCAGTCGAAAATCAAATTCTTGAACATGGAAATGCGTGTGGGTAAAAATTCAGTCCAGAGCATACCGCATGGCGGCCAGCCCGAAAAAGGCAGCCGTCTCCACGCGGAGGACAATAGGACCAAGCGTAACGGGGACAAAGCCCGCCTCCAGGGCCATGGCCGTCTCCTGGTCCGTAAAATCTCCTTCCGGCCCCACCAGCAGGGAAGCGCTCCGTACGGAGCGGGTACGGGCTTCCTCCAGCACGTCCCTGACCGGACGCACGCCGGGCACGAGAGAGGCGATCACGTTCAGCCCTTCCGGCACGCCGCGGCGCAGCCATTCCGCAAAGGGAACGGGGGAAGCCACCTCCGGCAGGGTGTTCTGGCCGCACTGCTTGCAGGCTTCCAGAGCGATGCGCTGCCATTTCTGCCTTTTAGCTTCAGCTTCCCGGGTATTCAGGCGCACAATCGTGCGGTCCGTCAGGAGAGGTACAATGGCGGAAACGCCCAGTTCCACGGCTTTCTGAATAATGAGGTCCATGTTGGCTCCCTTGGGAACCGCCTGGCACAGCGTCAGATGCGCTACGGACGGAGAAGGAGGGCATTCCTCCCCCGGAACAAGCAACACGCCGGAACTGCGCGGAGGTTCCGCCACCACGGCATGGGCGGCACGGCCGCAGCCGTCAAAGACGACGCAGGCATCCCCCTGTTTCAGGCGCAGGACCTTGGCTGCATGGTGCGCTTCATCCCCGCGCAGCTCCCAGGAGGGAGCGGACCATTCCGATGCAGGGAGATAGAAACGAGCCATGTTTGAAGCGGAAAAACAGAACCTTACTTGCTCTTCAGGTAGCGCGCCGCCTTTTCGGCGAACGCCACGCAGGCCGGCTGGTTGCGCTTTTCATCCACGGTGGATGCAAAGGCGCTCAGCTTGTCCATCTGGTCCCTGGTGAGCTGGGAGGGAATCTCCACCTCCACTTCCACCAGCATGTCCCCCACGTCCGAACTGCGGAGGGCTTTCATCCCCTTGCCGCGCAGGCGGAAGATCATGCCGTTCTGCGTGCCTTCCGGCAGCTTGATGGTGGCCGCGCCTTCCAGCGTGGGAACTTTCAGCTTGCCTCCGGATACGGCCAGGGAAAGCGGGACCGGAACCGTGCAGCTCAGGTCATTGCCCTCACGCTGGAAAATATCGTGCGGTTTGACGTCAATAAACACGTGCAGGTCCCCGGTGGGTCCCCCGTGCACCCCGGCGTCCCCTTCCCCGGCAATGCGGAGCTGGCTGCCTGTGGCAACGCCCGCGGGAATGCGGATGGTGATATGGGAATCCTCCCTCACACGCCCTTCTCCGCGGCAGGCGGGACACGGATCGGAGATGATCTCCCCGGTGCCGTGGCAGGTGGGACAGGTGGACTGCTGGACGAAAAAGCCGCTCTGCTGGGTGATAATGCCGCGCCCCTGGCAGGTAGGGCAGGTCTTGAACGCTTCCTTTCCATCCCGGGCTCCGGTGCCATGGCAGGCCTTGCAGGTCACCAGGCGTTCAATTTCCAGCTTCTTGGTGCAACCTTTCGCAGCTTCTTCCAACGTAATGTCCAGATCATAGCGCAGATCGGAGCCGGGCCTCTTGGAAGACCTCTTCTGCCCGCCGTGGCCGCCTCCACCGAACATGTCCGCAAAACCGCCCATTCCGGAAAACATCTGGGCAAAAATATCCATCGGATCCTGGAACCCTCCGCCGGAGTAACCGCCACCGGCCGCCGGACCGCCCTGTTCAAAGGCGGCATGGCCGAATCGGTCATAGGCAGCCCTTTTGTCCGCATCGGAAAGCACCTCGTAGGCTTCTCCCAATTCCTTGAACTTCTCTTCCGCGGAAGGGTCGTCCGGATTGCGGTCCGGGTGGTACTTCAAGGCCAGCTTGCGGTAGGCCTTCTTGATCTCATCATCGGTAGCGTTTTTGGAAACGCCCAGGATCTCGTAATAATCTTTCTTAGCCATGTGGCGTGAATGTTAAAAAAACGGTCAGACTTGCGGTTCGGGTTCCGGAGCATGGGCCACCACAACGTTCGCCGGGCGCAGAAGCCTGTCCTTCAGCGTGTATCCCTTGCGGATGACGCGTAGCACGGTGCCTTCCGGCTGGTCGGATGGTTCGCGCTGGAGGGCCTCTTCCGTGGAATGGTCAAACATGCTGCCCACCACGGGGTCCACGGCACTCACGCCGTTGCTGGCGAGAAATTCGTCCAGCTGCTTCTTCACCATGCTCATGCCGATGTAAATCATGGATGAGGTATCCGCGCTGGCGGCCGCCATGCCCATTTCAAAATTGTCAATCACCGGAAGCAGCTCTTCCAGCAAACGCTGGTTGGCAAACTTGGCGCACTCTTCCTTCTCCTTCACCATGCGCTTGCGGTAATTGTCATACTCCGCTGCGGTGCGCATGGCGGTATCCCTCCATTTCATCAATTCCTCTTCCAGGGAAACTTCCGTTTCCTTCTCCTCGGCAGGGGTTTCTTGAGCCTGTTCCAGGACTTCCTTCTCTTCAGTCTCCACGTTCTTCTCTTGCTCTTCCTTGCTCATGCGGACAATGTAAATATTTTTACCGGATGCGTCAACGGCCTGATAAGACATGGATGACGTTTGACGCGTGATGGCCTGGACATGATGCAACTCCTCTATGCAGAAAAGGGAATGGCGGCCTTCCGGCCAGCCTCCCTAAGCTTCCTGAGCGTCCGCCGCAGGCAGCAGCCGTGCAAGCTTTTCCCCGCACTCATCCGGCAGCTCCACCACTTTCAGCCGTGCGGCATCTCCGCGCAGCAGGCTGACGGCGGAACGTGGAACACCCAGCCATGAGGACAAGAAAAGGATCACGGCCCTGTTCGCCTTCCCTTCCACGGGAGGCGCGGCAATGCGCAGCCTCAGCGTGCGGCCGGTGCGGGGGTCTTTCTCCCAGCCTACGGCCTCGCTCTTTTTTGCGTTGGGAATAACTTTCAGGGCCAGTTTCATACCGTTTCCGTTCCGGATCCCGCGCGCTCCCGGGCCACCAGATCCCCGTACCTGATCAAGCCGCCTCCAAACAGGTCCAGGGCGCTCCCTACCGTGGCGTCCATGGCGCCGCCGCTCAGAGCGTCTATCTCGTCAAAATCCCGGATATGGCTGATACCTCCGGCGTAAGTCATGGGAAGGCGGCGCCACCTTCCCAGCATCTCCACCAGTTCCCGGTCAATGCCGGTGCAGAGGCCCTCCACATCCGCCGCATGAATAAGAAACTCCGCGCAATATTCCGCCAGCATGTCCAGCGTATCCGCCGTTACCCGCAGCTCCGTCAGCGTCTGCCACCGGTTCATGGCTACGGCCCAGCCGTCACGAACCCTGCGGCAGCTCAAATCCAGCACCAGGCGCTCCGCTCCCACGGCGGAAACAAGGTCTTTCAACCTCCCCTGCAAAAATCTTCCATCCGCATCAAACAGGCAGGAGGTGACAATCACATGGCTGGCGCCGGCGGAAATCCATTCCTCCGCATTCTCCGGCACAATGCCGCCGCCCACCTGGAGGCCGCCCGGCCACGCCGCCAGGGCCTCTCTTGCAGCCCTATCATTGCCGGGCCCCAGCTTGATCACGTGGCCGCCGCGCAATCCGTCCCTGCGGTACAAATCCGCATACCATGCCGCGCCACGGTCGGAGACGAAATTGGTGCGAAGGGAAGCTCCATCCTGCGTCAGGGAACCGCCCACAATCTGCTTCACGCGCCCGTCATGTAAATCAATGCATGGTCTGAATCTCGTCACGCGGCCACTTTGCCCGGCCTGCCGCACCAGGTCAAGAAGGGATTCCCCTCCCTTGCTCCTGAAAAACCGCTGCGGAAATTTACACAAAACAAGCCCAGGCGTCCGCTCTACGGATAACTGCCCTTGAACCCTGTTCAAAAAACGATGAAAAACAATCCCATCAAAAACCACATCCTTTCCTACTGCGCCGGAAGCGCCTTGTTCGCCCTCCTGGCTTTCTCCTCTTCCCTTGCGGAAGGAGGCATTTATCTGCACGGAGAAATCCACATGCCCGCAGCAGGACAAATCAACCTCCTGTATGACTCCGCCGGCTTCCCTATCTGGGGTTACTCCCCATGTGGCCGCCCCATTTACGCCTATTCCCCCGCAGGCATGCCCATCTACGTCATCAGGGGCATCTACCATGGCTGCTGCGTTCCCGCGTGGAACCCCAGGCCGTATTATCGCGGGCCTTTCTGGCCTGCGGGAGTCTGCCGCAGCCATCATGCAGCGCATCCGCCCCGCCCGATTCCGTGTCCGTCTCCCCGGCCCCACTTCCGTCCCTACCGTCCCAGGGCGCCCTACGGCGGACCTCCGCCCCATTTCCACCGCTGATCTGCGCCTAAACGTTTGAATTGAAAGGATTAACTATTAATTTTTCTAAAAAAGAAATTGCCGTCTGAGAATGAAAAGCATAAACTGATTTATAAAAATAATTCAAAGTGGCACAACTCATAAAAAATCAGCTGTTTTAAAATTTAATAGAAAACATTAATCATGAGATTTTTATCTATTTTAATCACTTTGGCCATTCTTGGAAGCACCAATCTTTTTGCTTGGACTGTCACCATTCATGGTCCGGAAAACCCTGTTAAAGGGGAAAAATATGATTATAAAGTTACCTATACGTTGGATAGAGTCAACAAGGACAAAGAATTAGAAAAAGTTGATTATCATTGGGTTATCGTCGGTAAGGCTATAGCTGATAAGAAAATAGCCAAGGACAACCCAATAGCTAGTGTAACAATGGCTAATCCAGAATACATGGAGGATAATTATGACATTTGGCCGAATGGACATGTCATCTGTATAGTAACTTTATACTTTAAGGATGGGACAAAAGAAAGCAGATCGGATTCAATCCAATTAAAATTGGTTCCTTGATAACAAGCTTTTCCCCAATCTAATACCATTTAAAGCAGTTATTACAGGAAAGGGTCCGGTTTTACCGGCCCCCTTCCTCTGCAATATGTTATACAATATCATTGAAATCTTTTCAGCTTGTCCCTGCTCCATAAACACTGCATGCCAGGACTGCACAGCCGAATCCGGATTTTTAAGGGAGCGCTCCTGGAAAGAAAACCACATTTTCCGCTCCCACCATCCTTACTCCTGCTGAAAGGAAAGGCCGTACCACCCTTCACCCAGCAGCTTCACCAGCGTGAAGGAATATTCCCCCTTGCGGTTCGGCTCCTTGCTGCGGGAAAGCAGGACGCGTACGCGGAGCATGTCAAGCTCGTCATTGGCGTTCAGCACCCGGTACGGGGAATGTTCCATTTCCTCATTAATCTTAAACAGCATAAACAGGCGCTTGCCCATCTCCGATTTTCTGGGAACATAAACCATGGGACGCGCAATGCTGCGATCATCCGAACCGTTTGCTCCGGGAGCTATCAGCTTGAACGCATAATCATCCTTGTTCTCCGACGTGCGGTCCCGGATCATCCACACGCGGAACTCTGCGATGTCCTCTCCCTTCCCGCGGACAAAATCCTCCCAGTTCATCGGCTGGTAGCGGGCGAACTGCTGCCAGTCCAGCTTCCAGGAGCCATCCTGCTCATCCTTGAAAAAGCAAAACTCCATATCGGGCGTCTTTTCAAATCCGATCAGCAGCTGGGCGCAGGGATGCCCCTCCACCTCCAGCACGGCAAAACTCTTAGGCCCGGTCGGCTTGCTCGCAATCACTTCAGGAGGCGACACGGCGTAATGCCTGACCATCAGGGGGAGCGATTTCAGGGAATTCCATACGAAGGAGGACTTCTGGACCACATCACTGGCACTCAAGTATTTCTGCGCCTCTACCAGGCATTTGCGCAACAGGTCCTGCCGTTCCATGGGAGGAATGTAAGAGGGGGGCCAGAAGCTATAGTCCACCTTGTCTTTCAGAGTGGCCTGCAACTCTCCGGACAGCATATCCGGAGTGGCGCAAATCCGCGCGGCCGTTCCTGAATCCAGAGACGCCTGGCGCTTCTGAAGCCAGAAAAAAAGACCGCCGAAAAAGAGGCCCAGCGCCATGATAAAGAAAATGACGGAAAGAATGCGGCCCAAAGCGCCACCCGTTTTTTTACTGCTCTCGCGCAGGCTGGAAGAAAAGGGAGGCCTGTTTTCAGATAAATCGCTCATTTTAAATCGGAAATATCCACAGAAAACAACTGCGGAAAGATGATCAAACACTACCGGAACGCCAGAGGCAACGCAACGATAAAAAACAGACACATTTTTTTATCCCTTCCGGAGAAAATTGTTTCACATCCACCAGCTGGTGATGTACATTAAACCGGACGAGTTTCAAGAGCTCCCTTCTTACCTTTCACCCCCTCTTTTTAACGCCATGTTTGGATCATTTACTACCGTTCCCGCCCCCAAGGGCAACAAGAATCCTGAATCCACCCCCAGCTGGATGGACGTAGCCAAGAGCCAGGATACTCCCGAACCGGTTGCGGAAGCCGTTCCCTCCCCCGCCTCCTATGCCCCCACCACCCGTGTTCAGCAACTGACCCGCAACGTGCTGAACTCCGATGTAGAGGTGATCGGTTCCCTGCGTTTTTCCGACGACCTGCTGATTGACGGCACCGTTGAAGGCGACATCTCTTCCGAAGGGGTGCTTTCCGTAGGCCAGAATGCCGTCATCCGTGCGGAAATCAACACCAAGTCCGTCATCATTCACGGCAAGGTCATTGGCAATGTGACGGTCACGGACCGCGTGGAGCTGAAAAGCACCGCGGAACTCGTAGGCGACATTCAGGCGGCCTCCCTGGCTATTGAAGGCGGCGCCATCTTCATCGGCCACTCCACCGTAGGCGCCCCCACGGTGGGTAACACGGGAACTTCCATCGCCAAAAAGCCGGCCCCCGTCCACACGTTCGCTCCGGAACCGGAAGCTCCCGCCCCGGCCAGCCAGAGCACGCTGGACATTGACGAAGAATAAAAAAACTTTCCACCAGCCATTTTCAGGGGCGTCAAAGGAACGGATCGTTCTTTTGCCGCCCTCTTTATTCCATGCCTCCTTCCTTCCATCCCGTTCCGCGAATCAGCAGCGTTCCCTCCGGAAAAATCAGCCGCCCGGCTCCGCCCCCGCCCTGGACGCTGCCGGCAGCCGCGGAAAACAGCCCTGCGCCCACAAGGGAGGTGGAATGCTTCTCCTGCCGTAAAAGCACTTCCGTCCCCGTCACGGCCGTTTCCGCCAGATGCGGGCACTGCTCTTCCTATATCAAGCTGGATGACGTCATTCTGCACAGCAGAACGCATCGGACGAAGGTGCAGACCTGCGGAAGCGTCACCGTACAAGCCAATGCAGACCTGAAGGGACTGAACATCGAGTGCCGGGACCTGGTCTTATATGGCAAGGCGTCCGGCAACTTTTTGTGCCGCGGCATCTGCAAGATCAAAACGGACCAGCATATCTCCGGCTCCATTTCCGCCCGCAGGATCGTAGTGGAGAAAAAGACGACGGTGCTGGTCACAGGAACCATTCACGTGGAAAACATCTGGATACAGGGTTCCCTGGAAGGAACGCTCATGGCGGATGAAACCGTTACCATCCACCGGCACGCCAAATTCCTGGGAGACATTACGGCGCGCCGCCTCATCATTGAGGAAGGAGGCACGCACCAGGGTTCCTTTACCCGGCTTACGTGACATGAACCTTCCCATCTCCATCCGCGGCGCACGCCAGCACAACCTCCGGAACCTGGACCTGGACCTTCCGTCCAACAAGCTGATCGTCTTCAGCGGCCCTTCCGGCTCCGGGAAATCCTCCCTGGCGTTCGACACGCTTTTTTCCGAGTCCCGCAGGCGCTTTCTGGATTGTCTTTCAGCCCGTGCCAGACAGGGTATGGAACAGCCGGAAAAGCCGGACGTGGACAGCATCACCGGACTGCCCCCCGCCCTTTGCCTGGAACAATCCGCCAGACAACAGAGTTCCCGCACCCTGCTGGGAAGCATTACGGAAATCCTGGATTACCTGCGCATCCTGTATGCGGCGGCAGGCACCCCTCATGATCCGGAAACGGGCAAGGAACTGGTGCGTAAAAGCCCTGACCGCATTACGGAGGAACTCGTCTCCCTGCCGGACCAGACGCGTCTGGTCCTGGCCACTCCGGCGGAAGCTCTGCTGGCCCAGGATCCCGCGGCGACGCTGGGCGACTTCCAGCGCCAGGGATTCCTGCGGGTTTACTGGAACGGGGAAGTAAGGGATCTGGAGGAAATAGGCACCCCAGTCCCGCCCCCTCCGGACGCCGCCCTGGTCATTGACCGCATCATCGTCCGGGGAGAAAACACGGCCTCCCGCGTGGCAGACTCCCTGCAAACGGCCCTACGGATCAATCCGGACGAAGTGCGGGCCATCATCACCCGTCCCGGGGAAGAAGCCGTCATCCAGGCCTTCCATACCCGCTACCGCAATCCGGAAACGGGCTTCCTGCTTCCCCAGCTTACGCCCCGCCATTTCTCCTTCAATTCCCCCCTGGGCGCCTGCCCTTCCTGCCAGGGGTCCGGACTCAATGACCAGGAAAACGCCCCTTGCCCCGCCTGCGGAGGCCTGCGGCTTTCCCCCCTGGCGCTGGCCGTTACCATGCACACGCCGGCACGGGGTTATAACCTGGCGGAACTGACCGCCCTCCCGCTGGAAGACATGGCGGGGGAACTGGAACGGCTGGAAACGCCCGCCTCCCTGGCGGCGGCGCTGAGTCCGCTCATGGAGGAAATTAACAAGCGCGTGCGCTTCCTGAATGAACTGGGCCTTTCCTACCTCTCCCTGGACCGCCAGGCAAACACCCTTTCCGGGGGGGAACTGCAAAGGGCGCGCCTGGCCTCCCAGCTGGGAGGCGGCCTTTCCGGAGTCCTTTATATTCTGGACGAGCCTACCGCCGGACTGCACCCTTCCGATACGGACAGGCTGCTTCGGGCGCTCCGGACGCTTCGGGACCAGGGCAATACGGTCCTGGTGGTGGAGCACGACGAACAAATTCTGAATGCGGCAGACTACCTGGTGGACATGGGCCCCGGTTCCGGAGCCAACGGCGGCCGCATTCTGGCGCAAGGGACCCTGCCGGAAATTCTGGAAACTGCCGCTAGCCCTACAGGAGAGTGGCTCTCCGGCAGGCGGAGCATGCCCGCCTCCGGACGCAGCACTGCGCCCTCCGGCCGTCTGATCCTGACCGGGGCCAATAAACACAATCTGAACAACGTCACCCTGAACGTTCCCATAGGCACGCTGACCTGCATCTCCGGCCCTTCAGGTTCCGGAAAATCCACCCTTGTCCGGGACTGCCTTATTCCCGCCGTCAAACAGGATATTGCCGGGAAAAGAGGCGTTCCTACCCGCGTGCAGGGCTCGGAACACTTCAACCGCCTCGTTGTGATCGACCAATCCCCCATCGGCAAAACGCCGCGCTCCACGCCAGCTACAGCCACAGGGCTGCTCCAGGTGCTGCGCCCTCTTTACGCCCAGCTCCCTCTCTCCAAACAGCGGGGGTACACGGCGGCACGCTTCTCCCCCAACATCCGCGGAGGCCGCTGTGAACGGTGCCTGGGCACCGGCATGATAGAAGTGGATATGAACTTTCTGGGCAATGTCACCATGCCCTGCGACGCCTGCCACGGCCAATGCTACAACCGGGAAACGCTGGAAGTCACCTGGAAAGGCAAATCCATTGCCCAGGCGCTAGCGCTGACCGTGGATGAAGCGGCGGAATTCTTTTCCTCCCTGCCCAAAGCCGCGGCTATCCTGAAAAGCATGCAGGATGTGGGCCTGGGGTACCTCAACCTCAACCGCAGGGCAGACACCCTCTCCGGCGGCGAATCCCAGCGCATCAAAATAGCGGCGGAGCTTGCCAAGGCTCCGGCCTGGAAGCTGGCGGAAGACGGCAAGCGTGCCCTGTTCATTCTGGACGAACCTACCGGCGGCCTTCACTTCAATGAAGTGGCCCTTCTTCTGACGGCTCTTTTCCGCCTGAGGGACGCCGGGCACACCATTCTCTGCGTGGAACACCACAAGGACCTGCTGAACGCGGCGGACTATCTGGTGGACATGGGTCCCGGAGCCGGCAGGCATGGAGGAAACATCATGGCGGAAGGATCTCCCGCAGCCGTGGCTGCCATGAAAAAATCCCCCACTTCTCCGTGGCTTCTCTCCCATTAGAAAAAGAATTATTATCTTTACGGTTCCGTGGAACAGGCCTACAACTGGTGGTTCAATGGAGGAATGCTTTCCATCACCGCTTACCCGACCGGCTCCACAACGTCGGCACCGGGAAGATACTGGAAAGAGCCGGGCCTAACGGTTCCTACATCAACAACTGGAGGATCTGTGAATAACCCTCTGTACGGGATACGCCTTTTGGGACGGAGGCACCAGGGACTTTGTCTACCAGAAACTGACGGACAGCATCAACAATAACTGGGGAACTACGCTGACGGTCGGAGAATACGGAAGAGGCCATGCCATCACCATATAGGGATACGATATGGATGAGGACGGCAACCTGATTGTCTATCTGACGGGCTCCGACGATTACAAATTGGGAATGTTCCGTCAAAAGGTCATCGTCATCGATTACGATGATGAGTATGAATTCCACCACTGCGATATCTATCTGACCAGCCTGGGAGAAGAAGACGTATACAACTATCTTTACGATGAAGCGGGCCTGACCGGCATCATGCTGGGAGAAATCCAGAGCTTCACCGCCCCTTTGGGCGACCTTAGAATATCGGAACCATCCACTGGAATTCTCTCCCTCTGCGGCGTATGCCTTATTGTCTTCCGCCGCAGGCACAGCACGCCGTAAGCTCCCTCCAACTCCCCTCCTCTTTTAAAAACGGGTCTTGATTCTTACAGGGGAAATGTGCAGAATTGGCAAACGCACAATTCAGGAGAGCATGAATTGTTCCAATGTTCCCCAGTGCGGTTACCTGTGAAATGAATGACGCCTCTACCAACCACGGCGAGCTGGAAAACACAGTCTCGACTTATTCCGTCGACATAGAAACCCTTCAGCAAACAGCCCTGAAAGGCGATCCCCAGGCATTGTTCCAACTGGCAATCAGCTATGAACAGGGACGAGGGGTGGCGGAAAACCAGCAGGAAGCCTTCTACTGCTACCAGCAGGCGGCAGAGATGGGTCACGTCACGGCCCAACTCAACCTGGGGTGGGCCTACTCCAACGGCATAGGCGCACCGCAGGATAACGACAAGGCCTTTTACTGGTATGAAAAGGCGGCTCTCCAGGGCCACCCTACCGCTCAATTCGACCTCGGGTTCTGCTATATCAACGGCCTGGGCGTGGAAAAAGACGAGCACCAGGCTATCAGCTGGTATAAAAAAGCGGCGGAACAGGGCCATGCGGTGGCACAGCTCAACCTTGGCTGGATTTACGCCAACAGCGCCAGCCAGAAAAACTGGGAACAGGCCGTGTACTGGTACCAGCAGGCGGCGGAACAAGGGGACGCCCGCGCCCAGTACAACCTGGCCTGGTGCTACGGCAACGGAAGCGGCACTCCCAGGAATCCGCAAAAAGCCGCCTACTGGTATGAGGAGGCTGCCATGCAGAATCACGCCACGGCCCAGTATAACCTGGGCTGGTGTTATGAAAACGGCTTCGGCGTTCAGCCGGATTTGGAGAAGGCACTCATCTGGTACCATAAATCAGCCCTCCAGGGCCAGATCACGGCCCAATACACGCTGGGCTGGTGCTACGGCAACGGCCGGGGTATGGAAGTGGACATGGTCAAGGCCGTTTACTGGTACACCAAAGCGGCCGAACAAGGCCACACCACGGCCCAGCTCAACCTGGGATGGTGCCATCTCAACGGCAAAGGAACGCCCGTTAACCGGGAGGAAGCCCTGAAATGGTATCTTCAGGCGGCGGAACAGGGCAACCCCACCGCCATGTTCAACGTGGGCAACTGCTACGCCCACGGCTACGGCATTGAGCAGGATGACGAACAAGCGGCGGAGTGGTACCAGAAAGCCATCCAACACGGCAATAAAAAAGCGGCCAGCGCCCTGCGCCATCTGGCTGCCAAGCAGGAAAAAGAGAAAAATCCGGACGTACAGGACTAAACGCCTGTAAGGGATGGAGTCTGTCCGGGAAGGAAGATTTCCTGTTTTTTTCACTGAAACAGCTTCATGGAGAAAGGGATGGAATTTCTTACAAGGGCCGGGAGGCCCTTGTTCCCAGGAGGCTGATGGAAAAGAAATACCACTTCATGCCCCACGCCCCGGAAATGCACCGACGACGCCTGGGAATGAGGGGCTCGCGCCCCTCATGGCTGCGGATCACGGACAGTCTCTCCTCTTTCTCCCGGCATCATTCCCCGCCCGGGCTGACGTAACTCAATTCTTGATAAAGGAGGGAAAAGGAATTGAACGAAATACAAAATCAGAGACTCCACGAGAAAAACTCCGATAGACGGCAAGGGCCGGGAGGCCCTTGTTCCCAAGGGGCGGCCAACAGAAAACGCGGGGAACAGGCAGCTTCATACGGTTTGGAGAAAAGGCTGTCCTGGGAATGAAGGCCTCCTGGCCTTCATCATTGAACCATCCATAAATGAAGGTTTGATTCGTTCCTCTTTCAGATTCACTCACCCTGCGGGCTTCAAGCTTGAGCTTTCCGTCCACCCGGGCTTCATCAAAAATCCCAGCGCGCCATCATCTCCGCCCCTTCCGTCCTCCTCCGGACGGTCCTTTTCTGGACAGCCGTTCCACCGCCTCCGGCAGCCGGACCGCACCATCGCCGCCCAGCTTCACGTCAATATCTTCCAGCGCACGGATCAGGTCAATCACCTCCCTCCGGGGTAGCGCGCCTCCGGCAGATATGCAGAAATGGGTGCGGCACGCCAGAGGCCTCCCCTCATAAATCATGCACCTTCCCTGCGCGTTCAGAAAAGGGCAGCTTCCGTCCGGCGGCAAATCCACGCGCGTACGTCCCGCGGCGCGCCATGCCTTCCAGGCCACCCAAGCCTCTCCCAAGGTCACGTGGGGCGTCTCCCCAGTCAGGCGGAACCGGCAGCAATCCGCCGTTCCCGTGCAGAAACGCGCCGCACCGGAGGCACGGCCGGAACCTTCGTCCAGCAGAAGCCGCACCTCTGCTAACGTTTCAGCGGAGGGGACGCACCCCTCCGCCTTTCCATGACGGCACTTGCCCGACGCCATGACAACGGCACCTTACAGCGTCAGGCCATCGGCCTTCGCCTGATTCCAATACGCGTATTCAGAACGGTTGAAATCCACGTACTCCGGAGATAAATCCGTGGTATAAACGGTATGAGAAAACTCGCCGCGGTTCAGATTGATATCCACCTGGAACGCGGGAACCTGCACGGCCTGGCGCAGATCATCGGAAGGAGTCTCCGCCTGCATGCCGTCGCGGCAGGCGGCCAGACCGGCGATGTCGATGTCGATCTTCTCTTCATCCACCTTCGCGCCGCAGTAACCCACGGCATGAATGATGCGCCCCCAGTTGGGATCATTGCCATTCCAGGAACTCTTCACCAGGGAAGACTTGGCCACGGCTTCCGCCGCCTTCTTCGCTTCCTCCTCCGTGCGGCCTCCGGTCACATGCACGGTCACAAACTTGGTCACGCGCTCGCCGTCCTGCACGATGTGCTTGGCAAGTTCCAGCATCACATGGGCCAGAGCCTGCTGGAACATGTAAATGTCTTCCGGAGACTCCAGTTTCACGCCGGAAGCGCCGTTCGCCATCACTAGCACCGTATCGTTCGTGCTCATGTCGCCGTCAATCGTGATGCAATTAAAGGAACTCTTCACACCGGACTGCACGCACAGCTCCAGCACGTCGCGGGAAATGCCGGCATCCGTGGTAATGAAGCACAGCATGGTAGCCATGCAGGGATTGATCATCCCAGCCCCCTTGCAACACGCGCCGATGCGCACGGGTTTACCCTGCACCATGAACTCAATGGCAATGATCTTCTCCTTCGTATCGCTGGTCATGACGGCCTGGGCCACTTCGTGCCCCTTGTCGCGGGAAAGGCCTTCCGCCAATTCCGGAAACTTCGGGTAAATGCGCATCATGGGCATCGGCAGGCCGATCACCCCGGTGGAGCACACGGCCACTTCCTCCGGCTTCAGCCCCAGAAGTTCCCCAACACTTCTGCACTCTCCACGGGCGTCTTCCTCTCCCTTAACTCCGGTGCAGGCGTTCGCGTTCCCGCTGTTCGCCACAATGGCGCGGATATTCCCCTTCCGGAGGTGCTCACGACTCACCTTCACGCAGGCGGCCTGCACGCGGTTGGTCGTGAACGTCCCTGCGGAAACGCAGGGTTCCGTGGAATAAATCAGGGCCAGGTCCAGACGCGTGGCCGTGGGCTTCTTGATGCCGCAGCTCACGGCGCTGCCTAAAAAGCCCCGGGGCGCGCAAACACCCCCGTCAACCGGAATATAGGATGAATCATTCATCGTCTTGAAGTGCCTTTCAGCGTATCAAAAAACTACAGGACCCACAAGCCTTCCGTTTCATCAAACCCGCACATGATATTGAAGGACTGGACGGCCTGGCCGCCCGCTCCCTTCACCACGTTATCCTCCGCACTCATTAAAATCACGCGGTTCGTGCGGGGATCATAAGCCCAGCCGATGTCCACGCAATTCGTGCGCGTCACATTCTTGGTATCCGCAGGCTGGTTACGGCCCAGAAGGCGCACGAACGGAGCCGCGGCATAAGCCTCTTCCAGCAGCCGCCCGACGGATTCGGGATCGGCTCCCTTCTTCACCTTGGCCGTAATGGTGGAGCAAATGCCCGTATTCACGGGAATCAGATGCGGGGTGAAGGACATCACTACCGTCTCCCCGGCTGCCCAAGACAATTCCTGCTCAATCTCGCTCAAATGGCGGTGCTTCGGCACGCCGTAGGCGTGGAAACTCTCATTGCACTCGCAGAAGAGGAGTGGAATGGAAGCCTTGCGCCCCGCGCCGCTCACGCCGCTGCCGGAGCAGACCACCACATCTTCCGGTTCCAGAAGTCCGGCCTTGAACAGGGGAATCAGGGGAAGAAGAATGCTGGTGGGATAACAGCCGGGGGAAGCCACAATGCGGGCCGGGGCGATCTCCGCCGCCCGCCACTCCGGCAATCCGTACACGGCCTCCTGCATGAGAGGGGTGTCCGGATGGGCATTCCCGTAATACTCCTCATACACCTCCGGACTGTCCAGGCGGAAATCCGCGCTCAAATCGATCACGCGCACGCCGCGGTCTACCAGGCCGCGGGCATAGGAAGCGGCCACGCCATGGGGAAGCGCCAGAAAGGCCACCTCCGCTCCCGTGGCGGCAATGGAATCCACATCGGAGTCCGTAAATTTTAAATCGGAGCCCGGAACCTGCCGGAAACGCGGAAACACCTCCCACAGCGGCTGTCCCGCATACTGGCGGGACGTGGCGCACACCAGCTTCACCCCGCGGTGATTCAACAGGATGCGCAATAACTCCTGCCCGGTGTAGCCACTGGCTCCGACGACTGCAACTTGAACTTGCTTCATGACGAAAAAGGTATGCAATGAAAAAAGACTCTTGCCAACACTAAAGTTTTCCTATATACACCTCGCCGTCGCAAGACACGGTCCCGGTCGGTCCGATTTTATCGGGTTGTAGCGCAGTCTGGTAGCGCACCTGCATGGGGTGCAGGGGGTCGCAGGTTCGAATCCTGTCAACCCGACCATTTTAACCGCCATAAGTTGAAAAGCTTACGGCGGTTTTTTGTTTTCCGGCATATTGAAATAATTTCTATTCTCCCACCTTTCCATATCATGGAGATGTGGCTTTTTCTCTACAGGTGCCTGCGTCAATGAGGAAAAATTAGGAAAAAGAAAAAAGCACATGAAATCGTTGTATTTTGTCCACGTATCGTTTTCGCCTGACGTTGCATGCGGGATGACCTTTTTTAAAATACATGCAAATTCCTTCTGCAAGGTGTACATCCTGAAACAGATTCCTGAATCATCAGGAGATTTTCCCCAGGAAAAACAGGATGTACACCAGCCGGGATTATCCCGAACCAATTAGACAACAATCATGAATGAGAATATCACGATTAACGGAATCCTGATGGCCACGCAGAATGAACTTTCCTCTCATGCAGGAAATTCAAACATCCACGTCACGGTGCAGGAAAAGGAAAAATGGAACTCAGGCACCCAAGGCCCTAAAGGAGACAAGGGCGATCCGGGGATGCCGGGAACGGAAGGCCCCCAAGGCCCCAAGGGTGAACCTGGCATTCAGGGGCCTCCTGGTCCACAAGGCCCCAAAGGGGATAAGGGAGACAAAGGAGAAACAGGCCCGGAAGGTCCGTGCGGTTCCAGTGTGGCTCCGGGCTGTTTCATGTGGTTTTGCGGCAGCGTAGCGCCGACCGGCTGGCTGGAATGCAATGGAGCAATACTACAAATCAACCAATACCAAGAATTATATGCAGCAATCGGGACCACTTACGGCGGTGATGGTGTAACCAACTTCACTCTTCCCAATCTGATAAGAGACAATGGACTATTTATCCGAGGAGCCTCACCGAACAGAAAAGTGGGGAGTGTTCAGGGAGATGCAATTCGCAATATTTCAGGAAAGATACCTACAACTCCAGTAACATCCGGAGGCACTGCACCCGGAACAGGGGCGTTTAAACAAACAACAGCAGTTGCTGATGACTGGTGTGGAATGAATTCTTATAAGAGTCACAGGATAACCAATATCATTTTTGAAGCATCTGAAGTCGTCCCTACAGCGGAAGAAAATCGTCCTGTCAACATTTCCATGTTACCACTCATTAAATATTGAAGTATAAGAAGAGTCAATCAGATTCAATTACAGAGAAAACAATCGGAAAAGTATATAAAATAAACAACAATTTAAATGTAATAAAATGATAATGTAATAAAAATTATATATTTTCTATCAGAATAAGGAAAACATGTGTTATTCTATTCCGATAAAAAGAAAATAAATTCCCTACAATTCAATTTTAGCTGATGTAAGATCAACAACTTACATCAGCTTTTCATTTGTACGCTGCACGCGCAATCTTTCAACTCAAACAAATAAACGTTAAAATAATCAAACGGTATGGCGAAAAGAATCTTTCTATCCGAACATATTTTTATTTTCCTGAAAATCAATCTTTTTCATTGTTGGGCCATGTTTCATTTGCTATAAGCGATAACGATATCGCATCCCCTGAATCAGAAGAATTCTTTCCTTGTCGCTTCCTTCTGAATAGGAAAATGATTATTTACCATCCCATACCAGATGACACGCCTAGGTAAGTTCATACCCTTTTTTTTCATCCTTCTGAGTTTTTTCTCTTCTGCACAGGAAGCCAATGTTCCGAGTGCAAGCATCCCTTTTGAACTGGGCACTGCCAGCCGCATTTACGTGAAAGGGAGCGTCAACGGCAGCCGCCCCCTGCGTTTCCTTTTCGATACGGGGGCTACCGCCATGGTCATCAGCACCAATTCCCTGAAGGGAATTTCCATGGAGTTCAATGAAACCGTCGTCAACCACGGAGCAACGGGGTCCGGTGAAGTCCACAAAAGCACGGAAAACAAATTTTCCATCGGCGGGCAATCCATGGAGCATGTCCCCTTTATTGCCATTCCCTACTCGCCGGACCAGTGGGACGGCGTGCTGGGGCTGTGGTTTATTCAACAGCAAGTCACGGAAGTGAATTACACGGACCGGAAGATTTACCTGTACCCGCACGGTTCCTATACTCCCCCGCCCCACGCCATCCGCCTGAAGATTGAATACGTGATGGGAATTCCCGTCGTCCCCGGACAGGTGACGGTCAACGGGAAAACCCACCAGCTCCGCTTATCGGTGGATACCGGCTCCGACCGTGTTCTGGACCTGAACACTCCCTTCGTGAAAAAACATCATTTGCTGGGAAGCCAGACTCCGTTTTCCATTTCCCGCATTTCCAGCTCGGACCCCAATACCGGAGTTCTGGAAAACGTCCTTTTCGACAGCATTCAACTGGGCGACTGCAAGCTTCCCCTCATCCCCGGCGCTTTTTCCACCGTCACAGGAGGCACCCAAAGCAGTGCGGAAATGGACGGAGTCATGGGCAATAACCTGCTGAAACGGTTCAATATGGTCTATAATGCCAAGGAAGGATATATCTACCTGATTCCCAACAACCTGCTTTATACCCCGTTTTACGACTGCCTGCTCAAACCCAAACCGGAAGCGAACCTTTCCTCCGGTAAATAAGCCCCTCCCGGCTTCTTCACCGGGAGCTTCCGCGCAGGTTGATGATGCGGGTGCATAGGTCCACCAACTTTGTTCCCATGCGGGAATGCAGGACGCGGTAGATGCCGAACAGTGCGCACCGCACGCGGAAGTCGTTTCCCTTCGCAATGTGTTTCAGCAGGCGGAAGGGCGATTCCGGGGACCGGGCAAATTCACGCCATCCATACTTGTCCAGCAGCGCCCTCACAGCGTCCAGAGCTTCCTTTTTTTCCCCTGCCGTCTGGTTCAGCAGGTTGGAAGAAAAGAGCTGGATGCTGCCGTTCAGCCAGTTCAGCACCGTGATCCTGGCTTTTTCCAGAACACCCTGTTCCCGGTAGGCCTCCGCAATCAGGTCAATGCGTTCCAGAGCCGGGTAAAAGCCGGAGCCTTTCTTGTCCGGGGCCTTGTACACATTCACCAGGGAGTCCGGCCGCGTAGGACGGTAGATGTACAGGCAGTCCGGTATTTTCGCGATCCTCTTCACATAGGGCTGGAGCAGGTTGTTGAAGAGGGCGTCACTGCCCTGCCGCATTCCCGCCCGGAAACGGAGGCCCGTTTTCTTCAGGAATTCCGCCCGATACAGCTTGTCCCAGCACAGTTCGCTGAACGGCCCCATCGTCGCAAAGTCGTAATGGTCGCAATGCCATTCCGGGCATTGCAGCCCGTTGAGCATGCTCCAGCGGACGGAAAGGGGCATGTCCCCTGCAATCGTGGCACCCATGCAAACAATATCCGCCCGGTATTCCTCCGCCGCCAGATGAAGGCGCTGGAACATGACGGGGGAAATGCAGTCGTCCGGATCCACAAAGCCGATGTATTCCCCGGAAGCGGCATCCAGCCCGGCATTCCGCGCCGCCGCTACGCCCGCGTTGGGCTGGTCAATGACGATGAACCGTTCATCTCCGGCTTCGTATTCCCGCAAGATGTCCAATGTTCCGTCCCTGGATCCGTCATTGATGCAGATGATTTCAATGTCCCGGAGCGTCTGCGCGCAGACGGCATCCAGGCATTTTTTCATGAAGGGGGCTACGTTGTAGCAGGGAATGATGATGGAAACGAGAGGCATAGTCTTGAATATAAAGGTTAGTGTGTTGCAGAGGCATTTAATTCATGGAAGAGGTCCATCCAGGCGGCGCAGACGGAATCCAGCGCATAACGGGCCGCTTTCCGCCGCGCGGCTTCCCCCATGCGGCTTCTCTCTTCCGGATGCTCCACCAGCCGGATGATGGCGCGCGCCAGTTCCTCCGTGTTTCCGGGGGGCACCAGCAAGCCGTCCTTTTCCGGGGAAATGACATCCCGCGGCCCGCACGGGCATTCAAAGGCCACGCACGGAACGCCGCACGCCATGGCCTCCACCAGCACCATGCCGAATCCTTCAAAGAGGGAGGAGAAGACAAGCATGGAGGATTGCAGCAGTTTTTCCTGCACATCCACCGTGGCTCCGCGCAACAAAACTTTTCCTTCCAGCTCTTTTTCCCGTATCAAGCGCCCCAGCGGTTCACGTTCCGGCCCGTCTCCCCAGATTTCCAGTTCCCAGTCCGGATGGACGGCAGCCACCTTTTCCCAGGCGCGTATCAGAAGGTCGAATCCCTTCACCGGAACCAGCCGCCCTATGGCCACCGCACACGGCTGATCGAGAGAAGAAGCCTTTTCCGGACTCCACACGCATGGATTGGGAATGACATGTACCCCTTTCCTTCCTTTCCAGTTTTCTTCCCGATCCTGCCGGGTAAGCACCACCGTGGCGTCATAGGTTCCCCTCCCGAAGCCGAATTCATAGAAGTCGGAAATGGCGGCCACCGCGCACGCCCTCCATCCACCCTGGAGACGGGCGTAATCCTTCCGGTACGTTCCGGAGTAATGGAATTCGCGCACGGTTTTCCACGGCTTGCCGCGTGACAGGCGCGGAATCATGAATTTTTCCGACTGCCCTACGGACACGACGATGTCCGGGCACAGTTCGTCAAGAGCCTTCCGCAGCGCTTTTGCATGCCTCCTGCGCCGAATGAGAATGCCTTTCAGCACATACAGGAAGCCCTTCCAATCGTCTTCATAGTAGTTGATCCCCAGATGGACCACCTTCACGCCGGAAGGCAGGGAGGAAGCGGTCCGGCGGGAATCGTTGGCCGTCACCAACATCACTTCATTGCCTGGAACGGCGGCCAGCGCGGCGGCCTTGGCGCGCGTCACGGCCTGAATGCCGCCTGCCGCGTCCAGATCATCCAGTACATAGGCAATCTTCATCCTCCGGTTATCCCTTTCTCTTATTTTTGACGATGATGAGGACCATTAAAGCCGCGCCCAGGGGCACCGCTGCCAGTGTCAGCCACGGCCGCGGAGATTCCTGCAGAAAACGCGGATTGCGGGCCAGCAGGGAGGCGGATACGTAATGCGCCGCTTCCAGAAAGCGGCGGAGCCTTGAAGGCTGGTATTGCATGCCCTCCTTCCGCAGGAAGGCGAATCCCCTGGGATTGAGCACATATTGACGGAACATGTTTCTGGAGGAACCGTCCTCCCGGTATTCCACCAGGCAAAGCACCTTGTTCATAGTCAGCAACGGGGCAATGCGGTCCGCCAGCATGTATTTGTAACCCAGCCCCACGTATTTTTCACCGGGAAAGACGGGATACGGCGGCAGCTGTTTCATCAGGGCCGTCCGGTACACCAGTTTCTTGTCCCCCCGGCCTCCCGCCGCGTAAAACCCGGTCAATGTCGTTTCCCGTGCATCCGCTTCAAATGCAGTGCCGATCAGTTCCCCCGTCTCCACGTCCGCATCCAGCCCAGCCAGCCCGGCTACACGGTCGTTCCCGTGGCGTTCCCAGAATTCCAGAATAGAGGCCACGGCGTCTTCCGGCATCCGGTCGTCGGAATCCAGGCAGACATTCAATTCCGTCTCCACCAGCTCATAGGCCGCATTATGGGCCGTATGCATGCCGCCGTTTTCCTGATAATGGTAGCGTATTTCCAGTTCCCCCTCCTGCATCCAGCCCCGCACCAGCTCCCCGGTGCCGTCGGAAGAGCCGTCGTCCACCACCAGCCAGATAAACTCGCGGCAGGTCTGCCCCCGCAGGCTTTCATAACAACGGCGCAGGCAGTCCGCCCTGTTGAATGCAGGCGTAAAAACGGTCAGCAGCGGTTTCATGATTCGCCTCCCTGTGACAGATACAGTTCCTGAAGTTTTTTTGCATTTTGGACGATGTCCAGCCCGGCCCTCCGAATGACGGCGGAAGTATCCGTCCGCTGCCAGCCATCCGCCAATTCCGCGATCTTCCGCGCCCATGCGGAGGGAGCTTCCTTCAGGGACAGGAAGTTCACATGTCCCGGAACCACCGCGCCGTCCTCCGGCACCCGGTCGGACGCCACCACGGGCAGCCCCGCCGCCTGCGCTTCCAGCATCGCTATCCCGAAGCCTTCAAACCAGGAGGGAAAAACAAAAACGTCCATGCCCTGCACTAAAGCGGCCACGTCATCCCTGCCGCCCAGCAGGCGGATTTTTCCGCCCCATTCCGGGCGCTGCGCTTCTTTCCGTATCTTTTCCTCCCCTTCCCCGCCGCTTCCCGCCAGCGCCAGCAGGGCGTCCGGCCTGACCGCCAGCAGGGCATGAAACACGCGCAGCAGGAATTCATGATTCTTGGGCCAGGAAAAGTTGCCGATGTGGCCCACCACCAGTTTGCCTTCCCAGCCCATTTCCTTCCTTACCCGCTCCCGGACTTCCGGAGAGTAGCGGAATTTGTCTGCATCAATGGCGTTCCGGACGACGATGGCGTCACGCACCCCTTTGCGGCCGAAAAGCCAGCGTCCGCACAACTCATTGCACGTAAATCGGTGCGTCAGGTACGGCCTCATGAGGTGCTTCAGCACGAAGCGGGACAGGGAGTTTTTATCAATCCCCAGCGGAGAACTGTGGGCATGCGCCGCAATAAAGGGAATGTTCCGCGCCGCCGCCTCCCGGTACACCCAGTAGCCCAGCTCGGAGCAGTGGCCGTGAACCAGCCTGTATTCCGGGTGCTCGTCAAAGAACGCCGCTATTTTTTCCCTATATCCCGCCAGCCCGGACAGGGTGATGGGCGGCAGCCTGTAAATCCGCCCTCCCAGTTCCCGGATTTCCTCTTCATAAATGCCGGGCGTCTCCCGGTGCACCAGAAAATCAAACTGGAGCCTGCCGCGGTCAATGTGGCGGTAGTAATTCATCACCATCGTTTCCGCGCCGCCGCGGTTCATGATGGTGAATACCATGAGCACTCGTTGAGGGGTCATTTTGCCAGAATTCTTTTAATGGTCAGAAGAAGCAGGTACAAGCCGGGAACAAACCCCAGCTTCACGGTCAGGAAAAACACTTTCCAATGGGAGGGGAGAGGCGCCACGGGCAGTTCCTTCACGGCCGCCCTGCACCAGTCCCTTTCCAGCAGTTCATGAAGAGCACGGCATTTCCGGACGGAGGAAACCGGAGCGTCGCAAATGTTCAGGCCCAGGAAGATGACGGAAAGAGCCATGCGGTTCCGCAGGGCCTGTTCCGCCTCCGCGGAAGCTCCGGCTTCCCGCACGTGCCGTTCCATGCGGCGGAAGAGTTCCTCCCACTGGGCCACCAATTCCGGCTTGTACCGCTTGGTCAGGGCTCCCGCCGCCGTCTTCCTGTAATGGTAGAAGGTGGAGGGGATATACACCGCCCTGCGGGCGGTTCCAAACAGGGAGAGATTGCAGAGTACGTCTTCCGCGGAACCGATGAGGGCCGTATCCACAAAAGAGGCTTCCCCTTCCCGGAAGAGGCTGCGCCTGTAGAGCTTTCCCCAGGCGGTACCGTAGGAATCCAGCCGTTCCGGCCGCCCAAGCTCGGACCCGGACGGACCCAGAAGCCGGTTCCTCAGCCATTCCAGGGATTCCCCTTCAAATACCCGTTCCTCTGGCCAGAACAGCACCGGAGCGGACGCCGTTTCATACTCCCGGCAGTAGCTCCAGAAGACGACGTCCGCGTCATGGCGCATCATGGCCTCCATGGCGTCCGCGCAAGCGTGTTCGTCCAGCCAGTCGTCCGCGTCCACAAACATGACGTATTCCCCCTGTGCCAGTTCCAGCCCGGCATTGCGGGAGGCGGACAATCCGGAATTCTGCCGGAATACCACCTGTACCCGGTCATCCCGGCTGCCCAGTTCTTCCAGAATCCTCCCGCTGCCGTCCGTAGAACCGTCATTCACGCAGATGACCTGAAGATCCCGGCATGTCTGGTTCAGGATGCTTTCCATGCACCGGCGCAGATAGGCCTCCGTGTTGTAAACGGGAACGATGACGGAAATCATGGCCTGCCCTCCCTTCCTTCTTCCAGCATGCGGCGGAACAGGCCGTCCCATCGGGCCGTCACCGTTTCAGCCGCGTAACGCTTCACGTTTTCCCGGGCCTTCGCGGCCATGGAGGCGCGCAATTTTTCATCACCCATCAGAAGTTTTAAAGAGGCCGCCAGTTCATCCACGTTCCCCGGCGGTACCAGCAGGCCGTCCTCCCCATGACTGATGATGTCTCCCGGACCGCAGGGGCAGTCAAAGGCCACGCACGGCACGCCGCACGCCATGGCCTCCGCCAGCATCATGCCGAAGCCCTCATACCGGGAAGACATGGCGCAGATGGAGGAAGCCAGGTACTCCCTCATGATTTCCCGCGTGGGAGGATGCAGCAGAAAGCTGCCTTCCAGTCCTTCCCTGCGGATTTCTTCCCGCAGTTTTCCGCCATCCGCTTCCGCACCGAACAAGTCCAGCTTCCAGTCAGGGAATATTCCATGCACCTTTTTCCAGGCTTCCAGCAGGGCGCCGTAGTTTTTCTGGGGGGAAATCTTGCCGACTGCAATCACCCGCCTTGCCTCTCCGGAAGAGGGAACCGGCGGATAAAACGGCAGGGGATTCGGAATAACTTCCACGTTGTCCATGGGCCATTCCTCCCTGTTCCCGGGCGTGAGCACCACGAAACGGGAAAAGCGTTTTCCCAGAAAGCGCATCATGGCAAATTCCACGCTCCTGACGGCGGAAGATTTCAGGCCGTCCGCCTGGATCAGCCGGGAAACATGGCGTTCATACACCAGGGGACAGCGGCAGCCCGTCAGCAGGAGGGGCATCCAGAAGCCCTTGAACCCGTCGTCGCAAACGGCAATGACATCCGGTTCCACGGCGCGCACCGTCTTCCGGACGCCATATGCCCAGGCTTTCAGCCGGGCGGCGGGATGGCCCTGCATGCGCACGTCATGGACATGGATGCCGGGGAAGAAATCATAAAAAGGTTCCAAGCCTTCTTCATTCAGCGTCATGATGTGAATTTCATCCCCGTACCGTTCCGCAAGCAGGCGCGTCCGGACGGAGAGAACCCGTTCCAGCCCTCCCGCTCCGGTGATGCCATTGGTGATGTACAAGAGCCTTCTTCCCATGTCAGATCAATGCCTCCAGTTTCAGAATTTCATCACGGTTGCCGTAGTCCCGGCTCCGGCATGCCGCGGACAGCCGTTCCAGCCTTCCGGCATCATTCAGCAGCCGGAACAGGGCCAGCGCGGCGGCTTCCTCTTCATTCGGTATAATGACTCCGTCCACGCCGTCTTCCAGATGGCCGGAGGAGGTCGGAAAGCGCGTGATGGCAACGGGCCTTCCCAGTATCTGCGCTTCCCTCACCGCCACGGCCTTTCCTTCATACCGGGAGGGCTGGACGTACAGATCACAGGCGGCCATGCAGGGATAGGGGTTGGCCTTCTTTCCCAGGATGATGACGTGTTCCTCCATGCCGCAGGCGGCTATTTCACGGCGCAGGGACTGTTCATCCCCGTAGCCGATGAGGTACCACCGCAGCTTGTCCATTCCCAGCTCCACCAGCCGGGCGGCGAGCCGGGCGGCGCGGTCCATCCCCTTGGCATGGGAAAACCTCCCCACCGTGCACAGGCAGGGGGATCCCTCCATCACGCCGGACACGTCTTCCAGCGCGGCCTGTTCCCTCACCGCTTCCGGGGAAACGATGTTTTCCATCTGCACCAGTTTGCCTTCCAGTTCAGGAAAACGGGACAGGAAGCCCTTTCCGGCCTGCGGGGAAATGGACATGATATGGTCATAACTGCTCCACACCGGCAATTCCCGCGCCGCATTGATCCCGATGGAAGAGTAGTCCGTATGAATCCAGGCAACTTTCCTGCGGGCCAGCACCTTGTCCCGGACGATGCGGTGGGGCGTCAGGAAACTGATGGCCAGATCATACACGCCCAGCTTTTTCAGGGAGGGCAGGAAGGGGGAGACCGCTGCGGCGGCATCGTCAAAAACGGCGTAATTTTCACAGCCTTCCAGCCGTTTTCCGAAACGCGCGGAACGCCACTTGCCCCATAGGCGCGCGGCCACAATGCCCAGCCGGCCTTCCAGCAGAACATCTTTCAGCGGGCGGGACAGGGCGCGGTAGGCGGGCAGCTCCGGGAGAAGGTTCACCTTGGCCGGAATCAACGGCATCAGCTCCCCGGAATGGCGGTAGACAAACAGATCCACCTGGAAGCGGGAAGCGTCCAGCGCATCCAGCAGGCCGAGGAGCGCCCGTTCCGCCCCTCCCAGCTCCATGTATTGAATGGCTATGAATATACGTTTCATCTGCATACCAGCGTGCGCATGTGGCCCACCAGACCTTGGAAGGGAGCCGTTTTAAACAGGACAAGGACATAAAGCCCCAGCGGGACAACCACGGAAATGGCGCCCCATACGAACAGGTCACCCAGAAGGTACGGGAAATAGGACCGGGAACAAAGGGGATACGTCAGCGCATACCCCCCCGCCGCCAGCAGGAGATACCATCCGTACGTAATGAAATACCTTTTCAGCGGCTGGTGGAACACATGCCTGTACACCAGCCGGGGGAACTGCCAGACGCCGATGGAAAGAAGGCTGAGCGTCGCCGCCAGCAGCACGCCCGTAATCCCCCACCACTGCACCAGCATGACGGACAGAGCCACGTTGATGATGCCCTGGAGAAGAGGGGAGTACCGGTCCTGGTGGAAAATGCCCGCCTTCGTCTTGAACACCATGGAGGAGCGCCGCATGCCCACCACGAAGAAGTTCAGGATGATGACGAAGGAGCAGGCCCCGGACAGCATGTAGTCCGGCCCCAGCCACCAGCTGATGAACGGGTTCAGCGTGTTCAGCAGAACGATGGAGGATACTCCTGAAATGAGGAAGTTGATCAGGAAAACCCTTTTGAAGATTTCATACACATGCCCCCTGTCCTCGCAGGCGATCAGGTTCCCCACGCTCTCCGCCATGCTGTTGATGACCTGCATGATGAAGGTGGAGATGGTGCCCACCACCAGCATGTAGTTGGAATACAGGCCCACCGCCGTCAGCCCTACAAAGCTGGAAATGACGATGTTGCTGGTGGAATGCATGAAGTAGCCGCCCACGCTGTGCAGGAACAGCGCCTTGACGTTGACGACGATCTGGCTTTTCGTCACGGCGTCCAGCGCATGGGACATGCGGCTCTTCACGTAGGGGTACAGGGCGTCTACCTTGCGCACCATGGCAACGTTGAACCCTGCCAGAAACAGGGATTCCACCACCAGGTACAGGATGTAGTTGCCCGTGTAATACAGGATGGCCAGCTTGGACAGGTTCAGACCCACCTGGTAGACAAAGTTGATCGTTCCCAGCCTGTAATTTTTCTGGTCCGCGTTAATCAGGGAGTTCTTGTAGGCCGTCAGGTACGGCAGGATGGAGTTGAAAACGAAGATAAAATACACCAGCGTCAGGTAATCCAGATGGCCTTCGTCCTTGATGAAATAGCCCAGGAAGGGATACAGGCACACGCACAGGAAACATACGGCGGCAGCAATGATGCGGTACACCTTGCGGTAGAATTGCAGCAGGGCGAGCACCCGCGGATGGTCGTTTTCCGCCAGCGGCTTGTAAAGATGAACGACCACGCTCGTCCCAAACCCGGATTCCAGCAGCGTCACCGCCGCCAGGATATTCGTCAGCAACCCGTTGAGCCCCAGATATTCCACCCCGATCTCATTGACGAACAGCTTGCGCGTCACAAAACCCAGCAGGGTCATCGTGACCATCAGGCTGACGGTCACCAGGAAATTCTTGCCGGAGTTCAGCGTCCTCATGCCTTCCCCTCCTCACCGTTCAGTTCCACGCTCAGGCGCAGGGCCATTCCCTGGGCAAAGGGCATCAGGTTCCACACGTCGGAATACATGCCGATGCCCTTGGTATCACCCTGGCACATGTCCAGCACGCCGCTGCGGCGCGTCACTCCCATCAGCGCCTTTTCCACGCGGAAGGCGGCATCCAGAAAACGTTTCTCTCCGGAAACGCGGAAGGCCGTCAGCATCAGCAACCCCATCAGGACAGTTCCGGAAGATTCAAACACGGATTCCGGCCTGGCGACCATCCAGCCGAAGCCGCCGTTTTTCTTCTGGAGAGGCAGCAATTCCTCCGCCAGCGCCAGAATGCGCCGCGCCATCCTGTCCGCCTCCGGGCGGCCATGCCGTGACAGCTGGCGGTACAGCTCGCACAATCCCAGCGCGTACCAGCCGATGCCGCGCGACCAGTCGTACAGGCCCAGCGGATAGCCGCGCTCCATCTCAAATCCATGGGCGGGGAAGGAGGAATGGGGCAAAAGGGCCGCATCATATTCCTCCACCTGCTTCACCGCCAGATCCCAGTATTCCCCATTCCCCGTGCGGGCCGCGCAGGCGGCCGCCAGCGGACAGGCCAGTCCGATCGTATCCACGTAACGCACGCCGGGCTGCCTGCGCCGGTAAGCCAGCGTTCCCGTCTCCGTCCGGAGGGATTCCAGCAGTGCGGAGGAAGCCTCCGCCACCTGCTCCGCCCTGCGGCCTCCGGCTTCCAGAACGGCGTAATCCAGCAGCAGGCGGTCCACCTCCCACCGTTCCGGAACCGGAACGGCCAGAAAGCTCTTCACCAGTGCGTGTTCCTCCAGGTCGCGGGACAGCTTTTCTTTCAAAACACCGTCATTCCTGTCCTCCGCATAGGCATGCAGCCCCAGAAAAAGTCCGGCCGCCTGCCACCCCTGAATGGCGGCGTCCGCATAGGCCCCGCGCACCATCTCCCACAGGATGCGCCTGCCCTGGTCCCTTTTGGGAATGGCGGGCATGCGGCGCGTCCAGGAAACAGCCGTCCGGGCCAGGGCCTCCTGCCACGCGTGACGGTCTTCCCAGCGTCCGATATGGAAGCGCCCCGCCAATGTCCCCACGAAGCGCCAGGCATCCACGCAGACCACGGCCAGGGCCAGCAGGAGCAGGACGGACAGAATGGAAACATACGCCGTCATGACCGTTTCAACAGGGCTGAAAGTTCTCCCGGCAACAGGGCCAGGCGTTCCCGGTATGCGGGAATTTTCTCCGCATAGGCGGATTTCATGGCATCCTCCCTTTCCATCATCCGGACAAACGCCTTCCGCAAATCATCAGGCGCGTCCAGCGCCTGCACCGGCAGAACATAGCCGTCTTCCGTTCCGAACAAATCGCGGGCAATCCCCCTGGCCTTCACGGAATACCCCACCACCAGCGTCGGAACGCCCGTGGAATAGGCGGCAATGGAGGCGTGCGTCCGGGCGGCCACCAGAAAACGGCACCGGGCAATATACCCTTTCAATTCCTCACAGGGAGCGTCGCCGATCATGACGACGCGGCCCGTATGCCCAAACCTCTCCTGCAATTCGCCCAGCGGCTTCCGGTCATCATTGCCGGGCCACACCACATGGGGAATGAGGGCTACGTTCATGTCCGTAGCCTCCAGCAGGTATTCCACCAGCCTGGCATAATTTTCCATCACGGCTCCGGCCCTCCCCTCATGTCCGATAATCAAGGGGCTGACATTGACGCCAACCATATTCCCCTCTTTCCAGCCCTCCGGGAGGGCGGCCTCCTTCACCGGGAGGGCGAACGCCGGGTCCGGATACAGTACCGTGCGGGAGCACCCGCATTCCCGCAGGGCGTCACAAGTCAGGGATTCGCGCGCCACAATCAGGTCAAAGGCCCGGAGATCTTCCAGCATTCTCCCCTTCATATCCTCCCGTTCCAGGGAACACCCCCACAGGACGGTGGGCACGCCGGCACGGCGCAGCAGGGCATTCTGCAAATAAATATGCACGGGTTCCCCGTAACAGTAATTGTCACCCCCGCTGCACAGGGCCACCGTGGCAGGTCCTCCTTCCTCCGCAATGCAGCCGAAGGCAAGCCGGTCAAAGGCGTCCTGCACGCCCAGCACATGCCGCCGCAGCCACGCCCCCGCATACCCCGCGGAACATCTCCGGATGGCCCTCTGCTCCGGCAGGACGCGCACCACTCCGTCCAGGCCATAGCGCCTGTCTTCCTCACACGCGGAGGAGAACAGGACGCCTTGTTCAGGACGGAGCAGCAGCACCGTGGATATGACGATTGCCTCGCAGCCGTGATTGCCGCTGCCCCCATGGGGATATAAAAGAATCTTATGCATGCCTATCCCATTTATTTTTTCCTGGCGCAGGCTCCTTCCATCAGCAGGAACAGACAGAAAGGGAGCCGGTTGAACAAACAGACACTCATCCATTTGGGACAGCGGAACACATCGGGATAAGCGCGCAGCAAATTGTTTTCCGGCGTTTCCACAATGGTCCGTACCGCCCGCAGGCGCCCCGCGGCGCCGTACCGTTCCCTGAAACGGTATATTTCAAAGAGGGCGTTGTACACCAGCCCCCACCAGCGGAAAGCCAGGTACTCCTCCACCTTCCCCCCTTCCAGTCCCCGGGCGTGGAAATATTTCCGCTCCAGGCGGAACTGCCTGAGAATCCAGATGAATTTTTCCGGGACAAAACGCGTGGACAAGGTTCCTTTCTCCGCCCTGCGGTAGAAATAACCCGCTGCGTCCACCGTTCTCAAACGCCGGATGTACTTCAGATACGCCATGTTGAACATCAGGTCCTCTCCATAGGAAATATCTTCCGGAAAACGGATGGAATGCCTGGAAAGCAGGGTCCGGCGGTACAGCTTCACCACGGGGCCAAAAAGCAGGAAGGAGCGGAAAAGCCGTATCCAGTCCTCTTCCTCTCCGGGCCTGGCCATCAGGTCAACGGGCTGTGGCACCGTCACTTCATCCTTTTTCCCGGCGCGGATGGAACGCAGTCCTCCCACCACCAGGTCGCACGCGCCATCCTCCACGGCGGCGGCCAGCTCCTGAAGGTAGGTGGGTGTCACCCAGTCATCCCCGTCAATGAAACACAGCCATTTCCCCTCCGTCTCCCTCATGCCGAGATTCCGCGCGGCGGATACGCCCCCGTTCCTGTCCAGATGAATGACCCGGACACGCCCATCCCGGGAAGACAACCTGTCGCACAACTGTCCGCTTCCGTCCGTGGAGCCGTCATCCACCAGGCACACGTCAAAATCCGTAAAGGTCTGCTCCAGCACGGACGCCACGCATTTTTCAAGAAAATGCACGGCGTTGAACACGGGAATGATGACGGAGACAAAGGGCATGGCGATTTAAAACGTTTCTTCAAAAAGCCGTTCCACGGCATTCATCTGCTCCTCCAGGTCAAACCGGCTTCCCCCGCGGAGCGCCCGCCCGCAGTAATCCCGATAATCAGCCTTTCCCGTCAGAATATCCTCAAGGGCACGGTAAATCCCAAGCACGTGATTTTCCGCAATCAATCCGAATTCCCCGTCTCCCAGCTGTTCCCGTACTCCGGAACACAGCGTGGACGCCACAGGCGTGCCAAGAATCAGGCTCTCGGAAATAACGGTGGAATACCCCTCGCTGCGGGAGGAGCAGACCAGCCAGTCCGCTGCCTGCACATAAGGATACGGATTCTCCAAATGCCCCAGCAGGGTGATCCTGTCCTGCAAATTCCCCTCTGCGATCATTTCCTCCAGCATCCTCCTTTCAGGCCCCTCTCCCAGAATCCAGAGATGGAAGGAGAACCCCTCCCGCGCCAGATAGCGGCACGCCGTCACCAGCCGGTCAAAACCTTTCTGCCGGACAAGACGGCCCGACGCGCAAAAAAGCACGGCCCCTTCCGGGCGTTCCGGAACGAATTCCCCGGCCTTTTCCCTGATGCCCGGAACGTCCACGGGGTTGTACGCCACCCGCGCATCCTTTAAAGGACCGGCCAGGGCCAGCAGGGATTCCCGGACATTCCGGGACACGCAGACCACCGTATCAAAACGGCGGTAAACGTCTTTTTCCTCTTCAGCGCTCCGGTAGGCGGGCAGCGTCCAGTGGTTGGCGGCCAGGTCAATGTGAACCCAGGCCAGTTTCCGGCTCCCGGCATGGGGGGAGCCGCTGGCTATCCGTGTGGCATAGCCTTCAATGAACGCCGCCTCCACATCATAAGTTCCGCGAATGAACAAGCGGTAGAAAACAGAAGGGGGGAGATGCCTGTAAACCCACAATTTCAGTCCGTTCCTGATCTTGACGAGCAGGCGCGTCCAGGGGCCGTCCTCCTCCCGGAGGGCGCCAAACAAAAAACGGAAGGAGACGCCGGGGGGATAGCCGGAAGGAATGTCTTCCTTCTTGATGGAATAAATGACCACCTGCCACGGGTCTTCCTTCCCATGGCACAGCAGGGTTTGAAGGATCTTCTCCGCGCCGCCGCCGGACAGGCTGTTGACAAAAAACGCCACTTTCTTCATTCCGCACCCTCCAGTAAATGTTCCACCTTCCGTATGGTGCTTCCGTAGGAAACCTCCCGGCCACCCAGGGCGGCCCGCTCCCTCCAGACAGCACATGATTCCCTGCCGGACAGGAAGTCTTCCAGCCCGCTGAGGAGCGCTTCATCATCATTCTCCACCATGCGACCAAACCTTCCCATGCCCAGCTGTTCATGCACACCGGAACACTCCACGGACAGAACGGGCACGCCCAGCACCAGAGCCTCCGTGATGACGGTGCTCATGCCTTCACTGCGGGAACTGCATACGAACAAATCCGCAGAAGCCATCCACGGGTAGGGATTTTGCCGGAAACCGGGCATCAGCACGTAATCCGCCACTCCCAGGGCGGCCGCCTGGCCTTCCAGCTCCCGTCTCCGGCTGCCTTCCCCCAGAATCACCAGCTCCGCCTGCCATCCGCGCTCCTTCAGGCGGGCCAGCACGGCAATCAGCCGGTCAAAGCCCTTCTGGTCTTCCAGACGGCCCACGGAAACAATCCGGAAATGTTTCTTCTCCGGCACCTCCACCGCGGCAGCGGCTCCGGAACGCACTTCATCCCGGTCCACCGGATTGTGGAGCACCCGGGAACCAGGATGCGCCCCAAAACGCCGTTCAAACGCTTCCCTGACGGTTTGCGACACATGCACCACGGTTTGAAACCGGGTGTAAGCCTTTCTTTCCTCCTCCAGCGACCGGAACACCGGCCCCTGCGTCCAGGGCCGCGCCTCCAGGTCCACATGAACCCAGGCTATCCTGAGGGCCTTTCCTTCCGGAGCGGCTGCAAGAAGACGCGTAGGCAGCCCTTCCGTAAAAGCCACTTCCACATCATAATCTCCGGCAATGCGCCATCGGTAAATCCAGCCAGCGGGCAGAAAACGGTACACCAGCGCATACTTGAGCCGGTAAAGCCATCCCCGGCCGCCCACGATGGTGCGGTAATGCGCGCACTTCCTGACTGCCTCCCGGTACGGACCGCAATCCACCACCGTGCACACCGTTACGTCAAAACGCTCCCGGTCCAGGCCGCGCACCAGCCCGGAGAGAATTTTCTCCGCTCCTCCCCCGGACAGGGATTCCACCAGGAACAGGACTTTCAAACGGGAACGCGACATCAGACGGTCTTCTCAAACGAATTATTTTCCCGCGCACGGGGAGGAGGTATCCAGACTTCTGTACACGGCATACCCGCGGGAAGAACGGCCATGGGGCTCCACGTCGCACAGGACGATGCCCATGCGCTTCAGCTCCCCGTTTTTCCATACCTTCTGCAGTCCGGCCAAATCACGCTTTTTCACACAGCCGGCCCGCATGACGTACAGCGTAACGTCAGCCAGCCGGGCGACGATGCGCGCATCCGCCAGGGAGGAATAAGGAACGCAGTCCATGAAGATGAAATCATACTGCTCCTTCACTTCCTCCATCAGCTTCCTGATGCGGTCATGCAGCAAAAGCCGGGAGGGATGATCCGGCACGGTTCCCGCAAACAAGTAATCCAGATGATCGGAAACGGGGGATTGTTCCACGAGGGAACGCCAGCCGCCTTCCCCGGCCTGTTCCAGGTCCCCTATGCCCGGCTTTCCGGCACCGCCCAGCAGGGCGCTGAGCGCTCCTTTCCTTAAATCCATATCCATCAGCAGCACCTTCTTTCCGGCCACGGCCAGGGAAAGGGCCAGATTCACGGAGAGATAGGTTTTCCCCTCCCCGGAACAGGTGGACGTAATCAGGACGTTGAGGGGCTTTCCCCCGTTCTCGTCGGAAAGGGCTACCATGCGTTCCGCCAGCAGGGGGAAGCATTCGGACAGTTCGGAAGGCTCTTCCAGATTCACCACGATTTCCTGGTTCTTCAGCTTCCGGGACTTGCGCGGCAGTTCCCCGTACACGGGAATGGTGGTCAGCGTTTCTATTTCCTTACGGCTTTTCACGCTGGAATCCAGCATGGCCACGACCACGCACAGGAACACGGGAATGGCCATCCCCGCCAGGAAACCCACCATCAGAATCTTGGGAACGTTGGGCTCCAGGGGGCCGTTGCCGCCCCGTACGCCGTCCACCATCCGCGCATTGTCTTCCGTGGCGGCCAGGGCCAGGGAATTTTCCTCCCTCTTGTTCAGCAGAAAAACATACAGGGATTCCCGGACGCGCTGCTCCCGATCAATATAGTTGACGTCCCTTTCCCGGCTGGAAACATTCTTGATATGCTCCCGCGTCTGCTCATGCTGGTCCTGCACGTTCTTCTTCTTGACCAGCAGGGACATATAATAATTATTCACGGAACGCTTCAGCGCATCCTTGAGGGAGGCCAGGTTGGCCTCCAGTTCCCGGACAATCGGATTGTTGTCTCCGGCATTCACCTTCAGGCTGGTTCTTCTCAGCAGGGTGTCATTGAAAACGCCGATCTGGTCCCTGATGCCCATGTCCGCTATCTTCGAATTGATAGGCACCAGCCTGGCGTCGTGCTCGGCCTCCTGTTCCAGGTAATCTTTCAGGTATTCTATGGACTTGATCTCAAGGTCCAGCTCCCTCAAATCCTTCTTGTCATTGATGCTGTTCTCGTACTCCTCCGTGAGGGCGGTGGACAGGTCCGTCAGAACGTCCGTCTCCTTTTTCAAATCTTCAATGGCGAGGTCATTCTTCCTCATCTCATCACTGATGACGTCCAGGCGTTCCCCGATAAACTTGTTCGCTTTCGTGCCGCGCCTGTTCTTTTCCTCCAGGGACGCCTCATTGTAAAAATGGACGATGCTGTGCAGAATATCTTCCGCCTTCACCGGATTGTTGCAGCGCATGGAAATATTGATTAAATCATTTTTCCCGCTCGCCTTTTTGACGGTCAGTCCGCTCCCCAGTCCCATCGCCGCATTCTTCACGGAGGTTTTCCTGACAATCACGGGAACGTTCAGGCTGGTTTCGTCAAACTTGGGCGTTTTCTCCACGATGAAGGTCTGGGAATCAAACCGGATTTCCTTGCCGAAGGTTCCTGTTTCGTGCCCGTGGCGGTCCTTCTCATCCTTTTCCAGACGGAATTCCGTACCGGAAACGGGAATCACCCGGAACCTGGAGTCAGCCTTCCCGCCCTCCTTCATGAACTGCACCGTAATGGGGGAATCCCGATAAATCTCCACCTTGCGGAACCCGTTTTTCTTCCAGTAGGTGACGTCCAGCTCCAGATTCCGGACTACCGTTTTCAACAGGGACTGGGAGGAAAGCAGGAAAATCTCATTGTCCAGATTGGTGGTGGCCGTTTTGACTATTCCGTTGGAAGAAGCCAGCACCGTAGCAGCCACGGATTCCTTGGGGTAATCATCCTTGATGAGGATGGTGGTGGCCTTTCCGTAAACCTGGGGCTGCCGGGCCGCATATAAATAAGCCAGGGGCAGGCAGACGCACAGGGAAACCACGCACCAGTACCATTTCCGGGCAATCCGGCCCATGACATCCTTGGGGCTGGGCAGCAGGGAAACCTGCGCCGCGCCGCCGGCATCCGGAAATTCCTTCTTGGAAGAGAGGTCTTTCATGGGATTTTAAATGCAGAAGGCCAGGATGACCATGGCAATGGAGGTGCCGGAAATCAGGTAGGGATAAATCTGGAGCTGTTCGCTCCGCGTGTTCACCTTCCTGTCTGACGGAGTGACGTAAATAACGTCGTTCTGCTGGATGTAGTAATAGGGGGAATGGAACAGGTCGCTGTTCCGCAGGTCCACCTTGGACGCAATGCGCTCTCCCCCTGCTTCCCGGATGATGTAAATGTCACGGTTGCCGTCCATGTTCAGGTCCCCGGCCTTGCTCAGCGCTTCCAGCAGCGTCAGGCGTTCCCCCTTGATCTCATAATTGCCCGGTTTGGACACTTCCCCCAGAACGGAGAATTTGAAGTTCATCAGGCGCACACTGACGGCAGGATCCTTGATATACCCTTCCCTGATGATCTCGTTCTCAATATCGTTCGCCAGCTGGGTGCAGGTTTTGCCCACGGCCTTGATTCTCCCCAGCACGGGGAACACGATATCGCCGTCCGTATTCACGAAGTAGCCGCGCTCGTCATCCCTGGGGCTGGAAACGCTGCCGCTGTCCTTGTTGAACATCTGCGCGAGCGTGGGATTCTTGCTGCTGACAGAAATGAACAAGCGGTCATCCTTCTTGATGACGATTTTATACTCCCTTCCGATGGAGGACTTCTGGTCCAGCACCAGGTTCTGGACGTAATTGACTTCTTCCGGCTTGACGCAGGCGGGGAGGGTACACGCCAGGGCGGCGGCCACCAGCAGGCGGCTCCACAGGGCGTGATGGCGGAACAAATATAGGTATTTCATTGGATGGATCAGGCAGAGGTTAGATGGTAAGGGGTTTCTTCAAGTCCAGGTAGTCGTACTTCGCGTAGGGGGAATTGTTGCTCTTGTATTCGGGTATCAATTGCTTCATGGTGCGGATGGTATCTTCCAGATGGTGGGCTTCCGCATGGCGTACCAGTTCTTCAAAGGCTTCCTTCAGCTCGGACATGTCATATTTCCGCGTCTGGAAAATGCGGATGCGCTGGTGGGAGGTTTCCAGCGTACGTTCATAGTCCGCCAGAAGTTCTTCATAAAGTTTTTCTCCGGGACGCAGTCCGGTAAAGACGATGCGGATATCCTTCAGAGGGGAAAGCCCGGCCAGGCGAATCATCTTTTCAGCCAGCTCCACGATTTTGACCTGCTCGCCCATGTCGAAGACGAAAATCTCTCCACCCTGCCCCATGGCATTCGCTTGCAGAATCAGGCGGCAGGCTTCCGGAATGGTCATGAAATAACGGATCATTTCAGGATGGGTGACCGTAACGGGCCCTCCCTTCCGGATCTGCTCCTTAAACAGCGGAATAACGGAGCCCGCGCTTCCCAGTACATTGCCGAACCTCGTGGTAATGAACACGGTGGAACCCTTCCCGTTCTTTTTCAGCAGGGCTTCCCCCAGGCTCTGAACGTACATTTCAGCCAATCGCTTGGTGGCTCCCATGACGCTGGTGGGGTTGACCGCCTTGTCCGTGGAAACCATGACGAAACGCTGCACCCCGTATTTGACGGCCAGGGATGCCAGATGCACGGTGCCCTTTACATTATTGACCACGGCCGTGCACGGGTTTTCTTCCATCAACGGAACATGCTTGTAGGCGGCCGCGTGAAAAATCAAATCAGGACGGTACAGCTTCATGCTTTCCTCCAACTGGCGGCGGTGGCAGACGCTGGTGATGGAAGTGGAAATGGGAACCTGGGGATATGATTTTTCCACCTCCTGGCGCACGAGCCACAGGGGTGTTTCCGCGTGGTCCAGCAGAACGATCCGGTGCGGGGAAAACCGGCACAACTGCCTGACCAGTTCACTGCCTATGGAACCGGCCGCGCCCGTCACCATCACTACTTTGTCCTTGATGCCGCAGGAAATCTTTTCCATGTCAATGCTGATTTCCTCCCGCTCCAACAGGTCTTCAATCTGCACTTTATCTACCGCAACACCGGAATAATCGTGAAACGACTGGAACAGGTCGTAGGAAATCATCAGCTCAATTCCCTTTTCCAGGCAGACGTCCGCCAGTTTTTTATCCCCCAGCAGATCGTCCTTCCCCACAAAAATGACTCCTGAGGCCTGGAACACATTCAAGGCCGCCTCCACCTCCGTGGCTTCCTTGATCAGCCGTATCGGGATTCCCCTGATTTCCTTGCCGTCCGCCTCCGTGGCGGAAGTCAGAATGCCCACTACTTCATAATCCTCACTCTTCAGGCTTCTGATGAGAGAGGCTTTCAGAAGACAGGCGTCCAGCTTGCCCACCAGCGCAATCCTTTTGCGCCCGGTCGTCGTGATGGAAGAAACCGATTCACTGGAATTAAGGTGTTCCAGCCACCGTCTTCCGCCGATGCACGCCATGCGGCACCCGATCAGCACCAGGAAGGTGATGACGAAATTGAAAATGGCGCAAACGATATGCCCTTTGTAATACGCCGGCCAAAAAACAATATTGAAGAGGCAGAGCAGCACGCTGGCCAGCAGAATGGCCGCCATCAGCTTCTGCAAGTCCTTCATGGTCGTGAACCGGACCAGGGTCTTGTAAACGCCGGACCGCCAAAGCATGATACCCGTGACGACGAGATCGAAGAGAAGGGCCACGCCCATGTGCTTTTCCACCCAGTCCCCCTTGTAAATCCACTCCCCGTAGTAGCAAGCCAGCAGCGTGACCAGGGAGGAAAGCCCCAGATCCAGCAGGAAGATGAATTTCCCGCTGGCATTCAGCAGATAATGCCGGGCGTAATAGAGGAATTTGGAAATCGGGCTATAAGTCTCAGTCATAAGAACAAGGATTAAAGATTCAGCATGACGTCAATGACGCGGTCCATGTCCTCCCCGGTGAGGGAAGCGCCCGAAGGCAGGCACAGGCCCTGTTCAAACAGGCGGTCCGACACGCCGGAGCCATAAAACGGGCAGGAGCGGAACACGGGCTGCAAATGCATGGGCTTCCAGAGGGGGCGGCTCTCCACCCCGGCCTTCAGGAGCGCCAGCCGCAGCGTTTCCCGGTCAAACCGGGCCTCCTCCGGATTGATCTGCACGCATGTCAGCCAGTGGTTGGAATGGTAGCGGGAATCCGGATTTTCCAGCAGGGACAGCCCCGGCACGCCGGAAAGCCGGCGGCGGTAGTCCTCATGAAGGCCGCGCCTTTTTTCCAGGAAGGAGGGGAGGGAGCGCATCTGCCCGCGGCCTATGCCCGCGCACACGTTGCTGAGGCGGTAATTGTAGCCGATGTGCGTGTGTTCATAATGCGGTGCCTGGTCTCTGGCCTGGGTGGCGTAAAACTTGACCCTGTTCCGGGATTCCTCGTCCGGGCAGCATAGCGCGCCCCCGCCGGAGGTAGTGATGATCTTGTTCCCGTTAAAGGAAAAAGCGCCGTAGGTGCCGAACACCCCGCACTTCCGGCCCCGGTACTCGGAACCGAGAGCCTCCGCGGCGTCTTCCAGCACGGGAATGCCATACTTCCCGGCAATCTCCATGATTTCCTCCATGCTGGCGGGCATCCCGTAAAGGTCCACCGGAATAATGGCTTTGGGCGTGCGGCCCGTCTGCCTGATGCGGTCCCTGATGGCTTCCTCCAGCAACTCCGGAGACATGTTCCACGTCTTTTCCTCACTGTCCACAAACACGGGGGAAGCCCCCTGGTAAATGATGGGATTGGCGGAAGCGGCAAACGTCATGGACTGGCAGAGCACTTCATCCCCCGGCCCCACTCCCAGCATCACCAGCCCCAGATGCAGGGCGGAGGTGCCGGACGCCAGGGCCACCACGTGCGTTTCCCCCAGGTATTCTTCCAGTTCCCGTTCAAAAGCGTCCACGTTCGGCCCCACCGTCGTCACCCATTTCGATTCAAAAGCTTCACGCACGAACCTCTCTTCCGCCTCCCCCGTCTGGGCCAGGGATAGCCAGATGGTGGATTTCTTTTCCGGCGCGGGGGCCGGCTTCTTTTTCAGCACGGCGGGACAGCCCGCATACGTCCCTTCCTCCCGGGCATCCCGCACCAAGGTGGAATTGGCGCCCAGCACAACGTTCTCCTTCACCGTAAGACACGGGAGCACCACGGATGCGGCCCCCAGGAAATTGGCATTCCCCAGAGTCACCCCGCCGGATACCTTGCAGCCATTGGCAACCACATTCCAGTTCCCCAGCGTCACGTCATGACCGATCAGGGAGCCGCAGCTGAACAGGTTGAAATCTCCCATTCCCACATGACAACTGAAAACATGGCCGAAGCTGATGACGTTCCCCTTCCCCATGGCCACCCGGTCGCGGTCATAAAACTTCACATCAGGGGCGATGATATTGGGAAAGTCCAGCAGAGCGTTATCCAGCAGGCCGGAAATGCGTTCCAAAGCCCGCGGTGAAGCGATGGCGATTACGACGGAAAGAGGTTCCTGCCAGGCATTCAGATCTTCCACCGTGCCCAGCACGCGGCCATACTCGTTTTCCGTTCCGGCGGGAACCCCGTCGTCAAAGAAACCTATTAAATTCCAGGAGGGGGACTCCCCATTGATTGCCCGGAGGCAGCAGGCCGTTTCCCTGCCGAATCCCCCGGCGCCAACGATTGCTATATTCTTCTTCATTTTCCGGAACCCGTGAATTTTTCCATGGTAGCGCTGCCTTCAGCGCTGATGCCCTGGCGTTGGACTACCTTCGCCAGCGTTAAAAAGATAATGCGCATATCCAGCAAAAAGCTCAGATGGTCCACATACCAGACGTCCAATTCAAACTTGCGTTCCCAGCTAATGGAGTTGCGCCCGTTGACCTGGGCCCAGCCCGTAATGCCGGGCCTCACGTCATGGCGGCGCGCCTGCTCCGCACTATACAGGGGCAGATATTCCGGCAGCAGGGGGCGCGGCCCTATAAAACTCATCTGGCCCGCCAGCACATTGAACAATTGGGGCAGTTCATCCAGGGACAGGGAACGCACCAGCCTCCCCACGCGCGTCAGCCGTCGTTCGTCCGGCAGCAATTCACCCCGCTCGTCCGTCTCATCCGTCATTGTCTTGAATTTCACGATGCGGAACAACTTGCCATGGAGGCCAGGCCGCGTCTGGCGGAAAAACGGCGTACCGCGGTTGGCCGCAGCCAGAAGCGCCATCAACGCCAGCAAAGGAACCAGCAGTACCGCCAGCATGGCCAGGGCGACGGAAAAATCCATCATCCTCTTGATGAAACTCCTGTAAATCATGATGCCGCCCTCCCGTAAAAATGGAGCAGCGCCTCCCACACGATACGGCAGCTGAACTTGCTCTTCACCTGCTCCGCCGCCTGCGCCCCCATCCTCCTGCGCCGTTCCGGGTCGTCCCGCAGAACTGCCATGGCCTGACGGAGAGCCTCTTCATCCCGTGCCGGAACCAGCAGGCCGTTCACGCCGTCTTTCACGATCTCATTGCACCCGCATACGTCCGTGGCAATGGAGGGCAGTTCCATGGCTCCCGCCTGAAGCAATGAATTGGGAAATCCCTCCCGGTAGCTGGGCAGCACGAATACGTCCGCCGCTTCCAGCCAGGGCCGGATATCCTCCTGGAAACCGGGGCGGAACACGCCGGGCACCTCCAGCTTTTCCGCGTCGTAATCCTCCGTCCACCCTACCAGAGCCAGAAAAACGGAGGGGTCCCCCCCTTCTCCGCGCAGGGCGGAAAACGCGGCAAGCAATTCACGGATGCCCTTGTCTTCCGTGATGCGCCCTACAAAGACAAACAGCACGGCATCCTCCGGCAGGTCCAGGCGTTTCCTCACTTCCTCCCGGCGGCCGGAGCGGCGGAAATAATCAGGATCAACGCCGTTGACGTTGCCATTGGCCAGGATTTCCAGAGGCTTGCCTGTCACCTTCTCCGCCAGCAGAAGCTGCCGGACGCCCTCCCCTTCCGGAATGACATGCGTGGCAAACAGGCAGGTCAGACGGTCCATCTGCTTGAGCAGGAATTGAAAGGCCCCCTTCCGGTAGGGAAAAATCAGGCCGGTGAAGGTATGAATCCTGACCGGAACACGTGCAAAAGCCGCCGCCATCATGCTCAGCAGCCCGGCCTTGGGAGTCAGGGAATGCACCCCCCACGGACGTTCCCTGCGGAACAGGAGGAACAGCCTCCACAGGCTCTTCAAATCCTTCCCCAGTGAAATGGTCCGTTCTATCTCAAGCTCCACGGTACCCACGCCTTCACGCCGGCGGATGCGCTCATGTTCCGGACCGGGGGAGGCCACGGCAAGAACGTCAAAAAATCCGTTCAGGTAATTCAGTTGCCCCTTAAGCAGCAAATCCAGAGAAACGGGAGATGCGGCAACCCGGATGATCTTCTTTTTCATGCGTTGTAAATATTCATGTAAAAGGTGAAGGCGTAGATCACCGGAATAAAGCAGGCCAGTTTCTTTTCCTGGTCCGCCCAGAACCTCTGCTTGAAAAAGGGATAGATGAAGACAAAGCCCATCAGGAACCAGGAGAGCTGGGCAAACCTGTTGCTGAATGCCGCGTACATGCAGAGAATCCAGAAAGCATTGGCCGCAATGTAGATATTCAGCAGCCACGTATACATCACGTCCCTGTATTCCTCCCTGAACAGGAAATAACAGCCCGTTACAATGGGCAGCGCGCTGTAAAGCAGGAAATCCCAGCGGAACCCCACGCTGCTGAACAAGTCGGAGGACGCCTTCAGCTCATCGGCCTGGTTAATGTAAAGGGTCAGGCGCGGGTCATCAAAAAAACCGGAAGAAGCAATCATCTCCCCAATGGCAGGCCCCGCCAGAATCACGGCCAGGACGCAGCATATCCACGCCACAACGTAATACCGCGTATCCGTTACAAACCAGGCGCAGGCGCCTGCGGCCGCCAGCAGCATCATGGACTTGTGCAGCCCGATGGCAAGCAGGGCGCAAAGGAACAGCATTTTAAGGTTGCTGCGGAAGGTGAAGCCCAGAATCATCACGGAGGCGGCCATGCCATTGCGGATGCCGTTAACGCCGTACACCCAGAAGGTGAACATGGCGCACGCAATCAGGAAGGGAATGAACCACCGGGTTCCGAAAAGCCTGTAACAGGACAGGGCCAGCGCTCCCACGTACACCACGGCACAGGTCAGGAAATAATCATGCACCGTACCGTACTGCACCCACGCATGCAGAATGGCGGCAAACAGCCATTCCCCCTTCATGCCTGTCAGCTGGGCTTTCCAATTGCCCGCTTCCCCTTCCTGAAGGGTCTGGAACTCCATGGCATAATTGATGGTATCTCCAAACTCCGGGCTTACGGGCCGTGCACCCATGTACATGATCAGGGCGACTACAAATAAAAAACCGGCCATGCTGTCCAGCCTCACCGTGGAAGATGAATAAATTCCTCCCGTTCCCGCCTGGTAAATGGTGACCATAATTAAAAAAAGAATGGTCCAGTTAAACAATGCAGTGTAAGAGGAAATGGGAATAAAATCAAAACACATGCAAAGCAGAGAGAGGACTCGTCAAGATATTACCGGATTATCAGTCCG
>NZ_JAJBTT010000033.1 GCF_020860705.1 Akkermansia sp.
TTGCCTATTATAATAGGGGCATTGTTTTGGAGGATTTAGGGAGAAAAGAAGAAGCTCTGCTCAACTACGACAAGGCTTTAGAAATCAATCCGAATATGGAGGGATATCATGGAAACAGAGGGAATATTTTGCAAGAATTGGGACGTTTCGAAGAAGCTCTGGACAGCTACGACAAAGTCTTGAAGCTCAATCCGAAATCTGACGCTGCCTATTACAATAGGGGCATTGTTTTGGAGGATTTAGGGAGAAAAGAAGAAGCGCTAGCGAGTTATAATAAAGCTTTGAAAATCAATTCAAATATGGAGAGAGCTTATTACAACCAAGGAAATATTCTCTACAGGTTAGGACGTTTCGAAGAAGCCTTGAGCAGCTATGACAAAGCTGTGACGATCAATCCGAAATTTGACACTGCCTATTACAATCGAGGAATTGTTTTGGATAATTTAGGAAAGAAGAAAGAATCATTAGAAAGTTACAATAAAACATTAGAACTCAATCCAAATAAAGAAGAAGCTTATTATAACCGGGGGATCGTTCTCAAAGAACTGGGACGTTTGAAAGAAGCTTTAATCAATTACGACAAGGCTCTAGAAATCAATCTGGATAATGATGTATTTTGGAACAATAAAGGAGCTTTATTAGATGAGGTTGGAAAAAAAGAAGAAGCATTATATCATTATATTCAATCTATTAAAAAGAACGCTAATAATGAAACAGCAAAACGAAATCTAAGGAGGTTAGTAGGCAGTCAAGAATTTGGAGATAGTTTGACAGAGAATTATCAAGTAGATTTATGCAATATAGACGATGATTTCAATACTTTGTTGAGCAGGGAAAAATTAAAAGACTGCTCAGGGAAGGATTTACAATGTATTCGTCGTCTGTGGGTGGAACAATACCGGTTATTGCACCTGCTGAGTGCTGATCTTGAGCAGGTGGGACATTATACTTCCTCTACCGTCTTTGAAACGTTGTTGCAAGAACAGGAGGGAACGAAGGGAAAAGCAAATCCATTGTTACTATGCAGTTTGGCGGCAGCCAATGACCCTACGGAGGGAACGGTGTTTCAAACTTTGCTGGGAGAAAGCTGCATGTCTTTCCAAAAAATCCGTAGTAATCTTGCCGTACTGCAAACCTCCTTTTCCTCCACTATTGATTCCTTGAACCAGTTCCGTCTTTATGGGAAGAATAACGGAGAGGAGGGGACCGGGCTTTGCCTTGTGTTCAGCCAGTCTTTTTTTGCCGGGCCCGGAGAAACATCCATGATTGCCGTGAAAAGGGATCAAGAACAATCCTCCAAAGAAGAGGCAGTAGTATGCCGCAAGTTGCCGCTTTATTGGGTGCTGTATTATGATCGCGATTCCGGCCAAGTCTACTATACTCCCGCATGTACCGAACACAGTCTGAATAAAGATTTTGAGATGGGGGAAACTTCTCTGAAAGAAGATGATAGAAAAAAAGTTCAGGACATTGGAAGATCGTTGAAGAGGATTCAGGATATTTTTAAGGCGATTGATAAGAAATATCAGCAGACTGCCTTGGAAATGCTTATTTACCTGAGGCATCTGGTGAAGGATGCCGCCTTCAAGGATGAAAAGGAATTAAGGATTTTATCATTACATTCTTACAATGATCCTTCACTCAAGGTATTGCTGGGGAAAAACTGTCTGTCTGTCGATTACTTGCCAGTTATTCATGGTGGAGAAGAATATCTGGAGAAAGTCATTGCCGGACCCAAATTGAGGGAATTTGCCAATCTGGTGGATGTGGCCAGATTCAAGCTTCACCATTTGGGAGGAAAGAAGGAGGTAGAGTTTTGCCAGTCACAGGCTCCCTTGAATTAACTGTTCTTCTCAACAGTCAATGTCCGTGGGTGCTGGGGCACGGTGAAGCACCAGCCGAAGAGGCGCACAAAGCGGTAGTAAAACCCCTTGCGGCTGGCGTGCTGGGTGGTCATGAGGTCGTAGAAGGCCAGGTCAATCTGGCTTCTGGTGATGGGCGCGCCGTTCATTTTGGCGTGCAGCATGGCGTCGTGGAACAGGGAAGGGAGGAGCATGTCCGGAGGGGTGGTTCCCCAGGTGACGCCGTCCCAGCCGTAGCCGGGAGAGATGGTGAATGTACGGCCTTCCGCTTTCAGGCGGATGGCGGGGTCATACACGCTGACGGCGGTCCAGTGGCCAAAGTCCGCCTTTTTTCTTCCGCTGGTCCAGCTGATGGCGTTTTTAGTGACGTAAAAGGGTTTGTCTTCGTAGAGGGTTCCTTCATACCATCCGGCCACGGCTTCCGGGGCCTTGACGGGAGCGGAGCAGGATTCCAGCGCCACGGCCATGCACGCCGTTGTGAATAACATGAAAATATAATGTGAATAAAAGGGAAAGGGCATAGGTTGACAGGGAGTGTTCCAAACGGTTATTCTTATTGGATTTCCAGCACGATGATTTCCGGAGGGCAGCAGAAGCGCAGGGGAAGAACGCTGCATCCCAGCCCCCGGGTGATGAGGAACGGCGTTCCGTTGAGTTGGGACCAGGGATAGGTGAATTTGGCCTTTTCCCGGGAGATGTTCGCCAGGGGACGGCCTCCGGGCAGGCAGATCTGGCCGCCGTGGGTATGGGCGCTGATGACGGCGTCCACCGTGCCGGGAGCCAGCAGGGGAAAGATATCCGGCACATGGGAGAGCAGGATGTGGGGAATTTCCGGGGAGAAGCGCAGCGGCAGTTCCTCCGGCCTGATCCTGAGGTGGTAGTCATCCCGCACGGAAGAGAGCTGAAGATCCCGGCCGCCGGGAAGGTGCAGCAGCAGGGAATCGTTCCACATGGGCAGGATGCCCAGCTCGGAAAACATGTTCCGCCACAAATCCCAGCCGTAGTACTGGTCATGGTTGCCCTGGACGGCGAAGATTCCCAGCGGCGCTTTCAGCATCCCGAAGTAGTTTCTGGCTTCCTCCGTGCTCATGCTGCTTTCCCGGGTGTGGCCGTTGGCGTAATCCCCCAGCAGGAAGATCATGTCCGGCCGCGCTTCCATGATTTTTTGCATGTACCTGAGCGCCTGGTCGCCGCCGTTCGGGCGCAGATGGAAGTCTCCGGCAATCACAATCCGGATGGGAGGGCCGCCCTTTTCCTTCCATTGGGGCACTTCCATGGCGGTTGTGACGGTTTCCACACGCCTGGGTTCCACCTGCCACGCCCACATGAATAAGGAAAAGCCGATCATCACTATTGAGACAGAGATGATTGCAAGTTTGTTGAGAAGGGGATGACGCAGGAGTGACTTCATAGGGAGGGCAGGGCTCCGGATTGATGATGAGGCCTTTCAGCCCGGTTTTCAATCATTCGTGTTTGCCAATTGGAATTTTACTGGTATGATCCGTCCCGCTCAAGGTGGGGCTGTCTGATGACTGCGGGCCCATCTTAATATTAACATCCTAATACCATGCAGTTTACACACGAAATCGAACAAATGTGTTGCGTCAAGAAAGGCTGCAACCATGGTCCGGCCCCCATTCCGCAGGAAGGCAACTGGACTCAATCCAAGGAAATCACGGACATTTCCGGCCTGACGCACGGCGTGGGCTGGTGCGCTCCGCAGCAGGGCACCTGCAAGCTGACGCTGAACGTCAAGAACGGCATCGTTGAAGAAGCCCTGGTGGAAACCAGCGGCTGCTCCGGCATGACCCACTCCGCCGCCATGGCCGCGGAAATCCTGCCCGGCAAGACCGTTCTGGAAGCGATGAACACGGACCTCGTGTGCGACGCCATCAATACCGCCATGCGCGAACTGTTCCTTCAGATCGTGTACGGCCGCACCCAGAGCGCCTTTTCCGAAGGCGGCCTGCCCATCGGCGCCGGTCTTGAAGACCTCGGCAAGGGCCTCCGCTCCCAGATCGGCACCCTGTACGGCACCCGTGCCAAGGGCCCCCGCTACCTGGAAATGGCTGAAGGCTACATCACCAAGCTGGCCCTGGACGAAGACGGCGAAATCATCGGCTACGAATTCGTGCGCATGGGCCCGATGATGGAAATGATCAAGAAAGGCGTGGACGCCAATGAAGCCGTTGCCAAGTGCACGGGCAACTACGGTCGTTTCGACGAGGCCGCCAAGTACATCGATCCCCGTCACGAATGAGATTGAGTTAAAAGAAGAATATCAACTTCAAGCACTATTACCATTATGCCTCTTTTCGAATCATACGACCGCCGCATCAAGCAGATCAATGAAGCCCTGGCCAAATACGGCATCGGCTCCATTGAAGAAGCGGAACAACTCTGCCTTTCCAAGGGAATCAACGTTCGCGAAATCGTGAACGGCATCCAGCCCATCGCGTTTGAAAACGCCGGCTGGGCCTATGTGGTGGGCGCCGCCATCGCCATCAAGAAGGGCTGCACGAAGGCTGCCGACGCTGCTGAAGCCATCGGTGAAGGCCTCCAGTCCTTCTGCATCCCCGGTTCCGTTGCGGACGACCGCAAGGTGGGCCTGGGCCACGGCAACCTGGCCGCCATGCTTCTGCGTGACGAAACGGAATGCTTCTGCTTCCTGGCCGGGCACGAATCCTTTGCCGCCGCTGAAGGCGCCATCGGCATTGCCAAGTCCGCCAACCGCGTCCGCAAGCAGGACCTCCGCGTATGCCTGAACGGACTCGGCAAGGACGCCGCGTACATCATCTCCCGCATCAACGGCTTCACGTACGTGCAGACCAAGTTCGACTACGCCACGGGCAAGCTGAACATCATCCAGGAGAAGGCTTTCTCCAAGGGGCCGAAGGCCGCCGTGCGCGTGTACGGCTGTGACGACGTGCGCGAAGGCGTGGCCGTCATGTGGAATGAAGGCGTGGACGTATCCATCACCGGGAACTCCACCAACCCCACCCGCTTCCAGCACCCGGTGGCCGGCACCTACAAGAAGGAATGCAACGAGAAGGGCAAGAAGTACTTCTCCGTGGCTTCCGGCGGTGGTACGGGCCGTACCCTGCACCCGGACAACATGGCCGCCGGTCCCGCCTCCTACGGCATGACCGATACCATGGGCCGCATGCACTCCGACGCCCAGTTCGCCGGTTCCTCCTCCGTGCCCGCCCACGTGGAAATGATGGGCCTCATCGGCATGGGCAACAACCCGATGGTCGGCGCTTCCGTAGCGGTGGCCGTGGCTGTTGAAGAAGCCGCCAAGAAGAACGCCTGAGCGCGCTGTTAAAAATTCACAGAGCCGCTTCCCTGGATATGGGGAGGCGGCTCTTTTTATGGTTTTGCGGGGGAGGGAGGGGTAACAGCGGAATGGCGCCGTCACCGGACCACCATGCCGGATATCAGCTCCCGATGCGGAACCGTCCGTCCCGGTCCGTGCGGGGAGGCAGACCGCGTGAAGGCGCGGATCTGGAAACGACCGTCGGCCTGGCTGCGGCTGGCCGGACCACACGGATTTCCGTGCGCCCGGCGGGAGGGGAAGCAGCCGTTTTTCCCGGTTCTACCACACGGACAGGTGCAGGAGGTGGAACTGTTCCGGCAACCAGCTTCTGGTGTTCATGGGCCTTGTAGGCGCGTTGCAGCGTAAAATCCCTCTGTTCTCCGGGTTTCAGGGAATAATCCGCCTTGTTGGATTCTCCGGCTTTTTGTGCCAGGGGTTCCACGCGCTGCTGCAGCTGTGCGGCGGCATCCAGCTTTCCGGCCACCCATTCCGGATTCCATTCCGGCGTGGAACTTTTCAGGGATTGGAACAACTCCGCAGCTTTTTTGCCGCTTTCCAGGGCTGCCTTGTAATCGCCTTCCTTCTCCAGACGCGCGGCACGCGTCAGGGAAAGGTTGGCTTCGTAAAATGTGTCCTCGGGATCGCCAAGGGCCGTTGTGGCCGTCAGGATCATGCAGAGCAGGGTACAGGGTAGAAGATGCCTTTTCATGATTGTTGGAACGATAACATGATTTTTCCTTTTGGAAAGGCCTTTCTTCCGGCATGTCCCATGCGGAGCAAGGGAGAAGGCTGAATAGTAAGTCCGGATGTTTATTTCCCGTCTCCGGAACCCAGGCGGTATTTTCTTTGAGAAAAGGGGCTATGATCTTCCATTTCTATGCCCGGCACAACTTGACGGAAAGGCCGGAGTGCCGTATGCTGATCCGACCCTGTTATATGACCCGGAACGCGCCATCATCCACTCCCTCGGCAGAGATGGAGGAAGATCCCAGATACCTCACGGAACAGATTGTGACCTATCTGGGCAACAAGCGTTCCCTGCTGCATTTCCTGGGTACGGGGCTGGAACATGTGAAAAGCCGCCTGGGCAGGAATAAGCTGAAGGCTGGCGATCTTTTTTCCGGCAGCGGCGTGGTTGCCCGTTTTTTGAAGAAGCATTCGGAGGAATTGATTGTCAACGATCTGGAGGAATATAGCGGAATCGTTAACACTTGCTACCTAAGCAATCCGGAGGAAGTGGAGAATCTGGAGCTGGACAGGCATTACAGGCGCCTGCTGCGGTACATGGAGACGCACGAATCCCCTGGATTCATCACGGAATTGTACGCTCCTAAAAATCCGGACAACATTACCCCTGATGACCGTGTGTTTTATACGCGCCGCAATGCCCTGTACCTGGATACGGCCCGGCAGACCATCAATCTGCTTCCGGAAGAGGTAAGGCCGTATTTCATCGCCCCCCTCCTGGCGGAGGCTTCCGTCCATGCGAACACGTCCGGCGTATTCAAGGGATTTTACAAGGACAGGCAGGGAGTCGGCAAATTCGGCGGTACGGGCGGCAACGCCCTTTCCCGCATCCTGGGGGATATTTCACTTCCGTTTCCCGTGTTTTCCAGATTCGGCTGCCGGTATTCCATCCACTGCCGCGACGCCAATGAGCTGGCCGCGGAACTGCCGGAAATGGACGTAGTGTACCTGGACCCCCCTTATAACCAGCATCCGTACGGTTCCAACTATTTCATGCTGAACCTGCTGTCTTCCTATGAAAAGCCGGAGGAAATCAGCCGGGTGTCCGGCATCCCCACAGATTGGAAACGCTCCGCATACAATAGGCGCCAGCACGCACCCGCGGCCCTGTTCCGTCTGCTGGAAGATTGCCCGGCCAAATTCATTTTGCTTTCCTACAGCTCGGAGGGCTTCATCAGCTATGAGGAGATGACGGATTTCCTTGGGCGTCTGGGACGTATTGTCACGCTGGAAACGCCGTACGCCACCTTCCGCGGCAGCCGGAATTTGAAAAACCGCCCGCAGAACGTGACGGAATTCCTGTTCCTGGTGGAGCGTTCTTAACGGGAAGGAGGAATACGACCATGCAAGCCCATTTGGAACGCTTTATCCGTTTTCTGGCCGCAGAGAAGGGCTTGAGCGCCGCCTACCAGCTTTCCGTGCGGCAGACGCTGGAGGAATTTGCCCGGTTCCTGGGAGCGGAAGAAGCTGATCTTGCCCGGGTGGACATCGGAACGCTTACAGAATTTCTCCGTCATTTGCAGGCCCGCGGCATGGCCCGCAGTTCCATGCGGGTGGAAATGGTGCATCTGCGCATTTTCTTCCGCTGGCTGGCCGGAATGGGGATGCTGGAGAAAGACCCTTCCACCTTTCTGGAAATGCCCCGGCAGGGTCTGTCTCTTCCTCATGTGCTGGATCAGAATACCGTTTCAAGATTACTTGAAAGCGTTGACATTCAAAATATTCCACTCGGTTGCAGAGATAGGGCCCTTCTGGAAATGATTTACGCCTGCGGCATGCGAGTGAGTGAAATAATCAGTTGCAAATTAGAGAGTTTTGATGCAGATGAAGCTTTCGTCCGCGTCCTGGGGAAGGGGGACAAAACGCGTCTGGTACCCGTAGGACGGTCGGCTTTGGATGCTTTGAAGGCATATTTGGAAAAAGGAAGGCCCAGGCTGGTGAAACCAGGGACGAAGAGCCATATTTTCCTGACGGTGCGCGGACGGCCGCTGACCAGGGAACGGGTGCGCCAGATTCTTCAGGAACGCGCCAGGGCTGCGGGAATAGAGCAGCATGTTTTTCCGCATATTCTGCGGCATTCCTTCGCCACACATCTCCTGGAAAATGGCGCGGATCTGCGCATCATTCAGGAGATGCTGGGCCATGCCGATATTTCCACCACTCAGATTTACACGCATCTGGAACAGCAGCGGCTGAACGCTATCCATCATCGGTTTCATCCCAGAGGATAGATGTAAAGGCATCTCAACCATTCCCGGCGGGAGAATGTTTCCCATATAGTGCATTATGTGGAAGGGTTGTGAGGAAGAACGTGATGTAATCTATCTCCCTTAAAACCAATATCCAGCAGTCCTATCTCCCTAGTTCTATATTTTGCATTACATATATTATGCGAAGTATTAAAGATGGGTAAATCCCAGCCTGTTTTCTTTCAGGGACAAGCCAGCTTTCGGAATCCTCCCTTTTCTTTTGCCTGTCCCCTTCTTTGAGATATTCCGATGCTTCAAAAAAGGAAGTTCCACTCTCATGGAGAACAACAGGAACCCCAGATAAGATCTTGCTGCGATCGATTGGAAAATCACCTCATCCGCCGGCCATGATAAAAAGAGTGTAGTTTTCTCTGAGGCCTCGTGTGTTTCCGGAAAAGATGCGCAGAGGCCGACGGCACTCCCCTGGACCGTTTTTACTTCTTCCCCCTCCTTTTGTGATTCCGTTCCGGCTCTGAACACTTCTACGGTTCCTTCTTCTTGTTAATATCTAGAAATGCCCGGACTCCTTATGAATACTTGACCTATATCCATCCCATTAAGTATGGTGGCTGCTTCAGGAAAACAGACGGACTTGAAAGGATTGCTTCATGTGTGAAAAAATAAGATGCTCTTGGGCTGGTGATCTCCCCATATACGTTGATTATCATGACAATGAGTGGGGGCGGCCCGTTCATGACGACAACAAGCTGTTTGAAATGCTGATTTTAGAGGGGATGCAGGCCGGGCTTAACTGGATTACCGTGCTCAAGAAGAGAGAGGCGTTCCGGGAATCCTTTGACGGATTTGACCCGGGCAAGGTGGCTCTTTACGGTGAGGCAAAAGTACAGGAACTGCTGGCAAACGAAGGAATCATCAGAAACCGCCTCAAAGTGAATGCCGCTGTGATGAATGCCAAGGCATTTCTGGAAGTACAGGAAAAACACGGAAGCTTTGATCAATTCATATGGGCTTATGTGGATCATACTCCAATTAGAAACCACTGGGAGAAGATAGAGCAGATACCGGCCACCACACCGCTTTCGGATCAGATCAGCAAGGATTTGAAAAAGATGGGATTTAAATTTGTTGGCTCGACGATCATCTATGCATTCATGCAAGCTACAGGCATGGTGAATGACCATGTGAAAAATTGCTTTGTTTATCAGCAGGTGAAGGCGTAGCTTCATTCGCCATTTCTGGTAGAAGACGTTCTTCCTCTTCCGTGCTTTTAATAATTCCTTCCCTTCAATTTTATCATCACGAGCATATCCGCCCGGTTAACCGGGAAAACGCATCCCTGCACTGTCATTTTCCCTAAGTTGCGGGGGCTGGCTTGGTAAACATCGCCAGGCCATTTTCCCGGAAGCGGCAATAATGGAAATATTTCTATTCTTTCCTTAAAAATTCCATTTAAACATCCCTTCTCTGCGCTTCTCTCTTGCCAGACCGTCATTCATCCGTCATAATAAAAAAAGCAATGAATACTTTCATCTCTCTCTGTCTTATGGGCGGCCTCAGCCTGGGGACCCTCTGCTATGCCCAGCACATGGACAACGATGCCAAGAAGAAGGTGATCAAGGATTTGGATAACCTTCTCGCCCTGAACAGGTCTGCGGAAACCAAAGTGATCAATGCCGCCATCAGCAAGCTGAATTCCGCCGGCAAGGATCCCAGTGCCGCCTACGACCTGCTGATCCAGTCCAAGAAGTTCCTGATGGAAGCGGAAAAGGAGAAGGACAAGAGCCAGGGCAAAAGCGCCAAGATTGCGTCCAATTCCCTGAAAGACTGGATGGACCGCGAGGCCAAGAAGTATCAGGATAAGAACGCCCGCAAAGGCTTGATGCTTCAGTACCAGTGGGGAGTGCTGGTTCTCAAGGCCCGCCTCAAGGAAAACATGCTGAAGGCCACGTCAAGCGCCACCGACGGAGTGGAAGAGGAGACTCTGGACGTGACGGAGTTCCAAAAGCCTGCCATGGATTTGCTGAACGCCTATCTGTCCGCCTGTGCCGACCCCGATTTCGTTGATCCCTCTTCCACTTCTTCCAAGAACAATAACGGAGGAGTCGGAAAAGCCGGAGCCCGCATTGCGGAACAGTCCGTTCTGAATACGGAAGTCGGGGAAGCCCTGGGCATTGGAAGCATGTCCTCCAAGGCCTTTCCGGATTCCATGAAGAACCGCGATGAGATTTTTGATAAGCTCTTCTTTGCGGGATACCGGAAGACGCGCAACCTTCCCGCTCTCAGGCAGGCATGGAGCAAGAGAATCTCCATGGAAGTGGCTTTGGGCAAGGTCAGCCATGCCATTTCCACCGGCAAGAAGTCTGGCATGCAGGGCCGCATCGCCAATGCTTCCGAAAACGAATTCGACGAACAGGATTCCTCCATTCTGGACCGGCTGCGCTGGCGCTGCGAACTGGACTGCTTTGATCTGGGGGACCAGGCGAACGCCACACGGAACATGATGACGCTGATCCGGACGACGGTGGATCCCGTGCGCCGGGAACAGGGCATCCGGACACTCCGGGACAAGCTGGTTCAGAGCATGAAGAGCATGCTCACCTCCTCGGAAGACGGAACCATGGCGGACAGCCCGTCTTCCTCTTCCGCCGCACCCCGCCCCGTCGTCCGCCCTCCCAGGAAAAAGACTCCTTCCACCACGATCACGACCAGCCGTGAAATGGACGATCCCGGAGCCATTGGCACGGATGCGCCTAAGCCGCCCAAGCCGGATCCCACCCGGAGTGACGATTTTTTTGAAGACGCATAACGTTCTTTCACCAAAGGCTGTTGCCTGAACGGCGGCTCCGGCGCAATATGAATGCACAGAGCATTCTTGACGTCCGGAGCCGTCCGTTTATACAGTAGGGGCATGTATCAGCCATTTCAGTTTTTCATGCCGGCCCAGATTTTTTTCGGTGCGGGATCTTTGGACAATCTGGGTTCCGCCCCCCTGCCCGGCGCCAAGGCGTTGATCGTCATCGGCGGCACGTCCGTCAGGCGTCTCGGGTATCTGGACCGCGTACAGGCCCTGTTGAAGAAACAGGGCGTGGACAGCGTTGTTTTTGACAAGGTGCAGCCCAATCCCGTGGTGGAGCATGTGATGGAAGCCGCCGCACTTGCGAAGGAAACGGGCTGTGATTTCGTCATCGGCCTGGGCGGAGGCAGCAGCATGGATTCTGCCAAAAGCGTCGCCGTGATGGCGGCCAACCCGGGCACTTACTGGGATTACATCCAGGGAGGCTCCGGCAAGGGGCTGCCCATTCCCAACAAGCCGCTGCCCATCGTCTGCATTACCACCACGGCAGGAACCGGAACGGAAGCGGACCCCTGGACCGTCATCACGAAGGAGGATACACAGGAAAAGATAGGCTTCGGCTATAAGGGCACCTTCCCCACCATGTCCATTGTGGATCCGGAACTGATGCTGTCCGTCCCGCCCAAATTGACGGCCTACCAGGGCTTTGACGCCTTGTTCCACGCCGTTGAGGGATACATGGCCACGATCGCCTCCCCCATGGGGGACATGTTCGCGCTGCAGGCCATTGAGTACATTGCCAAATACCTTCCCCGCGCCGTGAATAACGGGGATGACCTGGAAGCGCGGGCCTACGTGGCGCTGGCCAATACTTATTCCGGCTTTGTGGAAACCATTTCCTGCTGTACCTCGGAACACTCCATTGAACATGCTCTCAGCGCCTTCCACCCCTCCCTTCCCCATGGTGCGGGCCTGATCATGATTTCCTGGGCCTATCATGAAGCTTACGCGCCTTCCTGCCCGGAACGCTATGCCAGAGTAGCGGCCGCCATGGGTCAGGAAGCTTCCGTGGACGGCTTCCTGAACGGCCTGAACAAGCTAAAGGAGGCCTGCGGCGTGGACAAGCTGAAGATGTCCGAGTTCGGCATTACCCCGGATTTGTTTGACGAATACGCCAGAACAGCCTTTTCCACCATGGGAGGCCTGTTTGAGCTGGACCGCTGCAAGTTCACTCCGGCAGACGTCGTCAGCATCCTGGAAAAATCCTATTCCTAGGAACGGGAACCTCCTCCGGGATGGATCAGGGGGACGGGTAGCGTCAAACCAGACAAGGCTGTCTCACGGCTGCCTTGTCTGGACGGTCGGAGATTTTTACTGGAGAACCTTCCCCACGCGTTGAATGCGCCTGTATTCCCAGCGATGCGACAGGCATCTTTACGGCGAAATTCCTCTATTCAGGGCTTCATCCGGCCGCATGGCTTCTGTTCCTGTGCAGCTAGTGCAGAGAATAGCCTTGTGAACATGGCATGGGGAGATGAACCCGAGGCTGTTGTACGCGGAGGCGCAACAAGAGATGGGTCCTCACGGCATGTTTGCCGGTGTTTCCTATCTGGCGGCCAGGTACCCCAGACCAATGGCGACAAGCCCTCCCGCGAAGCTGAGGAGAGTATAAGCAAAGAAGGAGGGAAAGTTCCCTTCTTTCAGCAGAAGGAAGGATTCACTCATCAGTGTGGAAAAGGTGGTGAACCCGCCGCACAGCCCCACAGTGAGAAAAAGCCTGGTTTCCGTATTCAGCAGAAACCCCCGGTTGAACAGTCCGTAGAGAACTCCCAGGACAAGGCATCCCAGCAGATTGACCGCCGTCGTCCCCCACGGAAACGAACCCAGCGTGTTGATCTGGACAAAACGGGTCAGCAGAAAGCGCAGTATGCCGCCCGCAAAACTTCCCAGTCCGACCATCAGCAGCATTTTGATCATAGCGGTTTTTCTTCGGATGAACAGGAATAAAGCGTCAGGCATGATGCCGAAAAATCTATTGGCAGCCGCTCCCAGAAAAGAGGGCCTTCCCCGGCAGGAGACGGACGATGTTCTTCAACGGAATGAAAGATATGGCCGTTTTCGGAAATGGTTTTAAAGTCCTTCATCATTCGTGCGGGATGGTCCTTCCCCGGTTGCAAATCTTATGCATCCGGCATGGTACGGAAACCTTCATGGCCGGCTCCCAGGGAAAAGCTTCCTTTCCTTGAAGCGCGTGCAGATAAAATACCCCCTTTTTTCCTATATCTAGCCTTTTTATCCTTGATAAAGATGTTTGAATCCGTATTTCCTTTTTTTCATGTCCCTGCCCCTCCTTGTCACCGGAACCATTGGAATTGACAATATTATCACTCCACACGGCCGTGCGGAGGGCGTTTTGGGCGGTTCCGTCTCCTTTGCGGCTGTGGCCGCCCTGCTGTTTGCGGAACGGGTGGACGCCGTCAGCATCATCGGGGAGGATTTTCCAGCCCATTATGAAGCCGCCCTGGCGGCCAAGGGGCTGTGCATGGACGGAGTGGAACGCAAAAAGGGGCCTTCCTTCTGCTGGACCGGAGAATATTTTGACAATATGAACAAACGCAGGACCGTCTGCGCCAATGATTCCGTGATGCTGGAATGGAACGTGCACGTTCCGGAACCCCTGCGGAAACATCCCGTGCTGGTGTGCTGCTGCATGGTCCCGGGCCAGCAGCTCAAATGCATGGAGCAGTGTCCGGACGCGGCGCTGGTGCTCTCCGATTCCATGGACAAGTGGCTGCGCCGCCAGCCGGAATTGCTGGACGCCGTCATTTCCCGTTCCCATATCACCATGATGAACGAGGATGAGGCCAAGGAGTACGCCCACGCGTCCACCGTTCTGGAAGCCGGGGAATTCCTTCTTTCCAAGGGAGCCGCGTATGCCGTGGTGAAACAGGGGGAATACGGAGCCACCCTCCTGGGCCGTGGAACGGACGGTAAAATCAACATCTTCCGCTGTCCGGCCTATCCCCTGAAAACATTGGTGGACCCTACCGGAGCGGGAGATACGTTCCTGGGAGCGCTGGCCGGCTACCTTTCCACCCTTCCTCCAGGGCTTCCTTCCTTTGACGAGGTGAAGAGGGGCATCATCCATGGAACAGTGGCGGCCTCCTTTACCTGTGAGTCTTTTTCCGCGGATGCCCTTCTTTCCATGACGGCGGAGACCTTCCGGAAGCGTCTTGAAGAGTATGCGGAGATGTGCCGCCTGCCTGATGTCCGCTTTTCTTCTACGGAGGACCGTTGATAGGAGCACGGAAAATGCGCCTCCGGCGTCTCTGGGAATGAGGGGCTCCCGCCCCTCATAGACAGGATTTATGGTTCTCTTTCCCTGTTACAGGCAACAATTTTATAAGGGCCGGGAGGCCCTTATTCCCAGGGGGAGGCAGACCATGAAAAACCCCGGCGGGGACATGCACGCCGGGGTTTCTTTAAAGTCGGGCCTGCGTTCAGGCGGGTCAGACGTCCTGGAGGCCGAATTTGAGTTCCGCTTCCGAGACCACCTGGCCGTTCACCAGGCACCGGCCGAGGGCCTGGCCGATGTTGCCGCGCATCTTGGTCAGCTCCGCTTCAATGATGAGCGTATCGCCGGGAACCACGGGACGGCGGAATTTAATCTTGTCCGCGCTCATGAAGTAGCCGATTTTGGTGGCATTGCCCGGCTGGCGCAGCATGACAATGGAGGCCACCTGGGCCATGGCTTCCAGCTGAAGGACGCCCGGCATGACCGGATGCCCCGGGAAGTGCCCCTGGAAGAAGAGTTCGTTCATCGTCAGGTTCTTGAGACCGCGGCACCTGGTTTCCCCTTCAAAGCCTATGATGCGGTCCACCATCAGGAAGGGATAGCGGTGGGGCAGCAGGTTCATCACTTCATTGATGTCCAGCACGGCGTCTCCGTACGGCACATTGACGGGATTGGGGGCCATTTGCTGGTTGCGGCGGTGTTCCTTCTTCAGCTTGGCGGTAAGTTCCGTGTTCGGGCCGTGGCCGGGCTTGATGGCAATCACATGGCCCAGAATGGGCTTGCCGCACAGGCTCAGGTCGCCAATGAGGTCCATGGCCTTGTGACGGGCGAATTCGTTGATGAAGCGCATGGGCTCCTTGCTCATGAGCTCATCTCCGCGGATGACCACGGCGTTTTCCAGGCTGCCGCCCTTGATCAGGCCTTTTTCCAGCAGGGGCTTGATGTCCTCGTAAAACGTGAAGGTTCGGGCCGGGGCCAGTTCCTTTTCATAGGTTTCAGGCGTAATGACCGCGTCAAAGTACTGGGTGATGCGGTTTTCCGGCCCCACGCAGGTGACGGAAACGCGGAATTGCTTGGAGGGGAGGATGGTCAGGATGGAGCCGCCCTTGGTTTCAATGGTGACGGCTTCCCGCACTTCCAGGTAGCGGCGCGGCACTTCCAGTTCCGTAATGCCGGCCTTCTTGATCAATTCCACATAGGGAGCGGAGGAGCCGTCCCCGATGGGGGGTTCGTTGGCGTCCATTTCAATCACGGCATTGTCAATGCCCATGCCGGTCAGGGCGGAAAGAATGTGTTCCACCGTGTGCACCTTGACGGAACCTTCCGCCAGGCTGGTGGCGCGTTCCACGGTCTGGACCTTTTCCACGTCCGCATTGATGAAGGGCTGGTCCGGAAGATCCACCCGGCGGAATTTAATGCCAAAGTCGGCGGGGGCCGGCTTCAGGGTCAGGGTCACGGCCTGCCCCGTATGCAAAGATGTTCCAGCCAGGGAGGCTGGAGATCCAACAGTTCTTTGGTTTCCACATGCCATGCGGGAATGCTAGTGAAAGAGGTCCCGTTTGAAAAGCACGAAATCACCGATTTCCCTGTAAATTTCGGGAAAAGACGGCCTTCTCCCGTGTCATCCGGAGAAGGGGCGGAGAAAGGGCGCTTGAAAAAGCGCCTCTCTCCCGTTAGTCATGTTCCATGCACATTACAGAAGGTCCCGGCATCTTCCGCGCATTCATTCTCGGCGCCGGGCTGGGCACCCGCCTGCGGCCTCTCACCAGCGTTCTCCCCAAGCCGCTGATTCCCTTTTTCCATGAGCCTCTTGTGCTGCATTCCATGCGCCGCTGCCATGAGTGCGGCATCCGGGAGTTCATTATTAACACCCACCACTTGGCGGAAGCCTGGGACCAGGTATTCCCCGGCCGCGTCTGGAACGGCTGCCCCGTCCATTTCAGCCATGAACCCGTCCTGCTGGATTCCGGCGGAGGCGTCAAAAAGATCGAACCATGGGCCTCCCCGGAGGAACCCCTGCTGGTGGTCAACGGAGACATGGCGGCCACTTTTGACCTCCACCGTCTGCTGGAAGACCATGCCAGGAACCGCCCCGCCGTGACGCTGGCGCTCCGGACCTCCGGAGACAAGAGGAACGTAGGCTTCAACCCTTCCTCCGGCCTGGTGACGGACATGAGGCACGCCCTGGGACGCGATCCGGGATCCTGCCAGTTTACCGGAGCCTATTGCATGGAACCGGAGGTTTTCAGCCATATTCCCTCTCATGAAGCTGTTTCCATCATTCCCGTATTTCTGGACTACATCCGGCAGGGCCGCCTGCGCGGAGTGCTGGCGGACGACGGCCTGTGGATGGATATGGGCACGCCGGAGGCCTATATCCAGGCCCATCTGGATTTTCCCTCCCCTGCTCCGCGCATCCATCCCGACGCCAACGTATCTCCCCACGCTTCCGTGGATGCAGCCAGCGTGATCGGCCCCCGCGCCGTTGTGGAAGAAGGCTGCCGCCTGCGGGAGTGCATCGTCTGGCCAGGCGTCCGGGTGCCGGCCGGCACATGCGCGGAACGGCGCATCTTTCACCTATCCCTTTGACCACCATGACTTTTCTGCGTTTTTTTCTTCTCCTTTTGTTCTTCTGCGGCGCGGCTCAGGCAGAGCACCGCGTTTTCACCAGAAAAGACGGGTTCCTATCCATGAGGGACAAGTTGAATGTCTATTTTTTCCAGTCTGACACGCACCGTCTCCTGGTGCGGGATGAAGGCAGTTTGAAAACACCCCGCTACGGCTCTCTGGACAAGGCCATGCGCAAAAGCCCCTGTGCGGCGGGAATCAACGGAGGATTCTTCGGAGCGGATGAGGCGGGCACGCCCCTGGGGCTTGTCGTCCAGGACGGAAAGCGGCTTTTTCCGCTGGCTTCCGGCTCCTTCGCCGTATCCGGCGTGGTGTATGACAACGGGAAAAACGGCCTGTTCCTGGTACGCAGTTCCGCGCTGAAGCGCCTGAAAAACCCGCCCGCCATGCAGGCGGCCATCCAGGGAGGCCCTTTTCTGGTGGAAAACGGAACGGCCGTCAAAGGCCTCAACGCGCAGAAATCCACCTACCGCACGTTCATCGCCACGGACGGCGGCAAGCGGTGGTGCATCGGCATATCCTCCTCCGTCACCCTGAAGGATCTGGCGGAATGGCTGGCGTCTCCCGGAGCGCTGGGGGATTTCCGGGTGAAGACGGCCCTGAACCTGGACGGAGGCTCTTCCTCCGCCTTCTGGTGCCATGAATCAGGCATTTCCTACCCCTCCTTCAAGCAGGTCAGGAATTATTTGGGCGTAGTGCCGGTGGCGCGCCGGTAAACGCCGTCCTTCACAGGTCCGGCGCTCCGCTTTCCCGCCCTGATCCTGTGCAGCAGCAAGGCCATGAACAGCAGGAAGGAAGCGAGAACGGCCCAGTCTCCCAGCATGGCGTACAGGGTTATTTCCGTACAGCCCACCGGCAGTGTGGCGGTCATCACCCCCCTGGTAAACGGAGAACCGGAGGAATCCCGCAAATCCGCAATAACTGCACCATTGGGCGCCAGAGCCACGCTGACGCCCGTATTGGCGGCCCGGACCATGGAACGGCGCAGTTCAATGCACCGGAAGGCCGCATTGCGCCAATGCTGTTCATTGGCGCAGGAACGGTTGAACCAGCCGTCGTTGGTGACGTTCACCATCAGCTGTGGCTCCTGCCGCACGAAGCGGCGCACCCAGCTTCCCACCACGTCTTCAAAACAGACCAGCGGGATGACTCCCACGGTGACGGAACTCCCCGGACGGATGGGAACGGGTACGGGATCAGAGGAGGTTCCGGGCGTGTAGTTCATCCCCATCGCCGTTCCGGCGGAGGCTTCAAAGGCCTTTTCCAGGAACGGGAAGGTTTCCCGCATGGGAATGTATTCCCCGAAGGGAACCAGCATGGCCTTGGCATGCGGCCTGGCGGTGGAATAGTCTCCCTCAAATACGGTGAGACAATTATAGGCCCGCGCCACGCGGCCTTCATCGGAAAGGTAAATGTCGTCCGTGCCCGTCAGCAGGATGAAATTGAAGATCTTGTTCCGGATGGCCTGGACGTAGTCTTCTTCCACACTCAGGAAATTGACGTTGTCCTGGCCCGGAAAGCGTTCCCCCGTGGAATCACGGTAAAACGTGGAAATGGGGAAGGAGCTTTCCGGCCAGATTACCCAGGAAGGCATGTCCAGAGAGGCCTCCGTTCCGTTTCTGGCGGCCTGTTCCAGGGTCCGGTTTTGAAGGTCCAACAACCCCTGTTCCGTGGTGTCCAGCAGGGCCCGGTAAATGCCTCCCCGGTTGGCCACGCTCCATTTCTCCTTCTGGCTCAGGTTCAGCTGTACGGTCATGACGGGAACGGTCAACCGTCCGTTCCCCGTGGCCGCCGCAGACTGCGGAGAGTAATGAGCCGTCCAAAACACGCCGAGGACAAACATGATTAAAAGGACCGTCACCAGAGTAAAAAAATCCCACGGAACGGTGCGCCTGCCTTCATGGACAACCATGGTTCCGGCCCTGCGGCAGACCCGCCAGAGCCAGATGGAAAAGACGGCCGGAATGAAGGCCAACGCCGTTACCCCGGTATATTCCGCCCACTGGGCCAGCGGGTTGCCGTAAAGGGCCACGCCCAGGTTGTTCCAGCCAAAGCCCGGTATCAGCCACCCCCGCACCCATTCCAAGCACACCCACAGGGCTGCGCCTCCCAGGGCAGCGGACGCGCTGGGCAGCATGTCCCGCATGGCCCATGATTTCCAGGCAGCCCTGCGTTCCGGCGCCGTTTGCCGCGCATCGGGCAGAGGCTGTGCGTCCGGCCGGAAGAACACCCCCATCACCACAGCCCAGATGCCGGGAAACAGGCCGCCGTAAAAAATCATCAGGGGAATGTAGCCCAGCGTGCTGACTTCATTGACCCACCAGAAGGAGATGCCGTAATACACCACGCCGAACAGCCAGCCGTACAGCGCATACGCCAGGATTCCCTTTTTCCCCTCCCGGCGGCGGCCATACCACAGGGCCGTAAGCAGCGGCAGAAACCCTACCCATACGCAGCCGCCCCAATCCACCGGAATAAAGGCGCAGGCCATCAGCGCGCCGGAACATGCGGCCAGCAGCAGTCCGGCCCAGAGGGGCAGCAAACGGGGGATGGAAGGGGAAACGGTATTCATGTGAAAAGCCTTTTATTCCGAAAACGGGAACGCCGGCATTGTTCCCCATGCTGACTCATTCCTGCAACAAAAAAGATTGCAAAATTTGATCAAATGCGGAAATAGTGGACGCAGTTCATACAACCCATCACATATATGGCAGATATCGACGAAAAAACACCTCTAAACGTCCCCGGCAAGTTTTACGTGGACAGCTCCTGCATTGACTGCGACCTTTGCCGCGAAACGGCTCCGGAAAACTTTGGCAGGGATGATGACGAAGGCGTCTCCTACGTCAAGAAGCAGCCAAGCAACGAAGAAGAACAGGCCGCCTGCGTGGAAGCCATGGAAGGCTGCCCCGTGGAAGCCATTGGCGACGACGGCGAATAATATTATTCCATATTATTTTTCAAACCGCCCGGGGCCGTTGACATTCAGCGCTCCGGGCTTTTATTTTCCATTCATGCCCTCTCCCTGGTCTCCCTACATGCCGGACAGGGACCGTCCGGATCCCCACGCCTCTCCGTTGCGGTATGAATACCTTTCCCGTGATGAACAGGAGGTGAGGCAAGCGCTGGCGGACTGGTTCCAGGTAGCCCCCCATGCCAGTGAAACGCGGAACCTCCATACGGCGGAATCCCTGCTGGGGGACATTCTCGCCAAGCTCCCCCTGGATGGAGAAGGCATGGATCCCGAATTGCTCCGGGAAGGCTGGCTGAAAGCGGCGGGACCGTTCCTGGGCCAGCAGTCCAACCTGCTCTCCATCGTCAAGGGAGTGGCCACCATCCAGGTGCTCCAGCCGGCCATGCGCTACCATCTCCAGCAGTGGCAGGGAGCCCTGCTGGGAAAATTGAAGGACCAGTTCGGCAAGGACGCCGTTCATTCCATTAAAATACGGATAGGATAATTTTCCGGACGTACGGTTCCTTTATGAATCCAATCGCCTGTTTTTCACTGCATAACAGATATTGGAATGCGGTTCAAGAATTTGTAATCCGCTGTCAACCGCATTTTCCCCTTTCCTGATTTATCGTCAGTATCTTTCCTGCATCTTCTTCCGTTGTTTCCATATAGGGAAACAACGAAAAAGAAAATGTTGGCTATCCCCTTCATCATCTCATAATCAGGAGATTGAACGGTTCCTTCCGTTTCCGTTTCTTCAGCGGATTACAAATTCTGTAGCTTCATCACGAATAAAGCAAAATTAGGCCTTTTTGCTTTCCAACAGCAATTTATATACAAATGAAAACGTCCTTTTTCCTGGCATTATCCACAGCGGCGGTCCTATCGGCACACGGAGCGGAAATCTGGAGTTCCCTTGACGGAACCATTCCGGAGCTGAAGATGGGTACAACCACCATCTCCCGCATTGCTTATTCCTCCGGCGGAGCCCTGATTGCGAACGGAGGGCCTTCCGCAAGCGCTGTTCAATCCGTCCTTGGCTCCCTGGATGCCGGGTGGTATTCCGGCAACAAAAATAACAATAACGGTACGCTTGCCTCCGTGACGGAAGATGGCGCCACCAAGCTGATTTCCGCTTCCGGCGCAGGGGGAGGCTTTACGGCCGTCAAATTTAATGAACTGTCCGCCAATACCCTGTCCGGTTATGAGGCCCTGAGGATTTCCTTTGATACGGGGGGGCTTTCCAACACCGGCAAAACCGGCCAGCCACAGAATTTCAGCTTGTGGTACAGCCTGGGGGGAGAGGGAGATTCCCTTCTCCAGGCCGGTTCCACAATTTCCGGACTGGCGGGCAGCGTTGCTAACAAACCCTACAGCTGGACGATTTCCAAAGAGGAGTACAGCTCCCTGTTCGACCAGGGAGCCACCTTTTACCTGGTGCTGAATACCGGAGTTCTTGATACCTCTTACACTTACCAGGAGCTTGCCGTAAACAATTTCAGCGTGGAGGGCCTTGCAGTGCCGGAACCTTCCTCCTCCATGGCGGCCTTGTTCGGGATAGGAGCCTGCTGCCTGAGGAGAAAGAGAAGCTCATGCGGCAAAAACGCAGCATCCTGAAATCCGGAACTTGACGTTCTTTCATGTTTAATGAAAGATGGTTTATTATTTAAGTGTAATAACATGATGCAGCTAACTCCCTCCCTCCTTTTACTGGCATCAGGTATGATGCTTTGTTCCCCCAGTTCCTACGCAGACTGGATTTCCCCGCACCCTCTCCAGCAGGAAGAAGCCGCTCCGGTAGCCCTCATCCCCTTCCCGTCCCAGGTAGAATGGAAAACGGGGAAATGCCCTAAAAAAGCCCCTGTTTCCGTTAAAAAGAACGCGGCTCTGGCCAAGACGCTTGGCAAGGAAGGCTATGAACTCCAGGTCCGCCCCAACGGCATTCTCATCAAGGCCGCCACGGACACCGGCGTTTTCTATGCCCGCAGGACGCTGGACCAGCTGGGAGCGAAGGGGGATTACCCATGCTGCGACATCAAGGACAGTCCGGCTTTCCCCATCCGCTGCTTCATGCATGATACGGGACGCAATTTCCGGACGATTGAGACCCTCAAGGCGGACATTGATGAACTGGCGCGTCTGAAGATGAATGCCTTCCACTGGCACCTGACGGACCATCCCGCATGGCGCATCCAGTGCAAAAAATATCCCGTGCTGAACGATCCTTCCAAAAGGATCAAGAACCGGGACGTCAATGACACCTATACCTACGACCAGATCCGGGACCTGTTCCGCTACGCCAAGAAGCGCCACATTCAAATTATTCCGGAAATAGACATGCCGGGGCACAGCACCTATTTCAAGAATTGCTTCGGCTTCCCGATGCATGATCCCAGGGGTATCAAGATTCTGGAGGAGCTGCTGGAAGAATTCTGCAAGGAAATCCCGGTGGAAATGTCCCCCTACCTGCACATCGGAGCGGATGAAATCCACATCCCCAACGCCAAGCAGTTCGCGGACAGGATAGCGGGCAAGGTCAAATCCCTGGGGCGCCAGCCCATCCAGTGGGCCGGAGTGAACGACCTGCCCGTATCCGGGGACAGCTATGCCCAGTTATGGACGGACGAACGTACTACGGCGCTGCCGAATCCCGCCAGGCAGAAGAACCCCTACTTCGACTCCACGGCCGGGTACGTCAACTCCTTTGACCCCGGCATCATGGTGCGCAGGGCTTTCTTCCGCCAACCCTGCGGCGCGGTGAAGGGGGATGACCATTCCCTGGGCGTCATCCTGTGCCTGTGGCCGGATGCGCGGGTGGAGGACAAAAAGAACATTCCTATCCAGAGTCCCCAGTGGCCCGCTATCTTCTCCATCGCGGAACGGAGCTGGAAGGGCCTTCCGGAGGACGGGTCCCGCCTGGCCGGACAACTCCCGGAAAAAGACACGGAAGCCTTCAAAGCTTTCTCCCTGTTTGAAAAACGCATGGAAGAGCTGGTGGGAGACAAGCCCCTGCCCTTCCCCTATTGGAGGGATTCTTTCATGGAATGGAATGTCTTCGGCCCCGTTCCGAAGGACAGGCAGGAAGAGGTGAGAAACGCCCTGGTGGCCGGTAAAAAACCTGATGGAGTGGATCAGGCCCAGGCCCGCGGAGGAAATCTTTACTTCCATACCCGCGCCGGATTGGAAGGCATGTTCACCAAAACGAAACCGGGAAACACCGTCTGGGCGGAAACGACCCTCTATGCTCCCAAGGCGGGAACCATGTACGCCATGGTGGGATTTGACGCTCCGGCCCGTTCCACACGCCGCTGTTCCGGGGTGCCTGCCGCCGGGGAATGGTCCCAGTGCGAAACAAAAATCTGGTTGAACGGAAAGGAAGTGAAAAATCCCCAGACCTACAAGCTGGCGGGCCAAAGGCGTTATGAAAAACACACCTGGACTTCCCCCGCCAATGAAATTCCCTTTGACAATGAGGAATTCTGGTGGGCGCGTCCCCCCGTCCCCTTCCAGGTGAAGGCCGGAGAAAACAAAATCCTGATTGAGCAGCCGTACACGGGAGATTACCAGTCCTGGGGCATCAGTTTCATTCCGGTGAAAAAATCGGGCGACCGCTGGATTGCCGATCCCGGTTATTCCGTCAAGCCCGGTGGAGAAAAATGAGATTCCGTCTTTTGCTCCAATGAGAGGAAAAAAACTATTCTCCCTTCTGGCCGTCCTTCTGGCTATTCCCCTTGCCGCTGCCGCCCAGCGGCCCAACGTCATCCTGATCCTGATGGACGACATGGGCTGGGGGGACCTGCCCTCCTACCAGGACCAGCGGATGAAGCAGGGGCTTCCCGCCATGGACAATCCGGGCCTGAGGAGCCTGGCCCGGGAAGGAATGACGCTGACGCGCCACTATTCTTCCGCCCCTCTCTGCGCCCCTGCCCGCGGCTCCCTGTTCACAGGGGTGCACCAGGGTCACGCCAAGGTCATCCGGGACAGGTCCTTTGACCTTCCCATCGAACAGGCGCCTACGCTCGGCACCGTCATGCAGTCCGCCGGGTACAAGACGGCCCTCATCGGCAAATGGGGAATAGGCGGAGGCAGGCAACATGCGGGCACTCCGCAGGAATCCACCGCCTACCCCACCAAACGCGGCTTTGACTACTACTTCGGCTACCTGGACCACGTCAGCGGCCACCACCATTATCCCAAGGAAGACCCCAACCCCATCTCCCCCACCAAAAAAAGCGGCATCTGGGACGGGGACAAATGCATCACGGCGGACTGCGACAAGGCCTACTCCGTGGACCTGCTGACGGCCCGCGCCAAAAAATGGATTGTGGACACGCACCGCCAGAACCCCCGCCAGCCTTTCTTCCTCGCGCTGACCCACATCGCGCCCCACTCCCAGCTTCAAATACCCACCGGCCCCTACCCGGAAGGCCGGGGCGTGAAAGGCGGCGTGCAATGGCTGGGAACGCCCCACAAGCTGGTCAATACCGCGGAGGGCAAGATCAATTCCTACATCTATCCGCGCTATGCCGATAAAAAATGGCCCATGGCGCAAAAGCGGTACGCCACCATGATCGCGCGGCTGAGCGATTCCTTTGAAGACCTCATCCAGACCCTGAAGGACCTGAATATTGACAAGAATACCATCATCATCATGACGTCGGACAACGGCCCCCATGACGAAGGCGGCCAGAATCCGCAGTTCTTCCGCAATTACGGGCCTTTTGACGGCATCAAGCAGGACGCGTGGGAAGGCGGCTTCCGCGTTCCCACCATCGTCCGCTGGCCCGGCCATATTCCGGCAGGTTCCGTCAACGACCATCCTTCCCAGTTCCACGACTGGATGGCTACGCTGGCCGCAATCGGCGGCGTCAGGACTCCCTTCCGCAGTGACGGCGTTTCCCTGCTTCCCACCCTGCTGAACAAGGGAACCCAGCCGGACAGCCGCCTGTATATGGAATACAGCGCCAAAATGTCCCAGAGCAAGAAAACGACGCCCGGTTACCAGGACTTCCTTCCCTCCCGGAGAAATGCGGTCCGCGGCGACGAACAGATGGTCTACATCGGCAAATACAAGGGGGTGAGGACCAATATTCAGTCCCACGCGGACCCGTTTGAGATTTACGATACCGTCAGGGACCCGGCGGAGCGCCATGACCTGAAGGATACGGCGGAAGGGAGAAAGATGCAGTCCATCATGCATGACAAAGTTCTGAGAATGAGGCGCATTTACGACTATACCCACCCGGAGCGCGGCACCTTTGCCCAGAGGCCTTATGACGCAGAACCCGTTCCGGCCCTCAGGAAGGAGGAAATGCCCGGCAAACTGCTTCCTCTGACGGCGCAGTCCGCCCAGGGCATCCGCCAGAAGGACGGCAGCATGAAAAGGGTGCTTTACCTGGACGTTCCGGAAACCGGGAAATATTTCTTCTTCATGAAAACTCCTGCGAAAAAGGGAGCCAAGGCATTCGTCAGATTGCATGATGCCCATCTGCTGGATGCGGAATACGGTTACAAGCCCGGCACGGAAGTATCCTCTTCCATGGGGGAAGGCACTACGGAGGAAGATAAGGAAAGAACGGGCCTGAAACCCATCCCCCTGGAAAAAGGCTGGCATCCCCTGCTGGTGGAAACAGAAGGCTTCCCCGAGCTTCCCCAGCTCTTCTGGCAGAAGGAAGGCGGCAAAAAACAGCCCATTCCGTCCCAGGCTTTCCGCGTGGCGGCTCCCTGAACGGATCAAGACAAGGAAGACCGTCGCCCCCGGAGTTGGCTGACCTCCATCCCTGAGGTCATTTTCCCCCCGTCATCAGGACGAGGGCGCGCGGGAAATACCGTTTGATGAACAGGAAAACTCCCCGTGCCAGCATGTACACCACGGGCACCAGGCACCACCAGGCCCAGGCGGGCCACGGGGATGGGAAACACGCTTCCACCCCCGTCAGGGCAATCAGCACAAAAATGTGGGAGCAGTACACGAAGAAACTGCCGGACGACCACAGCGCCAGCCGCTCCGACAGCGCCGGGCTGATGGCCCTGGCCACCATTCCGAAGCTCAGGAAGGCCAGCACGGCCAGTCCTGAAAAAGCGGTGTCCGGAATCAGGAAGGTATCCGTGCAGCTTGTCCAGACAAGCGCCGCGCAGGCCAGGAGAATGGAGCCATGGACGGCCATGGGCAGTTTTTCCCAGCGGTCCAGGCAGCCCGGTATGGAAGACGCCAGCAGGATGCCCAGCACAAAATCCCCGAACATATAGGGGCTGGGCCATGCCAGGGAATCATCCCAGCGGTTCAGGAAAAGGCAGAAGAGGCCCGCTGCATAAAGCACCCAGCGGACTTTGGAAAGAAGAAATGCGGCCAGCGTGAACACCATCAGATCCCGCAAAAACCACATCGGCGTCAGCAAGGGGCACACGCCCAGGCCGAACACGGAAGCCAGAGCGCCCGGGGACACGGGCATTCCCGCCAGCAGCCAGTAGGCCGCACACCAGAACAAGTAGGGCCGCAGCAGGGACATCACGCGTCCCGCAGTCCATTTACCCGCGCCTTCCCCTTGCAGGCGGGAGGCGGAAAAATACCCCGCCAGCAGGAAAAACGTCGCCAGCGCCGGACCGATCAGCCATTGATTGGGAGGGAATCCCCCCGAAGGGACGTGCTGCATGATGACGGACAGCGTAGCCAGCAGACGGGCAGTCTCCACCCAGGGCAGGCGGCCGCGGAAAACGGAGGTGGAGGAGACTGTCATGATGCCGCTATTCTGGACGAACCATGCTCCAAAAGCACTATTTTTATTGCCCGGCCGGTATTTATTCTTTCTGCCGGAAGTCTTTTTCCGCAAGGGCCGGGAGGCCCCTGTTCCCGGTCCCGGCTTCATCAGGAAACACGGTGATCAGACGCCTTTCCGCGGATTACAGAAAAACGCCCTGCCGGGAATGAAGGTTTGATTCGTTCATCCTTCGGATTCACTCACCCTGCGGGCTTCCAGCCACGCTTCCGTCCAACCGGGCTTCATCATGGAAGTCAAGCCCGCGTGCAACGAAAGGAACCTATACCTTGACTGACCAGACTATTGTTTCGAGGTGAAAAGAAGGGAGTTTCCAGGATTTCTTCTCTACTTCCCGACCCCGGCACCTAATGGATTTTGTGTTGTTGGATTCGCTTTTGAAAAAATTAAAAAACGGCACATTTACTTTAATCTTGCATCAACTGTATTGTCTTGCTTCCGGAGCAGGAAAAACCTGCAAAGAGAAACTATTCCGGTTCCCACAAAAAACGGCCGGATTCCCGATGGAACCCGGCCATTGGAAAGGATGCCCGTTCAGGCAGGGAGACAATCGTCAGGAATAAAATCCCATGTCCTGCTCCCGTTCCTGTTCCTTGCGCTTGAAATAGGGGTTGCGGTAGCGGTGGATGCATTTGCTGGACGGCCCAGGAGTATAATGAAGCGGGTCCGCCTCCTTGGCGGCTTCCCTGCCCAGGATATCCAAAAAGTCCTTCAGGGGCATTTCCAGATCGGCATCGTGGCATGCCAGCGCAGCAGACAGCCGCACCCTGCCGTTGTCATAGTCCACGTACAAGGCAAACAGCGTGGTCTGGTACAGATGCCACGGTTCGCCTTCCATTTCTCCGGACTGGTGCTCTCTGACGGCTTCCAGCAGCCACGTCAGCGCATGTTCCAGTTCCAGATTGTCCAAAACATCCCGTAGAAGAGACGTTTCATGGCCAAAGACGGCCACGCTTTCCTGTTGTCTTGCCCTGTTGATTTTCATGTCTTGGTTTCTCCTTTCCGGTTTTCCCTTGTGAAGCTTGAAGGCGGCTGCCTCCATCGCTCCAATGTATTGGGACACTTTTTTTCAGCAGGTTGTTCAACTTAAAACAAAATATTTCATCCAAGCTCCACTTTCCCGATGTAGGGCAATTCCCGGTAACGCTCATCCAGATCCATGCCAAAGCCCACCAGAAAGTCATTTCCCTGGGTAAAAGCCACGTAATCAGCCTCAAAGGGAACCTTGCGGCAGCAGTGCTTGTCCACAGCCACGGCAGTCATCACACGCTGCACCCCCCTTTTTTTCAATTCCCGGCAGACTTCCGCCAGCGTGGCGCCCGTGTCCAGCACGTCATCCACCACCAGAACGGGCTGGTCCGGACGGAAGGAGCCGCAGTCCCCCTCCCACGTGAAGGAGCCGGAAGAGGACATTCCGGCATAACTGTTGACTTTCACGGCTTTCACTACGGGACGGGTTTTCAAATGGCCTGCCAGCATGGTGGCGAAAGGGAGGGCTCCCTTCAACAGGAGCAGCAGGACGTAGGGCCGCTCTCCCATGTCAGCATCAATGGAGGCGGCCAGTTCCCTGACGCGTTCGCGGATGGCGTCCTCTCCAATCAAGGGTGTAATGGTGTAAGTCATGCAAACAGAAGCATGATAGTAGTTTCCACGGGGAAATCAATCTTTAGCGAAGAACGGTTTGACGGCCGCAGCGGTTTCCGTTACTTTCCGGAAGACATGGTTGCTATTCCCAACCGCCGCACGTATCCCGGCTTTCTTCTGGCAATCCTTCCCCTGCTGTGGGCGGGCATTTGCGCCCTTACATGGGTTATACTCTCTCTTCCCCCTCAGACGGGAACCGTTGCAGAGAGCATCAGAACCATTTTCTGCATGTTGGGTCCGTTTCTGAGTCTGGGCATGCTGTTTGTACTGCTGGATTCATGGTTTGGCCGGACAATTTATGAGGCTCGTGACGGATGGCTGCACACGGAGAAAAACCTGTTCGGGTTCCGCCGGAACGCTTTTGATTACGATCTGGACCTGCTGACGGAATGCCAACTCTCCCATATCGGAAAGAATACTCCGGTGAACCATGAGGAATTGGAGCGGTTGAGGCATGCCGGAGCCGTCATCCGCCGCAAGGGAAGAACCGGGCCGGAATATCCGGCTCCATGCGACGTCTGCCGCATCATTTACGACGGCCAGCCCCTTGTCCTGCTGGCGGCTCCTTCACGGCACCCCGTGGAAAGACTGGCGGAGTTCATCGAAGCCGTGATGCGGCAACACCGGGAAAAACGCCCCTGATCCGCTCAATAACCCTTTCCGCATACGGCAGAGCCAGCCAGCCCTGCGGGACCGGTTTTTTGCCCGGAGGAAATTGATAGCGGAACACCAGGTCTCCCGTGCCGTCATGATGGGGCACCATACGAATTTTCCGCAGGGATGCCCCGTCAAATTGCTGGAAAAACGTTCCCCTGCCGTCCGCAGACGGTCCTATGGATAACAGGCGCCTGTCCGTCATGGCGTAAATAAAGGCATTAAGCTTTCGTGATTCCAGAATGGCGTTCAGCACCAGCGCGCCAGTGCTGCCCAGCGCAACAAGAGAACAAACGCCCATGATCGCCAGGGAAAAAACAACCTCTTCGTTCCATGAAGGATTACCCGCCGCCACTACGTAAAAACCACGGCCGAATGCCACGGCAAAAAACAGGAGAAAGAAGATCCCCTTCCATTCCTTCGCCACCCTGCTCTTCCATCCGGAGCAGGGCTTGCCCTGCCAGAGAATTCTTTCTCCCGGAAGTAGCCGTTCCCTCACTTTGTCCAGTTCTGCCTTTGTCAATTCCTGCATGTTCCCAAGGCTGTTTCCTTCTTCTGCATACCAGCCGGAAGACTGGAATGCACGCCTTTTGTTTCCGGAATTTCCGGGAATACGCGGGTGCGCATTTAACGGTAGCCTCCTGCCGGGGCACATGGTAAAGTGAGGCAGAAATGACTGATTCCCCTTCCAAACGCCTTTTTATCCTGGATGGCATGGCTCTGGCCTACAGGGCCCACTTTGCCTTTTTCTCCAATCCCATCCGCAATTCCAAGGGAGTCAACACGTCCGCCGTGTACGGTTTTGCCAATACGCTGCTGGGCATTCTGGAACATGAACAGCCCACGCACATCGCAGCCTGCTTTGACACCTCCGCTCCCACGGAGCGCCACCGGATTTACCCGGACTACAAGGCCAACCGGGAATCCATGCCGGAAGAGTTGAGTTACCAGATACCCCTGATTTTCAAACTTCTGGAGGCCATGAACATTCCCATCCTGCGCTATGACGGTTATGAGGCGGACGATACGATCGGCACGCTGGCCCGCCTGGCGGACGATACGAAGGAGTTCCAGACCTACATGGTTTCCCAGGACAAGGATCTGGGGCAGCTCATTTCCCCCACCTGCTATCTGTGGCGTCCCGGCAAGCGGGGAAACGATCATGAAGTGATTGACCTGGAGAAGCTCAAGGAGCACTGGGGCATTGAGCGTGCGGACCAGGTGATTGACATCCTGGCCCTGATGGGCGACAGCTCCGATAATATTCCGGGACTCCCCGGCGTAGGGGAAAAGACGGCCAAGGTGCTGATTGAGGAGTTCGGCTCCGTGGAAAACCTGCTGGCCAACACAGATAAACTGAAAGGAAAGCGCAAGCAGATTGTGGAGGAAAACGGCTCCCTGGCTACCCTTTCCAAACAGCTGGCCACCATTGACCGGGATGTGCCCCTCACCGTCACCCTGCCCGAGCTGGTCAAAAAGGATCCGAACCCGGAAGAACTTCTGGCCCTTCTTCAGGAGCTGGAATTCCGTTCCATGCAGGCCAAACTGTTCGGTAAAAAAGCGCCGGAGGCCAGAAAAGCGCCCCTCCTTGCGGACGATTTGTTCGCTCCGGCCCAGGCGGCGCAGTCTCCGGAGGAAACGCCCTCCGTTCCCGCTGCGCCTGTGCAGCAGAACGGGTCCGGCCAGATGGACCTGTTTGAAGAACGCCATTTGAAAACGGTGGACGATTTCAAGCATGAATACATCATTGCGGATACGGAGGAAGCCCGCGCCGCCATGATTGCCGAACTGGAAAAGCATGATTCCTGGTGTTTTGATACGGAGACGACGGGCCTGAATCCCCTCACGGACGAATTGCTGGGCATCTCCTTCTGTGCGGAGCCGCACAAGGCATGGTACATGCCCGTTTCCGGCCCGGACGACCTGGAAACGGTCAGGACGCTTTTGGAAGGTTCCGCGGAAAAGATCGGGCATAACCTGAAGTTTGACCTGAAGGTTCTGCGGGCTAACGGCATCCGGGTGAAAGGCCCCTTTTTCGATACAATGCTGGCCCACGCCCTGATCTCCCCGGGCATGAAGCACGGCATGGACGCTCTGGCGGAAAGTTTTCTGCAATATTCCACGATCAAGCTGAAGGACATCGCCGCGCCGGGCGCCAAAAAGCGTGAACTGGATACCAGCGGGATTCCCGTGGAAGTCATGGGCAAGTATTCGGCGGAAGACGCGGACATTACCCTTCAGCTTTCCGCCATCCTCAAAAAGCAGGTGAAAGAGAGTGGCATGGAGGAACTCTTCCGTACGGTGGAACTCCCCCTGCTGCCTGTGCTGGCAGACATGGAATTTAGCGGCATACGCGTGCTCCCGGAATCGCTGGAGAAAGCTTCTGTCAAGGTGGGGGCCATCATTGACGGCCTGCGGGAGAGGATTGAAGAAGCCGCGGGCCACCCCCTCAACCTGAATTCACCCAAGCAGCTCGGCGACTTCCTGTTCGGAGAACTGGAGCTGGTGAAGAAGCCCAAGAAGACGAAGACGGGCCAGTTTGTGACGGATGAAGACACCCTCTCCGCCCTGGCTCCCCTCCACCCCATCGTGGCGGACATCCTGGCCTACCGGGAAAACATGAAGCTGAAAAGTACGTACCTGGACGCCCTGCCCAAGTACATCTGCCCCCGGGACGGCCGCATCCACACCCAGTTCCACCAGATGCTGACGGCCACCGGACGCCTGGCCTCCCAGGACCCCAACCTGCAGAATATTCCGGTAAGGACGGAACAGGGGCGCCTGATCCGCACAGCCTTCGTTCCAGCCTCCGGAGAGTATACCATGCTTTCCGCAGACTATTCCCAGATTGAACTGCGCATCATGGCGGCGCTCTCAGGGGATCCCGCCATGTGCGAGGCCTTCAAGGAAGGCCGGGACATCCATACGGAAACGGCGGCCAAGGTGTACGGCATTCCCCGCGAGCAGGTGGACGCCACCATGCGCCGGGCGGCGAAGATGGTGAACTTCGGCATCATTTACGGTATTTCCGCCTTCGGCCTTTCCCAGCGCCTGGGCTGCCCCCGCAGTGAAGCCGCTACCTTGATTGAAAATTACTTTATCCAGTTTCCCGTGGTAAAATCCTTCATGGAGGACCTGGTGCACAAGGCGGAACGGGCAGGTTACGCGGAAACGCTGCTGGGCCGCAGGAGAATGATCCCGGAAATCAACTCCGCCAACAAGACCATCAAGTCCGCAGCGGAGCGCACCGCCATCAACACCCCCATCCAGGGTACCGCCGCGGATATGATCAAGATCGCCATGATCCATGCGGCCAAATTGCTGGAAGGCACCAAATCCCGGCTTATCCTCCAAATTCACGATGAATTGCTGGTGGACCTGCACAAGGAGGAGACGGACCTCATCCCGAAGATTGAAGAAATCATGATCAGCGCCCTGCCCCTTCCCAACGGCGTTCCCATCCTGGTGGAAGCCAGAACGGGGAGCAACTGGCTGGAAGCCCACTAAAAATTTCACGGCGGAACAAAGAGACCAGAGTTCTCCCCTCCCTCCGGATTTTTGAATTGACGAAGGCCTCCGGATTTCAGAACCTTCCGAACCATATGCACGCATTATCTCTGCCAACGATTGCCCTGACGGCCTGTACCTGCGTTTGCTTCCAGACCGCCGCAGCATCCGTAACCTATCCGGGAACATCTCCGGGATCCCCTGCCGCCAATCGGGAGGGGGATGTCTATACTTTGAGCAACAATCTTCTGAGCGCCTCCTGGAAGGTCTCCGGCAACAAGCTGATTCCCCTGGGAATCGTGAACAGGGAACGCCCCTCCAGGGAAGAGAATGCCGTCTCCGGCAAACAGGAACCGGAATTGTTCCGCCTTTCCACGGAAAAGGAAGACTACAACCTCCCATCCTCCCGGTTTGTGATGGAAGGCGCTCCTTCCATCACTGTCCAGAAGGGCAACCCTTCAAGCCCACGCCTGGGAGAACGTTCCGAAGGGGCGGCGATCTCCGCCACCTTCAAGGACAAAAAGAGCGGGCTGACCGTCCAATGGAGGGCGGAATTGAGGGAAGGTTCCTCCTACGTCAAGGAGACCTACAAGATTGAAGCGTCCAAGGAAGTGGATTTGAAGAAAATCCAGCTGATTGACTTGCAGGACCCCTCCCTTGCCGTCAAGGGAACCGTACCGGGAAGCCCCCTGGTCAGCGAACGGGAAGGAACGTTTGCCGGCATTGAACTTCCTGTCGCCAAGGCCCAATCCAGCGGAGGAACGGGAACCGTCGGGTTTGACTGCAACCTTCCCATGGGAAGCGGGAGCGTCCAGACATTCACCACCGTGCTGGGAGTATGGCCGGAGAACCAGCTGCGCCGGGGATTCCTTTATTATCTGGAACGGGAACGCGCTACGCCCTACCACCAGTTCCTGCATTACAACGGCTGGTATGACGATGGGCTGGACCCCACGGAGAAAACCCTCGTCAAGACAGCCGGGGAATACAAGAAGGAACTGGGCTCCCGCCATGTAAGGCTGGATGGCTTTGTGCTGGATGACGGTTGGGATGACGTGAACGAAGACCTTTGGCAGCCATCCACCAAAAAATTCCCGCACGGATTTGAACCCGTCGTCAAGGCGGTAGGAAAAATTCCCTCCGGCTTCGGTATCTGGATTTCTCCGCTGGGAGGGTATTTTGGCCCGGAAAAGAGGGTGCAGCTAGCCAAGGACAAGGGCATCCTGCCGGCCGATGCAACGGGGTTCGACCTTTCCTACCCCCAGTATTACCAGTGGTTCAAGAAACGCTGTTCCGACCTGATGAAGAAGGACAAGGTAACCTACTTCAAATGGGACAAAGCCGGGGACGGAATCAGCCCCCACTTCATGGCCCTTCTTTCCATTGCCAATGATCTTCGCCGGGAGAATCCCCGCCTGTTCATCAATACGACGGTAGGCACCTGGCCCTCCCCCTTCTGGCTCAACCATGTGGATTCCACGTGGCGCAACGGCACGGCGGACGTAGGCTGGACAGGCAAGGGAGACGACCGCGAGCAATGGATCACGTTCCGGGACGGCTCCTGCTACAACGTCATCGTCAAGCCGGGACCACTTTATCCGCTGAATTCCATCATGCACCATGGCATGGTGCTGGGCACCAAGTTCCAGGCCGCACGCGTCAGCAAGGGTGAGGACGGAAAGCAGGATAACAAAAACCTGAAAAACGACTCCCGCATTTATTTCGGCTCCGGAGCCAATCTTCAGGAACTTTACCTCACTCCGTCCATGATGGATAAAAAGGCCTGGGACGATGTGGCGGCCGGAGCACGCTGGGCGCAGCGCTTCCAGGATGTACTGGCTGACGTGCACTGGGTGGGCGGTGACCCGAATAAACTGGAACCCTACGGCTATGCGGCCTGGAGCCCCCGCGGATGCACGCTGGCGCTCCGCAATCCGGACGATCGTCCGCAGTCGATTGAACTGGATGCGGGAACCGTCTTTGAACCCGTAAAGGGAACGCCGGCCGTCTTCTCCCTGAAAGCCTCCTACCCGGACCAGCGCGTGAAAACGCTGAAGCTGGAACAGGGCAAGCCGGTTAGCCTGGAACTTCAACCCTTTGAAGTGCTGGTATTTGACATGAGAGCGGACAAACGCTGACGCAGGGCCCGCACATCATAAGAATATACACCATGCCTCCCTCCCGGGCGGCATGGTTTTTTTATGGTCTCCATAAGTCTGATTCCTATTCCGGAAAGCCTTTTGAAAAGAACGCGTTCCCGGACAAAAAAGGAAAAAAGAGGGAGAAAAAATTCTCTGGGAGGGAATGTTAAAGAACCAGAGCGTCCCCCTCCTGGAATTCAGGAATGATCACCAGGGATTGCCCGTCTTTCAAGGCGACGACGTGCACCTTCCGCTCCTGCATTCCCGCCGGGGTTTTTACCTGGATGGAGCTTCCATCCCTGACGGCGGTGGAGGGAATCCACACGGAGGCGGGAACCTGCACCTGGATGTTGACCTGAAGGGCCATGTTGACGGGAGCCACCTGCCATTCGGAAACATGGGAGGCATTCGGTTCTAGGGAGGCGATCAGCACGGCGGAACGGTGCTCGGAGTCCAGCGCGGCGTCCACGGCCGTAACGCGGCCCACCCATTGAAGCCGTTTCCCATTGTTCAACACGCAGGAGGCGGTCAGGGCCGTACTGACCCTGCCCCGTTCATCCCTGGGCAATGCGGAAAATTCTTCCAGTGGCACGGGAATGCGTATCATCCGCTCCTGCAGGGGAATCACCTTCCCCACCGGCTGGCCGGCAACCACCCGGGCCCCGGCTCCCACGGAACATTCCACCACCTGGCAGGTGTAGGGAGCTTCCAGCACCGTATCCCGGAGGGCCTGTTCCGCCTCCGCCACATACGCCTCCGCGGCGTTCAGGCGCGCGTTCACGGCCCGGCGCTGCGGCACCCGGAGCACCAGATCCGAGTCCTTTCCGCTTTTGGAGACGGAACTGTAAGTCTTTTTAATGGCTTTCAGGGCTTCCGCCTGTTCCGTGGAAACGTCCAGGCGCGCCTGTTCCAGCTCCGCCTGCGCATTCGCCAGACGGGCGCGGTATTCAAATTTTTCCAGTTCCAGCAGGGGCGTTCCCTTCAGGATGATTTCCCCCGCGTTAAAGAGGGGATGCACCTTGTCCACCTTCCCGGAAACGCCGGGAGAAAGCATCGTCAGGTGGGAGGCTTTCACCATGCCGGGCGCGGAAATGGTCAGGGTGTTTGCCTGCAAATGCAGGGGCACCACCGTTCCTGCGACCGCGTGGTCCTTTTCCCCGGAGGAGGAGGACGGGAAAGACGGGTCCGTTAAAATGGCTGTCCCTATCATCAGAGCGACAATCCCCAGGCCAATGCCTATGGACCAGGAAGTTCCCTTTTTGTGAGGGTCCTCGCTCATGAACAGCTCCGGGGGTGGAAACGCATCCCGTTATTTGGGATATTCCGTCTCCATGATGTGAGAGTAGGCTTCCGCCGTTTCCACAGCCACGGTTTCAATATTCTTCATCAGCTGGGCAAACTGGGCTTCCGTAAGGTCCATGCCTTCCAGAACGAAGGACTGGCGGTAATAGACATACCCGCTGTTGGGGTCCAGCTGGAAGGCGCCGGCCGTCTGGTCCGCATTCAGTTCACTGAGGATGATACTGACTTCCACGCGACGGTTTTCAGGCACCTTGGCGGCAAAAAGCACGTCAATGACCAGCGTCTCCGGATGATCCATCATCGTGTACAGGAGGCTCACGGGCGTGAACGTATCACAGGGGACGAACGCGATGCCCGTTCTGAGATTGTGGTCGTCCGCGGAAGTGATCCATTCCGTTTCTTCCCCTCTCTTTCTGAGAACGGTGTATACACGGTCCAAAAGGCTGAGCTGCTGGTTTTCCATATTGAAAATTGTTTAACAGGAGGGTTGCTTGCGAAGGCGCATGCAACGTACGCGCCCGTTTACTGGATTCGAGCTTACTGGCATCCTTCTGATTCGTCAAGCTCTCCTGACGCAAAGAAATTGAAAAAACACGTACGCATCCGGCATAAAAACAGGCGCCGTCCGGATGGATGGCGCCTGGAAGGAAAATGCGCGCCGGAGCGCACGGCCTCTTACAAGGGTCTTTTAAAGGATGTCTCCGGGCTGGTAGCCGGCGCCGTTCGGGAATCTGTCCGTCAGGTCCTTCACCATGGACTGGAACGCCTCCACCTGGGCGTCAGCCATGCCCGTGGCGGAAGAATTGGAGTCAAAAATGCTTTGGAGGGCGGCCCTGTCAATGCCGAGACGGCCATCTTCCGCCAGGCGGTCCAGCAGGTTGTTCTCCATGATTTTTCCGGCCCGCAGGTCATTGGAGACGGCCACGGCATGCTCCTTGATCACCTCATGGGCGGTTTCCCGGCCAATGCCGCGCTTGACGGCTTCCATCAGGATGGTGGTGGTCATCAGGAAAGGCAGGTAGCGGCGCAATTCCGCGGCTACCACGGCTTCATACACGCCCATCTGGTTCAGAACGGTCAGGAAAGTTTCAAACAGGCCGTCCGCGGCATAAAAGGAATCCGGCATAACCACGCGGCGCACCACGGAGCAGGACACGTCCCCTTCATTCCACTGGTCCCCGGCTAGGCCGGAAATCATCATCAGGAAGCCTTTCAGAATGACATGGAAGCCGTTGACGCGTTCGCATGAGCGGGCGTTCATCTTGTGGGGCATGGCGCTGGAGCCGGTCTGCCCCTTGGCAAAGCCTTCCGTAGCCAGTTCATGGCCGGCCATCAGGCGCAGGGTCTTGGCAAAGGAGGAACAGCCGGAGGTCAGCTCCACCAGGCCGGAAACCACGGAAAAGTCCAGCGAACGGGGGTACACCTGCCCCACATTCATCCACTTGGCGGGAATGCCCAGGTGGGCGCATACGCGGTCTTCCAGTTCCAGCACGCGGCCGGCGTCCTTCCCGAAGAGGGAAAGCTGGTCAAGCTGGGTGCCCACGGCGCCCTTCAGCCCGCGGACGCTGTAACGGTCCATCAGGGAAATCCATGATCCCAGGCCGTGCACGATGTCCTCCCCGAACATGGCGACGCGCTTGCCCATGGTGGTGGTCTGCGCGGCCACGTTGTGCGTGCGGCCGGCGATGGTCACGTGCTTCCACTGTTCAGACAGGACGCTCATGCGGTTCAGCACCGCCACGGCCTTGTCCCGGATGATCTGCATGGACTTCCATATCTGGAGCTGTTCCACGTTTTCCGTCAGGTCGCGGGAGGTCATGCCCTTGTGGATGTGCTCGCATCCGGCCAGTTCGCAGAATTCTTCAATGCGCGCCTTCACGTCATGACGCGTGACGCGTTCGCGGGCGTCAATGGAGGCGAGGTTCACCTGGTCCTTCACCCGTTCATAAGCTTCAATCACGCCGTCCGGAATATCCAGCCCCAAATCCTTCTGGGCCTTCATCACGGCAATCCAGAACTCGCGTTCCAGCACGATGCGGCCCTCTGCGGACCAGATGGATTTCATGGCGGCGGAGGCGTACCTTTCAGCCAGGACATTGGGAATCACGCTCATATCAAAATGTGTGTATGCAGGAGTTATAAAAAACGGTGGACAGCCATGATCATGACGGGAGGGAAAAAAGCAAGCACTTTCCCCTTGCTTCAGGGATTGGGAATCCGGAGGAGATTCCACAGTGCCGGAAAGCTGTTTTCCGCGATGCTCCACGATTATTGGCGGGAACCGTCAATTTATAGGCAGCCCCTCCGGATCCTCCACCTCTTTTTCACAGACGCGTATCGCCTGGGAATTAGGGCCTCCCGGCCCTAATAACTATTCCCAGGGAACGAAGTGACGGAGTATTAGACGAAAGCTTCCGCTACGCTCCAGAAGAGTTTTCAGCAACGAAAGGCGGGAGCCTTCCGCTCCCAGACGCCGGAGCCGCAACGCCACGGTCAACCCAGCATTTCCACCCTCTCCTTTTCACAGACGCGTATCCCCCGGGAGTTAGGGCCTCCCGGCCCTAATGGCTATCCCACCGGAACCACCAATCCCCATCAATCACCATTCCGCTGGTTTCCGGCGGGAGGTTCCAGACCATACCGGGCGTAGCCGGAAACGATTTCCTGAAGAATGGCGGAAATTTTTTCCAGAGACTGGACCGGAACATATTCATACCTGCCATGGAAATTGTGGCCTCCGGCGCACAGGTTGGGACACGGCAGCCCCATGAAGGAAAGATGCGCTCCATCCGTGCCGCCGCGCACCGGAATGATTTCCGGCTGCACGCCTACGGCTTCCATCGCCCTGCGGGCATGTTCCACCAGGTGCATGTGCGGTAGAATTTTTTCCTTCATGTTGTAATAGGAATCCTTCACTTCCACCTGCACGGTACCCTCCCCGTACTTCCGGTTCAGCAGGGCGGCGCATTCCTGCATGAATTCCTTTTTGCGCTCAAATTCCGCCGTGTCGTGGTCCCTGATGAGGTATTCCCCAACAGCTTGTTCCACATCTCCACGGAACGAGTCCAGATGGTAAAAACCCTCATACCCTTCCGTAAAAGCGGGATTCTGGAACACGGGAAGCATCTCCTGGAATTCCATGAGGACGAGGCACGCGTTCAGCATCCTGCCCTTCGCGCTGCCGGGGTGAATGCTGACGCCCTGCACCGTCACCACGGCGGAGGCCGCATTGAAATTCTCATATTCAATTTCCCCCAGCGCACCCCCGTCCACGGTATAGGCGAAATCGGCGCCGAAGCGGGCCACGTCAAAGGCGTCCGTTCCCCGGCCTATTTCCTCGTCCGGCGTGAAGGCAATCCGTATTTCGCCATGGGGCCGTTCGGGATGCAGCAGGAAGGAGGCGGCCATGTCCATGATTTCCGCCACCCCGGCCTTGTCGTCCGCGCCCAGCAGGGTGGTTCCGTCCGTCACGACCAGGTCCTGGCCTGCATACCTGCCCAATTCCGGAAAAACGGCGGGAGAAAGCACGATTCCCTGCTCCGGGTTGAGCATGATGTCCCCGCCGTCATAGGAGCGCACGATACGGGGCTTCACGCCGCTGCCGGAAACGCCCGGAGCCGTGTCCACATGGGCCACCCAGCCGATCACGGGAACCTTCCCGTCCACGTTGGACGGAATGGAGGCGTACACGATGCCGGAAGCTTCATCCAGTTCCGCCTGGGCTCCCATCTCCCGCAGTTCTCCGGCCAGCATCCGGGCCAGATCCGTCTGGCCCGGAGAAGAAGGCACGGCGGAGGAACCCGCATCAGCCTGGGAATCCACGGAAACATATTTCAAAAAACGGTCTAAAACGGAGATATTCATCAGGAAAATCAAGGATTGGCGGAAGTTTAGCACCCGTCCCTGCGAACACAAGCACAAGACACGGTTTATCCTTGCGATTCTGGACGGGTTACAGTATGTAAACAAGGCTTCTCCTCATGATGACTCCTCTCCCTCTTGGCATTACCCTTGCTTTGTCCCTGACCTGCGGAGCCCTGCCCCTCCTGGCCCAGGTCTCGTATGTGCCGGGACCCATGCCCGTCTCTCCCGGAGCGAGTCAGGATCCCACAGACATGTACCTGGAAGCGTTAAAGCTGGTCACCCAGGCTGCCGGACTGGTGGAAAAACATGACTATATAGGAGCTATCCGTCTTACGCAGCAGGCGGAGGACAAATTTGGACGCTTGGTGAAGGCTTATCCCCAGTGGCGGCCCAACCTGCTTCAAACGCGCCGCCAGCTCAACAGGGAGAATCTGGACAAATGGCAGAAACTGGCCCAGCAGCAGGCCGTCGCCCCCTCAGGCCCCGGCCTGGAGCTGGAACGCCCGGCCGCCGTGCAGCGCCCCAGGCCCAAGCCCAACATCGCCCTTCCACCCGGCTACAAGGGAGTGGAATTCCCTTCCCGGCCCGGAGAATCCCTCGTCAACGCCATTCCGTCCCCGTCCGTTTCCCCCGGAGCGGCTCCGGAAGTGGTGGAAAGCAATTACGAACGCATCCGCAGGCTGCTGGACAAAACCACCATTGAGAACAAGGCCCTGGTGCAGGCTCTCAAGCGCACCCGCAAGGAGCAGGAGGACATTCTGGCGAAACTGGCCGTGGCGTCCGCCGGAGAATCCGTTTACCGGGATGAACTGCTCAAGGTCAAAAAGCAGATGGAGGAGGAGAGAAGCACCAGCAACAAGCTTCTCCAGACCCTCACCAGGCGGGTGGAGGAGCTGGAACAGAACGTAGCCACTCTCAGGCAGGAAAAAGCCCAGTATCTGGCGCAAATCGCCGACCTTCAATTGCAGCTCAAGGAGCACCGGGAACAGCTGGCCAAGGTCACGGACGAGAAAAACGCCCTTCAGAAGGACCGTGACCAGTTGGCGGCCCTGGTGGAACTCAACAGTCCGGACAAAACCAAAAACCTGCTGGACCGCAACCTGACGCTGGCGGCCCAGCTCAAGGACGCGCAGGATAAAATAAGCGCCCTGGAAACAGCCAACTCCAATTCCGAAGAACAACGGAAGGCCAACCTGAAAGCCCTGGAAGAGGCGCGGAACGAATCGGCGGACCTGAAGCAGAAACTGATCGCCATCCGGGATGAAAACATCGGCTACCGCAAGCGCATCACGGAACTGAACACCAAGCTGATCAATGCGGACGTGGAACTGTCCAAACTGGAAGCCAATCCAGAAAAAAGCCCCTTGTTGGTGGAGGAAAACCAGCTGCTGCGCTCCACGATAGCCAAGCAGCTCCGCATTCTTTCCGTGCAGGACCAGAGCCGCTCCCTTCTCATCAGCACTTACAAGCGCCTGCACCAGCAAAACCCGGAAACGGCGGAAATTGCCGCCCTGATGGACAATGAAGAAGCCATCAAGCTCACGCCGGCGGAAAAGCAGATCGTCAACGCCATCGCCAGTGACAACAAGATAGACGTTCCGCTGACAGACCAGCAGAAGGAAAAGATCAACAAGCTGGCCATGGCCCTGTCCGCGGAACGCGACAAGGCCGCCCAACTGGCGAAGGATCTGGAACTGGCGCGCAGCCAGACGCAGGCAAAAACGGCCAAGTCCGCCAAGAATGACAAGGAGCATGCGAACGCCCTGGCCCAGGCGCAAAAGGCGCTGGAACAGAAAAACCTTCAAGTGGAGGAACTCAGCCGGCAGATGGACGAACTGAAAACCCGGTTTGCCGAACAGGCGCGCCTGGCCGCCATCTCCACAGGGTCCATCACCCCGGATCAGGAAAAAATGCTGAACCGGAGCTTGGAAGCCACGGTGCGCAGGAAGCTGGAAACGGAGGCTCTGGGACAGGGAGCGGCAGAAGCCTTTGCCAAAAAACGCTACGCCGCCGCCGAACAACTGTACCGCACCCTGCTGGACTTACAGCCGTCCCACGTTCCGGCCCTGGTGAACCTGGGCACCATCCTGCTCCAGCGCAACAAGGCGGACGAAGCCATTGAATACCTGAAAAAGGCTACGAAACTTGACGCCGCTTCCTCCCCGGCATGGTTCATGATGGGCGTGGCCCAATACCGCGCCGGCCAGGACCAGCAGGCCATCGCCTCCCTGACGGAAACCATCAGGCTGGATCCGGCCAATGCCCCGGCCCTCCTTTACCTGGGTAATCTGGAAACCAGCGCGGGCAATTATGAACAAGCGGTGGGCCACTTTGAAAACGCCCTGAAAATCCAGCCTGAATCGCCGGATGCCCACTTCAACCTGGCCTGGACTTATTCCCGTCTGGGACGCACGTCCCAGGCCCGTAAAAGTTATGATGCCGCCATCCGCTGCGGCGGCCTGCCGGACTCCGACCTGGAACTGGCCATCAACGGCACCACCACCCTTCCCCGCAGAAAGCAGGAAGCGGAAAAGGCCGCCACGCCTTCCGCCAGCGGGGACGACATGCACCTGGCCGCAGCGGTAAGCGATCCGGCGGCCATTCCCCATGACGCCTATGAAGTTCCCGCCCATGTGGCGGAGGATCCCAATGCCGTGGAAAAACCCTCTCCGGGCCCCAAGCAGATCGTCGTCAACCACCGTCCGGAATCTGAACCCGTCTCCCTGGCCTCCCAGGTAAGGGAAACGGCCTCTGTGGCAGCCCCCGCACCGGGGAAGCCGGAGACCACGGCCGCCGCTGTGGAACAGCCGAAGCCGGAGAAACAGGAAGCCCCGCGCAGGAGAGGCCGCTTCCGCATAGGCTCCTGATGATTTCATCCTCCCCTGCTGAAAAACCGCCATGTATCAAGTTTCCATTTTAGGCCTGGGCCTCATCGGCTCAAGAATTGCACGCCACATGACCGGCCTGGGCGACCAGGTTACCGTCTGGAACCGGACTCCCCGGGAGGACTTTCCGGAAGCAGTCCCCACGCCGGCGGATGCGGTACGCGCCTCCAAAATCATCCAGCTCTATTTAAAGGACAGGAACGCCTGCCTGGAAGTTTTTGAACAAATGAGAGGAGCGCTGACCCCGGAACACATCGTCCTGAACCACTCCACGATTGATCTGTCCACTGTCGGAAAGCTCTCCCTGATGTGTTCAGCCATCGGCTGCACGTATGTGGACTGCCCGTTCACCGGATCCCGCCTGCCTGCGGAAAAAGGGGAGCTGGTCTATTATGTGGGAACGGATTCTTCCACCCTGGACCGCGTGCGCCCCTTCCTCCAGCACAGTTCCCGGGACATCCTGCACCTGGGCGGCGTGGGAGCCGGCACCGTGGTCAAGCTGGTCACCAACATGGTCTCCGCCACCATGGTGCAAAGCCTGAGCGAAGCCCTGGCTATCACCCAGGCATACGGCATTTCTCCGGAACTCCTGGGACAGGCCATCTCACGGAACGTCATCGCCTCCCCGCTGGCGGCCTTCAAGCTGCCCCTGATGGCAGAGCGTGACTTTTCCACCCATTTCTCCCTGGACAACATGCGGAAAGACAGCATCTACGTCCAGGAACTGGCCGCAGAAAAGGGAATCCACCCGCCCGCAGCGGCCCTGGTTTCCTCCATCATGGGGAAACTGTGCCGTGAAGGGCATGCGGAAGAAGATTTCGGCTGCCTGGCGGAGCAATTTGATTAACCTTTCCAGTTGATGAAATTCAGAGGAACATGCGTTATCCTGCTGCTGTCCCTTCTCCTGCCTCCCTGTTCCTACGGGCAGGAAAAGGAGGGAAGCAAAACCGCCACGGAAGCGGCAGAACAGCCGAAGGAGGAAACGCCCACCGTTCCCGTACCGGATGCGCGGCCGATAGATGACGCCTCAGACCGTCCGGTTTTGCAGGGCAGTTCCAATGCCAACCCCGTACCCAATGGGCCGCAAAATTCAGCCGGCCTCCCCGCGGCAATGGAAGAACAGCCCATCAAAAAACAGCCGTTCACCAGCGTGTCCTCTTCCAAGCAATTTCACGTCATCGGACTGGATTCCCTGCTGGCCGGGGCCATTGCCACGCGGGCGGATGCCATACGCGCCGCCCTGGTGAAAATCCTCAAGCAGCCGGACGAATGGAAAAATAAAATCATCATCCGCCTGGTAGGAGAACCGGGGAGCCCGGTTCCGGCCAATCCCATCCGCACGCAAACCCTGATTGTAGGCAATAACCTCTCCTACAACATTTTTATTCATCTGGGCCGCGGCATTAACCAGGACAGGCTGCGCCATGCCGTCGTTTCCACCTTGCTGTATGAAATGATGCTGCGCACCGTGGACCCGGAAGGGCTGCCGGACAAGGTTGCACTGCCCCCCTGGCTTATTGCCGGGCTGGAACAGGCCGTCCTCTGGCATCAGAATGAAGCTGACCGGGCGATGTATTCCACCCTGTTCCAGCAGTCGGGCATCATGACCCCGGAAGAGATCGTGAACTGCCGGGAACCGGAAAAGGAACTGGATGCCACGTCCTACGCCGCCTATCAAACTTCCTGCGGGGCCCTGGTGCTCTGCCTCCTCAACCAGAAAAACGGCCCGGAAGGGATGAAACAGCTTCTGGATCAGGCCATTCTGGGCAATGATGATCCCAAAAACCTCATCAAACGCCATTTTCCGCAGCTCAGTCTGACCCCCTCCTCCCTTCATAAATGGTGGACGCTCCAGCTTTCCCGCATGGCGACGCCCCCCGTGACGGAAACCCTCACGATCACGGAAACGGAACGGCACCTTCAGGAAGCCCTCACCCTGGTCAAATATGATCCGGACACCCGGACCACCACCACCTTTCCCCTGGACGACCTGGAACAGGCGAATGCCCTGACTGACCTGAACAGGCAGCTTGCCAACGTATCCAGCAGCCTGCTCAACCTCAGCCGGTGTTCCTTCCCCGCCTACCGTCCCGTCATTGTGGAATACGCAAAACTCGTCGCCCTGATGCAAACCGGGAAAATCAACGGCCGGAAAGCCGCTCCCAAAATAGGGCAGCTGCGGGAAATCAGGGAACTTTCCATGAAAACCGCCCGGCGCGTCCGGGACTACATGGATTGGTATGAAATCAATACGCGGTCCGGAACCGGCAAGGCGTTCGCCTCCTATGCGGCAGCAGTCAAACTGCTCCGTGAACAGGACCAGCCGGCCAATACCCCCATTTCCCGGTATCTGGACGATATTGAAAAGTTGTACACTCTTCCGGCGAAGGCTCCCGTTCCTTCCCTGCATGTAAAGGATTGAACCGCCGCATGGAACGGCCATTCCTTTCCAGATGAAGCTCCTTTCCTCCGGGAAAAGCGGCATTCATGCATTTCCATTAAAAGACGGGTTGAGTTTCCCCTATTTTGATCTATCCCTGATTAACCAGATTACTTTATTTTTCATAATCTGATCAGGCAGAGCGGGATACTTCCGCTGCGGATTTACAATCCGGAAGTCAACTTATTTTTTTAAGTTCAAGAAAGTAACAACAAATATTCCTACATATAAAGTAGGAATAAAGAACACCGCCTAATACGGAAACCTTATTTATTTATAAGAAGTTATTGAATTTGAGGCAGTCTTCCGGATTGTAAATCCGATACTGGTTTCGTTCAGTAATTATTTTAATAAATTCATGAAATCCTCTCTGTATCTTGCGATGTTCCTGCTTTGTTCGGGATTGGGGGCTCAAGCTGCCACATTGAAATATTTTTATGATTTCAACAAACTTAACGGAAGCCTGTCTTCTTTAAACGACAATAATCTGGCCGGGCCGAATGCGGGCAGCGCCACGTTCAGCGGATCAGGCTGGATGAATTATACCAATGGTTATGAAGGCCTGGGCTATGACAGCCGCACGAACGGCGGGCAATTGACGCTGGGCTCCTCCAGTACGGGGCTGGGGCTGAATGCTACGGAAGGGTTCAGCCTTTCCATTGCCGTCAAGGACTACTCCCCCGGCAATACCGCGTCCACGGCTCTATGGAAAAGCATCCTGACCTTCACGTCCGGCAACAGCCAGAACATGTACCTCCAGAAGGATTCCGGTGACGCCTCCGCCGCCGGGGCATGGGCGGCGTATTGCGGCGGAAACGTGGGCAACTGGGCCAACCTGGCGATTTCCAAGGATTCCTTTGCCAATATCATCATCACCTTCCAGAACGGGGACTTGAACATTTATCTGGATGGCCAGCGTAGAATCACCGCTTCCGGCGTCAATTTCACCGGAGACGTGCAGTCCCTCAAGCTGGCGTCCACCGCCAATACGACCATGGATGACCTCCAATTATACTCCGGCGTCCTGAACAGCTCGGAAATTGCGGCCCTGGCCGCCAACCCCGCCCTTCCCGTTCCGGAACCCGCCACGGCCACATTGAGCCTGCTGGGCCTGGCCTCCCTGGGCATGATGCGTCGCAGAAGCTAACCTGAAATTAATTCATGATTTTTTAAAAGGGAAAGCAAGTTAGTTCTTGTTTTCCCTTTTTTATTCAATAATACCCTATTTATCAGAAACTGCATGAAAATTACCGCACTATTCTTCGGCGTGTTTGCCGGCTGCCTCTCTTGCATCCCGGCCCATGGCTCCAATTACATCTGGAATGGAGGAAACGGAACCTGGACGGATTCCGGAGCGTGGGAATTGGACGGCTCCGCCGCCGACTGGAACAATGGAAACACCGCCCAGTTCCAGACGGAATCCACCATTACGGTCGAAAACGGGATCATTGCCTCCGGACTGCTTTACGACGGAGCGGCCCTCACCTTCAACGGAGGCTCCCTTACCCTGACGGGCGCGGCTGCCGGAAGCAATGGAGGTTCCGCCGCCTTTTCCGGCACCGGCCTGATTCTGGACGCCCCCGCTGCGGAGGATTCCTATGAAGTCCGGGATACCAGCCTGACCGGCTCCTCCACGCTTACCAAGACAGGCGCGGGAACAGTCACCCTGGCGGGAACGCATACGGCCAGCGGCACGTGGAACATCAATGCGGGCACGCTGGTCTTCACCGGGGAAAGAAACATCACGGCTACTGACAACAACCGGATTGACGGAAAAATCAACATCGCTTCCGGGGCCGTGCTGGACGCCAGCAACGGCCGTCTGTTCCATAACGGTGTCTATACCGCCAATTACCAGTCCCCCACCATCACGCTCAGCGGCGGAACGCTTAAACTGAATCAATTCGGATATGACTCCGCCTCACTGGGCAAGCTGCACAATAATTTTTACGCTCTTAAATTCGCTTCCGGCACTTCCAGCTGCATCGTCATTTCCCAAGGCTATGAATCCGGAGGAACGGCCAGCCGCGGCATTTACATTTCCGGCTGGGGAACCACGGCCGTCATTGAACTGGGAGCCAACCAGAGCCTTACATGGAATTCCTCCAGTGCCCAGGACGTCATCGTCTGTGAAACCGGAGCCGGCAGCGCCCTGGAACTGGCCATTGGAGAAAATTCCGTACTCTACTTCAACCAGGTCTTTGCCAATAAAAACACGTCCAACGAATACGGTGACCCGACCACCGGCAATTTTTCCGGCCTGAGCCTGATCAAATCCGGAGCCGGGGAGCTGGTCATCAAAAGGGCCAACACGATTTCCTCCGGGCGCACGGTTCGCGTGGACGCAGGCAAGTTGACGCTGGACGTGGACAACGCCTTTGGCAACGGCGGCAATCTGGGCAATGTAAGCATTGCTTCCGGAGCCCTGTTCTCCATGAACGGCCATACTCTTTCCAACGTCATCGACGTCCAAAACGGAGCTACGCTGGACATGGGCGGCAGCGCCTATGCCAGCATGGTCAACTGGCATGAAGGCGGCATCCTCCTGAATACGGAGAACAACAAGGGCACGCTCAACATCATGACCCGCGCAGCCCTGGAACTTGGCTCCAAGGCATGGGCCGGGAGCGTGCTGACGGATACGGATACCGTCTTCACCCTCACGGCGGACCAGAATCTGGGCGCGCTGGGGGCAAACGTCAACTGCTGGGTAGGGGGACGGGGGTATAATAACGCCCTCCAAAGCATCACCTTCACGGGGGACCATGAAATCAACATGGACAACTATGGAGCCAAGTGGGCCGTCATCCTCTCGGAAAACGTCACCTTCCAGGACATCGGGAACCTGACCTTCTCCAACAATGCCTCCAACATGGCCGACACGGACGCCCTTTACGGCGCGGGAGCCATTGCCGCCAACGATACGGTCAGCTTCAGCAGCACGGGGGCCCTTACGTTCAACAACAACAGCGTGAGCGCCGATGGCGGCGCTTCCGGTGGCGCCATTTACGCCTCCGGTGGAGCCTCCTTTATCAACACGGGAGCCATCAGCTTTTCCGGCAACTCCGCCATGACGCATGGAGGGGCCATTTACACGGGAGGCACCACGGGCAGCCTGATTTTCTCCGACATTGCGGAAAACATCTCCTTCACCGGAAACACGGCCGGAGAAAACGGCGGAGCCATCAATAACGACTATGAAACCGTGGAATGGTCCAACGTGGGCCATGTCACCTTCTCCGAAAACATCGCGGAGGCAGGTGCGGGCGGCGCCATCTGGTCGGGAGGCGACGTAACGGTAAACACGGCCGCCTCCTTCAGCATGGCGGGCAACGAGGCGCGGGACGGAAGCGGTGGTGCCATTTATTCAGACGGCAACGTCTCCTTCTCCGGAGTGGATTCCCTGACCTTTTCCGGCAATCATGCGTACACCTCCGGAGGCGCGATCGGAGCTTATGGAGACATCACCGTCTCCGATTCCGGAACTGCCTCCTTCTCCGGCAATACGGCTTATGAAGGGGGTGCCCTGGACGCCTATAACGTCGTCATTTCCGGCAATACCGGAACGGTGCTGTTTGAAAACAACAGCGCGGAAAACGCAGGAGGAGCCATCAACGTGCAAGGTGGCGGTTCCGTTGCCCTGACGGCAGACCAGGCGGACATCATTTTCCGCGGAAACACTGCCGTGAACGGGGACATTTACAACGCCATCCATTTCAACGACGGTTCCATGGCTTCCTTCAACGCGGCGGACAACCGCCGGGTCCTGTTTGAAGACGGCCTCAGCTCCCAGGATGAATCCGTCGTGGACATCAGCATCAATGACGCTGCCGGATCCGGCGGTACGGTCGCCATGTCCGGAGCAAACAGCCAGTCCGACATCCGGGCCAATACGACCGTGTACGGCGGCACGTTCTCCGTTACCAACGGAGCAAGCTATGGCTACCGCTCCGCAGACTGGAGCACGGAAGAGGCGCGCACGTCCTTCACGGTCAACGGCGGAACGCTCCACATCGGGGAACAGTCCACCCTGAACGCGGCGGACGTGAGTCTGGAAGACGGCACGCAACTGTCCGTCATGGGCACCGGCAGCTTGAACGCAGACACGGTGACGCTGGGGAACAATGTCTCCATCCTTGGAACGGGTGAAGGCATCTTCTCCATGGCGGCCAACGCCATTGACATGTCCAACGGAATCACCATTGACCTTTCACGGGGCTCCATGGTAGGCTTGGAACTGCATGCAGACACCCTGGCTCTGGGGGGCACGCTGACGCTGGGCGACGACCAGGTGGATTACACCGCCGCCATCTGGCAGAGCGACCAGTCCTACCTCGTCATGGATGCCTCCGGCGTTACCAGCATGGACGGAACCTTCTCTGAAATCCTTTCATCCCTCTCCAATTCCAGCACCATCACGGTGGGGAACCTGGGGCTGGAAGGCTATGACCCAGACCTGGAACTTGGCCGTTGGGAACTGCGCTGGGATGACGGCAACGCCCTGCATCTGGACTGGATTTCCAACGGCCTGGTAGTCCCCGAACCCTCCACTTCGCTTCTGCTCCTTCTGGCGGCCGGCGGCCTGCTTGCCGTCAGGAAGCGCACCATCTGAAAAACACTCACCTTTAATCAAACATGAATCCTATTCTTAAAACCGGCATGTGCGTCCTGGCCCTTGGCCTGTCCGGCGCAGCTCCGCTGCACGCAGCTTCCGCCACGGCGGCCTGTGAACAAACGCACTCCATCCTGTATGCGGGGGCGGCCAACCAGGCTATCATGAAAATCAAGGTGACCGTCACGGAAACCAACCAGATCCTGAAGGGAATGACCTTCTCCATGGCTGGCACCTCCTCCATCTCCGACATCGCGAAAGCCCAGATTTTCTACTCCGGTTCCACTCCCTACTTCTCCCCGAACGCGGAGCAGATCAACCGCCGTGCCGTGCCCGTCCTCAATGCCATCTCCAAAGGGGCCAAAACCTTCCAATTCGAGGGGAGCCAGGCTCTTTCCGCAGGAGACAACTACTTCTGGCTGTGCGTGGACCTCATCCCCCGCGCACGCGGCTTGAACAAGGTGGACGCCTCCTGCACGGGCGTCGCCCTGCTGGAAGATTCTAATGTAGCGGTCGCCAACCCTTCCCCGGAAGGCTGCGCGGAGGTATACCCCTACCAGTTCCGTGTGGTGCCCTACTACCGCAACACCAACCTGATGCAGTGGAATCCCAACCAACTGACCGCCCAGCATTTCAAATCATTCACGGACCTCATTTACTTCAATGTAGGCTGTGATGCGGACGGGAACCTGACGGGACAAAACAACACCCAGTTCCTGAACGGCCTGGACAAGCTCAAGAACCTGCGCGGAACGGCGGGCAGCAAAATCATTCTGGGCGTGGCCCATTGCGATGCCGGATTGACGGCTTTTACGGGGAATGCGGAAAAGAGGAGCCAATTCGCCCGGCAGCTCGTTTCCTTCGCCAAGGAAAAGGGCTTCGACGGCATAGACATTGACTGGGAATACCCGGACAATAACACCGAATGGTACAACTTCTGCCTGCTGCTGGGGGAAGTGCGCTCCGCCATGGGAGCCAGCGGCATGTCCCTGAGCGCGGCGATCAATCCGTATTACCTGGCTCCCACCAGGGAAATGATGGACCTGCTGGACTTCGTCAACGTCATGAGCTATGACCGCGGCGGCCAGCACTCCACGTATCCGGACATGCTCACGGACATCCAGTCCATGCGGGGGAAAAATGTTCCCGACTGTAAAATCGTCGTCGGCCTGCCGTTTTATACGAACGAAACCCGCTCCAACCGCAACTGGGATGCCCAGAAAGGCTACTCCAACGTTATTCAGCTCTATCCCAACATTGCCCCCGGTACGGACCTCTGCACCATTGACGGCCAGCAGCACTACTTTAACGGCATCACCACCATTAAGAAAAAATGCCAGTACGTGAAAACCCAGAAGCTGGGCGGCGTGATGATCTGGTGCTATGATGGCGATTTACTGCTGACGCATGCGAAATCCCTGGCTAAAGCCATGTACACGGTCATCAAGCAACAACCTGTCCGCTAACGCCTTGAAGCGGTCTTTCCTCCGGCGCGCATTTCCTTCTGGGAAATGCGCGTTTTTTTATGTGGTCTTTTTTGATTCAGAGGGATTCAGGGGTTGTCTTTCACAGCATGATTTGCAATCATTTCCCCGAATCATTTTCATATCACTTTACAATATGAACACCTCATTGAAACTCCACGGCCTGGTGGCCGCCGTACACACTCCGTTCAAGGCGGACGGTTCCCTGAATCCTTCTAGCGTTGACGCCCAGGCCAAACTGCTTGCCTCCCAGGGCATCAAGCTCGCTTTCATTACCGGCAGCACCGGGGAATCCTCTTCCATGCAGCTTGCGGAACGCAAGGAAATCTACTCTGCCTGGAAGGAAGCCTCCGCCAAGTACGGCGTGGACGTCATCGCCCACACCGGTTCCAACAGCGTCTGGGACGCCCGTGAACTGGCCGCCTTTGCCCAGGAGTGCGGCTTTGTGGCTACCAGTTCCCTTGCCCCCTCCTATTACAAGCCCGGCACCGTCCAGCGCCTGGTGGAATGCTGTGCCTTTGCCGCTTCCGGAGCTCCCGACCTGCCCTATTATTATTACGACATCCCCGTACTGACGGGCGTGCGTTTCAATCCGGTGGATTTCATCAAGCTGGCGAAAGAACAGATCCCGAACTTTGCGGGCATCAAATTCACCAATCCCGACCTGGCCCTGTACCAGACCACGCTGAATTACGACAAGAACGTGGATATTCCCTGGGGCGTGGATGAATGGTTCACGGGGGCCCTTTCCGTGGGCGCCAGGGGAGCCGTGGGAAGCTCCTTCAACTTCGCCCCGGCCCTGTACCAGAAGCTGATCAAATCCTTTGAAGAAGGCGACGTGGAAACGGCTCGCGACTGCCAGTGGAAATCCGTGCAGATGATCAACATCCTGGCCTCCAAGGGCTACATGGGCTGCGCCAAGGCCCTGATGGGCTGGCTGGGCGTCGACCTGGGGCCGGCCCGTCTGCCGCAGGGCAATCCTACCGCGGAGCAGCTCAAGGAACTCCGGTCCGAGCTGGAAGCCATCGGCTTCTTCCAGTGGTCCATGAACTAAATAGCTTTCCCCCTTTTATGGCTGCAACACTTGATCTGCCCTCCCTGGGCGCATTCTACCGCCGCCAGCTTCTGGAAGACGTTCTGCCGTTCTGGTTCCCCCGTGCTTACGATGAAAAGAACGGGGGGCTTTACCACTGCTTTGATGCGGACGGCACGCTGGTGGATACGGATAAATCCGTCTGGGCCCAAGGCCGCATGGCCTGGATGCTGCTGACCCTGTACAACAGCATTGAAAAGAATCCGGACTGGCTCAAATGGGCGGAGAGCGCCCTGAACTTCCTGGCGATCAAATGCGTGGACCCTGCCGACGGACGCATGTATTTCCATGTGGAGGCGGACGGCACCCCCATTCGCAAGCGCCGCTATGCCTACAGTGAATCCTTCGCCGCCATCGCTTTTGCCGCTCATGCAAAAGCCGTTGGCAGCGAAGAATCAGCAAAGGCCGCGCGCCATTGGTTTGACATTTTCACGGACATCTGCTTCACGCCCGGCAAGATGGTTCCCAAATTCACCGGAAACCGCCCCACGACGGGACTGGGAACGCGCATGATCACCCTGGCCACCGCCCAGGAACTGCGCAAGTACCTGGGTGACGAGGACGGCTTCTACACCGGATGGATCGACCGCTGCATCAGCGACCTGCGCACCCTGTTCATGAAACCGGAGATCAAGGCCGTGATGGAAGTGGTGAGCCCTGACGGCGCCATCATCGACCACTTTGACGAACGCACGCTCAATCCCGGCCACACCATTGAGGGCGGCTGGTTCGTGCTGGAGGAAGCCCGCTACCGCGGCAATGATCCGGAACTCATCAAGGTGGGCTGCGACATGATTGACTGGGCTTTCGCCCGAGGCTGGGACAAGGAAAACGGCGGCCTGCTCTACTTCACGGACGTGTACGGCAAGCCCGTTCAGGAATACTGGCACAACATGAAATTCTGGTGGCCGCACGACGAAGCGCTCATCGCCATGACGCTCGCCTACAAGCTCACTGGGGAAGAACGCTATGCCATCCGCCATGACATGGTGCACAACTGGGCGTTCTCCCACTTCCAGGACGCGCAGCACGGCGACTGGTTCGGCTACCTGAACAAGGACGGCTCCAAGGCCAACACCCTCAAGGGCAGCCTGTGGAAGTCCTTCTTCCACCACCCCCGCGCCATGTGGTTCTGCGCCCATTACTGCGGAGCCATTTAAGGAAAAATAAAACAGCTTCCTTTCCATCGGCCGTCCCGTGCTTGCGGGACGGCCGCTTTTTTATTCCGGTCTAACCAAATCCTGTGGCAGTTATGCAGGAAAACCTTCTAAAAAGCCGCAGGCCTCCTGTGTGGCGGCCAAGTCAATCATGGACGAAGTGCATGCTTTCTCTTTTTTCTTTTTATAATCCTTCGCTAACGCTCAAAATTTTTATTTAATTGCCGCAAAGGCTTGCGGCTTTACCTTTTGACAAGGAACTGGGAAACGGGTTGATACAGATGGACGGGAGAAAGTTTTTCAAGAAAGCTTTTTTTACAAGGGCCGGGAGGCCCTTGTTCCCAGTGCAGACACTGGAAAACGCAGTGGAAGAACATATTCCCCACAGCTTGAAAAACGGCCACCTGGGAACGAAGGCCTCCCGGCCTTCGTACATGAAATTCCTCTGAATCAAGCGAAGGACTTTTCCTGAAAGAACCGGGAAACCGTGGAAGGACATGTCTTCACAGCTTGGACAAAAAGGACTGAAGCCCTTCCCCCTTCATAGTCAGCCTTTTTCCGCAGTTACAGCAAAATATCCTCCGTCCGCACCACCACATCGCCGGGGTCCAGCATGGCGTTGATCAGAGAACAGAAACGGAATTGTTTGATATCCTCCGCTTTCAAGGGGCGTTCTGCAATGGCCCCCTCTGCCAGCAGGAATGCGCGCTTGGTGCCCGGAAGCAGGAAAGTTTCCGGCGTCACCCAGGAAGAACCGTCCCCGAACACGACGTTGCTGTACCGCGTATCCGTCACCAGGCCATGCTGAAGAATCAGCGCCTCTTCATCCGCTCCCAGCCCCTTCCCGGCAGCTTGCAATTCCTTCCGGTCCTCCCATTTGCAGGAATAGTCCAACCGGGGAATTTCCACGCACGCCAGCCTTTTCACAGGCCTGGGACGGTAAGGCTCAAAAGAAGGCCGCCGCACCCTGCCCCGCGTATCATACGTGATATGGCATTTGTAAATGCCGCGCCCTTCCGGACCGGGACAGGCCGTCAGTACGGAAGCCAGATCCGGAACGGTGCCGCCTTCCTCTCCATAACGGTTCATGGCAGCTTCCATTCTCCATTGGTGCCAGGGCAGCAGCTCGGGGCGCCCATCCTTCCACTTGATGGTTTCAAAAATCAAACGGCACATAAACTTTGGCAATGGTTTCCCGGTATTCATCCTCCATGCGGCTCATGACGGTGATGCCGCCGCCGCTTTTATACAGCAACCCTTTCCCATTCTCTTCCATGAAGCGGATGGCGACGGCGGAATCCAGATCCCGCCCGTTGAAAAAGCCGAACACGCCCGTATAAAATCCCCGTTCCATCTCTTCCGCCTCCGCAATGGCACGGCAGGTAGCCTCCTTGGGCGCCCCGGTCACGCTTCCGGCGGGCAGCAGTTTCATCATGACATCTCCCAGCCGGGAACGCCAGTCTTCCGGGAGAATGCCTGAAATCTCGGAGCTGCATTGCAGAATGGTCCTTCCGCGCGTTTCCACGGGGCTGATGTAGCGGTAGCGCTTCACCTGGACGTCAGCCGCCACCATGGAAAGATCATTGCGCATCAGGTCCACAATGGTGGCTGATTCCCGGTTCTCCTTCTCATCCGTCTCCAGCCAGAAATGGGCTTCCGGCGTGGAGGCGTCCGCCGTTCCCTTCATCGGAAATGTGGAAACGGACCGCCCGCGTACCGTGACAAACGGTTCCGGGGAAAAACAGACGCATCCGCGGCCATGCACGCCGGGAATGCGGGCGTCCGCCCCCAGAAGCATCCGGTAGGGAGCGCGGGCAAACCGGAACAGGTGGCGCAACGTCAGGTTGGTTTCCACAGGAGTGGCCACGCACAGGTTCAGCAGGTAGGAATCCCCCCTCAGCAAATGATTCCGGACAGAGGCGAAGGATGCCGCATACCGGGACAGGGAACAAGGGCAAGGAGTAAAGCATATCCTTTCCGGAAGCGGAGGGCTGTCATTCTGGCTTCCCATATTCCCCAGAGGAAGCGAAAAGGACGCACGCCGCTCTTCCCCGCCCGCTGCGGGGTCAAACAGCAGGTTGTGCTCCAGGTCATGGGATATTACGAAAAAGAACGGGCGTTCCGCACTACCCAGGGCATTCATGCGGCGGATGGTCTCTTCCCGTGTGTACATTGGCGGAAATTACTTTATCATGCACGCGCCATGAGTCAACCGAACGTCTGGATCATCGACCACAGGGATTCATTTACATGGAACCTCGCGGAACTGGTCAGGGTGACGGGCATGGCCGTGCCGCGCGTGGTTCCCAATGACGCCCCGGAACTGGAACAGGCAGTCCGGACCGGGGAAAAACTCATCCTCTCCCCCGGTCCCGGCATGGTGGGGGACGCGTGCCACCGGGCAACCCTCCGCCTTCTGCACCGGCTGCCGCCCGCCACTCCAGTGCTGGGCGTGTGCCTGGGACATCAACTCCTGGGCGTCCGCTTCGGGGCGCAACTGGAACACCTTCCCCACCCCCTTCACGGAGCCAGGGAATCCATCCGCCGGGTGGAACCCTGCCCCGTTCTGGGCGGACTGCCGGAAGAATTCCCCGCGGGGCTATACCATTCCTGGCGCCTTGCCGCCGCCCCCTGGCCGGAGGAGCTGGCCGTCACGGCAAGGGATTCCCGTGGTAATGTGCAAGCCATCCGCCACAGGTCACGCCCCCTTTACGGCATTCAGTTTCATCCGGAATCCATCCTGACGCCGGACGGGATCACCCTGCTCCGGAACTTCCTGTCCCTTCCGGGAAATGATGGAAAGCCACCTGAACCAAAGGATTAAATTCACGGAAAGCAGCCCCAGGGATGAACGGGAGGGAACCGTAAAGTGTCTCATTCCTGTACCATCCCGACGTCTTTCCGGGATGTCTCAGACATAACGCTCTTTATCCTCATGAACGCACAGGACGAACTCAAGATCAGGGACGTGGAAATCCTGTTCCAGCCTTTTCATTCACGCAAGCTCAGCACTCCCACCCGCATCGTCCTTCCGGCCATGACCCGGGGATTTTCCCCCGGCGGGGTTCCCTCGGACCAGGTAGCCGCCTATTATAAAAGCCGTGCCAAACATGAAGTGGGGCTTATCATCACGGAGGGAACCTTCATTGACGAGCCCAGCGCCTCCCCTTCCTCCAATTATCCCAACTTCTTCGGCGGCGCCTCCCTGCGGGGATGGAAAAAGGTGGTGGAAGCCGTTCACGCCACGGACTGCAAAATAGCCCCCCAGCTATGGCACGTGGGCATGGCGCGCCCCTTCAAGGGAGAAAACCTTCCCAATCCGGAATTGCCGCCCATCGGACCTTCCGGCATTGACGTGAACACGCTGGAACAAACGGCGGAACCCATGAGCATCGCCAAAATCGAGGAAGTCATCGACGCTTTTGCCCGGGCGGCGGCGGACGCCAAACGGCTAGGGTTTGACGGCGTGGAGATTCACGGAGCCCACGGCTACCTGATCGACCAGTTTTTCTGGAAGGAAACCAATAGGAGAACGGACGAATACGGAGGGGACCTGGTGGGACGCACCCGTTTTGCCAGCCGCATCATTCATGCCGTGCGCAAGGCGGTAGGCAGCCAATTCCCCATCATCTTCCGCTTCTCCCAATGGAAAACAGGCCATTACGACACCAAGCTGGCGGACTCCCCCGTGGAACTGGAAGATTTTCTGACTCCCCTGACGGAAGCGGGCGTGGATATCTTTGACTGCTCCACGCGCCGGTTCTGGGAACCGGAATTTGAAGGATCCCGCCTCAATCTGGCAGGCTGGACCAAAAAGCTTACGGGCAAACCCACCATTTCCGTCGGCTCCGTGGGACTCAACCGGGAGTTTACGAATGTTTTCGACGGGGGTCCGGAAGCGGAAGCCGCCAGCATCGAGCCGCTTGTAGAACGGATGCAGGCAGGCGAGTTCGACCTTATCGCCGTCGGCCGCGCCCTGCTGGCGGATGCGGAATGGGCGGAAAAAATACACCGCTCCCGGGAAAAGGACATCCACCTGTTCACGAAGGAAGACCTGAAAACGCTGAACTAAGGACGTTCAATCAACCGGAGGATGACGCGCTTCCATGCTCCGGTACAGGAGAGCCCATACAGCATGCCGCTCCTTCCCAGCAGGCAGCGCACCCAGGTGGTCCAGTCCTGGGGATCGGTCGCATCCCGGCACACCATCTTTTTCCGCCCTGTATCATAAATGCACCAGCATTTGCTGACCAGCGTTAGAGGCCTATTCGTCACAACCAGTATTTTCCGGTCCGCCAGCCACCGGACGGAGGCTATCGTTGACATGGCATTGTCGTACGGCGCTAGTTCTTCCAGGGAACCGTCGGAAAGAGAGACAATGCCCAAATAAAGAGATTCTCTCTTTTCTTGTGTTCCGCGCCTGTACAGGACCGGCAGTTTGCCGTTCCGCGCTTCCAGCGCACATTTCACCATCCGTAAAGAATCATCATTCTGCCTGACGGCAATCCTTTTCATCTCCTTTATTCTGCTCCCGTCCGGAACGAATACATCTCCGCCGTCATTGAATAAAAAGAAGTTCTCCCGCATGGACACTTTTTCCATGAAAGAAAAACGATACTGCGCGGACTGTTCCTTCGAAAATCCGCACCGCCCCTTCCGCACCTCCGGAGGCAGAGCCACAGGGTTAAGATGACGGAAAGACTGCTCCGGCAGCTCGGGAGGATTCAACTCAAACATCTTCCTTCCATTCATCATGTAAAGGTGGTCCTTGGGAGAACGCAGAACCTTCATGAAAAACAGGCTGCCTTTGTCCGGATTGTCCGGTCCGGCCACCGCATAAAAGGAGGAGGCCTCCCATGGATGGGCATCCAGGTTATCTATCTCTTCCTCATCCATTTGCGCCACATCCACCACTGGCCCCGTCTCATCAGGAAGGGCAGGCAGGCAACCATATGCCAGACAACAGAACAACAGGATTCTTTTCTTCAAACAGGAATGCATGCTCAAATGGGAAAAAGGGGGTCTCCAGGCACGGACCGTGTCCCTGGCGGGAATCCGGCCAAGGATGGACTCTTGCGGAAAATGGAGCAACACAGAGCCCTTCCTTAATTTTTCTCCTGATAACAGGTTCTCCTGCAAAAATCAACAGGTATTTCCACAGACCGGAACGTCTAAGGCAGAAGAACCGGAAACAATAAAAAGCCCGTGATCCTCCCGCATCTCACCCTCTCTGAGAGTGGAAATTTCCACTGGGAACGGACCTACTTTTTCCTGGGGCGGACAGTCAGGTACAACAGCCGCAGGACGATCAGTACAGGAACCTGAAGCGTCAGGAAATACCACGGAGCAGTTCCGAAATATTCCAGCACGGTCCCCGGCGGAGCATGCCGCGTGAACCCGTAATTCGTTCCCAGCCAGATATTCACGGGGATGATCAGAAGCAGGTACGCATCACACAAAGCCAGCGTTTTCATATCGTCCCAGGGACGGGCGCGCCACTGCAGCACCACGGGAATATAAAGAGCTGAAACCAGCAGCAGGCCGTGCCCTACGAAGAAGGCAAAGAAGGCGCCGGAGGGAAACCCCTCGTACAGCATGGGCGTGATCAGCCCCTGGATGCTGGCGGCCAGCACGCCGAAGTAAGCGACGGCGCACGCCCAGGGTTTCCGGTACCACAGGGCGATGAAGCAAACCAGCGTCATCAGGCTGCAAAAATGCAGGGGCAGCCTGTCCTGCCAGGGCTCCCAGTGTTCCCGGACGATGCGTCCGAACGTTTCAATCAGAAAAGTCAGAAGAAAGACGGCGCCCAGCGCTTTTCCGATCTGCACGCGCTTTTCCATCCGGAGCTTCCGGCAGCCCCATAGGAGAACCCCGGCGCACAGCGCCACCACGCCAAGAGCCATCCAATGGGACAGGCTCCAGCGGATAAACAGGGGTGCGGAATATTCAGGCATAAAAATAATTCCTCAACAGGCCGGAGGCGGTTCCGGACACATATGAAGTTTGCCGCTGACGGACTCCACCCTGAGGCGCAAAACGCATACGGCGCGGACCATGCCGGGCGTAAAAGCGGCGTTCCTCCCCGTCTGGTGCAGCATGATGCGGTTTAAGGCATGCATCTTCTCCCCGTCCTCCCGGAGAAATTCAACAACGCCACGCCCCATCACGCAGCCATAGGCATAACTGTACCCGCACGGGGTATCCGCCTCCATCAGCGCATGGTCGCCGTCCATTTCAAAGGAAACTTCCGGGCGGCTTTGCAGAATATCCAGCTTCCTTCCCTCCCTGGCGCAGTGGAAAAACAAATTCAGGGAGCCGTCCCGCTCTTCATAACCGAAATTCAGGGGCACTACATAAACATCCCTGCCGTCCCACAATCCCAGGCGGCACACCTTGAACCGCGCTATCATCTCCAGCAGGTCCTCCCGCCGGGTTATCTCCCTGTCTTTTCTCCTCATAAGCCGGCTCCCTCCATCCATTCATTCATGCAAAGCGCGGCGCGATCGGCCAGTAAAGCCCCGTGCCGGACGGACGCCGCACGGAGTCCGGGAATATCCGTTCCGGCGGCCATCAACTCACAGGCATGCCCGGTCAGCCACTCTTCCATCCGCGCAACGTCCGCCTCCGGATGAAACTGAAGGGCCAGGGCGTTATTCCCGACGCAAAAAGCCTGATGGGGCGTGATCTCCGTGGACGCCAGCAGGCGCGCTCCGGCCGGCATGTCAAACGTATCCCCGTGCCAATGGAGGACGGGAATGCCCTCCAGATGGCGGAGGGGGGACAAACGCCCTGCTTCCGTCAGGGAAACGGCGCCCCACCCTATTTCCCTGGCCGTACCGGGATAAACCCGGCTGCCAAGGGCATGAGCCATCATCTGGGATCCCAGGCAGATGCCCAGCAAAGGCCGTTGACAGGCCAAACGACTGCGTACCCAATCCAGTTCCGTCTTCAAATAGGGATAAAGCTCCGTATCCCCCACCCCTACCGGTCCTCCCAGAACGACGCAAAGATCGGCCGCCAGCCACTCCTCAACGGAAAACCAGGGAAAGCCCGGCTGGGCGTACCGGATTTGGAAGCCTCTGTCCCTGAGCAGGGGTTCCAGGGTGCCGAGATCTTCAAAAGCCACATGGCGCAGGGCCAGGCAGGTACGGAAAGATGAACGGCTATTCATGGCGAGGGAGAAGGGACTGCAACAGGAATATAGAAAAAAATCCTCCGGGAAAAGCTTTTTACCGCTGGAGACTCCGCATTTCCGGAACAACGACAATCATGTCGGGGTGGGAATCTCCGCCACCTCCGCAAAAACGCCCTCCGCCGCACGGCATAAATCCAAGGGACTCAGCTCAATCTGGCTGCCAAGCCTGCCTCCGCTCACCACCATCTCCGGCAGGGTCTCCGCACTGGAATCAATCACTGTGGGATACTTCCTCTTCATCCCCAGGGCCGTACAGCCGCCGCGGACATATCCGGTCACTGCCGTGATATCCTTCACGTGAATCATGGAAAGGGCCTTGGCCCCCACGGCGCGCGCCGCCTTCTTCAGGGAAAGTTCCGCCCCAATGGGAATCACGAACACGTAATACTGCCGCGGAGCCCCCTCCGTCACCAGCGTCTTGTACATCTTCTCCGTCGGCAGTCCCAGAGCCTCCGCCGTATGCCAGGCATCCACAAACTCATGGCATTCATAGGAATAATGCCTGTAGGCAACATGCAGCGCATCCAGCAGACGCATGGCGTTCGTCTTCACCTCCTTCTTTTTGGACATAAGCTTGAAACGGAATCTCCCTGCAACATAGGAAAAAAGCCCCCTTGTGACAAGTCCGGCCCCTTTCCCTACCTGCGGAAAAGCGGACATGATACGGACATCCCCGCAGAAAAGAACGCAACGGCTATGAATCCACACGCCTCCCATCCACCAGGCGGTCTGCCCCCTCATCTTCCCCTGCGGAACCTGCTCGTTAGCGATACTTTCATGAAATTGTACCAAGAGAAGCAACGCGGAAAGAGGAAAGGAAAAAACATCCTGCCCCACCGGAACCCTTGACTTGACGCTGACAAAAAAGCTACCATCGGCTAGCATGGCAGATCATCACGTACGGAGAAGCATTGGGGAACACATCCTGCGCGGCTTCCTCCTGATCGTGGCGCTCTTCATCATGTCCCTGGGAATCGCCCTGTCCGCCAAGGCAAATTTGGGCGTCTCCCCCATTTCCTGCACGCCCTATGTACTCAGCCTGGCGCTCCCATTGACCATGGGAACCGTCACCATCCTCATGCACCTGAGTTTTGTCGCGGTGCAGGCGGCCCTGTTGAAAAGGCAATTCCGTCCGGTGCATCTGCTCCAGATCCCCGTAGTGTTTATCTTCGGAGCACTGACGGACTTTTCCATGTGGCTGATGTCTTCCCTGGAAATCACCGGATACGTCTGGTCCATGATACTCTGCCTGTTAAGCTGCCTGGTCATCGGCTTCGGCGTCTTTCTGCAAGTCAAGGCGGATGCCGTTCTGCTGGCGGCGGAAGGCATGAGCCTGGCCTTCGTCAAACTCTTCAAGTGGGAATTCGGAGCCGTCAAAACCAGTGTGGACTGCACGCTTGTCTGCATCGGCCTGGCCTTTTCCCTGCTGTTCCTGCCGGAATTGGCCGGCATACGGGAAGGAACCATTGTGGCCGCCGTCCTGGTAGGCATGATCGTCCGCTTCTTCAACAGGCACGTCTTCTGGCCGGACAGGCTGCTGGAACGGCTGGCACGTTCCGGTGCGGCAGGAGAACTCCTCCCGCTGGCACAGACTGCCGCCTACGAACCGGACGCACCGCTGGTCATCTCCATTGACCGGGAATACGGCTCCGGAGGCCATGCCATCGGCAAAATGCTGGCGGAAAAGCTTGGCATCCAATTCTACGACTCGGAACTGGTCTACCTCACCGCCTCCCAAAGCGGCCTTACTCCGGACTACATCCGCAAGCATGAACAGCAGCTCACCAGCCGGTTCCTGCATGAACTCTACGCCCAGAACTATGCCTACACGGCGGAAGAACTGCCTCCGGAAGATGCCACTTTTCTGGCCCAGAGCAAAGTTATCCGGGACATCACGGCCCGGCAGGCCTGTGTTATTGTGGGCCGCTGCGCCAACTTCATCCTGAAAGGAAGGCCCAACCTGTTCAGCATCTTCCTGCATGCCGATCCGTCCGTGCGCATGCAGCGAGTTATTGAAAACTACGGGGTAAATCCGGCCCGCGTCGCCAAAACCATGGATACCATGGACACCCGCCGCCGCATCCACTGCCAGCACTACACCGGGCAGGAACTTGGCAACGCCCGTCTTTACGACCTGTGCGTCAATACGTCCGACTACGGACTGGAACGCACGGTGGAACTGATTCTGGAAGCCATCAATACCAGAACGGAGCAATCCCCCGCCGCGGAAACGGCACCGGCCCAAAAACCAGCTCTTCCGGAGCCGGATGCGGAAGGCATTCAGGGAGAAATCTCCCTGGCCTGATGATGATTCAGGAGGGCCGGAATATCATTCCATTCCAGGGTTTCTCATTTTTCCGGACGCAGGGAAAATCAACGCAGAGTTTTCTCTCATGGTCCAAACTTCCATGAGACTCTGGTCCCTCCACCCTTCCTACCTGGACTCCATCGGCCTGATTGCCCTGTGGAGGGAAGGCTTGCTGGCCCGGAAAGTGCTCATGGGACAAACAAAAGGCTACGTACATCATCCCCAGCTTCTCCGATTCCGGGAAACGCCCCATCCTATCCAAACGATAGACGCCTACCTGAAAGCCGTCCATGACGAATCCGTCCGCCGAGGCTACAGCTTTGACTTGAATAAAATTTCTCCCTGCGAGAGCCAGCCCCCTTCCCGTATCCTTCTTCCGGATAAACAGCTGGAATACGAATTCCAGCATCTCCTGAATAAACTCAAGAAAAGGTCTCCTCACCAATATTCCCACCTGTATCCAACCGACCTCATTCTACCTCATCCTCTCTTTCAAGTGATTCCAGGAGACATCTGTCTTTGGGAAAAGCAATCGTGAAATCAGAAATTAAATCTTTATTTCAAAATGACAGAATTTATAAAAACTACATAATTTCCCATATTCCACGAGGACTCATTGGAGTACCATGTGTATTTTCCTTGGTGAATGCAGGTTTCATTCTTCCTTGATGTCGAAGTTGTGTGGCAGCCCATCTGATATCGTAATTCCATGTATAAAATATGTCATCAGTAAGAGATAATTCCTTACCATGTTTTTCCCAAAATTTTTTAAATATAGACATCATGGTGGCTTTACCACCTAGTTCAACTATTATTTTGTAAAGAAGATCAGGCAAATCATTCCGTTCCATTATTACTGTTTATATCAATTGAAATTGTCTGTCAAATAAAACAGATTGATTCAAGATAAGAACATATTAAGGAAAACTCAAATAAATCTAACCATGGAAAAGGCCTGCAAGAATTATCTTGCAGGCCTTTATTTGGTGGAGCATAGCGGGTTCGAACCGCTGACCTCCTCAATGCCATTGAGGCGCTCTACCAACTGAGCTAATACCCCTTGACTTTCGTCTTGGTGCGTCCTGTTGAGGACGGAGGGAAATTAGCATTATCATCATGGATGCGCAAGCTTTTTCTGCAAAAAAGATGCCCAGGAATGATTTTTTCTGAAAATTCAGGACCGTAGAACAAGCAGGCCCCGCATGATCGGAAATCAGGACAGCCGGAACAAATGTATTTGAATAAGATTCATTCCTGTTTTACCTTTCCATAAACAATGAAACGGCTCCTTTTCCAGCACCGCATGCTTTCCGCTTCCGCTCTGGCGGCTTTTTTCCTGGCCGGCTCCCTCCATGCCCAGGAGCCTCCCGCAGCCGCTGAACAGCCGATACCAGCGGAAAACGGCGGCCTGTCCACTCCACGGCGGGTTGCCGGCCTGGGCGTACTGGCGTTCCTGATCGGCTGGATGATTTGGAGAAGCGGCTCACGCCGCCAGAAGAACGTCAGCGAAGATCAGGAGATTCCCCATGATGACATTGAACCCCGGGAATGACGCCGTTTTTGAAAGGTTGCCCCTGTCTTTGCCGTAGTCGTTGCAGGGAGTATCCCCCTGCCCCATTCCCATGAACATTGTTTTATCCATCCTGAGCCTCCTGTGCGGCGCCATGCTGACGGAAGCCCCTCCCGGCTCCTCCGGCGCGGCGGATCCGGCTCCCGGCGTAGCACAGGAATTATGGTTCGGCATTCCGGGGGGATCGGTAAGGGATTTAACGCACGGGAAGGTTTTTGAAAATCCGGCATCGTCCGTTCACAAAATCACCAGCCTGGATGTGGAAAACCTGGGCGACCAGTATGGAGCCCGTTATTCCGCCCTGCTAAAGGTGCCGGCAAGCGGGAAGTACCGCCTTTACCTGTCTTCGGACGATTCCTCCGAGTTATGGCTGGGCAAAGACGCCACCCAGAAGGACATGACCTGCATCGCCACCGTCAAAGGATATTCCGATCCTCATAATTGGAGCAACCAGCCCAACCAGGCTTCCGATCCTATTCAACTGGAAGCAGGCAAATTTTACTTTCTGCTGGTGATTCACAAGGAGGACGGAGGCCCAGACCATATGTCCGTCGCCTGGTCCGGACCGGACATTCCCGCCCCTGTCGTCATTCCTTCCACAGCCTTGTTCGTTCCTCCCGGGATCTTGCCGGAAGACAAGCCCCAGCCGCCTAAAAAAGCTGATTGAGGGGCGAGGGTACATTGCTCCGGACGCTTCCTCCATGTTTTCTCACGGCATTTTTATTGATTATCAGGAGGAAAGAGCATTGTTCATGCAGTTCCACTGACGGGAAAGAAAATGATTTTTCTACCCATCGTAAAAACCGGGCCTCCCCTCATCAGGGAAGCCCGATTTTTCTCGTCGTATATCATGTAGTTAATTGAAGCGGCTTGGCAATAAAAATGCCAAAACACCCACTGAAACCAACTTAGCGGATTTGGAATCCGGAGTCAACGGAAAAATCTGGGGAAAAGTTGGTTAGGGACAATAGGGGAATATAGGGATGATAGGAATGACAGGGAGCGGCAAAATTCCCCTATACCCCCTATCACCCTCATGTTCCCTATCATATGCATTCTTCACGGCAGCGTTAAGTGGTCACGGATTCCAAATCCGTCTTCCATCCGGTGGATTTAGGAGAGTTTATTAAGTTGTC
>NZ_JAJBTT010000008.1 GCF_020860705.1 Akkermansia sp.
GCGGATTAGAAATCCGTACAGGCAAACAGTTTTTTATATTTCAAATCCGCAGGCTCCTCTTATTTATTCCCTTCGTCCATATCACCTCATGCCATGGATGCATCAAAATCAAGCTAATGCATTCCTAAGTTCACAAACCATATTTGTTCTTTCTGCACGCCGCAGAAAAAGATGAATCATGAATCTCGTTCCGGTATTTTCGACCATAGACTTCCATAAAAGAAATTTCAGAAAAACAGGAAAGCTCGCCGTCTCCATGTGAGCGTCAACCGGAGCTCCTTCGTCATTGAGCCCGGAATCTATGCTCCGCTTAAAGAGATGACGAATTCTTAATCCGTCAACAATGCTAAATACTAAGAAGCAAACTTATAAGGTAACCCAAGTCATTCCATATTAACAAAATACATAGCCGTTGGTCTTTTTTTATTAAAATTTCCTACATGATAATAAGAAGGTTATCCAATTTATACACGGAAGGTGAATAACCACCCGGATTAAGAATCCGCTATAATTTCAATCGTTATCAGGAATACCATTCTTTATTCTCTATTTTATCCATTCATTTCCCAGTATGAAAAAAACCATTACCTTACTATTGGCCGTATCCGCCTTGGCTTCAGTATCCCACGCGGCAACGGTATTTACTTACCAAACCGAGCAAACGGGTAGCACCGGCGTTGCCCAGGTGTACGGATTCCAGTTATCTCTCAGTTCTGGCGTCCTGTCCCCGTCCAACAGTGATTCTCCACCTTCCCTCACCGGTGACGTCCAATTGAACCAGCTGACCATTGCGGGCCGTACTGGCTACGGAAGTAATGTAACTTACGGTCTGCTGGTGCTGAATTTAGCTGACAATACCGTAATCGGTAAAAGCACTAATACAGGAACGGCCGTAAACAATCCCACTTTCACTTTCTCAGCTACGGATGGAGCTTCCCCTCTGATTCTGGACGCCAGCAGCACCTACCGTTTTCTGGCGGTCACAGAAGACACGCTGAAGTTGGTTACAGGGGGCTCCGGCGTAACCTATCTGTATAATGCAGGAGGAGAGAACGCTGTTACATCTTCCCAAGAAAATAATACCGTTACCATTTCCCAGGGGCTTGCCAGGCCAGGAGTCACGGTTCAGACAAACGGTAAGGCTGATGACAAATGCAACTTCATCAGCAGCACGGATGGACAAAGCATCGTCAACTGGAATCCCATCCTGACGGGAATCGAAGTAACCCAGGTTCCGGAACCGGCCGCGGCGTCCCTCAGCTTGATTGGACTGGCCGCCCTCATGATGCGCCGCAGACGCGTCTGAACGAAAAACCATCTATCATTCTATTTGCCGGAGGCGGGAGAAATCCCGCCTCCTTCTTTTTCCGGAAAGAAGGAAAAACAGTATTCGTGTCAGCATTCCAGTTGAGTTATGACAGTTGCAGGCGCAGCCTTGTCTGTTTGTCTATATGAAACATGTCATGCTCCCCTCCTTGTGCGCGGCTGCTGTCGTGACCTCCTGTGATCCCGTTCTGGCCCAGCAGGCCACGCCGCCCGTAACCGCGGCCCCTTATCTGAATACGGAACGCGGCCTGCGCGTGAAAGCCCTGGAAGGCAGGGAAATAAGCCCCAGCCTCCTGAAGGGGATGCGGCCGGAAGAACAAATCACCAAGAGGACGCCCGGTGTTCCCACCAAGCCCAGCGTGCTTCTCCAGCATGAAGGCAGGCCCTCCGTCCCCGGCATTGAATGGTTTGCGCCCAAGCCGCTGAAGATGATGCCGTATCTGGACAGTTCCTACGTCTTTGGCAACACTTGCGTGGAACCGAATGCCTGGATCCGGGAAGACATGATCTCCACCGGGGCGCAGAAGCTTAAGACCGCCCTGTCCAAATACGGCATCACCTATTCCGCCCAGTTCGGATTCAACTACACGGGACTGACGGGCGGAGGCCTGACCGGAAAAACGGATTTCCCCTCTTACAACGGCTCCCTGCTGAGCAATATCACCATTTTCCGCAACAACTCCACGGGCAGCGGCCTGTATCTGGCCTCCGAGTTCGACTTCGGCAACGGCTTTGACTTCAATGAAGGGAGGAAAGGCCCCCAGACCACTCTGGGCTCCCTCCAGAACCCCACCAGCTCCTTCCAGGGGCCGGACCCGCACCTCAGCAACCTGAGCCTGGCATGGGTGGGAGCAGGCGGGAAGCTCCTGCTGATGGCGGGCCAGCTGGACACCACCAACTACATGGACCACAACGCCTACGCCAACTCCCACAACAACAACCTGACCAACAGCGTTTTCGGCAACAACCCCATGCTGCCCCTGACGGACAATTCCCTGGGCTTCCATTTCGCATGGCAGCCCACCACCTCCTTTTATGTGATGGGCGCCACCGCCGCCAACAACATGACCCAGAACCACAACCCGTTCAAGAACATGAATTCGGACAACTGGACGAACGTTCTTGAGTTCGGCTATGTGGCGGAGGATTTCTGCGGATGGGGGCCGGGCGTGTACCGCCTCCAGCCCTTCTTCACCACCAGCGACAGTGAAAACGGCGGCGGGGTGGGGGTCAACTTCCAGCAGCAGCTCGGACGCCACAGCCACCTGGGCTGGTTCTTCCGCGGCGGCTGGGCCAGTGAGGACGCCGCCACGCTTACCGGCGTGCGCTGTGCGGCCACCACGGGGCTGGTGCTTCTTTCCCCCTTCCAAGGAAAAGGCGCTTCCAATGACGGCTACCTGGGCCTGGGATTCCTCTGGCAGCAGGGAGCCAAGAAAAATGGCCCGTACGTGAACAAGAATGAATACGGCATTGAATTGACCTATGTAGCGCAGGTGACGCCCACCATGACGCTCCAGCCGGACATCCAGCTGGTCAAGAATCCCGTCAACGGCCGCAGGGGCCAGACGGCCGTAGTCTTCCAAATCCAGAACGTCTGGTCCTGGTAGGAACTCCCGCTGGAAAATTGGAAAATATTGATCGCATTTATTGGAAAATGTGTCTAAATGGAAACGATTTATTTGGACCACGCACATGAAGCGCACTCAGCAACCTTCCATGCAGGAGGCGGAGCAGGCCTCCCTGAATCATGAGATCCTAACCACATGGCGCCCCGGAGAAACCCTGGGGGAACACATGGAGCGCCGCGGCGTCAGCCGGCGTGAATTCAACAAATGGTGTCTGAAAATGATCGCCCTGATGGGCGTAGCCACCGTAACCGGAGGCGTTTCCAACGCCCAGGAGATTGCAGACAAGATGGCTGGCCTGAAACGCCCGGTAGTCATCTGGCTCCAGCTCCAGGAATGCACCGGATGCCTGGAAAGCACCATCCGCAGTTACAATGAGGAAATAGGGGACATGGTGCTTTCCGCCGTTTCCATGCCTTATGTGGAACTGCTCATGGCCCCTTCCGGAGAAGCCGCGAACCAGGCGCTGGAAGAAGCGATCAAGGAGCCCCACATCCTCGTCATCAACGGATCCGTTCCGGTCAATGACGGCGGCGTGTACTGCACGGTGGCCGGGGATACGGTGGAGCACATGCTGCGCCACTGCGCTGAAAACGCCTCCTACATCCTGGCGGTGGGCTCCTGCGCGTACTTCGGCTCCATCCAGGCCGCCCGCCCCAACCCCACCGGGGCCGTAGGCATACGGGACATCCTGACGGACCGCACCGTCATCAACGTGCCGGGCTGCCCGCCCATCGGGGACGTCATCACGGCCGTCATCATGTACATCCTCACCTTTGACCGCGCCCCGGAATGCGATCTGGAAACACGCCCCCTGATGGCGTACGGCACCCGCATTCACAACAACTGTCCGCGCCGTGCCCACTTTGACGCCGGACAGTTCGTCAACGTGTTTGACGACGAGAACGCGAGGGAATGCTTCTGCCTGTACAAAGTCGGCTGCAAGGGGCCGGACACGTTCTCCCCCTGCCCCATCGTCAAATGGAACGGAGGCGTCAGCTTCCCCATTCAGTCCGGCCATCCATGCATCGGCTGCACGGAGCTTTACTTCTTTGACCGCATGACTCCCTTCTACAAGACGCTGCCGAACGTGAACGGCTTCGGCGTGGAGGCCTCCGCCAACGTGATTGGCGCCGTGGGCGTGGCGGCCGCTGGCACGGCCATTGCCGCCCATGCCGTAGGTTCCGCCATCCATTATAAAAAGCAGCACATGAAGGAAGAGGCAAACGTGGCGCTTCCCGCCTTCGGGGACGCCCCCGGCACCCCTGACAAGGAAACGGAAGAATAAGGACACCTTTACTACCAGATTACCATGAGTAACTACACATCAGCGGACGTTCCGGAATCCAGCCGCGTCGTCATTGACCCGGTCACACGCATTGAAGGCCACCTGCGCGTGGAAATGGAAGCCGGGGACGGCGTGATCAAAAACGCCTGGACGTCCACCACGCAGTACCGCGGCATTGAGGTGATCGCCTGCAAGCGGGATCCCCGGGACGTATGGGCCTTTGTAGAACGTATCTGCGGCGTCTGCACGGGCACGCACGCCATTGCGGCCCTGGCCGCGGTGGAAGACGCCCTGCAATACCCCGTGCCCATCCAGGCCAGACTCATGAGGGACCTGGTCAGCGGAGCCCTGGGCATCCAGGACCACGTCATCCACTTTTACCAGCTCCAGGCCATGGACTGGGTGGACGTGGTCTCCGCGCTGAAGGCGGACCCCAGGGAAACCGCCGCCATTGCCAAATCCCTTTCCGACTGGCCTCTGTCCTCCGCCACGTACTTTGCCGGAGTGCAGCAAAAGCTGAAGGACTCCATCGCCCACGGCCAGTATTCCATCTTCACGAACGGCTACTGGGGCCATCCCGCCTACAAGCTGCCGCCGGAGGTGAACCTGCTGGGCGTGGCCCACTACCTCCAGGCCCTGGTCTGGCAGCGGGACATGATCAAGATCCACACCATCCTGGGCGGCAAGAATCCGCACCCGAACTTCCTGGTGGGCGGCATGGCCTGCGCCATCAACATGAACAATGACCAGGCCATCAACCAGTTTTCCCTGAGCTACCTGAAGCAGCTGGTGCAGACCTGCCATGATTTCATCCACAAGGTGTATTACCCGGACATCGTGGCCATTGCCGGGTTCTACAAGGATTACGCCCACATCGGCGCGTCCAACCCCAATTTATTCTGCACCGGGGGCCCGTCTGAAATCAACACCGGCGCTCCCGCCGGCAAGGGCTTGATCAAACCCGGCGTTCTGCTGAACGGGGATTATAAAAACGTCCTCCCCTTTGACCAGGACAAGATCAAGGAATTCGTCACGAGCGCCTGGTACAAGTACACGGAAGGGCGGGACGCGGGACTGGCTCCGTACGACGGGGAAACGAACGCGGATTACAACGGCCCCAGGCCGCCCTACAAGTGGGTCTCGGACCATCCGCAGTACACCTGGGTGAAAGCCCCGCGCTATGACGGCCACGCGATGGCCGTGGGCCCGAACGCCCGCATGATGATCGGCTACGCCCAGGGCGTGCCCGCCATCGTGGAACGGGTGGACGCAGCCTGCGACAGGCTGGGCCTGCCGCGCGACAACGCGTTCATGAACTCCACGCTGGGCCGCGTGTACGGCCGCGCCCTGGACGCCCTGATCAACGTGGACATGATGGTGGACCAGCTTCAGGAAATGACGGACCGCATCAAGAACGGGGAAACCGCCACCTTCAACCCGGAAAAATGGGAACCGGAAACCTGGCCCTCCTCCTGCAAGGGCGTGGGCTGGGTGGAAGCGCCCCGCGGAAGCCTGAGCCACTGGGTGAGGATTGAAAACGGCCAGACGGCGAACTACCAGGCTGTGGTGCCCAGCACCTGGAACAGCTCCGGCCGGGATGCGGAAGGGCAGATGGGGCCGTATGAATATTCCCTGGCCCATACCGGGAAACACCCGCTGGTGGATCCCACCCGCCCGGTGGAGCCCCTGCGCACCATTCACAGTTATGACCCGTGCCAATCCTGCGCCGTCCATTTGTTTGACGAGGAAGGGGAGGCCATTCTGACCAGACAGGACCCGTGAAAACGACGCTTATCGACAAAGACCTCACCCTGGCGGTGGAGGACGCCATTCCGGCAGCCCCGGACTATACGCCGGAGGAAATCCTGGCCCTGGCCGTATGCGCCTCCCCCAACGGAAGCAGCGACCCGGGAGACCTGGCCCTGCTCCATGCCGCACGGGAACGGGGCGTGGCGCTCCCGTATGCCCAGCAGGAAAACTCCTGGGAGGCACCCTCCCGGGAAAGGCCGTACAGCACGGCCGTGCTGAAAGCCACGGACAAGGAGGACGCCGTCCCCTTCATGGTGGCCCGCGGCAACCTGAAGGCCCTGGCCCGGCTGTGTGAAGTCGGCCACCAGGAAAAAGAGAGCCTGAACAAGGCCTTTGAGGAATATTCCCCTTCCGGCTTTGAACCCGTAGCCGTAGCCGTCCACCGGCCCGGCGCTCCGTGGCGTCTGCTGGGCGTGGTGCCCATGCACGCCATGAGGGACGTGCGCCACCTTTCCATGGCCAAGGCGAACTTCCGCTACTTCCATGTGTGGGACTGGCCGCTGCGCGTGCTGCACTGGACCTGGGTGTTCTGCATCATCGGTCTGGCCGTCACCGGCATCTGCATTGCGGAAGGGTGGTTCCTGAAAATGGGGGACCTGCACGGGGCCTTCCAGTTCGGCACGCTCCGCTTTGTGCACTACGCGCTGGGGTGGACCCTGGTGGTGGTGATGATGCTGCGCTTCTCCTGCTTCTTCATGGCGTCCAACAAGTACCAGAGCTTCCGCGCCCTCTTCCCCGTCTCCAGGCAGCAGTGGAAGGACCTGTACGCCACAGCGGTGGACTACGTTTTTGCGCGGAGCTATGACGGCCCGCGCTACATCGGCCACAATCCCCTCCAGCAGTGGACGTATACGGGCGTCTACATCCTGTTCACCACCATGATTGTGACCGGGCTGGCCCTGTACGCGCTGTATGAGCCGCGCCACTGGTTCTATCACTGGTTCATGCCCCTGAACGACCTGATCGGGGTTCCGTATGTGCGCCTGGTTCACCTGATCGGCATGTGGTGCTTCATCATCTTTGCCATGGTCCACGTGTACCTCTCCATCCTTTCCGGGAACGTGGACCGGGACGGCACCATCTCCTCCATGTTCAGCGGAGGACGCTGGCTGCGCAAGGGCGTCAAATTCCGGGATGAATAACCTGCTCCCTCCATGGAAACTGAGGAATACACGGAAGAACTCCGGGGCTGCCCCGTCAAGGGAAACGCCTATCCCGTGCTCGTGCTGGGCGTTGGCAACCCGCTCATGGGGGACGACGGCATAGGCGTGGAACTGGCCCACCGGCTCCAGAAGCGGGACTACGGCCCGCTGGTCCAGGTGGAAGAGGGGGGAACGCTGGGTATGACCCTGCTGCCGCTGCTGGAAGACGCGGATACGGTCATCCTGCTGGATGCCGTCAGGACGGGGGCGCCCCCCGGAACCGTCGTCACGCGCAGCCGGGATGAACTCCCCCGCCATTTTTCCCACGTCATTTCACCCCACCAGATAGGCATGAAGGAAGTGCTGGGCGCGGCCCAGCTGTGCGGCACCCTGCCCCGTGCCATCACCCTGGTGGGGGTGGAAGCGCAGCATACGGACTTCTGCCGCCCCATGTCCGCGGAGGTGCGGGAAGCCATGCCGCAAGCGCTGGACCTGGTGGAAACCCTCATTTCCCGCGCCGTGGCGGAACAGGAGGAGCGGAAAAACGCCCATGCATGAGGTAGGCATCATGGAAGGGGCGCTGGACATGGCCCGGCAACTTATGGAAAAAAACAGGGGAACCCGGCTGATGCGGGTGCACATGACCGTCGGCAGCCTGAGCGGCGTGGTGCCGGAGGCCCTTCAATTCGCCTTCCAGGCCCTGAAAGACGCATATGCGGCGCAAAATGCCGCCCTGGACGTCACCTGGGTGGAAGCGCTGTGCCGCTGTGACACGTGCAACGCGGAGTTCTCCTTCACGGAGCACGGCTACATCTGCCCCGGCTGCGGAGACCCGGCCCTGGCCATCCTCCGGGGGCGGGAACTGGAACTGACCCGGGTGGAATGGGAGTGAACCGCGTTTTTTCCATCCGGAAGAAAATAAGATAAATTTACCCGAACATTTTACCCCACTGGACGGTCTAATACTATTGGCGCATATCTACCGCGCCTCAAACGTCAAACCAACTATGGAACCAACGCCATGAGCAATATCAACCCATTCATTCTAACCGGGATGATGCCGCTTTCAGCCTCATCCATGAACCGCGTCTCCTACATGTGCCCGGTCACCATCAACAACGATGTGGTGCAGGGCCAGACGGACATTCAGGATTCCCTCACCGTTGATGTCGGCGGCAATCTTTACATCATCAACGCTCCCGTTTTCGTGGGAGGCCCCAACCAGCCGGACCACGGCCACCGCACCGCCCACCTGGTCATCCGGAACGGAGGCACCATGACGCTCCTGGGCAACCTGCCGGACCACATGACCGTTTTCTTGGGCAGCAAAGCCAACGGAAGCCTGGAAATCAACGGCGGCCGCCTTCTAATGGGCCAGGGCCGCATTCAGGGCTCCAAAGAGCATGAAGGCAGAATCGTCATGACGGATGGCTGGCTGTTCGCCGCGGAAGCGGACCTTCCCGCGGAAGGCTCGGAACTCATCATCAAGCACGGCCTGATGCGCATCAGGAAACTCTCCGGCAGCGTGTCCACCCACATTTACGGCGGCGTGCTGCATGTGAAGGAAGAAGCCCATGCCGGACGCATCCATCTGGTAGACGACGGCGTGCTGCTGCTGGGCAGTGTCAGCAGCCAGCCTTCCGCAGACGTCATGGCCGGGGCGGGCATCAACTTCCGCGGGGACGGCGGCGCGCTGGTCATCCGCGTGCCCCATCCTGAAAACGCACTGACGCGCACGAGAGAAGCGGAACATGTCTTTGACGAACTGCTCAGGAGAGGCAAGCTCTTCCATGACAGCGAACCCATGACCAGCTTCCAGGGATTCCACATGAGGGAATTCACCGGGCATGACAGCCTGACGTACGCCGCACTGCGCCCCTCCGCCCAGCTGCGTGCGGAACAAAACCAGGTCACGCGCCTGCTGCACTCTTTCATGTACGGAGGCAGTGAAAAAGAGATCCCTATCTGAACAGGTCCGGAAACAGGAACTCCTGAAAAATGCAAGCCTTCACAAAACTGAAAGGTTGGGCATCTTGTTCCAGGCTTTCTCTTCATTTCTGAAAAAAGAACAAAGGCACCCCGGCATCATTTTCCGGGGAACATCCGCGTAGGAAGCGGCGCTGGGCCAGGCAAAAAGAAAGCCCATATAAAGTTTTAATCCACGCACCCGTGAGGGTGCGACTAGCATCCTGTTTAGTATCATCCCCTCCATCCCAGGTTTCAATCCACGCACCCGTGAGGGTGCGACTGACTTGTTTTGCGTTCATAATGCATCACTTTCAAGTTTCAATCCACGCACCCGTGAGGGTGCGACTCAATCCCAGCAGGCAGCCAATGATGCAGTAACTGTTTCAATCCACGCACCCGTGAGGGTGCGACTGCAGGTGGAGCTGGATTGGGATGACGACAACACGTTTCAATCCACGCACCCGTGAGGGTGCGACCCCCGGCGGCAGACAATCCGGCGGGGGCTCCCTTGTTTCAATCCACGCACCCGTGAGGGTGCGACTGGGGATCGACGATGATTTGCTTGTCCCGGTCCGTTTCAATCCACGCACCCGTGAGGGTGCGACGTTTCTCTCTACCCGCGCTTCCAGAGGGTTGCTCGTTTCAATCCACGCACCCGTGAGGGTGCGACTTGAGGAAGGAGAATTCGCCGTTGCCCATGTGGTGTTTCAATCCACGCACCCGTGAGGGTGCGACTGTGATCAGCTGCTTTCTGGTGCTGTCCGTTCAAGTTTCAATCCACGCACCCGTGAGGGTGCGACCTGGACATACTTCAAACCGGAGCAGAAACCGCTGGTTTCAATCCACGCACCCGTGAGGGTGCGACCGGTTCCCGTGTCTCTCCTTTCCCTGTGTACCGGTTTCAATCCACGCACCCGTGAGGGTGCGACACTCGCGGGACGTTTCCACCATCTGGATGCGCTTGTTTCAATCCACGCACCCGTGAGGGTGCGACAGCTCTCCGCCCTGCGCCATACCCTTTCTGCGGGTTTCAATCCACGCACCCGTGAGGGTGCGACCATTACGACCGCCTGGCGCGCCCTGCTGAAAAACGTTTCAATCCACGCACCCGTGAGGGTGCGACTCTCGTCGTGGGGGCTCTTATAGATTTTTCTCGGTTTCAATCCACGCACCCGTGAGGGTGCGACAAATCTGAAAGCACAAATGGGATGGGGAGGAGAAGTTTCAATCCACGCACCCGTGAGGGTGCGACACACGCGCCTGACCAACCGCGCCCGGATGCTGGGAGTTTCAATCCACGCACCCGTGAGGGTGCGACACCTAAAACCTGTCTTACACGGCTCCGGTAATGAGTTTCAATCCACGCACCCGTGAGGGTGCGACGGGCGGAAGAGCAGCGTGCGCGTGCTGAAGGGTGGTTTCAATCCACGCACCCGTGAGGGTGCGACCCGGAACCGGGCGCAGGCCGGGCGCGAGTACCAGTTTCAATCCACGCACCCGTGAGGGTGCGACCTGGGTGCCCTCCGCCATCCTCGAAAAAGCGGACGGTTTCAATCCACGCACCCGTGAGGGTGCGACGGCGGAAGGGAATATGCGTTGAAAGTTAATGGTGCAAACAGCTTTTTGCGCCAACCTCTTCCCTTAGCGATATTCCCCACGCTTTTTATGTTGTTTCCAGGTATGTCAATCTTCCGTTTCCAATGACTTATAGAAATCGCCGATCTCCCGGGGAATTTCTGTGAGCCTGGGGTTGGCGCAAACAAGGCAACAGTTTTTCAACAACTGGCAGGCAAGATTGTCGTTTTTCTTTTTCTTGAAGCACCCTGTATGGTGTTTATGCTAGACATTCCCCTTCCTTTCGTCCAGCAACTTTTCCATGCTGTTCTGAACATGGAAGGCCATTCCGTTATCCAAGGCAAAAGGACCGGAAAGGAAAAGCAGGCGTAAGTTGATTTTTTCACGTCCCTCTCTTCAGTCTAAGATTTCCCGGATGACCTCCAAGGATCGTGGGGAGAAGCCGGCGAAAGAATCCATCGCCGGGCGAAACGAATTTTCTCTCATTTCTCCGTCAGGCATTCCAGAGAACAGACAGGCATTCCAGGGCAATACGGACATCCCGACAACCTCTCCTTTCCTGCCTTTCACGGCAGTAACAGCAAGTTCATGCTCCCCCCACGTCCGGGCCATTTCTTCTGGAAAAACGCATTCCAACCCTGACCGGAATCGCTTACCGGAACAGGCCGGCCTTCACGTCTTCCCTGGACAACGTGAAAACAGGGCACACACAGGCCCTCCGCCGCCCGCAATAGCAGGAAGAGACGAGAACCGACAACGGAAATAAATACTTCCCGGCCGCCTCCGTGTCAGGAAGCCCTTTTTACCTCCATCCTTCCAACCACTCCCCGTTCAAGAAACGTCAATGGAAAAGCCGCCGGCACAGGGACGGCCCACGGCTTTTCATCAACATGGAACCAACGGGAGCCGGTTATTTCAGGAACGTAATCGTCAGGGGCATCACGTAGTTGTAATCCCTGTTCGCTATCTTGACGGCAGTGATAATGGACAGGACGATCCATGCGATCCCCACAATGATTAACAGAGGAATACCGATCAGGAAGGGCCACAGCAGGATGCATACAAGGGTGTAGATCGTCCAGGAAATCTGGGCATTGAGAATATTCTTGCCCAAGCGGTCCACGAGGGGATTTTCATTTTTCCAGATCAGCCAGCATATCAGCGGAGCAACGATGTTCACGCCAATGGGCCCCACTAAAAGAAGGGCAACCAGGGGAGAAACCCCGGTAATCGTCGCCTGGGTCGTATCAGGCTGTTTTTCAGGGGCGGGCTCCTGAACCGGTTCCTGTGTTATTTGCTGTTCTTCGTCCATATCATTCAAGGGATGGGAAGCGGGGAAGGAACGGAAGCTTTTTCCGTTCTTTTCCGCCGCCATTAATCCCTTTTTTACATATTCCGCCATGCAGTCAAGCTCCCAGACCGTTTCCGGAACAAAAAGCATGACTCCGCAATCATCCTTGCCGCCGCGGAAGGAAAGAGATACACATGCAAGCCATGACCAACGCCCTGATGCCGCTCACTCTTTCCGTCCTCCTGGGGGCCTGTTCTCCCGGCGTTCCGGAGATTCTTCCGCCCGCCTCTTCCGTCACCCGCCGTGAAGCTCTGGAAACCAGCAGGGCTTACACCTCCATGACCTGGAAGGGCACGATCCGGAATGTCCGCCACGGGGTGGATGAAGACGGCGTCCGGATAGATACGCCGGATGCAGCCGCCCCCGGACTTCCTGCCGGCACATGGTGGAAACCCGGCCAATGCTCCACGGGCATGCCGTACAAATGGGGCGGCTTTGACACCCCGCGGCAGTTCGCACGCCGTTTGAAGGCGGATGCCGCCAACGAAGGATCCCCTGCCGCAGCCGGGGACATGGGCACCGTGGAAAAACAGGCGGCGGGGGATGCCGCCGTCAGCCGCTTCGCCGCCGGGGTGGATTGCTCCGGCTTCGTCTCCCGCTGCTGGCGTCTGCCCAGGCCTTTTTCCACACGGGAGCTCCCCGCCCTATCCATTCCCCTCCCCTCCTGGGATGAGTTGAAAACAGGGGATATTCTGATTGTTCCGGGCCGCCATGTGCTCCTCTTCATCCAGTGGGAAGGAACGGGAAAAGACACGTTCCTGGGCAGTGAAGCCGGACCCCTCCCGGTCTGGAAATGCGGGGAGCACGTTTTCAGCCGCCGCATGCTGGAGCGCAGCGGCTACCGCCCCATGAGGTACAAGGGCATGCGTGAGACAGAGATGGATTCCGGAACAACGATACCGTAAGGCTTGACGCAGCAGCCCGTTTTTTCCGGAGGAAGGGCCATCCGGCGCTGACAGGCTGAATATGGATGACGGGCAACCCGGCCTTCCTGAAAAGCTGTAAAACGGGGATCATATGCTCCAACGCCTCTTACGGCCTGGAAAGTCCGCACATCCCGCCGGGAAGATCATCATCCAAACGTCCCTGAAGAGCAGAGACTTTCTCCTGTATCACCCTATTTTTCAAGTTTCCGTGCATCCGCGCCGCAGGCGGACATTCCCCCTTTAAGAGGCGCGGACGCACGGGACAAAAGGCGCTATAAAGGCTGAACGTTGAAGTTATACACTTTGCCCTGGAAAGATTCCCCCAGGGTGTTCAACGGCAGAACGAACGTGGAACGGTGCACTTTGGGACGGTTCTTGAAGTTTTCAATGAAGTCCTTGGATTTGTCAGAAAAACTTTTCAGCACGGCAGTTCCGGCAGGCTGTCCGTCCAGGAACAGGCTGGTTTTTTCCGGTTCGCCCACAATTTCCACCTTGACCTTTTTGCCTACAGGCAGCTTGGCGCCGAAGGAGAATTCCAGGGTGTCGTCACGACGGAAGCCGACGGTGCCGTCCTTCATGACCGCGAGCAGTTCGCCCTCCGGCGCGGAAAGAAGCACCTGTTCCTTCCCTTCCGGAGCGGCGTTCAGTTCCAGTTCCGCGGTCAGGCGGTAATTCGGTCCCAGGGCAGGCTTGTCCAGCTTCTGGGGCAGAGAGGAAGGAGTGACGGCAAAGGGCTGGGAGTCCTTCCATTTGTGAAGGGGGTTGGTGCGCGGAGCGTTGCCGATGGCCGCCACCAGCTCGCGATGCTCTTCAAACGTGTCCGGCGCTTTGGCCTTCCCCCACAGCTTCTGGCTGAGGACATCCATGGAACCGGCAAGCATTCCCCAGATATCATACGGGCCGTACCCCGTGTGCATGATATCCGTTTCATCGTTCCAGATGGCAAAGGTGCCCCCTAGGAGCTGGGGATGTCCGGCGGGAAGCGTTTCATTCCCGATGCGGTTGGGAATCCAGTTGTTGTAAAGCCCCTTGTGGTTCCTGTCCATGCGGTAGTAGTTGGCAAAGGGCACGATGTAAAGGGCTCCGTCATTCGTGTTGATGACATCGTAGCCTAGGTTGACGGCTTCCCACGCCTTCATCCAGCCGGCGCTCCAGAGGTTCATTTGCACGCCCTTGCTCACCACGGGGGTCTTGCCGGGCTTGGCGCTGAGACTGCCCCAGATGCGGGGGGTGTAGCCGCGCTTGAGGGCGTGGCTGAGCACGCCGTCCGCAAAGTGGCGGTAGTCTTCCTTGTCTCCGTAGAATTCATCCGCACCCACGTGGAACACCTTGCAGCCGGCAAAGACCGGGCGGCCCAGCTTGGGGTCTTTCAGCAGGTATTCGTCAAAGACCTTGGTCACAAAGCTGATCGTCTCCGGGTTGCCGGCATCCAGCATCTCACAGCGGCGTTTTTCATGGTTCATGGGGCCTTTGTAGATCAGGTCCGGGCGTACCCGGGTGAAGGAGAGCGCGTGACCGGGAGTGTCAAACTCCGGCACGATGTTGACGCCGTGGCGCCTGGCGTAACTGATCAGGTCCGCAAATTCCTTTTTGGTGTAGGAGAGGTCCCTGGCGGTGAGCGGCGTGCCGTCCTTCCCCTTCACGTTGGATTCCAGGCGGAAGGCGGAGTAGGATTCCTTGAACGGGTCATGCCCGTTGTCCACGTAGTGTTCGTGGAAAATGTAGTTGTTGTTGATGACCAGGTGAAGATCGTTCAACTTGTACCAGGACATGGTGCGGATCAGGTCCTTGAGGTAGCTGAGGGGATAGGGCGTGCGCGCAATGTCCAGCATGAAGCCGCGCACCGGATAGCGGGGGAAGTCCACGGCGGTGCCGCAGGGCACGCCGGCCGGGTTCTGGCGCAGCATCTGGAGCAGGGTGCGTGTGCCCCAGTACAGGCCCGTGGGGGTAAGTGCCCCGATGCGGATGCCGCCGGAATTCACGGCAAGGCTGTACCCTTCCTTCCCCACGTTGCTTTCCTTGAACAGGGAGAAGGAGATGTCCGCCTTTTCCTTGGGAGAGACGAGCCTGACCTTGCGGCCCAGCACGTCTTCCAGGTCGGCGACAAAGGCACGGGCCAGCTCCTTGTCCGGACAGGCGACGGTGACGGTGGAACCCAGCTTGTATTCCCCTTTGCCGCCCTTCCATTGCAGGATTTCCGGGATAACCCGGGGCTTGGGGTTGCCCTGCACGGCTGCCGGGGCCTTCAGGGTGATTTCATAGTCCTTGCTGATGGCCTCCTGGCCGCCCTTGGTCACCTTGAAGCTGACGTTTACCGGAGTGTCCGAGAGGACGGGGAATATTTTCCCCTTGCTGTTGACAAGTTCCTCGTAATCGGCTCCCAGAAGCTTGATCTGCGCGCCGGAGGCGCTGGGCATCGGCAATTGTCTGGTCCCGGCCTTGATTTCCGGGATGGAGAGGGAGTCGGCAATCTGCCGGGCATCCTGCCCCATCAGCGGACCCGCCGCAAATGCGGCCATCATTAAAAGTACGTTCTTGTTCATGTTCGTGTGTCGTTCCGGGAAGAATGGCATGCCCGAGTCGTTGTAATTACGCAGCATCCACCCTTTTCTTGCAAGGAAATAAAAAAGCGGCTGAAAGGCTGCCTGCCATTCCGCCAAAGGACGGCCACGGAGGAAGAAGGATTTTACGAAAAAAAAGGGCCGGACTGCCTCAAGACAGCCCGGCCCCGTAAGAGGGGAATCCGGTTCAGGCGCGGATGTCGATCACCTCCCCGGCAGGGAAGCGAACCTTGGCTTCCCTGGCGTGCTCGTCGTCCCTGGCCCGGTAGCCCAGGGCCACGCTCACCACGGAGCGGTACGGCGTGCCGTCCAGCCCCAGAATTTCATCATATTTCTCACGGTCCATGCCGCCGATGGTACAGGAATCCACCCGCAGGGCGGCGGCGGCGCTGAGCAGAAACCCCACGGCAATGTACACCTGGCAGTCCAGCCACGTGTTCATTTTTTCCGGAGTCAGGGATTTCACGTAGCCGCCGTAAAAATCAGCGGAGGCAGCCAGCTTTTCCGCTGAGGGATGGCGCGTGAATTCAATCTGGGCCAGATAGCGGTCCACGTCCTTCTGGGTAGCGTCCCACCGGGCGCACAGCACCACGTAATGGGAGCAATCCTCCACGTGGGGCTGGTTCCAGGAAACCTCCCGCAGGCGCGCCTTCAGTTCCCTGTTGGTAACCACCACAAACTTCCATAGCTGAAGCCCCAGGGAGGAAGGGCTGAGGCGCAGGCTTTCCGCCAGCGCGTGCCAGGTGGATTCCTCAATACGGGCCTGGGGATCAAATTTCTTGCAGGCGTAGCGCCATTCAAGGCCGTCAATATATTGTTCCGGAGAGATCATAAAAGGTGAGACAGATTCAACGGTGAAAATGTTTAAAGAACTTCTTTCAGGACTTCAACGCAGCGGGCGTTTTCCACCGACGTCCCCACGCTGATGCGTATCCATTCCGGCAGGCCGTAGCCGTCCTGCGCACGGACGATCACGCCCTTGGCCAGCATGTCGTTGAACACCTTTTTGCCCTGCCCCACCTTCACCAGAATAAAGTTGCCCTGGCTGGGAATCCATTCCAGCCCCATGTCCCGGAAAGCCTGTTCGTAAAAGCGCATGCCCTCGGCGTTGTTCTCCACCGTGCGGCGCACGTGCTCCTGGTCTTCCAGGGCGGCCAGGGCCGCTTCCTGCGCCAGCACGTGCAGGTTGAACGGCGCACGCGCCTTGTGCAGCATGCTGCAGACGTGTTCCGGGGCAATGCCGTAGCCTACGCGCAGGCCCGCCAGGCCGTAAGCCTTGGAGAACGTGCGGAGAATGATCACGTTGCGGCCTTCCCGCACGAACTTCAGGGTATCCGGCGGATTGTCGGAAAACTCCCGGTATGCCTCGTCAAAGCACACCAGCACATGCTCCGGCACCTTCGCCATGAACTCGTCAATCTCCTGCTGGCCGATGACGGTGCCGACGGGATTGGTGGGATTGGTGATGAACACGACGCGCGTGTTGTCCGTAATGGAGGACAAAAAACCGTTCAAATCATGGGACCAGTCCGGCTTGTTGGGAACTTCCACATAGGCGGCCCCGAACAATTTTGCCATGATGGGGTACATGGAAAAGGCGTGTTTGGCCGCCACTACCTCCGTATGGGGATTCAACAGGGCGTGGCAGATCAATTCAATCACCTCGCTGCTGCCCGTACCCACTACCGTCTGGCCGAACTCCACGCCGCAGAATTCCGCAATGGCGGAACGCAGGCGGAAAGCCGCGCCGTCCGGATAAATATTCACGCCGGCCGCCGCACGGGAAATGGCCTCCACCGCCTTCGGGGACGGCCCCAGCGGATTTTCATTGGAAGCCAGTTTCACAATATCATGGGGATCCAGGCCCAGTTCCCGGGCCGTCTCCTCAATCGGCTTGCCCGGCTGATAAGCCACCAACTCCAGCACATGTTGATTTGCGAAACTCTCAATACTCATAGCGGCGGAATGTTACCGCCATTCTCCCTGTCTGGCAATACGGATTTCCCTCCCCCGCAGCAACCCCGGAGACGGTCACTGGAAATAGCGGGCCAAAGTTCCCGGCAGGGAAACCACCGAAGGAAAAAGAGGCTGCGGATGAATTATTTTTTCTCCGCTCTGATCCGCAGGGATTCTGCATGAAAGTCCGGGAAAGGCTACCATACACCTCCTGGGAATGAGGGCCTCCCGGCCCTCATCGTTGATTTTCCCCTCTTCATTTACATAAACTGCCTAAATAGCCCTCACCTGCGCCTTCCCAGCTAATAAAAATAGAGCGTAACTCCAAATCAGCAAGCGCTCCCCGGAATATACCTGCCCGGCATTTCTTCCCGCGCGCGGCGGGTCATGGCGGCGATCAGTTCCGCCTTTCCCTCCGTATAGGCGTCCCGGTTGAACTCAAACTTCTCTTTTAAAGAGCGCTTGAGGGAGGCGTACTGCTCCGCCGCCTCCGGATGCGCAGCCAGGTAATCCCGGAAGTACAACTCGTCCCAGTCCCGGCAAGGCCGCACATGCAGATGGAACGCCTGTCCCCGGAACCCTTCCGCCGTATAGCCCTTTACCAGAACCAGGCGCATCAGCGCCTCGTCGCGGTGCATCTCCCGGTAGCCGCACTTCTGCAGCAAGGGAAGCGCTTCAAAGACAAATGAATCCGGGCGCACTTCCAGCAGAATGTCAATGATGGGTTTAGCGGCCAGACCGGGAACAGACGTGCTCCCGAAGTGGGAAAGGCGCCCGATGCACGAACCGGGCACGGCTGATTCCAGAACCTTTTTCTCCTTCCGGTAGATCTCCGCCCACTCCGGCCTGGAATCGCTTAAGATGATGGGAAACAAGCGCCACAGCTCTTCCAGGCTCATGGAGGACAGGACGGCTTCATCCGGAAGACGGCGGGACATTCCCGGAAGATAGGAAAGACGGCTGGGCAAGTCAATTCCTCCGAAGCCCTTCCCCACCCCGTTGCCCGGGGAACGGAGGCCTTTCTCCTGCCCTCCCTCACTTTCTCCGCCTGCTTCCGCGCCGCGGGCGACACCGCAGGGCTTGGTATCCGGCCACGACAAAAGCGAAGGCAGTTATCGCCAGGAAGGAGCGGAACAGCCATGTCAGCAGCTCCCAGTAAATTTCCTGAGTCATGCGGAAGGTTTTTTGCCGGAAGACGGGCCATTGCCTAAATCTTCCCGGAGACGTTTGACGGCACAGGCAATCAGGGTAGCCTTATCCAGCTGGCAGCGTTCCACGTGCAGGGCGTCCGCTTCCGCATCCCGGAAAAAATGGACGGACAAGGGCATTTTTCCCTTGATTTGAATTTTTTTCTGATTCTTTTTCTTATTTTCCGCCTTCATAGAAATCCTTTTTTTGGTGCAATAATGGCCTCAATGGCCCTCTTACGCCGCAATAATGCACCTGAAATGGTATTCCAGTCAACGAAAATATACCATTAAAGTGACGTTTTATAAAAAAGATTGAAAAATCGCACCATTTCCATTACAAATGGATGCATGAGTGAGAACCAGGATGAACTCAAAAAGCAGATCAAGGCTTGGCTGAAACAGCAGAACATCCGCCGCGATGAATTTGCGGCGGCATGTTTCGTGTCTCCCAACACGGTCCGCAACTGGCTTGCCCAAGTATCCATCCCCAGGGACAAGGAAGCTCTCATCCGGCTCATGATGGAAAAGACGGAAAGGGAGAAAAAACTGAAAGAAGCGGCGAGAGCCAATTGGAAGCCTTTTGCCGTCATGCTGAGTGCAGAGGATTACAAGCTCATTGAAGAAGCCGCCAGAATGGACAATATGACGGTGGAGGAATGGGCGGAAGCCACCCTGATCAAGGACGCCCAGAAGAGGATGAAAAATTATTACGGGGACGAAGACAATTTTGCGAACGACATTTCCCTGGCTGCGGAAATGCCGGAAGAATACGGCGCGCCCAAGCCTCCCTCTTCTTCCGCTTCACCATCCTCATCCCCACGCCGCAAGCCGCGTCAATAAATCCTGGGAAGCATGGCAGATCCGCCCACCCCGGGAACGGCCGCCCGATGGTTCTTCCGCGGACTGAATCCCCCGGTTCCCAGAGATTCCGGGGGATTTTTCCTCTAACGACATCAGGAACGCCCCCCTTTTTGCAATTTAAACCGGCATGATTGCTGCACGGGCTTGCAACACTTCTATAGTCTTTTTTCTTGTGTAATGGATTCAGGAGGATCTATCATGTTAACTATGAATCAACTTCTCTACCTTTTGCTCATGGGCGTATTCTGGTTCCCGCTTTCCTCCCGTGCGGAAACGTCTCCATCTCCCGAGCCTACCCTCTCCATCAGGATGGTGCATCCGGACAACGAGAAACTGGTCCGGGAAGGGAAACCGGCCCCGGAGGGATATACGCCATACGAGTACGAGTTCGGCGGCTACCATGGAAAAAAGCGGAAAGAACGCCTGTTTCTGAAAAACACCCCCGTCATCACGGAAGCGGACGTGGAACGGGCGGCGGTTGACCTGAGCAGGCCTGCGCATCTCAACGTTACCCTGAATGCAACGGGAGGAAGGGCCATGAAAACGGCCACCTCCGCCATGAAACTGGGACGCGACAGGCTGGCGATCGTTGTGCAGGGGAAGGTTAACTCCGCTCCCACCGTCCAGGCAGTTCTCTCCAATTTCTTTGAAATATCCGGACTGGACGGAGAGAATGAAGCCGCCAGGCTGGCGGAACTGCTCACCCGCCATGCCGCCGCTAACCAGTCCACCCCTTTCACTTCGCAGGACCTGGCCCTGTACGCCATTCATCCGGAAAGCGCCCGGCTGGTGGAAGAAGGGGTTCTTTCCGTACCGGGATACAGGCTCTGGAGCCGCCCGGCCCAACCGAGTGAAAAAAACGAAGGAAACGAGTATCTGCTTCTAGGAAACGCTCCCATCGTCACCGGGGCGGAAGCCCAATCCGCGCGCCAACCTGGACTATCAAGGGAGCGTGAACATCATCTGGAATGAAGAAGGATGGCGGAAACTGAAACAGGCATCCGCAGCATGGAGGCCAGGCAAAGACAGGCTTGCCGTCGTCCTGCACGGCGCCATTGTGGCCACGCCCTTGTTTCAGGAAACGCCCTCCCATGCCACCCTCATCCCCGGGCTGGGGGATGACCGCCAGCTGGATGCCATCTGCACGGCCATCAATACCCAGCTTCCGCCGCTGACGGAGCAGCAGAAACGGCAAGTGAAGAAGAATCTGGCCCTTTATCCCGTCCACCCGCGCAGCAGGGAACTGGCACAGCGCTTTCTTCCGGAACTCCGGCGGGGAAAAACCATCCGCCTGAAAAGCGGGTTCCGCTCCATCCCCTACACCTTTCCCGGTTATCCGGAACCTGTCCAGTCCTACGCCTTTATCCGCCCGGAATCCATCACCGGGCCGGAGGATATCCAATACACGGAACGTTACCAGAACGGCACGATTGCCTGCCAGCTGCTGCCCAGGGCGCGGGAAAAAGTGAGTTCCCTGATAGCCGCAAGCCCCGTGGGCGATGTAAACGTGGCGGTTGTCTTTCAGGGACACCTGCGCTACCAGTTGACGGTCAGGCGCTCCATTCTTCAAATGTGGGGACTCCCCGTGCTGACTTCCGTCCAGCCCGTTTCCGCCATTTACATCCTCACTCCGGAGGAAGACCAGCGCATGTACCGGGAATCCGTGAACCTCATGATCCGGTACCTCCTGGAACCCGTCTGCCCCTGGCTCTTTAAAAACGTCCCTTCCTTCCGGACGCTGGGGGACCAGCGACCCTTCTTAATGATTGATTCCGGGCTGGAGCGCCCCTGATTTTTTTGCTCGAACCGGGCGGGGGGCTCCGCTATATTGCCTCCCGTTATGGCAACACCGGATTTTCATTATCAGGATCCTTTTCCTATTGAAAAGGACGATACCCAATACCGCCTCATCACGTCCGATTACGTGAGCGTAGGGGAGTTTGAAGGACACCCCATGCTGAAGGTGGAACCGGAAGGCCTGCGCCTCCTGGCCGCGGAAGCCTTCCATGACGTGGCTTTCTTCCTGCGCCCCGCACATCTGAAGCAGGTGGCCGCCATCCTGGACGATCCGGAAGCCAGCGCCAACGACAAGAGCGTGGCCCTGACCATGCTCCGGAACGCAGAAGTGGCCTCCGCCGGCATCTTGCCTTTCTGCCAGGATACGGGCACCGCCACCATCGTGGGCAAGAAGGGCCAGCAGGTCTGGACCGGCTGCGACGACTGCGAACAGCTTTCCCACGGCGTGTACGACGCCTATACCCAGAACAACCTCCGCTATTCCCAGACCGTGGCACTGGACATGTATACGGAGAAGAACACCGGCACCAACCTGCCCGCCCAGATTGACCTGGAAGCGGTGGAAGGGATGAAGTACTCCTTCCTCTTCGTCGCCAAGGGCGGCGGCTCCGCCAACAAGACCTACCTGTACCAGGAAACGAAGGCCCTGCTCAATCCCGCCACGCTGAAAAAGTTCCTGGTGGAAAAGATGAGCACGCTGGGTACGGCGGCCTGCCCGCCTTACCACATCGCCTTCGTCATCGGCGGCACGTCCGCAGAGAAGTGCCTGAAGACGGTGAAAATGGCTTCCACGAAGTATTACGACAACCTGCCCACCACAGGCAACGAGTACGGCCGCGCCTTCCGAGACGTGGAATTGGAAAAGGAACTGCATGAAGAAGCCTGCAAGCTGGGCCTGGGCGCCCAGTTCGGCGGCAAGTGGTACGCGCTGGACGTGCGCGTCATCCGGCTGCCCCGCCACGGAGCCTCCTGCCCCGTGGGCCTGGGCGTCTCCTGCTCTGCGGACCGCAACGCGAAGGCCAAGATCACGCCGGAAGGCATCTTCCTGGAACAGCTGGAAACCAACCCCGGCCAGTACATTCCGGAAGCCCTGCGCATGACCTCCAGCGAGGCCGTCTCCATTGACCTGAACCGCCCGATGAAGGAAGTGCTGGCGGAACTGAGCAAGTATCCCGTCACCACGCGCCTGAGCCTGAACGGCACCATCATCGTGGCGCGCGACATCGCCCACGCCAAGCTGAAGGAACGCCTGGAAAAGGGTGAAGGCATGCCCCAATACATGAAGGACCATCCCGTGTACTACGCTGGCCCGGCCAAGACCCCGGAAGGGTACCCCTCCGGCTCCTTCGGCCCCACCACGGCGGGTCGCATGGATTCCTACGTGGACCTGTTCCAGGAAAACGGCGGCTCCATGATCATGATCGCCAAGGGCAACCGCAGCCAGCAGGTGACGGACGCCTGCCAGAAGCACGGCGGCTTCTACCTGGGTTCCATCGGCGGCCCCGCCGCCATCCTGGCCAAGAACAACATCAAGAAGGTGGAACTGCTGGAATACCCGGAACTGGGCATGGAAGCCATCTGGAAGATTGAGGTGGAAGACTTCCCCGCGTTCATCCTGGTGGATGACAAGGGCAACGATTTCTTTGCCAAGATCCGCGAAGGCTGGGCCTGCGCCGGCTGCGCCCATTAAGCGAATTTAAATATAATAATTAAATACGAAAGACTAAAGAACCTCCGGGAAAAGGAGGGGCTTTAGTCTTTCTTTTTTACTGCCGTTCGCCCCTGTCCTCCTAGCAGCACAGGGAATAGAGCAGCACCAGCGCCAGGTTGGCGCAGGCGGCCAGCAGCAGCCGCACCGGTTGCAAGCAGCCCGTCTTCCCCAGGACGACGGAGAGGAGAAGGAAAGAAGCGTACAGGGCCGTCCAGAACAGGAAAAATTCCGCCAGTCCCCTTCCATTGCCGCTCCCGTCCAGAGGCATCTTCCAGCCAAGGAACGGTAGAGGCAACGCGGGAAGCACGGCATACACGGCATAAACCCAGTTCCGGACGACCGTCCGGTAGGTAACTGCCAGCGGATCCCTGCCAAACAGGATATTCCTGGAATGGATTTCCCGCACGGCCTCCTTCCGCAGGGCAAAAGGCAGATAGAACGGAAGAAGCATCGGCAGCAGCACAGGCCATGCATAAAGCAGCATTCCCACCCCCAGGATGAAGGCAAAAAACGTTACGAGTGCCAGGGGAATCAAGGAGATGAGCAGCAGGACCAGCCCTGTCTTTCCGTCCGCCTTGTCTCCCATCTTCAGGAAAGACCATGAAATGTAAACCATAGGGTAAACGCTTTAGTTTTATTCATATCACCATAACAGAGCCACTTCACAAGAGAAAGCCGGAAAAGGTTTTTCCGGACAGCCTCCAGGCTCCTCCGCCACTCCGGCATGCCGCTCCGCACATACTCTGATTGGGATTGCCCCCCGTTCCAGCAAACGTTATTCTTTCTTCATGGCTTACCGAATTTGCAAATCCATTGAACTGGAAAGCGGGCACCTCCTGTCCAAGCACCCCGGCAACTGCAAATTCCCCCATGGCCATACACGCTCCGTGGAGATGGTGTTCCGGGCGGATACGCTGGACGCCAATGACATGGTGGTGGATTTCAAAGCCATCAAGCAGATGATGGGGGATTTTCTCCAGCAGTTTGACCATTCCCTGTGCGTCAATACGGAGGATCCCAATTACGCCACGTTCGTGGCCGCCTACGGGGAACGCATTATTCCGTTTGACGGGGAAGACCCCACGAGCGAAGTGATGGCCCGCACCATTTTCCACTACGCCCGGCATGCGCTGGAAAAGGCATGGAAAGGCTCCGGGGATTACCCCGTGAGGGACTGCGTGACGCTGGAACGCGTCCGCGTGTGGGAGACCAGCAGCTCCTGGGCGGAATACGGGGAATAATTCCCTTCCCCCCACCAGGCAGGGGGCGGCCCGCATGGGAAAACACCGCCTTTCCCCGCTCCTTCCACATCGGGGGGATGCGCCTTTTTCACGGTCCGTTCCATAACGGGATCCGACTTCCCCGGAATTTTCCCGGCCCTTCAGGGAACGCCGGTAGACGAAGAAAGCATCGGGCCGGATTCTCCCCTCCCTGCACTCCTTAAAACGGGTTGAGGCACATCATGAGCTTCGATGTCCTGTGCCCATAGGTGGTAGAATACACGTCCGTAATTTCCCGCGCCCATTCGTCAATGGTATGCTGATGGTGGGCATATTTTCTAAAATCCTTGGTGTCCACGCCCAGCATGGAGCTGTGGTCTTCCTCATAGTCCGCAAATTCGGAGACGATGCGGCCCTTTTCATCCCGCACGCGTCCCGCCATGGCGATGTGGCCCTTTTTAATGAACCGCTTGGCCAATCCGCCCCCCTTGATGCCGCTCAACGCCGTGACCAAGATGCCGGCCTTGGCGTTCGTGGGCGTGATGGAGATGATGGCAAGCTCCATCGTATAGGCTCCTTTGGTTCCCGGAGGCACCATGTCAAAATGCGGGTTTTTAGCGACTTCCTTCTCCATGCTGGCCGTGACTTTCTTCTGGAAGTACTCCGCCAGGTCGTGCAGGGCGGCAAATCCTTCACTGGTATCCGGCCTCACATCCATATGCCCTGTATCCACCGGAACGACGGCCATCCGGATTTTCTGGCCATTCACGCCGTTCACTTTGTCATTCCAGACTTTTTCATCAGGAGCGTTCCAGTACGCATCAAAGGGAATATGGGAGTCCCCATTCTTCACGCAGTGGGTCATGAACCCCGTCTGGGGCACATGCTTGAAGTTATTGGAACAGGAAACCAGCGCCATGCCGCCAAGCAGCACAAGCGCCATCAGGGAAACCACGAACAGAAACCGGCGTTTTCTCATAAAAAAACAAATAGCTAGAGTCATTTTATACATGCCCCGGCATCTTCTGTCAATAAAACCCTGGGCATGAAACGCTCCGGTCCGGCAACCGGCATGGAGGAAGGAAACATCCGGAAACCATGAAAAAACTTCCTGAGCCGGACAAAACCGCCGGAGGAAGAACCGTGCCCGCTACGTCCCAGAATTCCCATGGAACCTTGTTCTGCCGTACCCCGTCATTTTTCTTCCACCGCTCCGGCCTCTTCTTCCCCTCCCGCCGCAGGAAGCGTTCCGGAATAGAACTCCCGGATGAACCAGGGGTTGCGTTCCTCCCAGAGGGTTTCCGCCACATCATCCGCCACCCGGATGGAAAGCCGCTCATGAAAACACGTGAATTCCCCCACCCAGTCCGTCCTGCCGGAGGTCACGTAATTGACGCAGCCGCACCACTGCAGGCACCGCGGGCGCAGGGGGCAGAAAAAGCATTTGGGATTTTTATTGCCGCGGGCGGCGGAGAGCGTCATCTTTTTCTTCCAGTCCTCCCCCGTCCAGACATTCCCCATGCGCAGGGATTCGTTATCGTCATTGCCCACCAGGCGGGCACAGGGATACATGTTGCCGGAGACCGCCACGGCAATCTCCCGTTCCCCCAGGGTGCACATTTCACAGGCCTCATAACCGCCTTTAACATAGGCGGCAATTTTGCTCTGAATGACATTCAGCGTCAGCGGACGGCCCGCCTGGTAGCTCCGGAGGACTTCCCTCCCAATTTCTTCATAAGCGCTGGAAAGCGTTTCCAGCGCCTCCTCCGTCCACCGCGCCCCAAAGTCAGGGTTAAGCATGATATCCAGCCCGCACGTTTCCCCCATCCACCGGACGGAATCCGCCAGATGCCGCACATTGAGCGGATTGACCACGCAGATGAGGTCCGCCCTGTGTTCCCTCCCCTTGAACCATTCCAGGGCGGCGGCGCAGTCCCCGTGGGAATTGCGGCCGTCCGGATACTTGCGCCACACGCCGTGCATGGCGGCATTCCCGTCCAGGGAAAGCCCCAGCCGGAATCCTTTTTCCATCAGCCACGCCACGCGTTCCTCCGTCAGCAGGGTCATGTTGGTCGTCAGCGTCCATTTCAGCCGAATTCCGGAGCGGAGAGCCTCTTTTTCCGCATATTTCCGGCATTTCCGCAGCAGATCCCATTCCAGCAGAGGTTCCCCGCCAAAGAAACCGATCAGGATTTCAGGCTGCCTGCCAAGGGCCTTTCCTTCCTTCCGGGCCTGTTCCAGACCAAAGTCAATGGAGCGGAAAGCGGTTTCCACACTCATGGAGACAGGCCTCTTGCGGCCCGCATAGCAATACCCGCAGCGCAGGTTGCAGTCATGCGTCAGGCACAGGGTCAGATTGATCATGGCTTTTTATGGAACAACATTCAAACACCTGATGAACAACGGAGGGAATTTCCGGTTGCCCGCCTTCCTCACCGTTTTTCCCAGAAGGCAGCCGGGACTTTTCCGGGGAGAAGGAGCCTGCGGTCGTCAGAATAAGGTTCGGGCTGTTTTCCGGAATCATCAGCTTTGGGAACCTGTGTTTTCCCTTGTTCCGCAGAACCGGACGTCCCCTGACCGGATGAAGGCGGCGGTACGCAGGACATCAGGCCGCCGGCGGCAGCCAAAAGGGCGCCCGTTTTCAGCAATCTGGAAAATTCGGCCCGCGTAGGGTAGGAACGCCTGCGGCCCGGCACGGAGGAAGAGGAATGGTTCATAAGACTGTTTCCGGGAAGGAACGGGAACTCTTGAAGGCTACTTGCTCTTCAGCACCGCAACGCCGCCCGGCCTCATGCCTCCCTGCGTCTGCTGGGAGCAGGCGGTAAGGCTGCCAGCAATAACGGCGGCCACTGCTCCGGCCTTAATCAGACGGGCCAGTTCCTCCCGCGTGGGATAGCGCCGGGAAGAAGAATTTTTTCAACAGTCCCGCTCATGGCCCCGTTATTTTCCCTTGGCAGGAATAATCTTGACGGGCGGGGGCAGCGGCGCGCCACCCATCATCTGCCCCTGCTGCTGTTGCACACAAGCGGCCAGGCTGCCGGAAATAGCTGTTAAAAGACCCAGTTTGAGCAATTTTACCAGCTCTTCACGGGTCGGGTAACCGTTCTTTTGAGGCGGTTGAGGAGATATGGGGGTAGTCATGCGTCCTTATTTCCACCAATTTCACTGACAGTCAAGAAAAAAGACAATTCATCCATTCCCCCCCGGCATCCTCCGGCGGCGGGACCTCCATTCCCTGCCGGGAGATACGGCGGCTCAACCCGGCGAACCCTTTGAACCTTATTACGAGGAAGGGTCCACCTTCGGAATGGATACCCCTGAAGTGCACGACTCCATGATGATGATTTTCTCGTCCCTGGTGTCCGCCCCTTTCCGGTCGGGAACATAAAAATCTTCCTTTTGCATCTTGGTTTCCATATCCGGTTTTTCCCATCTATCCGTAGAAACCGTATCAATAACCAAGCCAGGAGTAACCCAGGCTTCCTCCATATGGGGAACATCCGCTTTTTTCTCTTTTCCTGCATCACCGGGAGATGTCCCCTGTTCCGGTCCACAGGAAAGGAGGGCTCCTGCTACGGCGGACGCAACAACGCCGCTCCTGACCAGACAGGCCATTTCCCGGCGGGTAGGATAGCCGGTTTTACGCATCGGTTCAGGAAAGGGAGCATCAGCCATATCCTCTTATTTTCACCAGTTTCCTTGACGGTCAAGAAAATATTACCACCCTTCCGGATGCATGGCTGTGGCGAGGGAACGTTCACCCGTGTTCCCGGCCTTTTTATCCAGGCAGCAGAGGTGGAGAACAGGCAAGTATCCAGGCTTTTCCTCTTATGGAGAACAGGAAGGGACGGAAAAAGTGAACAAGCCCGGTTAAACGGACAACGGAGGGCGGGCGATAAAGCTTGCCCCCGGCGCGGTGAACACAACTAGCGTGGGAACGAATCAGCCCTCTGCTCCCGGCAGGACACCTGTGAAACAACAGGGAGGATTTCCTATTTCCCACTGCGTCCAGCCGGTGCGCCTTCCAGAACCGTACCCTTTCCGGCCAGCCTGACGACGGTAGCGGAAGGCATGGCTTTCACCCCTGATACGTCCAACTCCACGCCGGAAGATGAAGCACGGACCGGAACCGCCCTGCCGTCCGCCAGAGCCGCGGCGGAAGCCGCCCCCTTCATCACATAGGGAAGAGCGATTTTTCCGCTTTTGGGAAGATGATACATGATGAGGTACAGCGTGTTCCCCTTGCGGGTAACGACTCCCCACGGAAAGGCGTTTTTAAAGGGGGATGCCTGGGTGCCGTAAATAGCTTCACCGTTCACGTGCATCCATGCCCCGATGGCCTTGAAGGAATCCACTGTTTCCTTCGGCAGGGAGCCGTCCGCCCTGGGGCCGATGTTCAGCAGGAAATTGCCTCCCTTGCTGACTGTTCCCGTCAGGCCGCGGATCAATTCCTCATGGGATTTCCACCGGTGGTTGTGCGCAGCATACCCCCAGGTTCCGTTCAGGGTCATGCATACTTCCCAGTCGTCATCGATTCCCTGCGGCGGAATATACTGCTCCGGCGTGGTGAAATCGCCATGCTCATGATCCGTTTTGACGAGGGGAGCCGTATTGTTGGAGGCATACAGACGGTTGTTGCAAATGATGCCCGGCTGCCTGGCATGAACTTTTTCCAGCAGCCCGGAGGCACGCCAGGCGCGGTCCCCGTCAAAATCCCTGGAGCTGTAATCCCACCACAGAATATCCAGCTTTCCATAACGGGTAAGCAGTTCGTCCACCTGGGCGTGCAGGAAATTCTGGTATTTGGCATGGTCCGGGTGGGCATGAACCTCCAGGCTGGTGTTCCCCTGGGGATAGGGCAGGCCCTTGGCAAGCCGCCAGTCGTAATCGGGATGGTGCCAGTCGATGACCGAATGGTACAGGCCCACCTTCAGGCCGTTTTTCCGGCAGGACGCCGCAAATTCCTTCACCACGTCCATGCCCGCAGCCTTCATGCTGGTAAAATCGGAGACCTTGGAATCAAAGAGGGAAAAACCTTCATGGTGCTTGCTGGTCAGCACGGCATATTTACAGCCCGCTTCCCTTGCCAGATCCGCCCAGGCCCGGATATTTTTCCGGTCCGGCTTGAAGAGGGGAAGCGTTTTTTGAGCGTAGGTTTCACTGTCCGTCCCGGAATAGGACTGGATCCATTCCGCGCCTCCGTCGTATTTCTTTCCGTTCAGTTCCCCGGCCAGCCCGGAATACAGGCCGTAATGGATAAACATGCCGAACTTGGCGTCGCGCCACCACTGCATTCTTTTGTCGCGCTGTGCGGGAGTTTCTCCGGGAGCCGCCTGGGAGAAACCCACACCCAGGCAAACGGAAACGAGCAAAAGTTTCGGAAAAAGGGAAATAATCTTCATGATTCCTGATTGGTCCATAGTTTTTCTTTTCCGTCTCCGAATGAAACCCGGAAGACGGAAAAGAACATAAAAATTCCTGAACGTACCTTCATGGGTACGTACCCCGCCGGGGATTCTTGCAAGCTTTTTTGCCGGGCGGCATTTCCGATCCTATGCACGCTTTACTTAAACGCCCGTGCATCATGGGTATCCTGCCCGGGCCGGAGGGCGGAGACGCTCCCCTCGCGCCAAAGGTAAAAACATGGAGCTTCCCACCCGCCCTTTCAAAAACGCTTCCCATCTCTTCCTGGCCGCCATGGGGAAAAAGCCTTAATTCTCATCATCCATCGGGCGGTACTTCACGGCCAGCTTTTCCAACAGCTTCAGCGCGGCGGATGCCCGGCTGCGGAAGGACCGGTAGTCCCTGGGATCGCAGTCGCTCCATGCCCGTTCTGACAACGCCAGCGCACGGGGCCACATCATGTATTCCACCAGCCCCATGTCGTACAGATATTCCGTCCAGATATTGGCTTGGAGGCCGCGCACCCTGGCGGCCTCCTCCGGGGTCAGTTCCGGCAGTTCATACCCGTATACCTGTTGGAGCGGTATCAGTCCGCCGATGGCCTTCGGCTCCGTAGGCGCGGAGGACTGGTAGTAATCAAAGTAGAAATGGGAACAGGGGGACAGAATGACGGGATGCCCCTTTCTGGCCGCCGCCGCGGCAAAGTCATTGCCGCGCCATGCCATCACGAAAATGTGCTTGTCCGCTTCCAGCTCCCCGCCCTCATCCCAGACGATGGCATCATAACCGCCCTGCCGCACATAGTCCGCAATCTGCCGCAGGAAATCCCGGCTCAGGGCTTTGAGATCCGTCTCATTCAGTTCCTTCAGGCGGTTCCGGCAGTACTTGCATTTTTTCCATGCTTCCGCAGATACTTCGTCGTGGCCCAGATGGATGGGGGAGCCCGGCGGGAACACGGCCTTCAGTTCATCCACCACGTCTTTCACGAACCGGAGGGTTTCCGGACGCCCCATACAGACGGCATCCCTGCCCTTTTTCCCTTCCACGGGAAAGTCCACTCCGTCACAGATCAGGTCCCCGTAGGCGTGCATGGCCGCATAGGAATGACCGGGAAGGTCAATCTCCGGAACCACGGTCACCTGGCGGCTGCGGGCATAGGCAATGATTTCCTTCATCTGCTCCTGGGTGTAAAAACCGCCGTAGGTGGCCTCCGGGTCGTGTTCCTGAATGGCCAGCTTGACCTCCTGCCAGTTCCATTCCCCGTTGGCCAGCGGCACGCGCCAGGCGCTCATGGACGTGAGGAGGGGGTATTTTTTAATTTCCATCCGCCAGCCGGGGCCGTCCGTCAGGTGCAGGTGAAGCCGGTTGAGCTTGAACAGGGACATGGCGTCAATCATACGCTTGACTTCCGCCATGGTGAAAAAGTGGCGGGAGACGTCCAGCATGATTCCCCGCCATTCAAAGCGGGGAACGTCCCGGAGGGAAAAGACGGGCACGGAGAAGCCTTCCCCAGTCCGGTTGGCATTCAACACCTGGACCATGCTCTGCCATGCGTAAAAGAGGCCCTGGGGGGCAGCCGCATTCAGATGCAGCACGCCCCGCCCTCCCTGCACGCCTTCCAGATGAGCCCCATATCCTTCTCCCGTTCCCGCGGGGATCCCTTCCAGGGAGCACACCACGTCCGCCGAATCCTTGTCCCGCGTCATGGAAAGCCCGGTCAGGGCACCCTGGGCGTTGAGCACATTCAAGAGGGCTTCCACTGCCGGAGCATCCTTTTCCGGGGCATAAACGGCCAGCCTCAACGGCAAGCGGACCAGGGAAGAAGCGTCCGACCTGCACCCGGAGGGCGCAGGCAGCAGCACGTCTTCCGCAGGAACGGCATGGCCCTTTTCCATCCCCAGGAAGGCGGCCATGGCCAGCACAGCCGTCCGCAGGTAAAACCGCCTTCCATTCATCATTCCCGGAGTACGGGAACACCACGGCCGTTCTTTCATAGAAAGCCGGAAGGCTTGCGGCGCACCATGCGCGCTCCGGTACTTCCGGCCCCTATTACAAAAACAAAAAAAGGCGCGGCCATGTTCAGCCGCGCCCGGTATCAAATCCGTTCCGCCTACTTGCGGCCTCCGAAGAGACCGCCAAGGCCCCCGCCAAGGCCGCCAAGACCTTTCAGGCCTCCTAATCCGCCAAGGCCGCCGCCCATGCCGGGAAGGCCGGGCATCTTGCCCCCCTTCCCCTTCATGGAGGCCATCTGCTTCATCATGGCGCCCATCTTGCCCTTGCCGGACATCATCTTGCGCATCTCGGAAAAGTTCTTGATCAGCTTGTTCACCTCCATCAGGGGACGGCCACAGCCGACGGCGATGCGGCGGCGGCGGGACGGATTCAGCAGGTTGGGATTGCTTCGTTCCTTCGCCGTCATGGAGAGCACGATGGCTTCCATATGCTTCATCCTCCTGGGATCCAGCGCACCGTCCGGAAGCTGCTTCTTAATCTTGCCGAATCCGGGCAGCAGGCCAAGCAGACCTTCCAGCGGCCCCAGGTTCTGCATCATCTTCATCTGGTCCAGGAAGTCGTTAAAGTCGAATTTGCCGGACATCATGCGGTCCATGGACTTGGCCGCCTGTTCCTCGTCAATGCGGGCGGCGGCATGCTCCACCAGCCCCACAATGTCCCCCATGCCCAGAATGCGGTCCGCCATGCGGCCGGGCACGAAGGGGCCGAACTGGTCCAGCTTTTCCCCCTCCCCGGAAAATTTGATGGGCTTGCCCGTCACGGAACGCATGGAGAGGGCCGCACCCCCGCGGGCGTCGCCGTCCAGCTTGGTAAGCACGATGCCCGTCACGTTCACGGCCTGGTCAAAGGTCTGGGCCACGTTCACGGCCTGCTGGCCCGTAGCAGCGTCCACGACGAGAAGGGTTTCCCGCGGAGAGAGGAAAGCGTGCAGGTGGCGCAGCTCGTCAATCAGGGCTTCATCCACTTCCTGCCTGCCCGCCGTGTCAAAGATCATGACGGTCCCGTTCTGGGTGCGGGACCATTCCAGGGCTTCGCGCGCCACGGCCACCACGTCCCGGCTGCCGGGCGCGGGCTTGTACACGGGCACTTCTATCTGCTCCGCCAGGGTAGCCAGCTGGTCCACGGCGGCGGGGCGCACCAGGTCACAGGCCACCAGCAGGGGGCGCCGCCCTTCGTTTTTCAGGCGCAGGGCCAGCTTCGCGCTGGTGGTGGTCTTACCGGCGCCGTTCAGGCCCACCACCATGATTCTGGCGGGGTCCGTCAGGTCCAGCCCCACGGCGTCGCCGCCCAGCAGGGAAGCGATTTCATCACGGAAGATTTTGACGATCTGTTCCCCAGGCTTGATGGATTTAAGCACTTCCTGCCCCATGGCCCGTTCCTTCACGCGGCCGATGAAATCCCTGGCCACGCCGAACTCCACGTCTGCTTCCAGCAACGCCATCCGGATGTCGCGCAGGGCGTCCGCAATGTTCTTTTCAGAAATCTTGCCCAGGCCGCGCAGCCGCCGGAACGTGTTATCCAGTTTATCTGCTAAAAGTGAAAACATAATCGTATGGTGCGCCAGACTGTGCCACAATTCCCCGCCCCCGTCAACAAGTGCGCCCTGCATGGGACATGATGCTTGACTTGCCGGGGGCTTCCCCCCATCTTTTCCCGCATGGCACCCTTTGACCTGAAAGAGGAAATTTTACGCCTGAAAAAAGAACGCAACGCCATCATCCTGGCGCACAGCTACCAGACGGGGGACATCCAGGACATGGCCGACTACGTAGGCGATTCCCTGGGGCTGGCCTACAAGGCGCAGAACACGGACTGCGACGTGATCGCCTTCTGCGGCGTCCATTTCATGGCGGAGACCGCCAAGATCCTCAATCCGGACAAAACCGTCATCCTGCCGGACGCGGACGCAGGCTGCTCCCTGGAAGCCTCCTGCGACGCCGGGGAACTGGAAGCCTTCCTGAAAACAAACTCACACAAGAATTATTATGTGGTGGCGTATGTGAACTGCTCCATCGGCGTGAAGGCGCTGGCGGACGTGATCGTCACCTCCGGGAATGCCGTGAAGATCGTCTCCCAGGCTCCGGAGGACCGCCCCATCCTGTTCGTGCCGGACCAGAACCTGGGCGCCTGGGTGGGCCGCCAGCTGGGCCGCCCCATGGAATTGTGGAACGGAGCGTGCCACGTGCACATGGAATTCACGCGGGACCAGATTCTGGCCCTGAAGGAGCAGCACCCCGGCGCACTGGTGGTGGCCCATCCGGAATGCACGGAAGCCGTGCGCCTGCTGGCGGACCACATCTGCTCCACGGAGAAGATGATCCCCTACTGCACGGAAGGCCCGGCTTCCTCCTTCATCATCGTTACGGAATCCGGCATCCTGCACCGCCTGCGCAAGCTGGTGCCGGGCAAGGAGTTCATTCCGGCACCCACGGAGCAGTGCTCCTGCAGCACGTGCCCGTACATGAAGATGAACACCCTGGAAAAACTGTACCTGGCCCTGCGGGACCTTTCCCCCGCCGTGGAACTGCCGGAAGACCTGCGCCGGAGGGCGGAAGCCCCGCTGCTGCGCATGCTGGAGCAGTCCAAATCCTGACCTGAAATCCTGATCCGTTTCCCCCCCGCCCATGATACGCCTTTCCGACCACATCGCGGCCACCGGAGGCTGGCTTTCCCTGGAAGCCTTCATGCAGCTGGCCCTGCACCACCCGCAGGAGGGGTATTATTCCACCGCCATTGAAAACATCGGAAGCCGCGGGGACTTTTCCACCACGCCCACGCTCTCCCCCATTCTGGCGAAAGCCGTGGTCGCCCGCTGGAAGGAGGCCTGCGCCCGCTGCGGCAAGCGGCTGCCCCTGCTGGAGATAGGAGCCGGCTCCGGAGCGCTGGCGGTCAAGGTCTTGGAACAACTGGGATTCTGGAACCGCCTGAACACGGACTACGTGATCGTGGAATCCTCCCCCAGACTGAGGGAATTCCAGCACCTGCTGCTGGGAAGCCAGGCCAAAATTTATTCCACCATGGAGAAGGCGCTGAAGCACTGCGGCGGCAAGGCCTTCATCTTTTCCAACGAGCTGGTGGACGCCTTCCCCGCCCGCGTGTTCGAGTACACGGAACAGGGCTGGCAGGAAGTGGGGCTGACCGTGAAGGACGGAGCCATCCGGGAGGAACTGTGCCCCATCCATCAACAGCCGCTCTTTTCCCATATGCTGGAATACGATTCCCAGCCGGGCCAGCGTGTGGAGATTCATGACTCCTACGCCCGCTGGTTCACCGGATGGCTGCCCCTCTGGAACAAGGGCGTCATGACGGTCATCGACTACGGGGACGAAATGGAACGCCTGTATTACCGCCGCCCCAAAGGATCCCTGCGCGGCTATAAAAGCCACCAGGTGCTGACCGGGGAGGAACTGTACCAATACCCGGGCCTGACGGACCTGACGTGCGACGTCAATTTCACGGACCTGCTGGAGCTTTCCCGCAACTGCCTGGGGGATACAGTCACCCTGATGACCCAGCGGGACTACCTGCTCCCTTATGCGGAGAACACGCCGCAGGACGCCTTCCTGACGGATGAACACGGCGCAGGCGGCCATTTCCATGTGCTGATTCAGGAACGGCTGTAATATTCTCCATTCCTTTCCCGGATTTGCATCGCTAAACTTCCTGCTTGCCCCTATGTTCGATCTTTCCGATCTTTTGAAAGATATTTTATCCTCATTGATTGGCCCTCCCTGGAGCGGCAGGGATGACGAACAATCCCGGAGGTGTCAATGGACGGGCATCATTCTCCTGTCAATGGTCATGGGATCCCTGCTGCTATGGCTACATATGGACAGCGTGGCGGCTCTTGTTCCCGGCATGGTCTTTGCCCTCTGGCTGATCGCTTATATTATTGTCCAATCCCTCCGGAATCATGACCATTAAATAAAATTGCCGTGGCTGTGCCTAGGGGAAATTTAGATACGAAGGCCGGGAGGCCTCCGTTCCCAGGCAACCGCTTCTCATGCATGCCGATGGAATTGTCCCTTCCCCAGTTTCCCATCACGGCCCAGCTTCTAGTCAACTATAATGTGATAAAATAAAGTTAACATGTTTATTTTTATATTATTAGATCATAAATATTTGAGTTTTTTTCTTCTTCTATCTTCTCCAGAACTCTCCTTGCCACGCCATTCAAATGAATAATCAGTGTCCGGCTACATGCTATCACGGCACACTTCCCGCTCTTGCCTCCTGCTATCAACCGATCATATTTCTCCCTGAGAACCTTGTTGCTTCTTACTGCGCTTACTGTTCCCATGTAAAGGATGCTCCTCAACTCTTTTCTTCCACCTTGTATTCTGCCTGCCCCCTTCATGTTTCCACTCTCCCGGACATAGGGGGCCACTCCCAATAGAGAGGCCGCCTCCTTCCGGTTGAGCCGTCCTGGTTCGGGCATCCTGCTGAGCAGGGCCATCGCGCTGCGCTTTCCTATTCCTGACACCTCCTGATAGGCCTGATACTTCCAGCTGCTTTCTTTGTTGCACTCAATAAGTTGCTCCATCTTCTCCTGGATTCTGACTATCTTCTTCTCTTCCTGTTTCAACAAGCTTTCCAGCTGCTTTTTCAAAAAGCTCTCGTTGATGGCTGCCAGTTGATTTTTTAACTGCGTTCTCCTTTTTATACAGAACCCAAGCACGCTTTCATATTCCCTGAGCAGGAGAATGCACTTGTCAGGGATGGAGTCTGCCTGGAGTTTTCTGTCTTGTCCCATCCTGGAGAGGACCAGGGCGTCCAAACGGTCTGTTTTGGCCTGGATGCCTTCACTGCGGGCGAAGTTTCTTACCCGTAGTGGATTGAGACAGCTTTGGGCGATATCATGTTGTCTGAAGAAGGGAACGAGCCTTCGGCTCAAATATCCGGTGGATTCATAGAGGGCGTGTACGGGAGCGTGTTGTCGTTTAAAAAGGGTTAATAGTCCATGATGCCCGTTGGGGTCGTTGGTGAAGCGGTAGTGACGGCGTAGCAGGCAGACGTCCAGGAAATCCTTGGAGATGTCGATGCCGGCGTAGATGGGTTGAGGAGACTGATTCCCCACTTCACGGTTGATGTTGTGCTGGTATGTGTTCATGATGATCTCTGCCTCAAATACGGACTCGTTTCAGGAAACGGCCCCTGTAACTATTCGAGCTATGGAATGACCGGATCCCGGAATGGGGCTTGAAGCGGTACCAACTAGCAAGAGTTCACGGTAAGGAAGTGAACAGGGAACAAGACGTACTCGCTTCAAGCCAGTCATGAGGGATGGTACCATCCCTCATGACTGCTCCGACTCGGAAAGAATATTACCCCCGAGACGATGAGAAGGTTAGCTTATTTTATTATTTGGGGAACAAGGGCCTCCCGGCCCTTGTAATTTAGTCCATACATCCTATCTTCCTGTGATAACTCCCATTCATCAAAGCCATACGAAGGCCGGGAGGCCTTCGTTCCCAAGCGATCGCTTCTCATGCATGCCATTGGAATTGTTCCTTCCCCGGTGTCTCATCATAGCCACACTTCCGGGAACAAGGGCCTCCCGGCCCTTGTAAATAAAGTTAGTCCATCACATCGCGGCCTTCCGGCAACAAAGCCCATCCACCAACTTCCTCCTTCCAACTCCTTTCACAAAACCATGTTTGACTTTCTTTCCTTCCTGCTGGATACTCCGTCCCTTTGTGCGGAGTTTTCCCCGCGCGCCAGGCATGACGGGGAATCCCCGTACTGGCGTTTCATTGGCCTCCTTCTTCTGGGTGCGGACCTGGCCGTGCTGTTGTTAGGAGACATCACGGAAAGCATGCCGGCTCTTTTAGCCACTATTGCCCTCAGCCTCTGGCTGGTCGCGCACCTTGTCATCCGTTCCTCCCGGCACAGGGATCACCGCGGATAAAGCATCCTCCCTCCTTCCCCAAAGCACCCTTCACGCCAACATTGCAGGGAAACCGAGTCTACACTCTGTTTTCCCTTTCAGGGTAGTAAAAACATGATGCATTCATTCTCAAAGCATCCTGTATTTCCTCCCATGGGCCTGTCATAAAATTTCCTCCTTTTTGAACGCAATCCCCTGACCGGGACTCTAACCTGCATCAGTAACAAACCGGGCGGCGGGAGGTAGAGAGACCGCCACCCAACAAGGGGAGTTCTGAGTTTCATAGGTAATATAGTTGGATAAAAAAACCCGCACGGGGGAGACCTCGTGCGGGTTTATTCATCCCTCTCCGAACGGTTTGAAAGACCAGTCGGAACGAGGCCGTAGAAAATCATGATTGAACCAAATTAAGGCTTGAGAGTTGAAGGCATCTCGTTAATCTGGCTTCAACAAGAATCATCTGTTATCATGGTCACCACAAACGAATCGAATATTTACGAAACCGGAATACTGGACACCAATGCGGAAGGCAATTTTGTCTATACCACCCTGGATGCCGCTATCAACTGGATTCGTAAAAATTCCCTCTGGCCCATGCCGATGGGGCTTTCCTGCTGCGCCATCGAGTTCATGGCCGTGGCCTGCTCCCGGTACGACCTTTCCCGCTTCGGTTCGGAAGTGACGCGCTTTTCCCCGCGCCAGGCGGACGTGATGATCGTGGCCGGCACCGTCACCTATAAAATGGCCCTGGCCGTCCGGCGCATCTGGGACCAGATGCCGGAACCCAAGTGGTGCATCGCCATGGGCGCCTGCGCCTCCACCGGCGGCATGTTCCGCTCCTATTCCGTGCTTCAGGGCGTGGACAAGATTTTGCCCGTGGACGTTTACATTTCCGGCTGCCCTCCCCGCCCGGAAGCCATTCTGGAAGGCCTGCTCACCCTGCGCAAGAAGCTGGACACCCAGCAGCCCGCACGCACCTTCTTCAAGAAGGAGGAACCGCGCGAAGCCAACGCCCCCGTGCCGGTCGATACGGAAATGTCCCTCGAATAATATTCCCGACCGTTTTCACCCACGTTCCACCTTTTACCATTCTTTTTTCATGCTTTCTCTAGAATCACAGATCAAGACCGCCGCAGACAACACCCAGAACCGTTTTGGGAAAGACATCATCACGGACCGCTACGAGTTCCGCGGCGACATCACGCTGACCGTCGCACGCCACGCCATCGCGGACGTCGTCCGCTGGCTGCGGGATTCCGCCGGATTTGACATGATGGTGAACCTCTGCTCCGTGGACAACATGGGAGAAAGCCCCCGCTTTGAAGTCAACTATACGCTGACGCAGGCGGAAACGGGCGTGAACCTGAGCCTCAAGACCAAGGTGGACGACGGCGAGGAAGTCCCCAGCGTCTCGGAAATCTTCCAGTCCGCCAACTGGCATGAACGTGAAGTGTGGGACCTGATGGGCATCAAGTTTTCCGGCCATCCGGATTTGCGCCGCATTTTGATGTGGGAAGGCTATCCTTATTTCCCCCTGCGAAAGGATTTCCCCGTTCAGGGCGTACCTACTGAGATGCCGGGCGTCGCCTTTACGGAGGCGGCCCCCACCCAGGGAGCTCCGTTCGCCACGGAACAGGGCCGCTGCCCCAGCACCTGCCGCGAACCACGTTCCCACAAGTTCTAGCCCATTTTCCAGCCCCGCAAGGCGGGGCCCCTCCCATGATCCGACTTCCCCTCATTCTCCCCGTGTGCATCATCAGCCTGCTCAGCGGCTGCCAGGACGCCAATCCGGCAGAGCGGGAATGGAAGGACCAGTTGTACAAAAACCTGGCAATCGTGGGGGCCAGGAACTGGATTGTCATCGCTGAGGCCTCCTTTCCGGCCTACACGGGCGCCGGCATCAAGACCATGGTTTCCGACAAGACGTCCGATGAAGTGCTTTTGGACGTGCTGAACATGCTGGAGGAGGAAGCCCACGTGGTCCCCCGTATCATGATCAGTTCAGAACTGCGCAGCGTGACGGAAGACTACGCCCCCGGCATCAAGCGCTACCGCCACAGTATCGATAAGATGCTTCCGGGACGCCAGCATTTTGAATTGATGAGCCGCACGATCAATTCCCTGATCGAAGACGCCGCCAAGCAGTTCAACGTGCTGGTCATCAAGACCAAGACGTCCCTTCCCTACTCCAACATTTACATTGAACTGGATTCCGGATACTGGAATTCGGAATCGGAGACGGCGCTCCGCAAGAGCCTGGAGGCCAAGGATGCCGCCAACCGCCGCGCCACTCAGGACAGGGTGCTGGACGTGCCCCTCACTCCGGGAACCGCCCCTGCGCCGCAGAACCGGAAGGTGAATCCACCGGCCCCGGGAACGCCCGCAGCCGCCCCAACGGACAACCTGCCGGAGCTTCCCCGGGAAAATAGCCAGCCGTCCTCCCCCGCCGGAGACAAGGCGCCCGGAGCACCCGGCGTGCCTCCGCCGCCCATCAAGGATCCGTTGGGCGGAAAGACCGCCATTGCCAGATTTTCATGAACCATCATATGGACAAGGCCACAGAAGAACGCCTCCGCGTGGAGGCATGGGTAGGAGATGCCATTCTGGCGCTGTACGTCAGGGAATGGATTCTGGCGGAGGAAGGAGCAATCAACGGAAAGCTTTTCATCGAATTCACCAGCAATGATTTCCTGCGCCGCACCGGCAACGCCACAGGCGTGGAAGCGGAAATAGGCCGCACCTTCAAGGCAGGCGGCCTGGAAGCGGCCTATGCCTGGATTGAGCACCATTTGAAGCCCCGTATGGAGGAACGCTGGCACACCCTGCGCAGAAAAGCCCTCCGGTAACCTGCGGCCGCCATGACCGCCTCCGGAACACCCCTGCCCTGGGACCGGGACAACGGCCCCTGCGTGATGGCTCCCCCCCATTTGAGGGACTGGGCGGAACAGGCTGCCGCCTTCCTTTCCCGGCAGGGCATGGATGAAGTCACTGCCTTTGCCACCTCCGGATCCTCCGGCTCACCGCCCAAAGCCATTTTATTCACCCGCCGCGCCCTGGACGTCTGCGCGCGCGGCGCGCTGGACCACCTGCACGCGGACCGCGGGGACTGGTGCTGCCCGCTGCCCGTCTGGCATGTGGGAGGCGCCATGATCCACCTGCGCGCGGCCCTGGCCGGGACTGCCGTCCACACTCTCCACGGGAAGTGGAATCCGCACGCTTATGCGGACCTGATGAGAAAGTCCGGCGCACGCTGGTCCTCCCTGGTTCCCACACAGGTCGTTGACCTGGTCAATCTCCGCATCCAGGCTCCCTCCACCGCCGGATGCATCATCGTAGGCGGAGGCGCCCTGGACATGGAGACGGGACGGAATGCCCGCGCCCTCGGCTGGCCCGTGGTGCAAAGCTATGGCATGACGGAGTCCGGTTCCCAGCTGGCTACGGCCCTCCCCGGCGATCCCTACCATACGGACCGCCTTTCCCTCCTCCCCCACTGGAAAGCGGCCACGGACGAGGACGGGCTCCTGCGTATCCAGGGGGAAGGAAAGCTGTGCGGGCGCCTGCTGACGCAGCCCCATGGAGATTTTGTTCTGGAACAGGTGGAACCCCATGAATGGTGGAGAACACGCGACCTGGTACGCCTGGAAGGACGGCTGCTGACCTTCCTGCGCCGGGCGGACAGGCTTGTCAAAGTCCTCGGGGAACTGGTGGACCCGGACGCCGTCCAGGACGCGTTGCGCCACAGCGTTCCGGAGGCTGTAGTGGAGGCCGTCCCGCATCCCCGGACGGGCATGGAACTGGTTGCCTGCGCTCCCGCCGCGGCATCCCTGGAACAAGCCTGCCGTGCGTGGAATGCGGCGGCCCCCGGCCCACAGCGCATCCGCGCCGTCATGGAGACAACCATCCCCCTGACCGTGATGGGAAAACTGGACCGCGGCCGCCTGCGCGCCCTGCTGAAGGAACACCCGGAAAAACTGCGGGAGGTTTAGTAAGGTGCAATCTCGCGAGGCTCTCTTAAAATAATCCGGACCGAATGGACGGAAGGGACACAGGGGGGTTAACATTCCTTGTTTACTTTGTCCGTTCCGGCTCTCCCGGCTATCATTATCCTCCACCTTGCGAGCTGCCGTGCACGTGCCCGGAGCCTCCCGTCACAGCTTCATTTGTCTTCTTTAAAAAAAGAACGTGACATCATCAATAATTAAACATTCAGTCACGTGAAAAACGCTTGTAGGACAGAGGTTTTTCCTGTTAGAAAAGAACTGACCCATGCGAGCCCGTCTTTTGCTTATTCCCTTTATTTTTTCCGTTTCGGCTTACGCCCAGGACGTTCCGTCCCAGGCGGCGGCAGATCCGCCCGGACAGGTGGAGAATGCCCCGGTCCGGGACCTTTCCCGCCTGCCCATGGACGGCGGCTGGACATACGGAGAACTGCTTGACAAGGCCGCCACGGGCGACTTCCGCGCCAACATGCTGGCCGGGGAGTACTGGATGGGGCTTTATTACCTGAACCGCGGAGACCTGCCGCTGGCCTGCCTGGAACACATGCAGCATTTTTTCCGGGAAGCGGCCGCCAAATCCGGCCATCCGGCCCCCAGGCTCATGATGACGGACCCCTACGGGATTTTCGGAATTTTCAAAACACAGCCCATGCAGCCGGAGCATGCGGAATGGCTGGACGCCTGCCGCAAGCTGGCCGAGAAAGGGGATATGGACGCCATTACGGCGCTGTACACAGTCACGGACCTGCCTGAGGCGGAGTTGAGGCGCTATCTGGCGCCACTGGAAAAGAAAGCCGCCTCCGGCGACCCGGACGCACTGGCCCAGCTCGCTTTCATCCGTGTGGACTGGTTGAAGGAGGATCCCGCCAAGGTGCTAGAATCTCTGAGGAAGCCCCGGAAATACTATCCGCCTGTTATGAAAGCGCGGATCGGGGAACTGGCCCTTGCCCTGGGCGGCGGCCCTTCCAGCAATGATCCAAGCGGCCTGGAATGGCGGAAGATGGCCCTTGCACCTCTTTCCGGACTCTCACAGATAGGCCACGCAACGGCCATGCGGCTGCTGGCGGACATGAGGAAGGCGACCGACAAGGAACAATCCGAAAAACTTCGTAAAGAACTGGTATCCAGAGGCGATCTGGAAACCATTCTGGAAACCCTCTCCGGGTACATGAAGGAAAAACGGACCGCTGTGGACGGTGCCGCCGTCCAGCCCCTGTTTGACCGGGCCCGGAAGCTGGGCAGCAACAATGCCTATGCCTGGTACGCCCAGTTGATTGCGGATCGGAAGCCGCCTCAGGAACAGGAGCTGCGGAAGGCGGCGCAGGATTTGCTGGCCCTGCATGACGAACGGGGCATGCCCTTCCTGAAGGAGCCGCTTTCCCTCCCCCAGAAAAAACTCAACCAGCTCCCCCCTTACGCCAAAACGCACAAGGAGCTGGAACTGGCCTCCCAGCTGGGGGACGCGGATTCCAGCGTCCAGCTGGGCGAGCTGTGGAAAGAGGAACTTGCCAACACCATGGATTCCGTAGGGAAGGCCCATGAAGCGCTGGAAAACATGCGCACGTGGTACAGGAAGGCGGCGGAAGAAGGCCACCCCCTGGCCAAACTGCGCCTGGCCCAGATGGAAAACCCGGATTTGATGGACAGGCCGACCGCAGAACCTGCCAAAACCCTGTTGAGTGCTTGCCTGACAAAAGCCGCATCAGGGGACTTCATCACGCTGAAAGCGATTTCCGAATACGTTACGCCGGAACAGTGGGAAGACCTGACCGCTACCCTCCGCAAAAAAGCGCAGGAAGGAGACGCCCGCAGCCAGGCGGACCTGGCCTACCTGATGCTGTTCAGTTACAGGAGCGAGGAATCCGGCTATCCGGAAGCCCTGGCCTGGGCCCGGCTTTCCGCCGGACAGGGAGATCCCTGCGGCATGTACGTGCTCGGCCGCGCCCTCATTTACGAATTCGGCCTGGAAAAACGCATGGCGGAAGGGGATTCCTGGATGTTCCGGGGAGCCCTGAAAGGCCACGTGGATGCGGCGGACATGTGGAGCTCCAATAATGAAAACCTTCAACCCTACAGCGCCATGATACATGGCCTGGCGGCACGCGGGCACATTCCCTCCCTGCTTTTCCTGGCCAACCAGGCGGCCTATCCCCAGAACATGGAGGAGAGGGCGGCGCAGGACAACGCCAATTCCGCCTACCAGCCGGTAAAGCTGGGCACGAACGGAGAAGATGGCAATTCCCCCCCGTGGCTGAAGAAGCCGGGCCAGAAGGATAACGCGGAAGATACCGTGACGGATGCCGGCGCCGTCCCCCCCTGGATGACTCCATCCGGCAGGGAACGCAAGGCCCCGGCCCCGGAAACCATCAATCCGGAAGCCGTCAAGTTCTGGGAACAGGCCGTGGAACTGGGCAGCCTGACCGCTCTGGACGAGCTGGCCAACTATTATGAAACCGTGGCCGGTAACGTGAAGGACCCTGCGGAACGGCAGCAGCTTCTGGCCTCCGCCATGACGGCAGCCACCGCCCTGGTGAAAAAGGAGGACGTGCGCGGCCTCAAAAGGCTGGCCCGCTATTACGAACAGGGCATCGGCGTTCAGCCGAACAAGGAACTGCACAGGGACTACGTGCTGAAGGCAGCGGAGACCAATGATCCGGAAGCCCTGGTGGAAAAAGCGCGCCTGCTCATCAAGGGGGAGGACATGGAGCCGGACCCCAAGGCGGCGCTGGGAATCCTGACCAGGCTGGAACAGACCCAGACGCAACCCGTTCCGGGCATGTATTTCCTGCTGGGCTACCTGCATGAGGAAGGCCTGGGCACCCCGCAGGATACGGCCCTGGCCTACCAGTTTTACATCAAGGGAGCGGAACAGGATGACGCCAAGGCCATGAACAACCTGGGTTCCATGTATGAACGCGGCACAGGCGTGGCCAAAGACCTGCCGGAAGCCCAGAAATGGTACGAACAGGCGGCGGACCTGGGGAATGAAGACGCCCGCGCCAATGTGGAACGGGTGAAGGAAAAAATTAAAAAGAAGGGCGGCAAATAACCTCCTCCATTGCCCGGTGGATACCCCGGAATGGGGTAAAGGAGTTTAGAAGTGCTGCAGGGGCCATACCCTTCCGGGAGGGTTTGCTGCCCCATGCAAAACAGGGGGCGCAAAGACAGCGCCCCCATGACGACCAAACCGGCAAAAACTATTCCCGGGTCACTTTCAGACGCAGAAAACGGCGCGTCATTCCACTGTCGCTCATGGATTCCGTATCCCGGAATTCAGCCGCCGTCTTTCCGGCGGTCTCCACTTCCCCCAGGGAAGTCCAGTTGACCAGATCCGAAGAAACCTCCACCTCATGCTTCACGTCAGACGCCTGCGGATTCACAGGCCAGCGCAGCACCAGATGCATGTTACCGTCACTGCCCTCTTCCGCCGTCACTCTGGTAACGCTTCCGCAAGGTTTGAGCGGATCCAGGCCCGTGGCGTATTTCATCAGGTTGGTCACGCCATCCCCGGCGGGGGCGGCGTCCGCAGCCGTCTGGCCCGGAGCGGCATCCGGCGGGAAGGTATCCTGCACCCACTTGTCATATCCGGCCAGGTCGGCCCCGGCCTGCGTGATGATGACGGCGCATTCCTGCTTGTCGGAAGCCCGGAACACCACCGTTCCGGACCTTCCGCTGGCGGATTTGTTCTCTGCCGCTGTCAGCATGACCGTCGCACGGCCAATGCCGGAAGCCGCGGAAACGGAAATCCAGTCCGGACATTCCGCCACCACCCAGCCCAGGGTTTCATTCTCCATCTGCACTTCCACAGCCACTGCCCCTCCAGCGGCAGGAACGGAAGCCCCCACCAGGGACAGGCTGAAAGGCGAAGCTGTCACGGGAAACGACGTGGAAGACACGTAACGGTTGGCGGCGCGCAGCAGCGAACGCTGGTCAAAGTAGTTGCTTTCATTCCGGGAGTCGGAGATGTCTCCTCCCAGATCCCAGTACATGAAACCAGCCAACTTTTGATCGCTGATGTACTTGTTTTTTCTCCGGGTAGTGTCTACACCGTTGTAATAGTATTTTTTATTGTTGCTGTTCAGGGTAAGCTGGTCCAGCGCAGGATTATTGAGTTCTTCTTCCCCCTTCAGATCCCGGTACAGCAGAGCGTCTGTGGCACCGGATACGCCTGTCACACCGTAAAAAGGACCGCTCAGCTGGATTTTGGAATCCGGGTAGCCCCAGGACCTGAAGGTCTTGCATGCGGAGACCATGGTGCTATAGAGGGAAGCGCTGGTGTTCGGACCATAATTCTGAAATGGGAAAAAGTCCACAAACTGAATCTTGTCCTTGGGGAACCAGTAGGATACGGTGTGCAACGTAATAGTGAAGATGGGATCGGGGCCGATTTTCTCCCGGATGGTTTGAGCCAGCATTCCGTACTGCTGCCACAAGGCATCCCCCTGGTAAAGCCATTCAAAGTCCAGATCCACGCCATCCAGCAAGTCACTGTATTCGGTCAGCATTTCCCCAATCTGGGTGGCGAACTTCTCCCTAGCCGCCGCACTTTTGAGCATGGTTTTCCAGTCTGCGCCTCCTGAAAAGCAAATACGGATATGCATTCCGTCCACCCCTGCCGTGAGTGCACGCAGATAACGCAGGTCAGCCACCCATGAGGCGGAATCATGACCTTCTTCCGCTTCATTGTCCCCCCACCAGGCAACAATCTGGCGGTCTACCCAGGCATGCTGGACTGGCTTCCCCAGTTTTTTTGCGGCGCGGGCCTCCACCCAGATACGCATCTCGTCAATGCTGCCGATCAGGTTGCTCCCGATGACCGCATTGGCTGACAGCCCGTCCAGATCCTCTCCGACAGAGGCTTTGCCGGTGGCTACGGCAGCGTTGTTCAGATAAAAAGTACCCGTATCACTATTGGCATCGCGAACAAAGGCAATCCAGAAATATTCATGGAGGGGAATATCAGGCAGGTCGGCCTCCCAGGCCACGGAAGTTCCCACCTGGATGCGAGCCCGGTAATGGTCCCCTGCCCATCTCACCGTCAGAGCAACATTGTCGTTGCCAAAAAGAGTGAAGTTTTCCTCTTCTCCGGAAAGGAGCATATTGGCTTCAATCGTGAAGGTAGGGTTTCCGGCCAGCAGGTTTCCCCCCACATGCATGAAAGCATTGGGGCCGGCAAAGCGGTAGACGCAGGATCTCTCCCCGTCCCGGGAAAGGAACGTGACTCCGTTTTTCTCCTTCACATCGTTGTCCGGTCTCCAGTGGGTTACAGTACCGTCCGCCGTAAGGCCCGCACAGCCGATGTAGATAAGGTCATTGTTATTGATGATATGCGAACGCGAAAGCCAGCGGAAACGCAAGTGGCTATCCCGCACATAAGCCGTCATGAGCATGTAACGGAAGGTGTCATTGTCCGTAACAATGGAGAATTCCGTTCCGGAAGGTGTTACCGCCTGATAGGGGCGGACAAAAGAGCTGCCTGTCTTGTCAGCAAATTCCGTCCACTTGGCATCCCGGAAGTCCCCGTCCAGCCGCCAGAGGCCCACCAGGCGGTCATATTTGGGGTGCGCCATGGACAACGGCCCCGTCAGGAAAAAGTCATCCGGATCACCCCCCAATTCCGCATTCCAGAACCTTAGTTCATCCCGGGCACCCTTGAACTGCGCCGCCAGGACCAGGCCTGCCCAGCTACTTTTCATGGAAGCCAGGTAGGGAGCGGCGGGAGCGGTTCCCGCCAGCGTTCCGTCCACATACAGGCTGACGTTTTCAGCACCCAGGGAGACGGCCACATGATGCCAGGTTCCGGCGGCAAAAGGCTGGCCGGAGGCCTCCACCGAGGCCGGAGTTTCCGTATTCCCGGAATCCAGGTGCAAGCGGCCTCCGTTCAGGGAAAGCGTGGCTGCCCCCAGGGAAAGAATGGCGCCGGAAGAAGCGTCCTCTTCCGGCCTGATCCAGAGTTCGCAGGTCATTTCCCCGGTTCCGGTCCAGGCATCCGCAGGAATGGGAAGCGCCACCGGAGAAGAAAGAGCAGTCAGCGCCCTGTTATGCACCACACTGACGGGCCGCGGCTCCGGCGCCGGAGGAGCGGGAGTATCATCCGTACGGACGGTCAGCGCATTCAAATTCAAGACTCCAGTGCCGGATTCGTTACCTTCCTTGACCACGTCAAAAACGAGCGTCCCGGCGGCATCCGCTTCCGCGGACCATTCCAGGGCCATATAAGTATCGGCGTCCGTACTGTTGACGCCGCCCTTCCACTTGCCGTCCGTCCGTGAACCGGTGGAGGTCTGGAGGGCCTTCACATCCACGTGGTTTCCGGACACCAGGGAAACGGACTGATATGCCGGCTTTCCATTCCCCAGGAAAAAAGAAACCGCATATTCCTTGCCCGGAGCCAGCCCGGAAAGGGAAACGCGCACCGTTCCCGCCCTTTTCGGCACTCCGTTGGTAAACAGAAGCAAACTCGTATTCAAGGCTTCTCCATGATTTGGAAAGCCGAACACACTTTCCGCCTGCAGCACACCGCCGGACTGCGTTCCCCGGGTTTCCCCTTTTTCCCGCCAAGTGGAGGAGGTGTTGTCATAGCACATGTCTCCCACGCTCGCTTCCGACTTGGCCGTGACCGCCAGATAAACGGAACGTCCGAACAGCGTTCCGGCCAGCACGGGGGAGGAAGAGGCTTCCAGATTATTCCTCCGCAGGGGCACGCTTTTCAGAGAGGTGGACGGAGTAGTGGTCACCACTCCCATATTCGTCCAACCCGGCTGGGCCGTAGACGAGGAATTCCCGAAATCCACGCCGAAAGATTCCACTGATCCCTGTGCCTGCACGAGATTCCCCAGAAAGAAAACAGCCATGAAGCCAAGGACACGAAAAAGATATTTCTCTTGTACAGGCATAAAGTTATCAAATAATCTAACAGATAGATAGATGCTGCAAACTAAAAAGCTGCCGGACAGAAGGAAGGAATTTTTCATGTTTTCCAACCATTCCTGCCGGCAGCCTGGTCAAAAAATGCAATGGGGTTATCCCTGTATCCTGCGCCGCCGCATCATCAGGCAAGCAAGCCCCATCAGTCCCAGAGAGGCTGCAGCCGGTTCAGGAATGGGCGCAGTTGCCAAAATAAACCCGTTCAATGCGATATCTGCACTTACAACATCATCTGTACCGGCGGAGGCGCGTTCATAAGTCAGCGTCACCTGGCCTGAATCATTCGTCGTGAACGCCCATTCCATCCCCACTCCTGAACCAATCGTCCCTCCCTGGAATGTTGAACCGGTCACGGACCCAGCTCCTTCATATCCATCCATCAGGTTTCCGGTGATGTCGGTAACGCCGCCTGAGAGAGTCATGCTGGTTTTATTGGTCGATAAGCCGCTGTTTCCCAAGACGTATAAATAATAGGTGGTATTGGCAGCCAAGCCGCCCAGCGTGAATTGCAGACCGACGGACTGTCCCTTGACTCCATTGCATCTGTCAGTGATAGAAGACTGCGCCATGCTTTCTGAAAATACGGGATTCAGCGGAGACGAGCTGTTTGTGCCGTCCAGATACCCCGCACTTTGGGAGGCAGTGCTTTTGTAAGACATGCTGAACGTGACGTCACTGCCATCCAAATCCCCCAGAACCAGAGAGGAAGAAACGGCTCCCCCATCTTTGCTCAAAGAAGTAATGGATGTGTAAGAGGTGGCCTTCCCGCCTGCGGGAGCGCTTTTGGTGGTTGCTACGCCAATCCAATCATCCCCAGAGGAGGCAGATCCCAAATTAACTTTCAGAGAAGCTGCCGAAACTGCAGAGACAGAGGCGGCTAACAACAGTAGAATGAGTGATTTCTTCATGGTTTTTAATTGACTCAAACTACGGTATACCGGATTAGGAATCCGCGATAAAACAACGCCTCTGTAAAAGATGCGTATAATATTGAATATAAGGCAGATAAGTGTTATATGGAAATTTTACACCCCCTCTTATCCCTCTCACCCTTATATTCCCTATTACTCCTAACCAACTTTTCCACAGATTTTTCCTTTGACTTCGGATTCCTAATCCGCGATTTTTATAACTGTTTATTTCTGAATAATTTATATTTCCATTATTCAGATGACAAACGATCAGAATTTGCAACCTTATGCAAATATCCCATGATGAAATTTACAAAAATTGTAAAAAACTAATCTTTTTTTAATGAACCCTTTAAACAACTTCCGGGGTTCCACGGCCGGGGGACCCAACAAAAAAGAACAGGGTCCCGGCCGTGTTCCGGAAATTCAGCTGTTCAACAACTGCGTTAATACGCCAGTTCCCCCCTCATGACCCGGCGCTCGAATTCGGCCACATCCACCACCTGGCCGGTCAGCCGGGCGTGTTCCGTGGCAAAGGCCATGACATGGGAGTGGGCGGATTCTTCAATGGAGGTAGTCATGTCTGCGGGAGAGGGCACCGTCAGCATGTCATCGTAAAGCGCTTCCACAAGGCCCCAGTCCCCGCCGCCATGGCCCTGGTAGCCGCCGGGCAGTTCTTCCAGCTCCACCACGCGGGTTTTTCCGCCAAAGTGCGGCGTTACGGTGATTTCACCGGGGCCGTTTTCCTTGTAGAAGACGCCGGCGCGGATTTTTCCCCTGGTGCCGTACACCTCAATATGGCGCCCCTGTTCAAAGGCCGTCATCGTGAAGGTGCCGGTCAGGCCGCCTTCAAAGCGCATGATGGAGACCTGGTGGTCCGGCTGGTCGTTGTCGCACTGAAGGTAGTCCCTGCCCCATGGGGAGGTTTTAAGCCATTCATAGATTTCCTCCGCGGTAGCTTCCTGGGCGCGGTCGTACACCATGCCCAGCCAGCGCTTGCATTCGTCGTCCGTGGCGTATTTGCGGGCATCCCAAGGGTCTTCCCCCACCGGGGTGGTCCAGTCCGTGCAGCGTTCCGGACGGGGGGAGGAGAGCGTCTTTTTCGTGAAGAAGGTGAGCTCCCCGAAGCTGGCGACGGAGAGGCATTTGCGCCGCCCCATGAGCCAGTAGAGAATGTCCATGTCATGGCAGCACTTGGCGACGATCATGGGGGTGGAGGTCTTGCTGTTGCCCCAGTGCCCGCGCACGAAGGAGTGGGCAAAGTGCCACGCCCCCACGCCTTCATTGGCGTTGAAGGTGATGACGTCCCCTATTTCCCCGCTGTCAATGATCTTTTTCAGGGTGCGGTAGAACTGGGTGTAGCGCAGCACGTGGCACACGGCCACGCGGCGCTTCAGCAGGCGCGCCATGTCACGCAGTTCCAGCGCCTCTTTCAGCGTCTTGGCGATGGGTTTTTCCAGCAGGACATGGTAGCCCAGTTCCATGGCCTTCCTGCACGGGGCGTAGTGGTAGTCGTCCTGCGTGCCGATGATGGCTACGTCCGCCAGGCGCGGTTCCGCCAGCAGGGAGGCGGCGTCCTTGAACAGGCGGATGGAGTTCCGCTCCTCCTCCGGAGCAAAGTCCCGCACGGCTTCCGTGCGTTCCTTCACGGGGTCCGCCGCGGCGGCGATGCGGTAGCGGTCCTTTTGTTCCATGGCCAGCTTCATGTAGGTGCGCGTGCGGGAACCGCACCCGATGCCGGCGAGAGAGAGTCTTTTTTGTGCAGACATGGCGTTGTGCAGGATGATGGTTTAGAGAACTCCGGATTTGACGAGCAGGGCTTCCGCGTCCGGATCACGCCCCATGAAGTCGCGGTACAGTTCCGCGGCAGGCTTGCTGTTGCCCTTGCTGAGGATGCAGCGGCGGAAGTCCCGGCCGGTCTGCGGGTTCAGCACTCCTTCCTTCAGGAAGCGGCTGAACGCGTCCGCTTCCAGCACTTCCGCCCATTTGTAGGAGTAGTAGCCGGAGGCATAGCCCGTGGGGTCCGCAAAGATGTGCGTCAGGCGGCGCGCCACGGAGGGGCCGCGGTCCGTCATCGGAACCCGGTAGTCCGCCAGAATGCGCTCATCCGTTTCTTCCAGCGGCGCGCCCTTGTATTCCGGCCAGTTCACGTGAAGCTCCAGGTCCAGCTTGCCGAAGCAGAGCTGGCGCATGAAGTCCGTGCCGCTCATGTAGTTGCGCGCGGCGCGCATTTTGGAGAACAGTTCGTCCGGGATTGTTGCACCCGTTTCATAATGGGCGGCGAAGAGGTCCACGGATTCCCGCTCCCAGCACCAGTTTTCATTGATCTGGGAGGGCAGTTCCACAAAGTCCCAGGCCACGTTCGTTCCTGCCAGGGATTTTACTTCCACATCGGAAAGGAGCTGGTGCAGCAGGTGGCCGAATTCGTGGAAGATGGTTTCCACCTCCCGGTGGGACAGCAGCGCGGGCTTGTCCCCCACGGGCTTGGTCATGTTCCCCACCATGAGGCCCAGGTGAGGCACGCGGGGCTTCCCGCCGTGCGGCGGTTCCCCCACGCTCAGATAGTTCATCCATGCCCCGGCGCGCTTGGAGTCCCGCGGATGCCAGTCCGCATAAAAGGAGCCCAGATGCTCCCCGCTTTCCGCATCATGCAGTTCATAGAACAGGACGTCCGGATGCCATACTTCCACCGCGCCTTCCGGCACTTCCCCGGATTCCCCGGGCTTGAAGGCCACAGTGGGGCGCGGCGTCACCGTAATGCCGTACAAGCCGGAGTAAATGGAGAACAGGCCGTCCATCACCTTTTCCACGGAGTAGTACGGGCGCAGGTCCTCCTCATCAAAGGCGTACAGTTCACGGCGGCGTTTTTCAGACCAGTAGCCGGTTTCCCACGGGGAGAGTTTTTCCACGGGTTTTCCGGTCTTTTCCTCCTTGTACCGCCGCACGGCTTCCATGTCTTCCAGGAAGGAGGGCTTCACCTTGTCATGCAGGTCGTTGATGAAGTTCAGGGCGTTGGCTCCGCTCCCCGCCATGCGGCGGGAGGTGGCGTAGTCCGCAAAGCAGCCATATCCCAGCAGATGGGCCTTTTTATCCCGCAGTTCCAGGATTTCCGCGATGAGGGCTTCGTTGTCGTATTCCCCGTCCTTCCCGATCGAGCAGGAGCCTTCCCACATCTTCCGGCGCAGGTCGTCCGAATCCGCAAACTGCATGACGGGCTGGAGGGAGGTGAATTTCTGCGTGAAGCGCCAGCAGGGGGATTCTTCCGTGCCGTGGCCGCTGGCCAGGGCGTCCAGGCGCGCGGCTTCCTTCGCGGAGTCCGGCAGGCAGGAGAGCTCCGCTTCATCTTCCACGATGAGTTCCCACGCATTCGTGGAGTCCAGCACGTTTTCCGCAAATTTTTTCGTTTTCAGGGAAAGCTGCGCTTCAATTTCCGCATATTCCGGCTTTACGTCGTCCGGCAGGTCCGCACCGCTTTCGCGGAAGTCCGCCAGCGTTTCCTGTATGAAACGCTGCCTGACGGGGGAAAGATCCTTCACCCAGTCACAAGCCGCGGCGGCTTTCAGGACCGTCCACAGGCACGGATTCAGCGGCACGGAGGAGGAGAAGGCCACTACCTCCGGCAGCATTTCACCGATGGCCTCCCGCTGGGCCGGTTCGTCATTCACGGAGTCCAGATGCATGATGCGGCCCCAGCCCAGGTGCAGGTCCTCGGAGGCTTTTTCCAGCGCGCCGAAGGTGCTTTCATACGTCAGGGAGTCCAGCGGCTGGTCGCAAATGGCCTGGATGTTCGCTTTGGCACGGGAGATGGCTTCCATAATGTCCGGCTTGATGGAGTCCGGCGTAAGCCGTGACCAGGAAACCAGGAAGGAGGGGTCCAGATAGGGATGATTCATGTTGATTGATGTGTTTATTATTGAAAATGAGCAATAACCGTATGCGGAACATCAGAATCCACAAGACTCTGATACGGCCTGCAACGATCGTGAAAAGATGAAATTGACCATGCTTGGAAGAATGAAATGGAGCGGTTTGGCTTGTTAAATATTCTTGATGAACCTGGCAGGATTTCCGCCCACAACGGTGTGCGGCTCCACGTCTTTCGTTACTACGGAACCGGCGCCCACCACCGCCCCTTCACCTACCGTCACGCCGGGACATAGAACCGCCTTTGAACAGATCCACGCCCCTTTTTTTATCACGACAGGCTTATTTTTCAAGATGAACAAGTTGTTGAAGTCATGATTGGAGGTCAGTATGGAAACCTGCGGTCCAATCAGCACGTCATCTTCTATCGTCACGCTGCCTGCCGCCATCACATCAAGGCCTTCATTGATAAAAACCCGTTCACCTACCGTCACGCAATGCCCGCGGTCAATCTGCAGGGGAGGAGAGATGTTGGAAGATTCGGGAAACCTGCCTTCGAACAATTCGTCCATCAATGTCCGCACTTCCCCGTCAAACGGCGGAAGCGAATTAATTTTCTGGCAGAGCGTACGGCTTCTCACCGTTTCCGGCCATAGGATTTCCTTGAATTCCCTGGACTCCCGGGTGTTAATCGGCTCTCCGTTTTTTAATCTTTCGTAGATATCCATTTCATTGACGCTCCCTGAAGCGTTTATTCAACCTCTCCCCTGGCCTGCCGGAATGATCTCCCCGGTCCATTTCTTCAAAGGCCGTCAACGGGATCATCATATGGGCAGGATGAATTATTTGACGGCGGCGCGGGCCTGCTTCCTGGTTTCCAGTACCCCGGCGTGGTTGGGAAAGCGTTTCAGCGCCTGCTCGCACATGTCCAGGCATTCCCGGTATTTGCCGCCCTGCAGGTAGGCCTGCGCCAGTTTCCATTCCGCGGGGTACGGCACCACGGGAGGAAGCAGCAGGGACGGAAACCGCTGGCTCCGGATGGCTTCCGACATCCAGACATTAGCGGAGTCCGGAAACATCAGGGAGCGGATTTCCGAGGAATACAGGCTGCCCATCTGAAGACAGCGCGCCCAGTAGGAGACGCTCATCTGCCGCCGGGCGATTTCCGCTCCGTCCATGAACAGCCGCAGGATGCCGGACAATTTGTCAAAGCCGGACGCCACCGCATCCGGCCTGCCCTGCCTGGCGGCATAACGGGCGCCCATGTACTGGGTGACCACCGCCATCATGCCGTTGCTCAAATCCGGGAAGCCCTTGGGCAGCGGGCCGGGAGAAGCCTTGAGCAGATGCGTCTGCCCGGGAAGGTCCGGCCTGGCCAGCATCAGGCGCACGGGCAGCGTTCTGGCCTCCCAGAGCTGGAGGAGCGTGCCGGGAGCCAGCGGATGTTCCTTGTTTAAAGGAATGGCAGCGGCACGGGCGGCAATGGCGTCCGCCTCCTTGTAACGGCCGGCGCAAAATTCTGAAACAGCACGGTAAACGATGGAGCGGAACCAGGCGTCATCCAGCGCAGGGGGCACGTTCTCCGCTTTTTCCCAGGCCAGGCACAGGTTCTCTGAGGCCTGGAAGGCGGCGGACGCCCCTTCATAGTCTCCCGTGCGGAACAGGAAGTGGCCCAGCAGGTGATGGGCGGACGCGGAAAGGGGATTGGCGGCCACGGCCTTGCGGGCGGTTTCCACCGTTTCCGGGGAAATGACCGGGGCTACTTCTTCCAGCAGGGCGCGCATGAACAGGGCCGCCTGGGAGCCGGGGCGTTCCTTCAGGACGGCATCCACCACGCGGACAGCCTCCTGCTGCCCTTCACCGGGCTTGCCCTGCCCGTCAAAGCCGTCCCGCAGGAGCATCGCGTAAAACAAGGGGGCGTAAGGGTCGCGCTTCCAGGTGGAGCAGATGGTTTTCCACGCTTCCTGCGCCTTCACGGGGCCATCCATCAGCAGCACGGCCAGGGCGTCCGCATAGGCGCGCTCCTGCTCCGGGCAGTCAGGACGCAGCGCCAGCTCTTTCATGCGCTTCATGGACTGGACGCGCTGGGACTGGAAAGCCGGGCCCGCGCCCATCAGGCTCATGCACCGTCCCCAGTGGGCCATCAGGCAGTCCGGGTCCAGCCTGAGGGCGGCGTCAAATTTCACGAAGGCCCGCATGTCCCCGAAGGAGAGCAGATGCGTCATTCCCTCCAGCACCAGTCTTTGCACGGCGGGGGAAGAAGAACCCACCATCATCATTTCCACGCCGGGCGGCAGTACGGCAGGCTGAGCCGGAACGCCGGCGCGGAAGACCGCCTCCCGCCAGCCGTTCAGGGCCGGACTGCTCATCCAGTGCTCATGGCCGCCGCCCGGAGCGGCGGAACAGCATCCCGCCATGGCGGCGGACAGGAGAACATAACGGAAGGAGGTGTTCATGGGCGGAAACGGTTACATTCTATCCGGCAGCTGGATGCCCAGCAGGCCCAGCCCGTGCTTCAGGGTGCGGGCTGTCAGCTCGCACAGGGCCAGGCGGGAATGCCGCACCGCCCCTTCCGATTTCAGAACCGGACAGGCTTCATAGAAGGAATGGAAGGCGCGGGCCAGGTCAAACAGGTAGGCGGCCAGTACGTTCGGGCGGCAGTCGTCCAGCACCTGCGGCACCACCTCCCCGTAACGGGCCAGGAGCCGCGCCAGGTGGATTTCCGCATCTTCTGAAAGCCGGATGGGGGCGGACCAGTCCAGCGGGCTGCCGTCCAGTTTGCGGAAAATGGAACGGACGCGCACATAGGAGTTCTGGAGGTACGGAGCCGTGTCCCCCTGGAGGGCCAGCATCTTGTCCCAGTTAAACACGTAGTCCGTCATGCGGTTCTGGGAAAGCTCCGCAAACTTCACGGCGCCGATGCCCACGACCTGCGCTACGCGCTTCTTTTCCTCCTCCGGCATGTCCGGGCTCTTTTCCTCCACCACGCGGGCGGCGCGTTCAATGGCCTCATCCAGCACATCCTGAAGGGAAACGGTGTCCCCGGAGCGCGTCTTAAACGGCTTGCGGTCTTCCCCCAGGATGGAACCGAAGGCGATGTGGCGGTAATCCCCGTCCATGCCGCGGCGGCGCTGCGTGGAAAAAATCTGCCGGAAATGCAGGGCCTGCGGGGCTCCCACCACGTACCAGATGGAATCCGCCCCCCAGGTCTTGATGCGGTGGTCCAGCGTCGCGAGATCCGTCGTGGCGTACAGGAAGCCACCGTCCGCCTTCCGGATGATGCAGGGGTTGGCGCGCCATTCCCCCTTCTCCTGCACCAGGAAGGGGTCTTCATTGGGCGGCACGGAGCCGTCGGAAAACACGCAGATGGCTCCGTCGCTCTCCCGGGCCATTCCGGCGGCGACCATGCCGTCCACCAGCGGAGCCAGGGCGTCATTGTAAAAGCTTTCCCCCAGCCAGTAGTCAAAGTGGATGTCAAGCTGGTCGTAGATTTTGGAAAGGCCGGACTTGGACACCTCCACGCAGCGCTTCCAGATCGCCAGGTTTTCCTCGTCCCCGGCCTGGAGCTTCACCAGCTCCGCCTTGCAGGTATCCAGCAGCTCCGGCTTCTCCTTGCACATCAGGTTCACGTCCTTGTACACCCGCAGCAGCTCGTCAATGGGATTGGCGGCCAGGGCCTCTTCATCCAGAATGTTCTTCCAGCCCCACAGGATCATGCCGAACTGGGTGCCCCAGTCCCCGATGTGGTTGTCCGTAATCACCTTGTGCCCCACGAAACGGGCCACGCGGGAAAGGGCGTCCCCGATGATGGTGGAACGGATGTGGCCCACATGCATCGGTTTGGCGACGTTGGGCGCGGAAAAATCAATCACGATCGTTTTGGGGTCCTGCACCTGCTCCACCTCCAGCCTGTCGTCCGCCAGCATGGCCAGCAGGCGCGCGGCGTAAAATTCCGGCCTGATCCGGAAATTGATGAACCCGGGACCGGCAATCTCCAGGGAGCAGACGTCGTCCTGCCCCATCCGGTCAACCACCTGCTGGGCGAGCGCGCGGGGATTCGTGCGGCACCGCTTGGCAAGCACCATGGCGGCGTTGCTCTGGTAGTCCCCGAACCGCAAATCCGCGGACGGCGTCACAGCGGTGCTAAAATCAGCGGGAAGCTCCTCCCCCAACACCGCCTTCAACGCGGCAGACAACTTTTCTTCAAGAATTCCGGGTATGGTCATGTCTGCTCAGATGAACGGACATTCCACCGCCGTAGTCAAGGAGTAACTGTCACTAAACAACACCCAGATATTCATTTTTCCTTATTTTTTCCTTATTTTTAAATATCACAATATTTTTAACATTTCCCAAAATTAAAAAAAATATAACAAAATAAAAAATAAACAATTGCTGTTCAAAATGTTACTGTGCGCAATTAGTAGATTCAGATTTATACAGTAACATAAGGAGATAATCTACGAAATCATTTTCATAATTACACTTTCGATTTAATGCGCCCTGAAGCAATCGAAGATTTTTATGGTTTATTTTAAGATTTTCCAAACCGCTCGTCATATTAAATTCAGCAGGAAGAGTCCCTTTTTCATATCCAGGAAAGAGCTGTTGAAACAGAGGAACATACTTTACACTATGCATGGGATCTCGAAAGTGCTGGTGAGTGTTACAAATACAACACCATTCTGCAGCCTTTGAAGTTGGAAAATGAAGAGATAAAAAATCTTCAAAGTTTTGATAATTGAAAAAGAAAGGAGGTAAATTCTCTTTTTCTTGGGAGTACAATGTATAACAATTTTTTTCATTGCGCTCAAAGAGATCCCAATCTACTAAAAAGAAAATATTCGATTCTCTCCTCCAATATCTGAATGTTTTATTATTATTTTTTCGGTACTTCTTCCACCTTTTTTTAAGATGTACAAAATGTCCATCTTTCTGTTTACAACTCACACAAAGAAAAGTGAATGGATATTCTTTTTGATTAAGATATCTATTAAGAGTCTTCAAGTAGACTTCTTCAGACTTTCCTTCACAGATAACATATATTGTCTTAGTGATTTCCATAACAGATCACGGTCAAATATAGGGATAGGGAATTCCACGAAAAGCTCCTTCCAAATATCTTTTGCGAAAATTTGTAACATTGCGAATATCATTGAACTGAGACAATCGAACTACAGTTGTACCTTTTTCCAGAGTTTTATTAATGACAGCTATTTCAGAAACACGCAAAAGATCGTCATCAATCAAATCTGTACTATGTGTGGTAAATATAATCTGAGCATTTGTTCTATTATATTCTTTACCCTTAAAAAAACGAATGAGCTCTTTAAGAATAAGTGGATGTATAGAACGATCAATTTCATCAATGATCAATGTTTGTCCCATTTGAAGAGCGACCATGATAAGAGCCAAAATTCCAAAAAGTAATTGAGTCCCTGCAGATTCTTCCTCGAGATTGAATCTCACTTCCTTTCCAGAAATATCAGTGTGCCATGTATGGACAATATCAAAGTGTATCTTATTCCCCTCCATTGAGATCCCACAAGGAGAATCTTCGTGATGCGAAGGAAATTTACTCTCTCTCCATTCTTCTGTAATACGTTTATAATTAATCTTATTTATATCTAAATCAAGATTTCTAAGTCTATCAATAAATTGTTCTAATAAGTCTTGTTTATTAATCTTTCTTGCAGCCTTATCCAAGAGAAAGAACCCTAAGCCAGGAGGAATTTCATTGTGTGCACAAATGTTTATTACTTGTTTCCAATATTGGAAAGCGCGCGTAATATGTTCATTCAGACCTGAGTAGGTTGATGCCATACGCCCCAAATAAGTTGTGTGCTGAATTTTCCCACTTTCGATGCAACACTCAACAATATATATTTTATTAAGTCTTTCAACTGAATATTCTTCCTGCTCAAGTGAAGAGAAATCTCGTCTCCCCTTTCTTGTGATATTGTACAAGAGCATTTCGTCAACGTAGAGAGCTTCACTCAATATAGTCTTCTCATTATATTTCAATATATAATGATATAAATTATTCTTATAAGAATATTCAATATCGAAAATGGTTTCATGAAGCTCCGGATGCAATTTATTTGGTTGATATTCCTTATAAATTGTATTATTTTTAATAATTTTATTTAAAGTAGATAGAGCTCGTATAATATTAGTTTTTCCCGAAGCATTGGCTCCATAGATCGCTAAACATGGAATATAGCGGCCAGTTTTATCGGTTAAAAAAGGCCATGTATCCATGTTTCTATAACCCTTGGGCGCACTTCCCTCGTCGTAAGTGAAAGACACATTCATGTCTACGATAGAGCGAAAGTTTTTGACGTGGAAACGAGAAATCATAACAAAGAAAAGATGAATTGAATGTAAACGATAGTAGATAAGAGTCAAGCTAAACAGTTTTTTTGTTTATCTGCTGCATTAAGAAAAATACGGTTTTTTCTTCTTCAGAAGCAATCATTATCTATCCAACGAAGGAAATGCCTATCTAGCTATCACACTTTTCTGGTAAAAACAATAGGACGGAGATAGCATCCCCGTCCTCCCGGCGGATGGAACGGCCAGCGTCGGAATCCGCCTTTTCCGTCAGCGGGACCTTTCTAGAAGGACCGCATTCTGGAAGACTTCAGCCAGTCTTCCAATTTCTTTGAGGCCCTGGCCTCTTTTTCCCGTTTCTTTTCCGGCACGGACTTTCCGGAGAAAGCCTTCGCCAGAATCAATGCCAGTTTTCTTTTCATTTTCATTCTATTTTCTTTACGGTTTGTTCCCCCCGGAAGCGGAGGCATTCAGGAAGAACCCCTGCCGGTCCCCTCGGGGAACGCCGCCTGCTTACTGTATGCAGTAAGTTTAGTCCAATAGAAAAAAAATGATTCCTTGTCATACCTGATACAATAAGAATTAAGAAACACCCAACTCTTTAATCAAGAGACTTTTCCAGAAGCATTGCCTCCTTGGCGGCGTCCGGATCAAAGGGACGGCCTATTTTTTTCATCTCCGCTTCCACGCGCTGGTGTGACGAATCGTCCTCAATCATGCCGTCCAGGGTGCGTTTCAGGGAAGCCAGGTTGGACGTGTACAGCTTCTTCTGTTCCGATGAGCGGGAGGCCAGAACGCCCTTCCGGTCAAACAGGGCCAGCACCGTATAAACGTCTCCGTTTTTACCTCCGGCGATCAGGTTGACGCCAAAGAGGGGAACATTGCCCAGGAGGTTGTTTTTAGCCTTGCGGTAGCGGTAAGTCCACAGTACGCCCTTTTCCATGGTCACCACGTCGGAGGGCTGCCCCAGGGCGTCGTAAACGTCAGTCTTGACCGACTTTCCGGGCGTCAGCGCACCGTATACCGCCGGGGACGCCACGGATTTATTGCCATAAGTGACTGAACAGGCAGCCGGCGTCAGGCATAAAGCGGCCATGAACGGAAACAGAACGTAACGCATCTGCATGCGGGAAAGGTACGTCGCCCGGATTCCAAGTCAACTCCGTATCCCATCATTCTCCCGGCCTTCACCGGGAAGGAAGTCTTTCCCCTCCTTTTCCCCAAAGTCATAATTCTCCGTCTTCCAGAGGAACATGCGCCGGTACAGATGGTACTCCGTCACGCAAAGGACGGGCATCCCGATGATCCCGATGAAGGGCAGCAGCCGGAACAGATGGCGGCACAGGAAGAGCACCACCATCAGGAAGCTTTCCCTGAACACGGTCATGTACAGGGAATATGGGTTGACCAGCGTCCTTTTATACAGGGAGGAAGCCAGCAGGGGCCCCAGGATGGGAATGATCCCCAGCAGCACCACGGCCGCAAAGGTCCACCCCCGGCGCTGCGCGATGTACTCATCATACTGCTCCACGGATTGCTCCCCCTGCAGAACCGCCTTGCCGCAGGCGGGGCAGCGCTGGTTCAAGGTAGGTTCATGAAGAGGCTGTCCGCAGTAAAAACACCGCCTGTAGCTGCGGAGGACTTCTTCATGCCTCTTCCATCCGGATTCAGGAACCACGGTGCGCAGCCTGGAATACCCTACCCAGTTCAGGGCACGGGGGGCCGGATTGGGCGTGCCGCACTTCGGGCAGTGCAGGCCGCACGGGTACATCATGGTGCCGCACTTGGGGCAGAAAATGCGGTGGTCATATTCCCGGCGGCGGCAGAAGATGAAGAAAGCCCACAGCGCCAGACCGCCCAGCAGGGCCAGAATAATCACCACCCACGGATACAGCAGGGAGTAAGCCACCAGATACTCCGACCAGGAATGGTCGGACTGATGCATGAGGGATTCCGGGCCGATGGGATGCTGAGCCACGTTGGGAAGCTGGCTCACATACTTTTCCCCCATGTCCCTCAGCGGCCCCGGAGGGAGCCATTGTTGTATGGGAATGGGTTCTTTCATGATCTGGAGCGCATGCAAGGTTCACAATACAGACAGGATTCCCCCCGGTTTCCGTCAAAAAAGCCTGCGGCATTCACCATACGGTTCCCCTGCCGGAATGGGGAGGGGAAAATGGACCATGGACGGAAAATTCCGCAGGGAACGGGGAAGAGCCCCTTTTCATCCGGGGCTTTTCCGTGTAATATCCGCGCCATGCCAACACTACGCCAAGCCACCAAAGACGACATCATGCTCATTCATGAATTGGCCCGGCAGGCTTTTCCGGCCACTTACCGGGACCTGCTTTCCCGGGAGCAGATGGATTTCATGATGGACTGGATGTATTCCCCCGCCAATCTGGACAAGCAGATGGAAGAGGGGCATGTGTACTTCATCGCCTCCCATGAGGGGGAGGACTGCGGCTACCTGTCCGTCCAGCCGGAAGGCCCGAGCGTCTTCCATTTGCAGAAAATCTATGTTCTTCCCGGCTTCCAGGGGCTGCACATCGGCAGCTACCTGTTCCGCCAGGCAATCAGCTATATCAAAAGCATTCATCCGGAACCGTGCTTGATGCGCCTCAATGTCAACCGGTACAATACCAGGGCGGTGGAATTCTACCAGCACATGGGAATGAGGGAACTGGAACGCGGGGATTTCCACATCGGCCACGGCTATTACATGACGGATTACATCATGGGGCTGGATATTGCCTGAAACGCTTTCCCGCCGGAACCGGATCGCCGGATTTTCCCGGACAAGGCAGCGTGGCCTGTACCGCTCCGAAGTCCTGCCGGGGTGAATTTGAGACCTTTGTGGAGACGGCGTGAGAGGAAGGCTTTCTTCTTGACACTCAACGCGGCATCCTGCATTATTTTTATTATGAAAACCTTTACTGCCCTCATGCTGGCCGGAACCATCGCCGCCGTCACGGCCCCGGCTTTTATCCAGGCGGCGGACCATGGCAAGGGCGCCAAGGTCACCTACCCTTCCTTTGACGACAGCAGCTACATCCACGGACCGAAAATCAAGGCTGCCGACCTGAAAGGTAAAGTGGTGTTCTTTGAATACTGGGGCATCAACTGTCCCCCCTGCATCGCCAGCATGCCGCACCTGCAGGAGCTTCAGGACAAATTCCAGTCCAAAGGCTTCACCGTGGTAGGCAGCCACCGCCAGGGGCTGAACCCCAGGGTCAAGCAGTTTCTGGAAGAAAAGAAGATTACCTTCCCCGTCTACCAGGGGCTGGACATTCCGGCGGCCTCCTGCCCGGGCGGCCTGCCGCATGCGGTGCTGATCGGTGCCAACGGTAAAGTGGTCGCCAAGGGATACCCGCCGGAACTTTACGACCTGGTGAAGAAGGAAGTGATGAAGGCGGAACGGGGCTTCCCCATCCTGGACGGAGTGGAGCTGGACAAGTACAAGTCCCTGGCGAAAGCCGTCGTCTCCAACGGCTCCAACATTGAATCCAAGATCACGCCCCTGCGGAAGAAAACGGACGATGAGGAGGCCCAGGCCGTCTGCGCCGCTTTTGACGAATGGCTGGGAGACGCCAAGGACATGGTGCAGTCCCAGATTCAATCCAACCCGCTGGAAGCGGTGACGGCCATCACGCGCCTCAAGACGGCGGTCCCTTCCGTCAAGGAATTCGACGAACCCCTGGCGACTCTGAAAGCCAACAAGGACCTGCCAAAACTGGCCGACCTCAACAAGAAAATTTCCACGCTGGAGCAGCGCAAGGCGAAAGGCCGCAAGATCGCGGAATCCGACCTCAAATCCCTAACGCAGGCCGTGGACAAATTCACGGAATCCGGCAACGAAGCCACGCAGACCGTTGCCGCCAATCTGAAAAAGACCCTTTCCTCCCTGGCCGTACCGGAAGATCCCGAAAAATAAACTCCTCCGTCAAACGGCCATCCTGTCCCGCACCAGCAGGCGTCTACGAACGCCTGTTTCTTTTCATGGAAGTTCTTTTCCCCTTTCCCGCCAAAACATCCGGAGCCGCCAGAACGGAGCATGTCTCCCGGACAAGGGAGGAAAGGGCCTGTTCATTGTCCAGCTCCGTCACCAGGAAATGCGGCCTGGCGCCGGGATAGGGGCTGCCCTGCTCCTGCTGCGGAAGCATCTTCAAACCCGGCTCCGTTATCTTGACAAACAACTGGTTGTCACATACCAGGCCGAAGAATTTCCGGTCACAGTACAGGCCGTATTCCCCAAACATTTTTTTGAAGGAAATATCCCCGGCGTGCCGGAGTTGGAAACAAATATATTCTACTACATCCGGGGAAGAGGCCATGCCGGAATCTCTCATGCCGCCCCCGCCCGCTGCAAGCAGCAAATGCATCCTTGGAAAGCTTCCGACAGGAAAAAGGCATCCCCGTTATCGGCGGGAAGAGGCGCAGCATGCCCCACACGTTTATGACGGACGACGCCAATATTATTGCAGCCACGTCGTAAGAATATCTTTCCCCGATGTTCGCCAAAAAGCATGAACCGCAGCAACAATTCCGTCTGTCCGGAACCATTCTTATGATTGCCCTGACGGAACTTTTTATTCATGATGCTCGTTAACGTTTCATGACCGCCGCATCCGACATCCTCCGGAAACCAGCCTGCTTCTCCCGGCAAGAAGTCCCCTCCCTGCCGGAAGGGGCCGGAACCTGCCGACCGGGAGGCGGTGATACGGAAGCTTCCGCGAGCCGTCCGGAAGGCCATCAAGCCATGAGGGAGGTCCCGGCGGATGGGAAAAGTAAAGGCGGCGGCGTCCACCTGTACCGGAGGCCGGTTTCTTCGGAGTCACCAGAAGAGCCCCTGCCCCGGAGCGGGCGCGTCATCCTGCTCAACGGAGCCTCCAGCGCGGGAAAGAGCACGCTGGCCCGGACCTTGCGGCTTCTGATGAAAGAAGAAGCCATGATCCTTTCCATGGACGACTACCTGGCCATGAGCATGGGAAGGCATGAAACCGCCCTGGACGCCGTCAGGGAATCCGGCCTGCCCTTCATCGAATCCTTCCACGCCGCCATTGCCGAGGCGGCCCGGAAAGGCGCCCTGGTCATCGTGGACCATGTCATCGGCGAATCCTGCCGCTGGATTCAGGACCTCCTGGACCGCCTGGACGGCATCCCCTGCGCCCTCGTCCGGGTGGAGTGCCGCCGGGACATCCTGCTGGAACGCGAATGCAGCCGGACCGACCGGACCCCCAATCCGGCCCATGCGGAACGCCAGTACGGAAGCATCCACCGGTATTTTCCGCATGACCTCACCATAGACACGTCTGAATCCACCCCCAGGGAATGCGCCCGCGAGGTGATACGCCGCTTGCCGGCGGAATTCCTGATGCCGCAGGAATAGGCAGGAGCCGCCGGACTAGAGCGCCCCTCCCCCTGCTTTCATGAAAAACGGTTGCAACGCCTCCGGCCATCCAACCGGAAGAACAGTCCCCCACAGCATCACGGTCACTGCCGCCATCCGGAAAGGTTGACGGTAGCGTGACACGGCAGATCTCTGGCATGTAGAGGTTAACGTCTTCTCCGGTGAAGAAAAATCCATGCCGTCAACCCGTTTTGCCGTCCTTTAACGAACTGGACAGCAAGACGTGAATAGGACTTTACAGAACAGCCTTCTTCACGGTAGCTTACGTCCGCGCTTGTTGCACGGAGAGATGGCAGAGCGGTTTAATGCAGCGGTCTTGAAAACCGCCGTGGGGCAACCCACCGTGGGTTCGAATCCCACTCTCTCCGCCAGTTTTTTATCACGCTAGAACACGGAAAGCCTGATTTTGCAAGGTTTTCCGTTTTTTTGTTTACGCCAAAGAACGGGTCAACGCCAAAATCGGTGGGAAGAGGTATTTGAGGTAGTTTTTCATCAGTT
>NZ_JAJBTT010000054.1 GCF_020860705.1 Akkermansia sp.
GTCGGGGGGGGGGACTTGTGTATACCGCCCCGGTGGGGTGCGGGGGCGGGAGCCGTGCTCCCGTTTTCGCGCGGCTGGCAGCCGCCGAGGAGAATCAGGGAACCGAGGGCGAGAAGAGAAAGGATTTTCATGGCGGTTAATGGGCGGGAGTGGTGTTCCGGTCGGGCTGGCGGCCGGGAATGGCGCTGTCAAGACGGGCGTTTTTCGGAATATTGTAGGTTTTGGAGATGCGCTTGTTGGCCGCCTCCATGGCCTTGCCTTCAAAGACCAGGGGGCGTTCCCCGTTTTTCAATTCAATGACTACGTATTCCGGCATGTTTTTCGGGTAAAGCAGTTCGTAGGCGTGGGTGAGGCCCTTGACCTTCACGCCGTTGATTTTTTCCACGATGGCGTTGGAGATGGAGCCGGACAGGCGCGCGTTCACTTCGTCGTCCAGCACCTTGGTGATGATCACCATGTCTTCATGGTCCACGCAGCCGCCGTCTTCCTGGTAATCCCGGATGTCCAGGGCGACGTCCAGCATGGAGATGTCCGCCGCCGCCAGCACGTTGCGCTGGATGGGCTGGAATACCAGGCCGCCAAAGACGACGTAGCGGGGCATTTTATCGTATTCCGCCATCAGCAGGTCCTTGGAGAGGGAGGGTTTCATCACCATCTCCACTTTCATGGGCTTCCCGTTGCGGATGATGTCCAGCGGGAGCCGGTCATCCTTGAAACAACGTTCAATGAGCTCTTTCATGCTGATTTTCTGGCCGTCCAGCTCGATCATGGCGGAGCTGTCCACGTCGTAGCCGTCCACCTTCATCAGCAGGTCTCCGTTGCGGAGCACGCTGTCTGCGGAGGTGCCCTTGAGCACCTTGCCGATCAGCACCCCTTTTTCGTCGTCCGGCAGTCCGAACGCCTTGCGCATGGCAGGGTTCAGGATGGGCGCCGCCTGGATGCCCATGTCCACGTAGCCGTCATAGACGCCGTCCTTGATGTCTTCCAGAAAATGGCGGATGACGGGGGTGGGAATCACGTAGCCCGTGTTGTTGGCGTTGTTCAGCCCCTGGAAGGCCACGCCGATGACTTTATCCCCCATCAGGGCGGGGCCTCCGCTGTTGCCCGGATTGATGGCGGCGTCCACCTGGATGGTCAGGTGTTCCGTGTTGCGCGGATGGGCGTACGTGGTGAAGTCAATGCGGGAGACCACGCCGCGCGTGACGGAGAGCCTGTTGCCGCCGATGGGATAGCCGATCACCCTCACCTCATCTTCCAGATGGGGCAGGCTCTTGCTGAATTCAAAAGGCCTGATGTCCTTGAAGGGCGTGGGGTCTTCCGCCTCCAGCAGGGCCAGGTCCGCGTCATGGGCAATGAATTTGACCTTGGCGGGAATCTTGCGGGAATCCCCGTACATGGAGATGTAAATGCGTTCCGCGTTGCTGACTACGTGGGCATTCGTCATGAAGGCGTTTTCCCCGATCAGGAAGCCGGTGCCGATGCCGCCCTGGTAGCGGCCTGTATCCCACGGAGTGGCGTAGTCCGGAGTCAGGGAGTCCACTTCAATTTTCACGACTCCCTTGTACTGGTCATTGATGGAAACGGCGGGACCGGACATAACCTTGTCCACACCGAAGTCTGAGAGGGAAACGGCCGGTTCATCCGCATGGGAAAGCGCCGCGGCGGCCAGGACTGCACACAGCCCTTGGAGGCAGGTATGGAAATGCATGGTGGTCAGTGGTGAAAGGATAATGTTATCAAAAGAAAGGGAGGTTACAAGTTGCTCTTTCGGCTCTGGGTTGCCAGGCTTTCCTGGAAGGAATTGACTTCCTCCAGCAGGGAGGAGAAGCGTTCCGTCACGTTGCCGTCCACCTGGTTTCCGCAGTTTTCCAGGGCGGCTACGGTCTGGCGCGTCTGTTCCACGCACAGGGTCATGCGGGCGGCCATGGTGCAGTAGTCCGCATCGTTTTCCTTTTCCTGCAGGAGGCAGGAAAGAATGCGGGGGGTGATGTAGCGGATGCAGTAAAAGATCTGGCTCAGGGGTTCGGGCGGTTCCGTCCGGTTTCTCTGGGCCTTACTGATTTCCCTGCTGAACTGGCGCTGGCACAGGTCCGTCAGTTCCATGACCTGCTGGAAAAGCGGATGGAACATGCAGGACTGCACTTCCTGGGCCTCCTGCTCGTTCAGGATGTCAAACAGGCTGAGCATGCCGGTGCTTTTGCAGGAACACGGAGTACCCGTCTCTTCCGACTGGGCGATGTTGTCCAGCACGTCGTCCCAGCCCATCACAAAGGCCAGCCGGATGTCTCCGGTGGGGTTCAGCCTGTATTTCTGGAACACCTCCTGATAGGCGATGGCGATGGCTTCCGCCTCCCGGAGGCGCTTGTCCCAGTGGTGGTCGGGAAGGTTGCCGTCCTCCTGGTTGTTGGAGTAGGCCCTGGACCATTCCTTCACATGGGTGCGCAGCATCTGCTGGCTCGCCATGATCTGCACCTGTTCCTCGCAGGAATCCATGATCCACTCAGGCAGGGACACCTTGATGGAAAAGGCCGTGCTTTCCAGCAGCACCATGTCGTGATGGCTGGTAAACCATTCCAGGTACAGGGCGTTTTCCATGGTTTTCTTCCCCTTGACGGGCATGCGGCGGCTGGCCGTCATGTCCCCCGCCACGCCCTGGATATTTTCCGGCAGCTGGGTAAGTTCCGCAGGAAGCAACTGGGGGGAGGGATTTTTAAAGTCAACCATGCACCCGGCCAGGTCCTGCAGGCAGTCTCCCTGCAAGGTGATGTTCACCGGATGGGACATCCCCATGAGCTGAAGCGTAAGCCGGATAGTGCCGCGTTCACGGTTGTCCAGGGTGCCGTAGTGGACATAATCTGTAATTCTAAATATCATATGGGGAGGAGGGGGTAGGGGGAGATGAAGCAATGCTGAATCAGCAGGCGGCTGTTACCTGGGGCAGCTCCGCGTTTTTCTTTTCCACGGCATCCATGTTGACCAGCAGTTCCGCAATGGAATCCCAGCGGCCCTGGATCAGGGCTTCCCTGGCTTCCGCCGGCATCTGGATGGGGAAGGAGCCTTCCTTCCAGGAGACGGTCATGTTCCGGAGGTCGATCGTCACTTCCGTTTCCGGATGATCGGAGATGTATCGAGCCAGGGAGGCAATATCCGCGGCGGAGGCGCACACGCATGGCAGTCCGATGCCGGTGCTGTTGCCAAAAAAGATTTCCGCAAAGGATTCCGCGATGACGGCCTTGACGCCGGAACGCCTGATGGTCTGCGGCGCGTGTTCACGGGAGGAACCGCAGCCGAAGTTGGAGCCTCCCAGAATGATGGAAGCGCCCTTGAAACGGGGATCATCCACCGGATGGGATTTGGACTGGCCGTTTTCATCAAAACGCTCGTCCCAGAACATGACCCCTGCCAGCTCGTCAAACGTTATGCATTTGAGGAAGCGGGAAGGAATAATGCGGTCCGTATCCATGTCCGGCCCGGGAACGGGAACGCAGGTGCCGGTGATAGAGGTAAATTTAGTCAGAGACATACAGGAAAAAGGTGGGAAATTAATTAAAGGAAAAAACTTCGCGGGCGTCGGAGACTTTCCCTGTCAGGGCAGCGGCGGCCACCATGGCGGGGCTCATCAGCAGGGTGCGCCCCGTGGGGCTTCCCTGGCGTCCCTTGAAGTTCCGGTTGGAGGAACTGGCACAGAGCTGGTCTCCCTGGAGTTTGTCCGGGTTCATGGCCAGGCACATGGAGCAGCCTGCCAGGCGCCATTCAAAGCCGGCTTCACGGAAGATGTCCGCAATGCCTTCTTCTTCGCACTGCCTGGCAGTCATCTGGGAGCCGGGAACGGCCAGCGCCCGGATTCCGGGGGCTACATGGCGCCCCTTGATGAGGGCCGCTACTTCCCGGAAGTCCGAGATGCGGCCATTGGTGCAGGAGCCTACGAAGCACACCTGCACGGGCAACCCCTTGAGGGGCATCTCCGCCGGGAATTTCATGTATTCCAGCGCTTCATTGATCATCTTCCGTTCGTCGTCGTTCCTGGCGGCGGCGGGGTTGGGCGTGCTTCCGCTGATGCCCGTATTCTGGTCCGGGGAAATTCCCCACGTTACGGTCGGTTCAATAGCGGCTCCGTCAATCTCCACGATCTCGTCGTATTCTGCATCCGCATCGGAAGCGAAGCTCAGCCAGCGTTCCACGGCCTTGTCCCAGTCCGCGCCGGTGGGGGCGAACAGGCGGCCCTTGAGGTATTCCACCGTGGTCCGGTCCGGATTCACGTAGCCGCAACGCGCTGCGCCTTCAATGGACATGTTGCAAATAGTCATGCGTTCGTCCATGCTCATGGCGTCAATCACGTCGCCGCCGTATTCATAGGCAAAGCCCAGGCCGCCCTTGGCGCCCAGAAGGCCGATGATGTGCAGGGCCACGTCTTTGGCGCGCACGCCGGGGGCCAGTTTTCCGTTCACGTTGATGCGACGCACCTTGAGCGGGCTGAGGGCCATGGTCTGCGTAGCCAGCACGTCGCGCACCTGCGTGGTGCCGATGCCCATGGCAATGGAGCCGAAGGCGCCGTGGGTGGCCGTGTGGGAGTCCCCGCACACGATGGTCATGCCCGGCTGGGTGATGCCGAGTTCCGGGCCTACCATGTGGACGATGCCCTGGAGACCGGTGGGAAGGTCAAAGAAACGGATGCCGTTTTCCGCACAGTTCCGGCGCAGTTCCTTAATCATGGCGTCAGCCGTGGCGTCCGCGAACGGTTCCGCCTGGTTGTCCGTGGGGATGATGTGGTCTACAGTGGCAAAGGTGCGTTCCGGGTGGCGCACGGTTAGGCCCAGATCCCGGACCATTCCGAAGGCCTGCGGAGAGGTGACTTCATGCAGCAGATGTGTAGCGATGAACATTTGCGTTCTTCCGTCCGGCAGGATGCCGACGGAATGAGCGTCCCAGATTTTTTGGAAAAGTGTTTTTCCCATAGCTGGCATAAGCATCCGTCCGTTCGGGAACCGCGTCAAGATGCAAGGACGTATTGCTGACACGGTCTGTGTCTTACAGGAGGTGTTTTTTTGAACATTTCCTCCGCATTCATGGTCTGAATTGGCCGTTTCCCAGCCTTTGGCGCATTTCCGTCTTCAAGGAAAGGAGTTTTTTTAATGGCTGCCGCCCTGATCTGCGGCCTTGGAATTCCGGTGGAATTTTTTCTTCCACAGTTCCGCAAAAACGTCTCCGAAACGGTTCAACAAGTCGTCTTTCGGCAGGGAAGGGGGCATTTCATGTGCCAGGCAGGTCATCTGCACGCCCTGGATGCCACAGGGAGTGATGGCCTGGAAGGGGGGCAGGGATTCAGGAGTCACGTTGAAGGCGAAGCCGTGCATGGCGATCCATTTTTTCACCCCGACGCCGATGGAGGCTATTTTGCGGTCTTCCACCCACACACCCACCAGTCCTTCCCTGATGCGGGCGTGCACGCCGAACCGGGCGCACGCTTCAATCAAGGTGTTTTCCAGAGCGGTGACGTAATGGTGCAGATCCCTGCCGCAGCGGTTCAAGTCCGTGATGGGGTACCCTACCAGCTGGCCGGGACCGTGGTAGGTAGCCTGGCCGCCGCGGTTGATTTCATGAACCGGGAAAGGGAGCCGGGAACCGGGGTGCAGGCTGGCGTGGTCCCGCGTGCGCCCGATGGTATAGACCCCGGCATGTTCCAGCAGGAGCAGTTCATTTTCCCGTTCCGGGTCTTCCTGATGGGCCCGGACCAGCTGTTCCTGGAGTTCCAGGGTTTCCTGATAGTCTGCCAGACCGGGAATGCGGATGATGTTCATGCTGCGGAAAGGCGCCCCCTTGCGGTGCGGGGCTTAGCGCGTTCTGCGCACCTGCTGGCCCAGGGCCGTGCGGTACTGGCGCACGGCGGCGGCCAGGGAGGAGGCCATGAAGTTCTGATAACGCTCCGTGGAGATGAGCAGGGCTTCCTGGGGATTGGACATGAAGCCCCCTTCCACCAGAATGGCCGGGTGCTTGATGGTGCACAGCACGGAATAGCGCGCGCGCTTGATGCCGCGGTCTACCATGGAGATGCCCTCCTTGATGGCGAGCGGCCCTTTCAGCATGTGCCCCTGCACGGCCGTAGCGAGGGCGATGTTCATGCTGTCCTGGGAGTTGCCCTGCAGGGCGTCCTGGCGGATGTTGCGGGACATGGAGGAGGAAGTGCCCGCAGGAGCCAGCGTGAAGGTTTCCACCCCGCGGGCGGAGGGACCGCCGTCATTGAAGTGAATGCTGATGAAGATAGCGTTGTCGTGCCTGTTGGCGATGCGCACACGGTCCTGAAGGGTAATGAAGTTGTCCGTGTCACGGGTCATCACCACCTGGTAGCCCATGCCCTTGAGGCGGTCCCGCAGTTTTCTGGCAACGGAGAGATTGATATCCGCCTCCCTGCTGATGCGGTTGCGTGTGCCGCTGTCATGGCCGCCGTGGCCGGGATCAATGACTACCGTGTTGAAGCTGCGGCGGTTGGCGATGTAAGTGGGGCGCAGGACCGGGTCAATGATTTTATGCAGGTCCATGTTGGAGACCATCAGCCCCTTGGACGGATGGTCCGCCACGGGATAGGAAAGCACGAACTTCATGTTGTTCATGAACATGTCCTGGCTGTGCGCCTGCATGCGTATCTGGATCTTTTCCGGCACTTCGTAGACTTTCTGCCGTCCTTCCGTCCGTTCCCGGGTCAGTTTGTAATGAGTGCGCACTTCAGACATCGGGATGTACTGCACTCCATTGATGGTTTCCGGGTTCCATCCGAAGGCCGTGGACAGCGTCAGCAGAAACATGCCCAAAACGCCAAGCATGGCTGCAAATGATGTGCGAGAGGTCGGATACATAGGACGATATCGCGTCCAGACTAGCGGATTTTTCATGACGCACAAGAGAAAAGTTTCCGTGAAAGATTCTTTTGCGTCCGCCTCCGGAAAGCGTAAAGGCGGCTCCCGGAAGGGGGAGCCGCCTTTGATAAGCGGGAGAAGAAAAAGCGACGGATTATTTGGCCGCCTTTTCGTCCATCTTGGCCTTGACCTGTTCCTCGATTTCCGCGTACAGGTCCGGATTGGATTTGAGGGCTTCCTTCGCGGCATCCCTGCCCTGGGCAATCTGGCTGCCGTTGTAGCTGATCCAGGAACCGCGCTTCTGGATGATGTCGTATTCCATCGCCAGATCCAGCAGGCTGCCTACGGAGGAGATGCCTTCATTGTACATGATGTCGAATTCGCATTCCGTGAAAGGAGGGGCTACCTTGTTCTTGACCACCTTGATCTTGGTGCGGTTTCCGGCTACGGAACCGTCGCTGGCCTTGATCTGGCCGATGCGGCGGATGTCCACGCGTACGGAGGCGTAGAATTTCAGGGCGCGGCCGCCGGGCGTGGTTTCCGGGTTGCCGAACATGACGCCGATCTTTTCACGGATCTGGTTGGTGAAGATGCAGACGGTGCGGGCCTTGGAAATGAAGCTGGTAAGCTTGCGGAGGGCGGCGGACATCAGGCGTGCCTGGGCGCCCACCGTGGAGTCCCCGATTTCGCCTTCCAGTTCCTGCTTGGTGACCAGGGCGGCTACGGAGTCCACGACGATGACGTCAATGGAGTTGGAGCGCACCAGGGCTTCGCAGATTTGGAGTGCTTCTTCACCGGAACTCGGCTGGGAGACCAGCAGGTCGTCCAGATTGACGCCCAGACGGGCCGCGTACTGGGGATCCAGCGCATGCTCCACGTCAATGAACGCGGCCAGTCCGCCGGATTTCTGCGCCTGGGCGATGGCCGTCAGGGTCAGCGTGGTTTTGCCGGAAGATTCCGGTCCGTAGATTTCCACGACGCGGCCGCGGGCGAAGCCGCCCACGCCCAGAGCGCGGTCAATAAGAAGGTTGCCGGTGGGGATGACGTCCACTTCCATCTTGACGTTGTCGCCAAGGCGCATGATGGCGTTTTCTCCGAAGTCTTTCTGGATCTGGGAGAGGGCCAGGTCAAGGTTGCGCTTGCGGGCCGCAGCCAGTTTTTCCGCTTCGGGGGATAAAGGTGTTTCGTTACTCATAATATCGTGAAAAGTATAGCTGACGCGGCGTTAATGGCAAGTGTTCAGTAGGTCTTCCGGTCCTCATTTCTCCTTGAAAAAGAGCAGAATTCTGACATGGGGGAAATCCTGTGAAAACCGGGCGTTTTAGCTGGGGGAATTGAGGAAAAATGGAGAGAATTGCCGTGAGCGCGGGCCACGCATGGGGGAAGAATGGATTCTGCGAGGGGGAACCGGGGCCAGGTCATTCCTCAATCGGTTCCGCCAGGGGAATGTCTTCATAGGATTCGTCAAAAAGGACGGGGATATTATGCTCCGGAATCAGGTTGATGGCGCTGATTTTGCGGTGCGTCTGGCGGGCGTGCTGAAGAGCCAGGGACAGTTTTTCCACCTGGTGTTCCAGGCCGTAATGGCTGAAAGTGGCCTGGCAGTCATTGGAGAAGCGCACGCAGAAGGACCAGTCGTTGGGCGTGGTGATGGAAACGATGCTTGGCAGGAATTCCGTCACGGTGCCGGACAGCAGTTCAATCAGCTGCATGGGCGCTTCCAGCTCCCGGATGCTGATTCCGTAGCTGAGCTGTCCGGAACTGGGCGGCCTGAGAGTGACGGAGGGCATGTGCTTCCCCTGGATGTAGGGCATGTGGACCTGCTCCATGCATGGAAAGATGACGCCTTCCTTGTCCGCCAGAATGCCGTATCTGGCGTCTCCCGGATGGATGCCCAGTTCCGGGCAGTCAATCCATGCCACGGGGATGCGCGCGTCAATGTCCACCAGAAGCGTGGGGTTGGAGGAGATCTGGCGTTTGACGGACGCCCGGCGGATGGCGGGGCATTTCTGCAGGCGCTGTTCCAGCTCTGCGGCGTCCATGGAAAAGATGTTGTCCCCGGGACCTATGCCCATGACGGAGAAGGCCTGCTCCGAATTGAAGATGCCGTTGCTTTTCAGCGTGACGGTATCGATGGAGAGCCAGTCGTACTTGAGGATGTAATCCTTCCAGAGAAAAACGATGGCTCCGATGAGACCGAAGATGAGCGTGTAAACGGTGACGATGTGGTACAGCTTGCGCCGGAAGAGCCAGAAACGGTAGTTCCTGCCCTTGCGCTCAATAGTTTCTTTTCTGGCCTCCCGTTCCAGCAGGAGCATTTCCGGCCTTTTGGCGGAGCGGGGGACTGGCGTTGTGGCTTTGTGCGACATCGGGGGGTGTGGAATGGGCGACTCCCCGCCCTCTGTCAGATATTACGCTATTTCCGGGGGGTGGCTAGCGATAATTCCGCTATTTTTTCGCAAAGAGCCTCGTAGGACCAGCCAACGGCGGCTGCGGCCTTGGGAAGCAGGCTGGAAGGGGTCATGCCGGGGATGGTGTTGATTTCCAGTACAAAGGGAGCGCCGTCTTTCTCACGCAGCAGAACGTCCACCCGGCCGTACACTTCCACGCCTGCGGCGCGGTAGGCCTTCAGGGCGGCCTCCTGCACTTTCCTGGCGGTTTCTTCCGGAAGGTCCGCCGGGCAGATGTAGTCCGTGCCGCCGCCCATGTTCATCCACGGGTACTTGTTGCTCAGGTCATAGAACCCGGAGCGGGGGCAGATGTGGATGACGGGGAGGGCTTCTCCGTCCAGAATGCCCACCGTAAGTTCCCGGCCCTGGACAAATTCCTCCACCAGCACGGTGGAGCCGTGGGTGACGGCTTCCTCCATGGCGGGGAGCACGTCTTCCTGCCTGTGGACGATGTGGACGCCCACGCTGGAGCCTTCGCAGGGAGGCTTGATGACGAAGGGCAGGGGAAGGGAAGGCATGACGATGCCGTTGGAGCAGTCCAGAATTTCCGCGCGGGGAGTAGGTACTCCCGCTTCCAGAAACACGTTCTTGGATTTGGACTTGTCAAAGCAAACGGCGCTGGAGCGGGAGCCGGCGCCCGTGTATGGAATGCCGCGTTCTTCCAGCATGGCCTGGAGGGTGCCGTCTTCTCCAAAGGTGCCGTGAATGATGTTGTAGACCAGTTCCGTGCCTTCCGGCAGCCGGAAATCCGGGCCTTGCACGTCCACCTGCGTTACGTTGGTGAATCCGGCCTGGCACAGGGCGTCGTAAACGGATTTGCCGGAGACGAGGGAAACTTCCCGTTCCGCTCCGGGGCCGCCTAGTAGAAGGGCGATCTTGAGGTCGCGCTTGAGGGTGCTCATGATGAAATAAAATAATGAATGGGTTAAAATTGAGGTTCCCGGTCTCCGATGACCTGGGCTTCCGATTTCAGGTCGATGCCGCGGTTTTCCATGGCTTCCTTGCGGATCATGTCAATCAGGATGGTGATGTCACGCGCCCTGGCATGGCCGCGGTTGATGATGAAATTGGCGTGCACGTCAGACACGCAGGCATCCCCCACGCAGGCGTTTTTCAGGCCCAGTTCGTCAATGAGTTTTCCTGCCGGGATTTCTTCCGGGTTTTTGAAGATGCATCCTGCACTGGCCCCGACGGGCTGGGAAAGCTTGCGCTTGGCGCGCGCTTCTTCCAGGCGCTGTTCCATTTCCTCCGGAGAGGCGGCCTGCGCTTCAAACACGGCCTGAAGAACAAAGTTGTGGGCCAGGTCCGGAATGGAGCGGTACTGGACGTTCAATTCCTCCTTCGTGTGGCTGCGGATTTCTCCGTCTTCATCCAGACACACTACGGAGACGAGGTTTTTAATCATGTCCATGCCCATGGCTCCGGCGTTCATGCGGAGGCTCCCCCCCACGTTGCCGGGAATGCCGTCCATCCATTCCAGGCCGCCCAGGCCGTTCTGAACAGCGGCGGAGACCAGCTTTTTCAGCCGTACGCCCGCCCCGGCGGAAAGGCGGGTTCCCTGAATTTCCAGCACGTCGAATTCCCCGCCGGAGGGATGGATGACGGCGCCCCGCAGGCCGCCGTCCCTGACGATGATATTGGAGCCGCGGCCAATGACATGCACGGGAATGTTCCTGTCCCGGCAATAGTTGACGGCCGTCTGCATGGCGGAGAAGGAGGTAGGTTCCAGCCAGTATTGGGCGCAGCCGCCCACTCCCATGGTGGTGTGGCGGGACATGGGTTCGTACAGCCTGCCTTCCAGGGATTCCCCTGCGGTGCGTTCCAGATCCTCCAGAAGGGCCAGGTCGCGCGCAATGCGCATGCCGCATTCGTGAACGTTTCCGGCTCCCAGCGTCAGGAACAGGTCTCCGGGGTTCAGGGCGTTGCCAATGGTGTGGTGGGCGGTATCCAGATGGGGAAGGTAGTGCGTTTCCACCGGGCCGTGCTTGCGCATGGCGTCAATGATGGTCTGGCCGCTCACTCCTTCAATGGGCAGCTCGCTGGCGGGATAAACGTCCGCCACAAAGACGAGATCCGCCGCCTGCAGCACCTTCCCGAAGTCGTCCGCCAGCATCTGGGTACGCGTGTAGCGGTGCGGCTGGAAGTAAACCACCAGGCGGTTCGGCTGGAGGGAGCGGGCGGTCTGGAGGGTGGCGGCTATTTCCGTGGGATGGTGGCCGTAGTCGTCCACGATCCGGATGGAGGGGGAAAGGTATTTGGTCTCAAAGCGGCGCTTGGCTCCGGCAAAGGAGGCCAGGCCGCGCGTCACCGCCGGGAAGTCCACGCCCAGTTCCGTGACCAGCGCAATGGCCGCCAGGGAATTCAGCACGTTGTGGCGGCCGGGAATGCCCAGCTCCACGCGGCCCAGTTCTTCTGCCCCCTTCAGGACGGTGAACAGGGTGCGGCCGCGGCGTTCCACCACGTCCGTGGCGGTATAGTCCGCATCAGACCAGCCGTAGGAAACGGAATTGGGGAATCCGGCGCATACGTCCGCCGCCCCGGGATGGGCACGGCAGTAAATGATTTTGCCCCGCGTCTGGGAGCATAGTTGGTGAAATACGGCTTTGATTTCATCCAGATCCTTGTAATGGTCCAGATGTTCCGGCTCTATGTTGAGGACGATGCTGTGTTCCGGGATGTAGTTCACCAGCGTGCCGTCGCTCTCGTCCCCTTCCGCCACCAGGTATTCGCTGTCCTCATTCCAGTGGGCGTTGGTGCCCAGCACGGGAATTTCCGCCCCCACATAGTGGCACGGGCGCATGCGGCCTTCCCTCATCAGGTGGGCGCAGAGGGCTGAGGTGGTGGTTTTGCCGTGCGTGCCGGAGACCACGACGCCCTTCTTCCCGTTCAGGATGGCCGCCAGGCATTCCGCGCGGCGCATGCAGGGAATGTTGAGCTTGCGCGCGGCGGACAGGGCCGGATTGTCCTCCCGGATGGCGCTGGAATAAATGACGATTTCCGCGTCGGAGACGGCATCTGCGGAATGGGGGCAGGAGAAAGACAGCCCCAGGCCTTGCAGCCGTTCGGTTTCCGTGCTGGTCACCCGGTCGCAGCCGCTCACCCTGTGCCCCATTTCCATCAGCATGAGAGCCAGGCCGGACATGCCGGACCCGGCCACTCCGATGAGATGGAGGCGTGCCGGGTGTTCCCTGTCCATCAAACGTTTTCGTAAGGTTTCAATCATGGCTGGTTGCAGGGTCCGTATTTTCAATGACATTGGCGATGCGGGATACTGCATCAGGCGTATCCAGACGTAAAGCACATTCATTCATGGAGGCCAGCAGGGAGGAATCCTTGAAAACTTCCTTCAGGAACGCTGTGATATCATCCGGCGTGAGGGTGTTTTCACGCATCATCCGCGCCGCGCCGTGAGCGGCAAAGACGCGCGCGTTGTGCGCCTGGTGGTCGTCAGCGGCAAAGGGATAGGGAACCAGCAGGGCGGCTTTTCCCATGTGGGCCAGTTCCGTCAGGCTGGACGCCCCGGAACGGGAAATGACGACATCCGCCGCCGCATAGGCGGTCGCCATGGCGGAACAGAATTCAATGACGTGCACGTGGGGCATGTCCGCCGTCAACTGGCTGACGCGCGCAAAGTCCGCAGAACCGGTGATGATGAGAAAATCGCACAGGTCCGCGCACTGCCGCGCCGCTTCAATGACCAGGGAGTTCAGGTTCTTGGCCCCCTGGGAACCTCCCATCACCAGGGTCACGCGGCGGTCCACGGGCAGGTTGAGTTCCGCCCGGGATTCATTCCTGTCCTTGCGGGCCACCATTTCCTGGCGTACCGGAGTGCCGGTGACGATGCATTTGGCAGAATTAAAGTAATGCCTGGCCTCCTCAATACCCAGCAGCACGTTCGTGCAGCATTTGGCGGTCATACGGTTGGCTTTTCCGGGCAGTGCGTTTGAATCGTGCACGTAGGTGCGGATGCCCTTGCGGTGGGCGGCGTACACGGGAGGGAAGGAGGTGAAGCCTCCCATGCCGATGACGACGTCCGCGTTCACCTCGTCCAGAAGGCTGCGGCTGAAACGGATGGCCTTATAGAGCCTGAGCCCGAAACCCAGCAGGGACATGGACGGGATTTTGGGCATCGCAATGGCCTCAATGGTGCGGAAGTTGAGGTCGCCGTAATTCTTGCTGGCCTGGGCGTCTACCTTCTTCTGGGAAATCAGGAGGGTGACGTTGTGGCCGCGCTTTTTAAGTTCCTGCGCCACGGCTATGCCGGGGAAAAGGTGCCCCCCCGTGCCGCCGCAGGCAATCACGATGTTCAGGGTGGGATGCGTGGGAGAGGGGTCAGTCATAATCTTACATCAATGGAACGTTCGTCTTTGCGGGTGATTTCACAGTTGGGCTGTGCCCCGGTGGAAAATCTCTGAATGCTGGTGAGCATGCCCAGGGCGGCCAGCGTGAATACCAGGTTGGTGCCCCCGAAGCTGATGAAAGGCAGCGGCAGACCGGAGTTGGGCACGGCGTTGGTCACCACGGCTATATTCAGGATGGCGGGGCAGAAGATGATGGCGACAATCCCCACGGCCAGGAACCGCCCGTAGGCGTCCCGGCACTGCATGGCCACGCCGATGCCGGCGTACGTCATCAGGAAATAACAGAGCAGGACGAACATGGTCCCGTAAAAGCCGAATTCTTCTCCAAGGGGTGCGAAGATGAAGTCCGTATGGGCAAAGGGGAGCGTGCCGTGCTTTTCCGCGCTGTTGCCCAGGCCCACTCCGTCCAGTCCCCCGCGGGACAGGGCGATGGAGGCGCGGTACTGCTGAAGTCCGGCGCCCAGGCGGTGGGCGTCCAGGTCCTTCCAGGCCAGGAAGCGTTCCAGGCGGTTGGCGTTGCTCTGCACCAGTACGTAAAGGGCCGCCCCGGCGAGCGCCATGGCGCCTCCCAGGTAGATCTTGCGCGTGCCGGCGACGAACATCACGCAGAACGCGGACAAGGCCAGTGCTACGGAAGTCCCCATGTCTTTTTCAAAAAGAATCAGAGCCAGTGGAATGCCGAAAATGACGCCGGGCATCACGAACCCCCACCAGAGGGAGGTGGTGCGGTCCCGGTACAGGGCCAGCCAGTGGGCCAGCGCCATCATCATGCAGAGCTTGGCGCATTCACTGGGCTGGAACTGCATGCCGATGGTGATCCAGCGGCGTTCCCCGTTGATTTCCTTCCCGATGCCCGGTACGTAGCACAGCACCAGCAGGAAGGAGGCGATTCCCAGGATCCACCAGACGTACTTCCTCCATATCCGGTAGTCTATCCGGGAGAGGACCAGGGCCCCCAGCAGCCCCGCGCAGGCGAAGGCGGTCTGCTTGAAGAGGGGTTCATACGGATGCTTGGTTTCCTCCGCCCATGCCGCCGTGCTGGATACCATCACCAGGCCTACGACCAGAAGGCAGATGACGAAAAACCAGACCAGAATCATGCAGACTTTGGAAGACATGGCGTCAGGGACGGGGACAGGGGGGAATTACTTTTTGGGGATCATGATCTTTTGGCCGATCTTGAGGCGCGCTACGTCCCGGTCGCTCATCTTGTTGAATTTCTGGAGAGAACGCCAGTTCATCTTGTACTTGCGGGCGATGACGGAAAGGGTTTCCCCCTTTTTCACGATATGCGGCACGCCATCCAGTTCCGTTTCAACTGCGGCGGTTTTTTCCGGAACAAGCGTATCGCCGGGGCGCGCCGGGATGACCAGCGTGCTTCCGCTGACAAGGCGCTGCACCTTGGGATTGACGGCTTTCAGGTCATTGACGGCTACCCTGTTGTCACGGGCAACGCGTTCCCAAGTATCCCCCGTGCGCACGATGTGGCGCGCAGGACCTGCCACCGGAGCGGCGTCCGGAATGTATTCCTGGGCGGCAGGGGCCGGAGCCGGCTGCCTGTTCGGCCGGGCATCCACGACCTGTTCCGGCTGGGTGATGGTGACCGGAGCCACAGGTGCGGCCTGGGGCGCCTGGGGCACCACCGCGGGAGCTGCCGCAGGGGCCGGAGTCTGGGGAACGGTGGGCGGAGCGGGCAGGGTGCCTGTCATTTCCACGGGTTCCACCGTATTCCTAAACCAGGTGCTGCGGATATAGACCCCGCCGATGACGAGAAGATGGAGAAGAAGCAGGACGACGAGCCAGCGTACGACGGTGCTGCTGGGCGCGTCATCTTCAAATTCAGAGACGCGCGCTCGGTATCTGCTGAGCTTGGCACGGAGGATAGTGCCCATTTTACGTTTCGGACGGGTACGTCCGGTCGGGTTGTGATCGGGGGTTTTGGTCGTTTTCATGATGGTCGTTCTGGTGGGTTGTCAGGAAAGGGGGGAGAGGGCGTTCACCGCGTCCCGGAAGGCCTGCCCGCGCTGGACGTAGCCGGTGAACATGTCAAAGGAGGAGGTGCCGGGAGAGAACAGGACAGTGTCTCCCTCCCGGGCAAGGGAGCGGGCCTTTGCCACGCAGTCCGCTACGTCCGCGGCTTTTTCCGTGGGAACAGCGGGGGAGAAGGCATTCCAGAGCTGGTCCGTAATCTGGCCGAAGACCACGCAGGCGCGTACTTTTTCCTTCAGCATGGGTTGCAGAGGCACATAATCCAGCCCCTTGTCCTTGCCTCCGGCAATGAGGATGACCGGGGAATTCTGGGATTTCAGGGCCGCTTCCAGCGCGTGCAGGTTCGTGGCCTTGGAGTCGTTCAGCCACAGTATGCCGTCCAGCGTGCGGACAGTCTCGCAGCGGTGTCCGGGCGGCGTGAACTCTTTCAATACGTCCGCGGCAACTTCCGCGGGAATACCCAGGTGGCGGCAGGCCAGAACGGCGGCCATGACGTTTTCCGCGTTATGGCGCTGACTCAGGGTGGTGTCCGCCAGGTTCAACAGGGGAACGTTTCCCTCCATGACCTGCGGTTCCCAGTAATAAAGGTCTGCCGCCGGGTCTTCCGAGCTGAACGTGCGGACGGGAGCTTTCAGCTGCGGGAGCGGTTCTCCGGCGCGTACGACAGCCAGGTCTTCTTCCGTCTGGTTGTCGAAAATGTGCAGTTTGGCCTGGTAGTAATCCTCCACGGTCTTGTAGCGGTCCATGTGGTCCGGCGCAAAATTGAGCCATACGGCTACGTCCGGATGGAAGTCACGGATGGTTTCCAGCTGGAAGGAGCTGACTTCCAGGGCCAGTACTTCCGGCACGGAATCCCGGAGCAGGATTTCCGCCATCGGGGTGCCGTAATTGCCGCAGGCGATGGCCGTTTTTCCCGCGCGCAGCAGGATTTTTTCCACCAGGGACGTGGTGGTGGTTTTTCCGTTGGTGCCGGTGATGGCAATGATGCGGCCGTGGTAGAAGCGGCTGGCCAGCTCCATTTCCCCGATGGTTTTCACGCCTTTCCGGCCAAAGGATTTGACGAAGGGGCTGTCCGTTTCAATGCCTGGGGAAATCACCACCAGGTCCGCGCGGAAGGAGCGCCCGTCCTCCTCCGTGGCCCCGGCGTACAGGGGAATGTCTTCCGGCCAGCCGCCGATGGAGGCGGAAGTGTCAAACACGCACACGCGGGCGCCATGCTTCATGGCGAGGCGTGCCGCGGCGCGTCCGCTTCTTCCCGCTCCCAGAACGGCGATGTTGAGGTTGTTGAGCTGCATGTTCGTAGTCGTCAGGCGGTGGTGAGCAGGAAAAGGCCCAGGAACGCCAGCAGGAGGCTGATCATCCAGAAGCGGGTAATCACCTGGGTTTCCTTCCATCCCTTGAGTTCAAAATGGTGGTGAATGGGGGCCATGGCGAAAATACGCTTGCCGTGGCGCAGTTTGTAGCTGCCCACCTGAAGGACGACGGATGTGGCTTCCATGACGAAGACGCTCCCGATAATGATGAAAAGAAGTTCCTGCGCCGTACAGACGGCGGCCATGCCGAACGCCCCGCCCAGGGCCAGGGAGCCCGTATCCCCCATAAAGACCTTGGCCGGATAGCAGTTATGCCACAGGAAGCCCAGGCAGGCCCCCACGAGCGCCATCATGAAAACGCTGATTTCACCTGCTCCGGGATGGAAGGGAACGTCCAGGGAATCCGCCATCAGCCAGTTGCCGCAGATGGCGGCAATGATGGCGTAGGAGATGCCCGTGGTGACGGAGCAACCGGAAGCGAGGCCGTCCAGGCCGTCCGTCAGGTTCACCGCATTGGAGGCGGACATGACCACCACGGTGCCGAAGGGGATGTAAACGTACCACGGCAGGTTCACCTGCCCGTAGAATGGAATGAACAGGGAGGAAACGTAGTCAGGCAGCTCCACGCGGGGGCTGCCTTCCGGATACAGGTACAGGAACGTAACGCCCAGCAGCCCGGCCAGGAACTGGATGAGAAGTTTTTTACGTGCGGAAATGCCGTCGGAGGTTTTCTTGGCCACCTTCAGGTAATCGTCCCGGAAGCCCAGCAAGCCCAGCGCCACCGTGACGAACAGGCAGGCGATGATGAAGGGATTGTTCATTCTGGCGCACAGCAGGGTGGCTATCACCATGGATCCTACGATCAGCACGCCGCCCATGGTGGGCGTCCCCGCCTTGGCTCCGTGGAGTTCCGCCAGCTTGTGCACTTCCTCCGCCGTCCTGATGGGCTGGCCGATTTTCAGGGAAATCAGCGCGCGGATCACCCGCGGAGCGAACGCCATGGTCAGGACGAAGGAAATGAGGCAGGCCAGCAGGGCTCTCCCTGCCGGAGCTGCAAGCGCCCCTGAGGGGCAGAGGTGTTCAATGAAGGAATGCATGCGGTTTACTGGGGCGGAAAGGTGAGGTTCATGACTTGCTCCATGCGGGCAAGGCGGCTGCCCTTGAAGAGAACGATGTCTCCGGGGGACGTGTGGCTGCGGAGCCAGGCGGCGGCGTCCTCCGCGGTATCCAGATGAATGGCCCTGGTAGACGAACCGGGGGGGATGGCATCCGTGATCCGCGCGGCATCCGTTCCCACGCTGATTACGCAGTCAAAGCGGAGCTTTTCCGCCGTGCGTCCCACCAGGGCGTGCCCTTCATCGGAAAAAGAGCCCAGTTCCCCCATCCTGCCCAGCACGGCAAACCGCCTGCCCGTGCAGGAGAGTTCCGCGACGGTGCGCAGGGCGGCCTGCATGGAATCCGGATTGGCGTTATAGGTATCGTCCACTACCAGCATGCCGTTGATCCGGGTGCAGTGAAGCCTGCCGCCCGTGATCCGGGCCTGGTTGAGGCCGGAGATGATCTGTTCCTTCGCAAGACCTGCCACCCATCCGGCCGCGGCGGCCAGCAGCGCATTGCCCACCATGTGGCGGCCGTGGACGGGAAGTTCCACCTCTTCCCGGCAGAAGTCCGGGATGAAAAGGGTGAAGCGCGTCCCTTTTTCCGTGGAGACAAGGTTTTCCGCCCGGACAGTGCCGGAGCCGATGCCGCAGTCAATGCAGGAGGCGCGGGTGGACTGGCGGATCATGTCCGCATAGTCGCAGTCCGCCGGGAAAATCATGAAGCCGTTTTCCGGCAGGCACCGGGCCACCGTGCATTTTTCCCGGGCGATGTTTTCCCGGGAACCCAGGTATTCAATGTGGGACGTGCCGATGCTGGTAATGATGCCGATCTTCGGGCGCGCCATTTCACACAGGGGGGCCAGTTCTCCCGGATGGTTCATGCCCATTTCCCACACGGCCGCCTCATCTGCCGGAGAGGCCTGGAGAATGCTGAGGGGAACGCCGATGTGGTTGTTCAGGTTGCCCTGCGTGGCGATGGTCCGGAATCCCTGGGAAAGGACGGCGGCGGTCAGGTCCTTGGTGGAGGTTTTTCCGTTGGAGCCAGTCAGGCCGACGGCAGTGAGGGTCAGCCCGGCGCGCCACCAGGAGGCGAGTTTTTGCAGGGCTTTCAACGTATCTTCCACCAGGATGACGGCGCAGGAGGGATCAATGCCCTGTTCCACGCGGCTGACGACGACGATGGCTGCGGTGCGGGAGGCCTCCGGGGCAAACAGGTTGCCGTCAAATTTTTCTCCCCCCAGGGCGAAAAAAACGGCATGGGGCGGCAGCTTGCGGCTGTCCGTGCACACGCCTCCGGAAGAGACCCTGTCAAAGGGGCCGCTGACCAGTTTTCCGCCGATGGCGTTGCAGATGCCGTGTGCCGTGAGGGAGGTCATGAAAGGTGGAATGGTGGCTATGTCTGGGGGAATTCTTCCCGCTCCTTGATGAACATGTTGCGGCGCACTTCCTTGGCGTCGCTGAAATCAATGCGGCCGGAGGAAAGCTCCTGGTAGTTTTCATGGCCCTTGCCCGCAATGAGGACGATGTCCCCCAGCCGGGCCTGGTCGATGGCCGTGGCGATGGCCCGGGCGCGGTCCGGGATGATGGCGTACCTGCCTTCCGGCATCCCCGCCGTAATCTGGTTGATGATGGAGAGGGGTTCCTCGCTCCGGGGATTGTCGGAGGTGACGATGCAGGCGTCCGACAGGCGCGCGGCTACGGCTCCCATGAGCGGACGCTTGCCTTTGTCCCGGTCCCCGCCGCAGCCGAACACGGTAATCAGGCGGCGGGAGCACAGTTCCTTGAGCGTCCTGCAGACGTTTTCCAGGGCATCCGGCGTGTGGGCGTAATCAATGAAAATCTGGGCGCCTCCGGGATGGGTGAACAATTCCAGCCTTCCGGGAACCTGCGGGATGTTCTGGAGGTTTGCGATGGCGTCCCGCACCGGAATGCCGGCACAGATGACGGCGGCCAGGGCAGCCAGGCTGTTGTACATGTTGAATTTGCCGATCAGGGGCACGCGCACCAGATAGCTTTTTCCCTTGTATTCCAATTCGTATTCGCTGCCCTTGGCGGTGGCGTGGTGCACCAGCATGCGGAAATCCGCACCCAGGGCGGAGCCGTAGGTCTTTACGGTCATCCGTCCGGAGAACATCTCCGCCAGCCGGCGGCCGTAGGCGTCGTCCATGTTAATGACGGCCACGGGCTTGCGGCGGGATTTGGTGTCCTGCGCCATCTGCTCGAACAATTTCACCTTGGCCTGGAAATAATTTTCCATGGTGTGGTGGTAGTCCAGGTGGTCCTGGGTCAGGTTGGTGAAAATGCCCACGTTGAAATTGATGCCTGCCACGCGTTCCTGGTCCAGCGCATGGGAGGATACTTCCATGGAGACGCCGCGGCAGCCGTTTTCATACATTTCCTTCAGCAGATGTTCCAGTTCCAGCGGACCGGGCGTGGTGTGGGTGGAAGGGGTGATTTCCTGCCCGTTGTCATAGGCGATGGTGCCGATCAGCCCGGCGCGCAGCCAGGATTGCCGGAGCAGGGAATGGGCGATGTAGGCCGTGGTGGTTTTTCCGTTTGTCCCCGTGACGCCGATCATGGTCATGTGGCGCGAGGGGTGGCCGTTCCAGGCCGCGCCCATCAGGCTGACGGCCAGCCGGGAATCATTCACCTCCACCCAGGAGATGCTGGCGTTCCTGGCTTCCTGCGTGCAGGGTATTTCCGCGACGATGGCGCAGGCGCCGCGGCGGATGGCTTCCGGGATGAATGCATGGCCGTCCGCCTGGATTCCTTTCAGGGCAATGTAGCAGGAGCCGGGCAGAACGCGGCGGCTGTCGCATTCCAGATGGGAGATTTTCACCTGGGGGGAGCCGGTGAGCGTATGGGAGGGAAGATCTTTGAGTAACGTAAGTAGCTTCATGATGGAATTATCTGCGCGGCGGTTTGGACGGGGAAGGAGAGGCTTGGGACCGGGAGGCTTTCTTGTCCGCCTCTGCGGAAGGCGTGTTCTTGGGAATGTTCATGGCCGCCGCCAGGCGCGTGGCCAGTTTCTGGAAGACCGGAGCGCATACGGTGCCGCCGCCGGGATGGCAGTGCTTGGAAGTGGGGTCGTCAATGACGACGAGGCAGACGAAGGCCGGATCCTCCACGGGAAGCATCCCTACAAAGGAGACGGTATAGCGGTTGTCAAAATAGCCCCCGGTGGGCTTCACCTTGTGGGCGGTGCCGGTCTTGCCCCCTACATTGTAGCCTTCAATCCGCGCTCTTTTGGCGGTTCCGTCCAGGTCCGTAACATGGAAAAGGGCGTTCCTGAGGCCCCGTGCCGTTTTAACGCTCATGACCCGGCAGGCTTCCACAGGGGGGGAGGACTGGAAGTTCTTGTCATCCACGTAAATGCCGTCCACCAGCCGGGGGCGCATGCGCACGCCGTCATTTGCAATGGCGGCATAGGCCATGGCGATCTGCAGGGGGGAGACCATCAGGGAATAGCCGAAGCTGATGCGGGAGAAGTTGACGAAGTTGCTGCCGTCCTGGCACTGGCTGTTGGTTTCTCCCGGCAAATCAATCCCCGTCTTGGAGGAAAAGCCGTACAGGTCAAAGTACTTTTTATAAGTGGGCCATCCCGATTTCAGCGCAATGCGGAAGGCACCCGGATTGCTGGACTTTTTCAGCACGCCCGCTACGGTCAGGGCGCTGTAGAAGCGGGGAGCGTCCGTCACGGGACGGGAACCCGGCACCATGTAGGGCGTGCAGTTGACCATGGTGTCGAACGTGGCTTTCCCCGTATCCACGGCGGAAGTGACGGAAACGATTTTAAAGGTGGAGCCGGGTTCGTACAGGGACTGCACAGCGAAGTGGTAGGCTCCTTCCTGAAGGCCCTCGCGCGTATTTAAATTATAGTGGGGGCGGCTGGCCATCGCCAGGATGCTGCCGGTCTTGGGCTCCACCACGATGATGCAGCCGCGCGGCTTGTGCGTCTGGTCCGTATAAAAAGAGATGGCGGCGTCTAGCTCCTCCTCCACGATCGTCTGGTACTCCATGTTCACCGTCAGGCGCACGTTCAGGCCGTCTACGGCGTCCTTGAAGCGGGAATCCGCGGAGGGGATGATGCGGCCGCGGCTGTCCTTCCGGTATTCCCGGATGCCATTGTGGCCCAGAAGCTGGTCATCCAGCTGTTTTTCAAGGCCGGAAAGAGCCACGGGCCGGGGGCCGCTGTCCTTCGTCTGGGCAATGTAGCCCAGAATGTGCACCATGCATTCCGGAACGGAATAGACGCGCTTGGAAGAGGTTTCAAACCGGAATCCCTGCACGCGGGCGTTCTGGATGGCCTGGCGCAACAGTTCCGCTTTTTCCTCGGACAGGTTCTTGGCGATGACAATGCGCTTCTTGGGAATCTCCCCGTCCTTTTCCACCGTGCTGATGATGTCCTGCACGCTCATGTCCGGCAGGAAAGGGGCGATCACGCTGGCCGCGTATTCCAGATGGGCCTGCACGTATTTTCTCACCATGTCCGGCTCATAAAGCTCTTCCAGCTTCTTTTTGGCCATGTCCACCCCTTCCGGGCCGTCTTCAGGTTCTTCCAGCAGGATTTTCGCCAGGTTGTGCTCCTTGCTGCCGTCCTTTTTGCTGGCCGCCTGGCCGAGAATCTTGCTGCGGAAGCCGGAAACGAGCTTTTCCTTCTCCTTCTCCGTAGCAGCATCCTTCCAGAAAGAGGAATGGACGGCCTTGGAATAGGCCAGTGCCCAGCTGATGGTCTTGGGATCGTTCAGGTGGTAGCCGTCCGCAATTAGCTCGGAGCTCTGCATGTTGTTGGTGAGGATTTCCTCATTGGCGTCCATGATGCGGCCGCGCTGGGGCAAGAGCACCTCCCGTTCAATAATGCCGCCGCTGGGGACGCCGCCCGTTTTCCGGGGGGAAACCAGCTGGATATTGACCAGCGTCAGCATCAGCCAGATGACCGTGGCGCCCGCCACGCCGCACAGGACGAGGCTTCTTCTGGCGAATCTGGATTTTGTAATCGTGATCATGAACGGCTCAGCGCATTTAATTGCCTGCCGCGGCAATGCGGGAGGCGTTTTCGGGAGAAATGTATTCTACGGCGGAGGGATCGATGGGCTGCAGGTCGGACTTGTCCTGGGCCAGCCTGTCGCGGATGGCCCAGCGGCTGGTCAGGGAGGAAGTCTTGGAGCGGTAGTATTCCTTCGTGAGCTCGCAGGAGGCGATCTCCTCGTTCATTTGCTTGATGTCGCGGGCGACCTGGATCTGGTCGTTTTTCAGCACGGCATAAGTGATGCCCGCTCCGCAGGTCAGGGAAGCGAAGGCAATGAGCCACATGATCATGCTTACGCTGATCTGATGGCCGGTGAAACGCTGTTTGAATCTTTTCATGGTGGTGGCGAAGGAGAGGAGTCAGATGATTTTTTCCACGCCGCGCAATTTGGCGCTGCGGGAACGGGGGTTGGTTGAAAGTTCTTCTTCTCCCGCAGTGACGGGCTTGCGGGAAAGCAGGCGGAAGCAGTAATCCGGGTTGGGGCGCGGAGCCGGCCATTCCGGACGGTCGATTTCCGGACGGCTCCGGAGGTCGAAGAACTGCTTGACCCTGCGGTCTTCCAGGCTGTGGAAGGTGATGACGGCCATGCGGCCTCCCTTGCCGAGCAGGCGCACGGAGGAATCCAGCAGGGCGTCCAGGGCATCCAGTTCCCCGTTGACGGCAATTCTCAGGGCCTGGAACGTGCGGGTGCCGGCGTGCTGCCTGCCCTTGCGGGGAAGAACGGATTCCACCACGCGGGCGAGCTGTGCGGTGGTGGTGATGGGAGCCGTGGAACGCGCCTTCACGATGGCGCGGGCGATGGCGCGGGAAGCCCGCTCTTCACCGAACTGCCAGATGATGTCCGCAAGCTCCTCTTCCGGAGCTTCATTCACCAGATTCCGGGCGGAAAAGGCGGCGCGGGTGTCCATGCGCATGTCCAGGGGGCCGTCTTCCCGGAAGGAAAAACCGCGGGAGGCCGTGTCCAGCTGGTGGGAGGAAACGCCCAGGTCAGCCAGAAGTCCGTCCACCCGGGAAACGCCCTGCATGGCGAGGATGGCTTCCACGTCCTGAAAGTTGCCGGCAAGCACCTTGAAGCGGGAGCCGAAGCGGGCCAGCTTGAGTGTGGCGGCGCGGCGGGCGTCAGGGTCACGGTCAATTCCCCAAACAGTAGCGCCTTGTTCCAGAAGAAGTTCCGTATGGCCGCCGCCCCCGAGCGTGCAGTCCACGATGAGTTTTCCGGGTCCCGCTGCGAGCATGTCCACCGTCTCATGCAGCAGAACGGTGACGTGGCTGAATCCGGTTACGGCCTCGCCGCCGTCCTGTTCCTCCGCAGCAGTGGCGGAAACGGCGTCTTCACCCAGCTCGGAAATCAGGGCGTCCACCTTGGCTCCGGCTTCCGGAGCTTTCAGCGCTTCCGCGTGGTACACGTTTTCCCACGCCACGGAGGGGGCCAGGGCCTTCCAGGCGCAGACCAGTTCATCCACGCCCATCTCCTCCGTCAGTTCCGCAATCACGTGCACATGGTTGCGGCAGATGCTCCATGCCAGCAGGCGGCAGGACGTGCCGTCCGCAATGCCGTCCGCCAGGGCCTGAGCCTCCTCCGGGCGAACGTGCGTACCCGCGCCCGCGCGTAAAGAAAGCTCAACATGGTCGTCAAAAGCCCGGTTCAGGCTGGAGGACAATGCGCCCAGTTTGCCATAGGCGCCCTTCTGCCCCGCCAGGGACATCTCCGCGGTGATGCGCTCCTTTTCCTGCTGCCAGGAAACCATATCCTGCGCCGGAAGGGCGTCATGCACCCAAAAAACAATGGAATAGGCCGTAACTTCCGCATGCAGTCCGGTTCTGGCCCCCATGCCCAGACTGGAAACAAGCCAGCCCGGGCGCAACGCAAGCGTTGCGTACGGATGGGCCTGGTGCGTGGGCGGAATGGTTGGGTTGGGAGGCATGAAGGGAGATCAGAGAATGCCGTAGGATTGGTTGATGTCGGAAATGCTGGCGTTTTCACGCCGGGAAACTTCTTCATAGAGAGAGGGTTCCCATAATTCGAAATATCCTCTCCGCGCGGCCAGCCTGACGGAGGAACCGAGTTGTGCGTGTTCGCACATTTGTTTGGGTATCAGCAATTTACCCTGGGCGTTAATGACGGCCTCCACGCAGTTGGCGTATAACCGGCCGATGAACAGGTCAATCTGCGCTTCCGTATATCCGGGCGTAGCTTCTATCTTATCAATGATTTGCTGGAATTTTTCCCGCGTGTAGACCTTAACGGTCGGCAATTCAAGGCGCCGGCCGGAGAGCAGGAGCAGGGCGCAACCTTCGGTAGGCCTCCATTCCGTCGGAATCGCAATCCGGTTTTTGGGGTCCAGCTTGTGCGTGTATGCACCAAAAAGGTTGTCAGATACACTGCTCATCGCATGCAAGTACACTAAGTAGTGACTTCAATACACTTTAATGCACTTGAAATGTCAACACCGTACTGGAAAAAACTATTTTTTCTTGTGTTCATGTCATGAAAAAAAGCATTGATCCGGTCTTGCTCCGTTCCGGGGCCGGTATTATATTCCGCGCATGATGCAGTTTTGCGTGTTGGGCAGCGGCAGCGGAGGAAATGCCACCATTGTGAAGGCCGGTGAAACCGTCCTGCTGGTGGATGCCGGGTTCAGCGCCGCCAGGCTGCGGGATAAAATGAAATCCGCCGGCGTGGAACCGGATGAGCTGGACGCCATTCTGCTCACCCATGAACACACCGACCACATGAAAGGCGTGCACCAGTTCACCAAGAAATACACCGTGCGCGTTTATGCCACCCGCCACACGGCCATGTGCGTTCAGGAAAAAGCTCCGGAAGTCCCCTGGACTTATTTTGAAAAGGGGCAGTCCTTTAAAATAGGGGACATCGTGGTCACTCCCTTTGCCACTTACCATGATGCTGTGGACCCGGTGGGGTTCAAATTTGAAACGGAACAATCCAGCCTGGGCTTCATTTCCGATACGGGCCACGCTCCCGGCAGCGTGGCGGAATACCTCTCCCTGGTGGACAGCCTGGTGGTGGAATCAAACTACGATCCGGACATGCTGGCAGCCACTCCCAGGCGGCCCTGGCCGCTGAAACAGCGCATTGCTTCCGAGCACGGGCACTTGTCCAACGAACAGGCCTGCGACCTGCTGAGGCGGATTGCCCATGACGCGCTGAAAAACGTGGTGCTGGCCCACCTGAGCGCAGAAAGCAATTCTCCGGCATTGGCAGAAAGCCTGATGCGTGCTACCCTGCATGACATGGGACTGGCTTCCACCTCCCTGTTCTGCGCCAGCCAGGATACCAGCCTGCCGTGGATCCGGGTCTGCTGAATCTTCCCTTTTCCCCTTTCCTCCCGCCATGTTCCTCTCCATCTGTGAAATCATGAGCACGATCATTGGCGCCCTGGCGGGGTCCATTGCTTCTTCACGGGTGAAAATGGACCTGTTCGGTGTGATTGTGTGCGGCACGCTGGCGGCGCTGGGCGGCGGAACCGTGCGCGACCTTCTGCTGGAAATTCCGGTGTACTGGACGCTGCCCTCCGGAGAAATCTTTGTGCTGGCCGCCGTCGTCACCAGCCTGGTGACTTTTTACGTGGCCCAGAAATACCCGCCGCCCATGGGCACCATCCGCGTGGCGGACGCCATCGTGCTGGCCCTCTTCGGCATGATCGGCACGGAAAAATCCTACCTGCACGGCTATACGCCCACCGTTTCCGTGATGATGGGAATCTGCACCGGCGTGGCGGGCGGCCTGCTGCGCGACGTGCTTACCGGCAACGTTCCCTACGTGTTCCGTCCCGGGGAACTGTACGCCACTGCGGCCCTGCTGGGCGGCGTGGCATACGCGGTGCTTTATTACTTCGGAATAGATTCCTCCACCTGTTTTGTCACGGGCTTCGTGGTTACGCTCTCCGTGCGCCTGGCGGCTATCCGCTGGAACTGGAACCTGCCCTCCTATCTTCCCCTCTTTTCCCCGGAGGCGGAACCGGAAGCCATGGAAGAGGAGGAAAAGGAAATTCGTTCCGGAAAGACGGGCGGCAAGTGAACCCCGCCACTTGTGAAAGCTCCCCTCGATGCAATACCGGCGCTTTACTTGCCCAGGCAGAAGGAGGAAAAAATAGCACCCAGCACATCTTCCGTATCCACGGCGCCGGTGATTTCCCCCAGGTGCGTCACGGCTTCCCTCAGTTCCAGGGCCGTGAATTCCGGGCTCTCCTGCCGGGAGATGGATTCCGAAGCCAACCGGATGTGCTCCAGGCACAGGCCCAGTTCATGCTGGTGCCGGGCGTTGATGGCTACCAGGGAACTTCCCGATTCTCCGGGAAGCCGGGAAGCGAACGTGCGGACAATCGCTTCTTCCAGCTCTTTCTTTCCTTCCCCGGCGGTGCAGGAAAACCGGATGCCGGAAACGGCCGCCCAGTCCGGATGGATCCCCAGGTCGCACTTGTTCAGGATCAGCAGCCGGGGCGCGGTATAAGGAGCGGCCGGGAAAAGTTCTGTCCGGGGCGCGGAAGCGTCCGCCACCTCCAGAACAAGGTCGGCGGTTTCCAGCGCCCTGTTGGTGCGGGAAATGCCGGCTTGTTCAATGACGTCGGAGGATTCCCGGACTCCTGCCGTGTCAATCAGGCGCAGGGCCAGCCCGGCGAGCTGGATGGATTCCTCCACCGTGTCCCGCGTGGTTCCGGCAATGTTGCTGACAATGGCCCGTTCATACCCCAGCAGGGTATTCAGCAGGCTGGATTTTCCCACGTTGGGCGGTCCGGCGATTGCCGTCCGGATTCCTTCCCGCAGCAGACGGCCGCCTTCTGCGGTCCTCAGCAAGCCGGAAAGCTTTTCTTCCATGTTCCGGAGACGTTCCAGAAGATCGGAAGCCGTATCCGGGGAAATGTCTTCATCCGGAAAGTCGATATAGGCTTCAATGTGGGCCAGGACGTGAACCAGGCTGTCCTTGAGTTCGTCCACCTGGGCTCCAATGCCTCCGTCCAGCTGGGTTTGCGCGGCTTTCAGGGCCAGGTCGCTTCCGGCGGAAATCACGTCCATCACGGCTTCCGCCTGGGTCAGGTCCATCCGGCCGTTCAGGAAGGCCCTCTTCGTGAATTCGCCCGGCTCCGCCGGGGAGGCGCCGCACTGGTACAGGCGTTTCAGCAGCCGGTCCGTCACCAGCATGCCGCCATGGCAGGAGATTTCCACGGTGTCTTCCCCCGTGTAGCTGGCCGGAGCCGGAAACCAAGTGATGAGCGCCTGGTCAATGGCGACTCCCTCCGCGTCCAGAATGCGGGCCAGGGCAGCCTGGCGCGGCTGGAGGCGCCCGGTCAGGGAGGCAGACGTGCATTTGCCGAGGACGTCCAGGCATCCGGAGCCGCTCATGCGGATGACGGCAATGGCTCCCTGTCCTGCGGCGGTCGCCTGGGCGGCTATGGTGCGTTCCGGGTCAATCATGATTCTATGGATTCAAAAAAACCGCCGCCCAGCAACTTGCCTCCGTCGTAAAAGGCGCAAACCTGGCCCACCGCCAGGGCGCGGAGGGGCGTATCAAAGCTGAGGCGGACCTTGCCTTCTTCCAGATATTCGCAGGAGGCCCATTCCGCTTTGGCCCGGTAGCGTGGCTGCGCCATGACGCGGGGGGGCAGGGGGGCCAGCGTGTTGGAAATGCCGCCAACTACGGCACGGGTGGCGTACAGTCCCTGCGTGGAAACGTCTTCATACCCCAGGATCAGGCGGTTGCGCTTGACGTCCTTCCCCACCACCACGTAGGCGATTCCCTCCCGCGGAGAGGCGACCCCGTGCCCTTTCCTCTGCCCCATGGTGAACAGGTGCAGGCCGTTGTGCATGCCGAGCGTCCTGCCTTCCGTGTCCACGATTTTGCCGGGTTTGTCCGGCAGGTAGTGGCGCAGGAAATCGCTCATCTTCACCTGGCCGATGAAACAGATGCCCTGGCTGTCCTTCTTGCGCGCCGTAGGGAGGCCGTATTTGTCCGCCAGAATACGGACTTCCGGCTTCAGCAGGTCTCCCAGGGGGAATATGGCCCGTGCGATTTGGTCCGGCCGCATCAGGGACAGGAAGTAGGACTGGTCCTTGTTCGGATCCCGGCCACGCAGGATGAAAGAACCCTGCGGCGTGTCCAGCCTGCGGGCGTAATGGCCCGTGGCAACGTAGTCAAACCCCTGTTCCAGCGCATAATCCAGAAAGACGCCGAACTTCATTTCCCGGTTGCACAGCACGTCCGGATTGGGCGTATATCCGGCGCGGTATCCTTCAATCAGATAATTGACGATGCGGGCGCGGTATTCGTCCACCAGGTCGATGACCCGGAACTCGATGCCGATTTTTTTGGCGACGCCCAGGGCATCCTGAATATCCTGCTCCCAGGGGCATTCGCCGGGGATGCCCTCGTCATTCACCCAGTTTTTCATGTACGCCCCCACTACGTCATGGCCCTGCTCCATGAGCAGGGCCGCTGCCACGGAGCTGTCCACCCCGCCTGATAAGCCTACAAGAATGCGTGCCACGATGCTGGAAAAGATATGGATGTGATGGGGCGGAATGTGTTGGAGAGCCTTTCCCGCCAGCCCCTGTAAATCAAAGATACCCCCGCAAGCCAAGACAAAAAGAGAGGAAGACAGGCATCCGGCGTTAACTTCGGGCAAAATAAGGCGGTGTTTCCGGCTGGACTTTGATTGTTAAACAAGTGGCCCGAGTCCGGATCCAGAATCCGAAGTCAACGAAAAAACCTGGGGAAAAGTTGGTTAGGGGTAATAGGGCATCTAAGGATAACAGGAATAATAAGGGTCGGCAAAATTCCTCTATTGTCCCTGTTATCCTTATGTTTCCTATTAATAGGGTTTCTTGATGGCGGCGTTGACTGTCACGGTTCCCGCATCCGCTTTTCTCCGCATGGCGACAATTTCCTCAAAGCGTTTTTGCGACGGAGTCCCGGAGACCATTTCCTTTGCCGGAAAATGCCGGTCAAATTCGGCGGCGCACTTTTCATCAAGATCATACACGGCAGCTTCCACGTAACGGCCTTTCATGCCGAATAAGGCATCTTTCTGCAATTCGCAGGCCTGGAGGGCTGCCGCGTACATATCATCCGCCGTTCTGATGCCCAGCGTTTCCGCGGGCACGAACCCGTGGCGTGAATAGTAGCCCGGGTCGCCGTACAGCAGAATGGCACGGAACCCCATTTCACGGGCTTTCATTTTGGTATATTCGATCATTTGCCGCCCGATTCTCCGGCGCTGGTATTCCGGAAGAACGGAGATGGGGCCCATGCCCAGCACCTCGCATTCCTTCCCGTCATTTGTCCTGATGACGGATTTTGCATAAACGATGTTCCCGACAATGCGGCCGCCGTGAACGGCAACCACATCCAGTTCCGGGATAAAGGAGGGATGGCCGCGCATGATATGGAGCAGGTAGTGCTCATTGCAACCGGGGGAATAATGGTTCCAGAACGCTTCCCGCGTGACATGTTCCGTTTCCGCATAGTCTGCAGGCTGCTCCGTTCTTAATTTGATGGTCATGGAAAGTCTCTCTTTACGGTTCCCCCTTGGAAAAGTTCCAGAGGCGGTGCATGGTGATGACGTCCGGAATGTTCATGGGGCGCACCACGCGGAAGCCGATCATGCCTCCATCCGTCAGATACCAGATGCTTTTGGGGTTCTGGGGATCCTGGCGGTTCCAGGCGGGAGAGCTGGCGCGGCGCGCGGCGTTCCGCAGGCGGTCCGGATCATCTTCCCAGGAACCTCCGCGGACCACGTGGGGAGCCTTGGGCATGATGACGAGGGGATCTTTCACGGACTGTCCGGACCGTTTGGCGTAAGCGTCCGGAGTGTAGGAATCCAGGACCCATTCAGCCACGTTTCCGTGCATGTCCCGGAGTCCCCACGCATTCGGTTTTTTGGACCCCGTTTTCTGGTAGCGGTCATTGGAATTGTCCCAGTACCAGGCGTACTGGTCCAGGGCCTCCTCCCCGTTTCCGTAGGAATAGGCGCCGGAATTTCCTGCACGGCAGGCGTATTCCCATTCCGCTTCCGTGGGCAGGCGGTAGTAGTGCCCGGTCTGGGCGCTCAGCCATTCACAGAATTTGCTGGCGGCGTGATGGGACATGGATATGGCAGGCAGGCCGTGTTCATAGCCGCGGCCCATGCCCAGGTTCATCGCGGTGTAAGGGGCCGTGGGCTGCGTGACGGAGTCCCACAGTTCATCGTCCGGCTGTTCCTCCAGAAGCTGGCCGTCCTTGGCACGGGGGCGCCCATTCTCCATGAAGGCCGTATAGAGTTCCCAGGGGATTTCCATTTCTGAAATCCAGAAGGGGGAAACGCTGACTTCATGCCGGGGGCCTTCATCCGGTTTGCGGCCCGGTTCCTTCTCGGGGCTTCCCATGGAAAAAGTCCCTCCGGGAATGGCGATCATGCGGAGGGAAGCCCCTGCCGCAGGCACCGCTTCCGTATAGGACTCAAAGCGTGCCGGCGTGCCGGAGGCCTCAATGAGCTGATGGATTTGGCGCGTGGTGCCAATCAGTTCCCGGGAAGGAAGGTCATCCGGAACGGGAAGGGAAGGACCGGCGGCGCGGTCCAGCTCCCGTTTTTGCAGGGCGGAGCGGCTTTCCCCCCACTGGCGCGCGCTGGTAATGCGCGCGGCATCCTCCGTGGCCGGCCGGGGGGAACCTTCGTCCCGGCACCCGGTCAGCAGGGCGCTTCCTCCCAGAAAGCAGGAAACAAGGAAAATGCCGCGCATGGAGTGGTGCAGGCGGGAGAGTCCTACATCGTCATGCCCCCGTCACAGGCAATAACCTGTCCGGTGATGTAACGGGCGTCATCAGAGGCAAGGAAGGCCGTCAGGGCGGCGATGTCTTCCACGGAGCCCTGTTCCTTCAGAGGAATCTTTTTGACGATTTCCTCCTTGAGGTTGTCCGGGATGGCGTTGGACATTTCCGTGCAAATGAAGCCGGGGGCAATCGCGTTGCACGTTACTTTGCGCGGTGCGAATTCCAGGGCCAGGGACTTGGTGAAGCCAATCAGGCCCGCCTTGGAGGCGGCATAGTTGGCCTGTCCGATGTTGCCGACCAGGCCGATGACGGAACTCATGTTGATGATGCGTCCGGCGGGGGATTTCATCAGTACGCGCTGGAGGGCCTTGACCGTATTGAAGGCGCTCTTCAGGTTGGTGTCCATAACGGCGTCCCAGTCTTCCTCTTTCATGCGGAGCATGAGGGTGTCACGGGTGATGCCGGCATTGTTCACCAGAATGTCGATTTGCGGGAATTCCTTCAGAATGACGGAGATGGTTTCCTGGACGGCGGCGTAATCCGCTACGTCGCAGGGATACGCCTTGCAGGAGTCCGGGAATTCTCCGTTGATTTCTTCTGCGGCTCCCCCGCAGCTGGACGGGCTGCGGCTGATCAGGATGACTTTGGCTCCTTCCGAGGCGAAGCGGCGCGCGATGGCATTTCCGATTCCCCGGCCTGCACCGGTAACGATGGCTGTTTTACCTGCTAACTTTTGCATGCTGCCCCTAGTAAACCCGTTTTTTCCGGCTCCGGCAAGCTTGAAATGGGAGCAGGAGGCGACGGATGTTCCCGGTGCTTTGCCTGCTGTGCGGCCCTGCTGGTCAATTGGGAGGAAGTAGGTCTTCAACACGGATATCCTCGGCGTTTCCCCCTCCGTGTTCCTCCTCATCTTCATCCGTCTCTATAAAGGTACTGAATTCGTCCGAGTTTTCCAGAATATCCTTCAAGGCGGCGGACCCGTAATAGCGGGCTTCCAGCAGTCGTTTGCCTTCCTGCTTGCACTGCTCGGTCAATCGTTCCATCCGTTCCTCCATTTTTTCCATCAGGGCCTCTTCTTTTTCCTTTTCCTTATCGCTCAATTTATCCTGGAGATTAAGGAAATGCTGAATATCTTTCTGGATACCCTGCAGCGTCTTGACGGCCTTGTCCGCGCTTTCCTTATCCTGCACGGCGGCCAGTGTCTGGTGAGTGTTGATGGCAAGAGAAAAAGCCTGGTTGATCAGGGAATCGGCGGAAGGGGTTTTTTCTGCCGGGGCAGAGGACGCAGGGGCAGCGGCGAGCGCGGCCGGTTCACCGAACGCAAGCGATGCGCCGCACAGCAGCGCAGAACTCAGAACAGGGATAAGGGAAATCTTCATCCCGTCCTTTTAAGGCAGGATAAAACCCATGGCAAGGAGAAAAGACGCGGAGGCGGACAGTCCGGGAGATCGGGTCCCGGAAGTTTTTTCCCGGTTCAGGGAATTTCCTGAACATGGGGAAGCCGGGAGCTCCTCGTGTGCGGAAGAGTCATCATGACCGCCTGGTGCAGGCGAAGCGTTTCCTGCACGCTTGCCTGATTCTTATTCCGCCGTGATGCCACCCTTTTCGTCGTCCAGAATGCCGGACTTTTCCAGATAATAGTCATAGCCGCCCGCATAAGTGGTAATGGTTCCCCGGTTCACGTGCAGGGTTTTTTCCGCCAGGGAGCGGATGAAGTGCACGTCGTGGGAGATGAAGACCAGGGTTCCCTCATAATGTTTCAGGGCTTGCACCAGGGCTTCCACGGACAGAAGGTCCAGGTGGGTGGTCGGTTCATCCATCAGCAGGAGGTTGGGCGGGTCCACCAGGAACTTGACCAGGCTGAGGCGTGATTTTTCTCCGCCGGAAAGCACGCTGACGCGTTTTTCCACATCCAGCCTCCGGAACAGGAAGGAACCCAGGATGGAGCGCGCCTCTTCCTCGCGGATTTCAGCATTGCATTTCATGATTTCCTCCAGCACGGTATTCTCCGGATTCAGGTTTTCCGTGCGGGCCTGGGAGAAGTAGCCGATGCGCGTGGTGGTGCCGGGGGTGCGTTTGCCGGAATCAATGGGAATGATGCCCGCCAGGATTTTCAGCAGGGTGGATTTGCCTGCGCCGTTGGGGCCCACCAGCACGGTGCGTTCTCCGCGTTCTACCAGCAGGTCCAGGTTTTCGTAAACCTTGTGGTCGCCGTAGGACTGGCAGACCTTTTCCAGCTCAATGACTTTCTGGGTACTGCGCGGCGGCTGGGGAAAATTGAATTTGAATACTTTCCTGCGTGCCACGGGTTTTGGAATAAGCTTCATCTTTTCCAGCTGCTTGATGCGGCTCTGGACCTGTCCGGCCTTGGAATTGATGGAGCGGAAACGGTCAATGAATTCCTGGATATGTGCGATCTCCTTCTGCTGGTTGCGGTAGGCGGCCTGAAGCTGCTCAAAGCGCATGTCCCTCTGTTTCAGAAAGTCCGAGTAATTGCCGCGGTACTCCACCAATTTCTCGTTGTCAATGTCGTACACGCTTTCCACCAGTTCGTCCATGAAATCCCGGTCGTGGGAAATCATCAGGATGGCGCCGGGATAGTTTTTCAAATAGCGCTGAAGCCACAGCAGGGAAAGGAGATCCAGGTGGTTGGTGGGTTCATCCAGCATCAGGAGGTCCGGTTCCAGGACGAGAAGCTTGGCCAGGTATGCGCGCATGATCCAGCCGCCGGACATTTCCCGTGCGGGGCGGTGGAAGTCGCTTTCCCGGAAGGCCAGCCCCTTGAGGATTTTTTTTGCCTTGGGTTCCAGCTGGTAGCCGTTGGCCGCATTAAAGGTGTCAATGGCCTCCGCATACTCCGGGGTATCCGTCCTGTTTGCGTTTTCTGCCGTCCGGATGACGTGGATGGCCCGTTCCATTTCAGGCGTGATGCCCATGGCGATTTCCAGCACGGTTTCGTCCTTCGGTTCGCTGGCTTCCTGCGGAAGGTAGCCCACCATGGCGTACTCATCCATGCCGATGGAGCCTTCATCCGGCGTATCTTCCCCCAGAATCATGCGGAACAGGGTGGATTTGCCTGCGCCGTTGGGGCCTACCAGGGCAACCCGTTCCCCCCAGTTAATGGTCATTTCCGTTTCCCTGAACAGGGTGCGTCCGGCGTGTGATTTGGTGAGGTTTTTGATCGTCAGCATGGTGAAGAAGGGCGGCATTCTAGCGGGCCGGAAAGGGGAAGGCAAGAGCCGTCAGGGCGGCATCCGGCATTTTTGAAAGCTTTACTGGATTTCTACATATAATTTGCTAGCCTTGGCGCGCCATGCCGACCATGCAGACATTCAGGCTTTTGCTTGCTGCCGCTCTTTTGTGCGGATGGAGTTCCTGCTGCACTCCTCCGGATGAGGATTTTGTACAGAAACCGTATGTGCAGCAGCAGATGTCAGGACTGGCGAATGCCTTTCTGGCGCTGCTGCCGCCGGACAAGGCCGCTCTTCCCGCCGCCCGGGAGGAAGCCAAATGGCTGGCTGACACCGCCGTAGTCCAGTCCGCCGCAATCGCCCGCGAGAACAGAACCGTTCTCTTTGGCTGGCTGAACAACATCCTGGTCAATTCCAACCTGCGCGACAGGGGGCTCTGCTGGCAGGTCCAGCAGGATTTGTACCGTGACATGCGCCGCCGCCCCGTGAAGTATTTCCGGGTGGGGCTGACCATCCGCGACCATGGAACAGGGCGGGAGCACAGCTGCGTGTACGTGAACGCCGCCGGCGGAGGATTGCAGGGCTCCATCGTCCTGGACGCATGGAAAAACTGCGGGCACCTGGTGGCGCTGACCCAGAAGGACCGGACAGGCGGCAAATGGGAAGAGGACTGGCGGGAGCCTTTCGTCTCCGCAGCTTTTCCGGAAGGGCATTCCTACGGAATGAAACATCATCTGGTCTGGCCCGGATGGGCCAAGAAACGCCCGATGCTGATTCAGCGGATGTTCCAGTCCGGCCAGCAGGAGGAAGTGAAAGGCGGCGTCTCCACTGCCTCCGCTCCCCGGCAGGCAGCCGCTTCAGGTACTAAAGGGACCGGCACGCAAAAGGCTGCTTAAGAGAGACTGGCGCCCGGGAATAGGCGCGTGCGGTGGCGGCATGAAACGTGCCTGCCTTTCCTGCATGGGTGAAGCGTCCGCTTTTTTACGGGAAAGTCCGGTGAAATGGGGAATAGCGGAGTAAAAAGCAGGTTCAGGGCAAAGAAAAACGCACTCAGTGCGTACACCGAGTGCGGATTAATTGGATGATTTGCTAATGTTGCAGGGCAAGCCCCGCTGCAAACTTATTTGCCCTTGGCCTGCACAACCGGAGCGGGAGCAGGAGCGGTGGTTTGCTGTTGCTGCTGCTGCTGGGAGCAGGAAGCAACCAGGCAAGCGGCGCCGGCGATGGCGAGGATAGCGATGTTCTTCATAATTCGAATTAAATACAGTGTTTATTAACTACTGGAACCTCCGCATCCACGGAGGTTTGCTGGGACCAATGTAAATGGTGACAAGTAGAAATCAAGAGATTTTCTTGTTCCATGTCACGGCATTACAGAAAAGAGCAGGACCCCCGATTTCAAGGATCCTGCTCTTTTTTATGCGTTATGAAAAACGGTCCGTTTTTTACGATTACAACGTGGGGCCGAGTTCAATAATGGAATAGTCCCCGTCCGGACGCCGGTAGACGATCTGGAGCACGTCGCGACGCGCATTTCTGTAGAGCACGAAGGGCTTATCGGAAAGTTCCAGTTCCATGATGGCTTCCTCCTTGTAAAGCTTCTTGAGATTGTAGCTTTCTCTGTGAATGATCAGGGGTTCCGGATCTTCCTTAGAATCGCCGGGGTAATCCAGCACGGAATCGTCATAAACCGTTTCATCCAGCTTGCGGATGGTTTCCTGGTGATGAGGGCGGAAATTCTTCATCAGGCGCGTCTTGTGCTTGCGCATGCGGCGCATGATCTTGGTGATCGTTTCGTCGATGCAGGCATACATGTCCGCCCCTTCCGTGGAAGCGTCAATGGTGATATGGTCTGAACAGAACAGGATCACCTGGGAAATCTTGCGGTCGCGTTGCACATCAAGCAATACTTTAACCTCCATAATGCGCGGGAAGTCCAGCCGGATCCCCTCAATCTTTTTCGTTACGAATTCACGAATCGCGTCTGTGACTTCCACGTGGCGTCCCGTGATCGTAATGGGTGTGTTTACGTTTACCTTTTGCATTGTCGTACCTCTTTCTAGTTGATGTTAATGCGCGGACCCAGTCCGCACCTTTCAAGATATACAGATTTGACAATGTTTGTCGAGGAATCCTTTCTTTTTTCCGCATCCGTGACCGGGCGTTTTTCCGGGCCAGGACGGCGCGGGAGGAGACTGGTGCAGCCTGTTACCCGTTGTGTTCCAAGCCGACGCAAGAAGGGGGCCTTTTTCCGTCTCTTGCCGTTGTCTCCGGAACGCGCCGCCGGGCCTTTGTCATACGGCGGCAATCATGAAAAATTTTATCTGAAAATACTTGACAAGCCGGGAAGATGGGTTATAACAATCACGCATTCCTCTACGGATGCTCTCTAAATCGCGGGATGGAGCAGCCAGGTAGCTCGTCAGGCTCATAACCTGAAGGTCACAGGTTCAAATCCTGTTCCCGTAACCATTTGAAAACCCTGCAAGTCAAAAGCTTGCAGGGTTTTTGTTTGAGCAGGAGGTAGTTTTTGTGTGCCGGGTTCAAGGTATATTAAGAGTCCGGCCTCCCCACCTGCAACGCTCCCTTCAAGGGAGAAAAGCGCATGCCTTTTGAAGGCGGCGTTCGCGTTCCCATGATCGTCCGCTATCCTGCGGATTCTCGTCTCCAGCCGGGTTCCGTCTGTAAGCAGGTCATTTCCGCCGTCGACATCCTGCCTGCGATGCTGGTGAAAATGGAGCCCCCATTCCCAACAATCTGGACGGCATGGACATGCTGCCCCTGATCGCCATGAAGGAGAACAAGGTGCCGCGGACGCCCTATTGGCGTACGGATTATACCTCTGCCATCATGGACGGCGATGCGAAGTACCTGCTCGTGCCCGACCGGGCTCCTCAGCTGTATGATGTTGTAAAAGATTACCGGGAAATGGATGATCTTTATCCCGGGAACATGGAAAAAGCCGCTCCGCTGGCCCGCAAACTGGGGACCTACCTGAAGACGACTCCCGCTTTCCGCTTTCCGGATACCATTTTTTGGTCTTCCTGTTTGATGAAGCAGTACGACCATGCGCGTCCTGCCGTCCAATCCGGGGCGGGCAAATAAATTTCCTGTTTTGTCCGGTGATATTCCCGGAGGATTCTTTCTGAATCCTCCGGGGTTTCTTGGCATCATTTTCATCAACAGCCTGCCTCGTTGCAGTTGGTGGAATGTTTTTCCGCAATGGCGCTTGGAAAAGAGGAGTTTTCCAAAAGGAGTCATCCTTGAAAGGTGCGCCGGCGGCGGTCAGTATATTTTTACCGTTTTAAGGCGGCTGCGGGACATCACGACCTTCTTTGTTCTTGTGACGACTAACAATAAAGGGTATGACACCGCTGGCCTATCTTTGCCGGGAGCTGCATGACTGATGAAACGGCATGCTTTCCGGCCGGGAAATAATCCTTTCATCCATTCCGGAACGACTTTCCGGCCTACATTATTCAACATATTACAATTATGGGAAACTCAATTGACAATGGCATGTTCCGGAAGTCCGTTCTGCTGGCTTTCGGATTGTCCTTTTCCTTCTCCGGTTTTGCCCTTGCCGCATCAGGGGATCCGGCCCCGGAACAACAGGTCCAAACGGTGGAAGGCGCCAGGAAAATCAATCCTGCCGCCGTGGAAGTGCTGCTTGGGGAAAATCACCGGATGACGTTTGATTTTTACGGGGACAACGTTTTCCGGATATTCCGGGATGACAAGGGCGGCATTATCCGTGATCCCAAGGCGGAACCGGAAGCCAGGATACTGGTGGACAATCCCCGGAAGCCTGTTTCCAGACTGGATGTGGCCGAGCAGGGTGGCGTGGTCGCCATCACCACGGGGAAGATCAGGATTGAGATAGACAAAAAAACCTCCCTCCTTAAAATCATCAATCTGAAGGACAATTCCGTGGTGGTGGAGCAGATGGCTCCCATTCTTTTTGAGAAGGGTAAAACCAGCCTGTCCCTGAAGGCGAACCCTGATGAATATTTTTACGGCGGCGGCGTGCAGAACGGCCGTTTTTCCCACAAGGGGAAAGTGATTTCCATTGAAAACCAGAACAGCTGGACGGACGGAGGCGTGGCTTCCCCCACTCCCTTCTACTGGTCTACCAAGGGGTACGGCGTCCTGTGGCACACTTTCAAAAAAGGGCAGTATGATTTCGGATCCAAGGAAAAGAACCTGGTCAACCTCCAGCATGATGAAAATTACCTGGACGTCTTTTTCATGGTCAACGATGGCCCTGTCAGCCTGCTGGGGGATTTCTACCAGCTCACCGGCACGCCCGTCCTGCTGCCCAAGTTCGCCTTTTACCAGGGCCATTTGAACGCCTACAACAGGGATTACTGGAAGGAAGACGAAAAAGGCATCCTGTTTGAGGACGGCAAGCGGTACAAGGAAAGCCAGAAGGACAACGGAGGGATTAAGGAATCCCTGAACGGGGAGCTGGGCAACTACCAGTTTTCCGGCCGTGCCGTGGTGGACCGCTACAAGGCCCATGACATGCCCCTGGGATGGCTTCTGCCGAATGACGGCTACGGGGCCGGCTACGGGCAGACGGATACCCTGGACGGCAATATTGCGAATTTGAAGAGCCTGGCGGAATACGCCCACAAGAACGGCGTGGAGATCGGGCTGTGGACCCAGTCCGACCTGCATCCCAAGCCGGAAATCAGCGCCCTGCTGCAGCGGGACATCGTCAAGGAAGTACGGGACGCCGGAGTTCGCGTGCTGAAGACGGACGTCGCCTGGGTGGGGGCCGGCTATTCCTTCGGCCTGAACGGCATTACGGATGTGGCCCAGATCATGACTTATTACGGAAACAACAGCCGTCCGTTCATCATCTCTTTGGACGGCTGGGCCGGAACCCAGCGGTATGCCGGCATCTGGACGGGCGACCAGACGGGCGGCGTCTGGGAATACATCCGTTTCCATATCCCCACGTACATCGGATCCGGCCTTTCCGGTCAGCCCAACATCTGTTCGGATATGGACGGCATTTTCGGCGGGAAGAACCCCCTGGTGAATGCCCGTGATTTCCAGTGGAAGACCTTCACTCCCATGGAACTGAACATGGACGGCTGGGGAGCCAATGAAAAGTATCCCCATGTTTTCGAGGAACCCGTCACTTCCATCAACCGGTGGTACCTGAAGCTGAAGTCGGAACTGCTTCCATACTCCTACAGCATCGCAGAGGAATCCGTTTCCGGCCTGCCCATGATCCGGGCCATGTTCCTGGAATATCCCAATCCCTATACCCTGGGTAAGGCGACCCAGTACCAGTTCCTGTACGGCCCCTATTTCCTGGTGGCTCCCATTTACCAGGAAACGCGTGTGGACAAGGAAGGCAATGACGTTCGCCACGGCATTTACCTGCCGGAAGGACAGTGGATTGATTATTTCACCGGAGACCTGTACGAAGGCGGCAAGATTTACAATGACTTTGACGCTCCCCTGTGGAAACTGCCCGTGTTCGTCAAGAACGGCGCGATCATTCCCATGACGAATCCGAACAACAATGTTTCGGAAATTAACCCGAATCTCCGGATTTACGAGCTTTATCCGCACGGCAGTACTTCTTTCACCACGTATGACGACGACGGAGTGACGGAGGAATACCGGGCCGGCAAAGGCGTCCGCACGCTGGTTGAATCCAGGGTGGACGGCAAGAATAACGTGACCGTGACCGTTCATCCCGCCGTAGGGGATTTCAACGGCTTCCAGAAGAAGAAGGCCACGGAGTTCCGCATCAACGTGACGCAGAAGCCTTCCGGAATCTCTGCAAAGATCGGGGAAAACGGCGTTAACCTGGCGGAAGCGGCTTCCCTGGACGATTTCAAGTCCCGGGAAAACGTGTACTTCTATGACCAGGCTCCCAACCTGAACCGGTTTGCGACGAAGGGAAGCGAGTTTGAAAAGAAGGTGGTCACCAAGAATCCGCAGTTGCTGGTGAAGCTGGCCGCGGCGGACATTACGGCGGCTCCCACCGTGCTGACTGTAGAAGGATTCCGTTTTGAACCCGCTGAAAAGTACCGCCTTTCTTCCGGAGTACTCACCGCTCCGGCGAATGCCGCCGTAACGGAGGAAAACGCGGCCGCGTACACCTTGAAGCCCTCGTGGGACGCCGTTCCGAATGCCGATTTTTATGAGATCGAGTTCGGCGGCATGCTGTACACCACGATCAAGGGCACGGAATTCCTGTTTGAGGATTTGGAGGCTGAAACGCCCTATTCCTTCAACGTGCGCGCCGTCAACCGTGACGGCCATTCCGGCTGGACGGCCATCAGTGCTAAGACCAAGGCCAATCCGCTTGAGTTCGCCATTCCGGGAATTGAAGGCGAGACGAGCGTGGAAAACCAGGGCAACTCCCTCGTGAAGCTGTTTGATTTCAAGGAAAAGGATGCCTGGCACACCAAGTATGGCGCGAAGGCCGTGCCGTTTGACCTGGTCATGGATCTGAAGACGATCAACAAGCTTGAGAAGTTCCATTACGTTCCCCGTGAGGATGGCGGCAACGGAACGTTGCTGAAGGGCACCGTCTACTACAGCATGGACCGGGAAAACTGGACGAAAGCCGGAACGTTCCAGTGGGACAAGAATGGCGAAGTGAAGATATTCAACTTCAAGGACGCTCCCACGGCGCGCTACATCAAGCTGAACGTCACGGAAGGCGTGGGCGACTACGGCTCCGGCAGGGAAATCTATGTCTTCAAGGTTCCCGGCACGGAAAGCTATCTGCCGGGCGACATTAACAATGACGGCAAGATTGACCGTAATGACCTCACCTCCTATATCAACTACACGGGCCTGAGGAAGGGTGATTCCGACTTTGAAGGTTATATCAGCAATGGGGACATCAACAAGAATGGCCTTATTGACGCCTACGATATTTCCGTGGTAGCCACCCAGCTGGAAGACGAGGCCGACGAGCCGCAGGAAGAGGCTAACAAGGACGAGGAAGCGGATAAGAAGGAGGGCGATGAGGACAAGGAGAAAGCCGCCGCAAAAGAGCAGAAGAAGGTTCACGTGGACGGAAAGCTCCTGCTCAGCACCGATAAGAAGAAGTACGCCAAGGGAGACGCCGTCAAGGTGACCGTCAAAGGCAGAAACCTCCGTCAGGTGAATGCCCTGAGCTTCGCCCTCCCCTATAATCCCCAGGATTTGGAATTCGTGGGCGTGGAAGTTAAAAACATGAAGAAGATGGAGAACCTGACGAACGACAGGCTTCATACGAACGGTACAAAGGCTCTTTATCCCACCTTTGTCAATATTGGAGACAAGGAATCCGTTGAAGGTTCTTCCGAACTCTTTGTGTTGAAATTCAAGGCCAGGCGTGACGTGAAGTTCCAGCCGAAACTCACGGACGGCATGCTGGTGGATAAAAAATTGAATACCAAGAAATTATAAGGTTGTTTCCTGATGCGGTTCCTCCTGTTCCGGCTGAATGCGTCGGCACATGGGGGACGCCATTGATGGAAGGGCGTTCCCGCGGCTTTTCCGCCGTGGAAACGCCCTTCCGCCTATTCGGGACGATCCCGGGAGCGGGAACTGGAAACGATTCCATCCCCCTTTTCATTTCCGGAAGCGGCGGTGACGTGATGAGGCTGCCCCGGGAAGCGGATGAACCGTTTTTTTCTGGAGCGCCCGGCCTTTTCACGTATGTTGGGAGCGCCAGACAGGCGCCCATGATGCCATGACAGGCCCCGGATTTACCCCCTTGTTCTGTTCTCTGTTGACGGCCTCCCCTTTTCCGGGCGGCATGCTGGATGCGGGCATGATTTCATGTGCGGCGTTGGCAGTCCTCTCTTGTTCCGGCCGCCATACTTTGGGCGGGGATTGCGTCTCCCGGTGTTCTCATGGCGTACTTGGCCTTGCCAAGGCGCCGCTCTTTTCCTCTGTCCTGTCCGCGCGGGCGGACAGCCCTTTTGCAACGCTGGCTGCCGCCGTTTACGTGATGCTTTCAGTGACGGCGCAAGTCTGGTTTTATTCATCATGAAAGATACCTATACCCTGGAATATTCGTTTTGCGGAGGCTGGATGGAGCCTGCCCAGTGGCAGGCGGTTCTGGACGCCGTGGACGGCGGATGCCGTTTTGTTTCCTTCTCCACTGTTTCCATTCCACTGGACGGGGAGGAGGAGCAGGCATGTGTGGAGAAGGGGCTGGCTCTGGCGGAAAAGCTTTCCCGCCTGGTTCCCTGGGCGGAACAGGCCGTGGACGTGGGTTCTTCCCTTTCCTGGGGGGGAAACCGGGACGCATGGCTGGAATTCGCCGGGAAGCTGAACAGGTTTTCCTCTCCCGTTTCCTTCCCCGCGTATGAGATACGCAAAAACCGTGAACGGCTCTTTTCCTCAGATCCCCGTCCGGAGGAACGTTTTTCCGCCCTGCACAAACGCACCAGAATTTGTCTGGAAGAAGCTCCCCATGATGAATTCGGGCTGTTTTCTTGTGATCTGGGCTTCGTGGTTCCCAGAGGCGGCCATCCGGAGGGCGGCGTGCATCTGTTTGCGGGCGGCGGTGGCGGCATTCAGTGGGGGAGTCCGGCTTTGGCTCCCCGGGCCGCATCGTGGCTGGGGCGGTATTCCCTGCCGGAGGCCCTGAAGGCGGCCGGGGTGCTGGCGGCCTTGAACGAACGGTTCGGGGACCCGGGCAATCCGCGCAAGAGGAGGTTGAAGTCATTGTTCGCCGCCCGTGGCCTGGACTGGGTGCTGAATGAACTGAAAAAAGCCGGATTGTATCCGGGAGAGGGGGAAAAGCCGGAGTTTTCCTCTTCCGGAGAGTGGAGCCGCAATGATTTTTACAACGGACTGCTGGTGGCGCTCCCTTCCGGCAGGTTGGAGGATACGCCGGAATATGCGGTAGCCGCGGCTCTGCGGCGCGTTGCGCCTTTACTGACTTCTCCGGTGCGTATCACGCCGCGTGGGAATCTCAGGTTCCATCCGGCGGACAGGTGTGCGGCGGAACGCCTCAAGGTGCTGCTGCGTGGTTCCAGGCATTTTTCCCCCCTTTCCATTCAATCCTGTTCCTGCCGTGGCTTGCCGGGCTGCCGCCGCGCCCGCTCCGCGTCTTCCCTGATTCATCAGGAACTCAATGGCTGGCTGGAGGAAATTCTACAGGAATTCGGGCTGGAGGAGGAACCTGTCGTATTCCGGATTTCCGGCTGCCCCAATGGCTGCTCCCGCCCTCTGTTTGCGGAACTGGCCCTGGTAGGCCGGAGCGAAGGCGTTTACGACGTGTTTGCCGGAGGAAGCGCTCAGGGCGACAGGACGGCGTTGCTGCTGCGCTGGGCCGTTCCCATCGGGGAAGTGCGGGGGCTGTTCCGGGAACTCTTCCTCCAGTTTGCCCTTGCCAGGCAGGAGAATGGGGAGCGGGCGTTCGGGGAATGGATCTTTGACCGGATTTTGTCCGGGGGAACGGAGCCCGGGTGCTCCTGTCATCCGTAATTCGCAGGCGGCGCGTCCGTACATTCCATATGACTGAAACGTGCTCCGGCTTCCAAGGGCGCACGGGCGAATAGCGGAGGTTGAGGTCGGGCAGGAACCCCGGCGATCTTGAAAAGCCGGTGTAGGATTGCCGCATGGGATTCCGGAGCCATGTCAGCATTGGGAATCATCGGGACGGCTTTTGCCGTCATGTTTGTATTTTCTTCCGTCAGAAACTGGCCTGGAAGATGAAGTTTTTTCTTGGCAGAAAGAGGTGGAATTCAAACGGCGGAACAGGCTTTTCCGAGGTCTGAATGTGTTGACATGCCGTTGTTTCCATGTCCCTTCAGAGACGTGGAATTTGGTTTTAGAAGGTTATTTTAATCATTCATTGATGATTTTATTGATGATTTAAAGTTTTTGTTATCATTTTTGGATGACCATTAAATTTATTAAAGTCACTAAAAAAGATAGAACCTGCTACGCCCCGGTTCCGGAACCCGTGGAGCAGGGGGACAACCTGGAGATCATGGAAGTGAAGGATGGCGCCCTTTCCCCGCGGCCAACCGGAGCCTCCGTGGTTTCCCTGTCCAGGAATCCCATGGTATTCGTAAAGGTAAACGACGGGTTCAAGCGCATCCTGATGAAGCACATCCTGTATGTGGAGGCGGGAGGGAGCTACTGCACCCTGCACGTGCACGGGATGCCGTCCATCCTGGTATCCGCTCCGCTGGCACGGGTGGCGGAACATCTGGACGGGGAATATTTCCTCCGCGTGCATCGTTCCTATCTGGTGAACAAACTGCATATAGAATCCATTGCAGGAAATTTCCTCCAGGTGGGAAATGCCTCCATTCCCGTCAGCAAATTCATGAAAAAGAAAGTGCTGGGCAGTCTGAACATGCTGTCGTTCTCCAAATAGGAACAAGGGCGGGCGCATGCTCCGGCCGTCGTCCGGAAAGGCGGAACGGCGATTCCGGAAAGGCGGGATGGAAGCACCGCTCGAATGGACCCATCATTACAACGTCGCCAGAAGGCGGCACATGATATTAACCTCAACCAGAATATAACTATATGGCAATTGATAAATCAGCAGCAGACGTAGCGACGTCCTCCCTGCAGTCGCTGCCTTTCGGCAACATCATCGGCGGTCCCCTGGTCGCCTGCGTGGAAGCCCAGGCCCAGGCGGCCCGGACATCCTGGGAATTCATCCAGAACGTGGGTCTGTACACGGAGGGAGAAGAGAAGAAGACGGTGAACGTCTCCTTCCAGTTCGTCAAGGAGGGCCGCATGGCCCAGATCTCCGTTCCCCTCCTGACCATCGTTCCCATCCCGTACATCGCCATCAACTCCATTGACATCAACTTCAAGGCGAACATCAGCGCCTCCGCCGCCAGTACGGAAACGGAGAATTCCTCCAGCTCCGTAGACACCAGCGTTTCCGCTTCTGCAAGGTGTTTCTGGGCGCGCGGCAGCATGAATGCCAGCTATTCCAGCAAGAAGGATTCCTCCGCGACGAAGGATTCCAAGTACAGCGTGGAATACACGATGGATGTGGCGGTTCACGCCGGGCAGGACAGCATGCCCGCCGGCATGGCCAAGGTCCTGGAAATGCTGAACAACAGCATCTCCGTGGTATCTCCGCAAGGAGAGCTGCAGGTGGAGCACGTCGTCAATGAAGACGGCAGTGTGAAATTGACGGCGGCCTACAAGAATGGGGAAGGCCTCTACAAGCCTGAAGAGATCAGCCTCAAGATCGGGGATTCCGCGACGGTGTTTGAAGCGGCGGACAAGATCCTGGTGACGGAAACCTCCAAGGAGTTCTCCCTGACTGCATCCGAAGCCCAGAACTGCACGGTGTCCGCAGGCCAGTGCTCCAGGAAGGTAGCCGTGCCCTCCGCCTCCTAAGAAGCCATAACCCTTTCTCCTCCATCCCGCAGCCATGTCACGCCTGAATTTGATCGTTGAGTCCTTGTTAAGGGACATCATTGAAGCGCAGCACGCGGCGAACTGCCATGCGGCATCGCTCGCGCGCCAGTATGGGAAGCACGGCAGTGTGCGTGGCTTCCAGCTTCCCAGCGCACAGGTGGATACCCTGGAATTCGATCTGAAATATGCCGTGACCGGGACTTCCGGGGTGGAGGAGAAACAAGTGCTGGATGCGGAACAGTGCAGCCTGTTCCAGCAGGAAGTGGCGGAGAGGTTTCCCGCGTACATCATCCGGTCCATCGTGATGACCGTCGTTCATTCCGATTTGCCTGACGACGAGGCGCGTAGCGATTTCCATTCCCTGGTATCCCGGGAAGAGCAGTGGAAGAAGCGTTTTTGCGATTTCCTGCAGGAAAAGATAACCAGGGCCGTTTCCGACCACGAGGGCGCGTTGATCCAGGCGGAATCCGGACTGGACAAGGGCCTTCTGGCCGACTTGCTGGCAGGTGTGGGAGAGAAGGAGTTTCTGGACAATGGCGATCTGGCCGGCCTTTTCCAGGGCCGGCAGGGCGACGCCCTCAGGCAGGAATGCCGGGAGAAGCTCCGTGAAAGCCTTGCCTCCTTCATTGATGTCATTGCGGAAAAATACACGTTCACGAAACAGGTGAGCAATGTGGTGGTGGACGTGGAGGTGGAGACGGAAAAGCTCCGGAAGATGCCGGAGAACGCCATCCAGACGCTGCACATGCATATTGCTCCCGCCGCTCCCCCCGCCGTCCTGGCGGAACAGAACGATATTTCCGGACTGGGCAACCAATAAAGATAGATTTATGAGTGATTCAACCAATAACAAGGTGAACGGGCACATCATGAGCCTGCAGCAGTTGATCTCGGCCCCTCTGGTCGCGACGATTGATGCGGACGCGATGTCCACGGAACGTTACATGAAGCATTTCATGTCCCTGGCTTTTGAGTCCTACAATCCTGCGGACGGTTCCACGGGGGCGTTGAGGCTCATCAGCTTCAATTTTACGGACAGTGACGCTTCCGGCGGAACGGAAAAAAAGGTCAGCGTGCCGCTTATCAGCCTGGTGACGCTGCCGCTGCTGCAAATCAAGCAGGCGGACTTCGACTTTGACATCAATATCATTGATGCCGTCGCTTCCGCTCCGGATGAACGCTTTTCCCTGGACAAAGGGGAGGTGGACTCCTCCGCCGGGAAGGCGCAGGACGGCGGCCTGAATTTCCGGGCTTCCCTGGCTCCCCAGGCCGGGCGCGGCCCGTCTTCCTCTTCCTCCCTGCAGGCAAACATGAAAATCCATGTCACCATGCATCAGGCGGACATGCCTTCCGGTTTGTCCCAATTCCTTCAGCTGACCTCCAGGCCGCATTACGAAGACTCTCCCTCACAGGAAAAATAACTAATTGAAATAAACATATGGACCAGAAAACAACTTATTCCTACCAGCGCACTCCGGGGCTTGACTGCCCCAAATGCGGAGTGTACTTCCCGACAACCATTCCGGACCTGCTGTCCGGAACCATCCAGTGCCCCCACTGCGGGCTGGCCCTATCCATTGACCGGAACGCTTCCGGCCACGCCATGCAGGCCCTGGAAAAATTCCAGGCCAGCATTGACAAGCAACTCCCCTCGGCCTCCCTGTCATGAAGAAATTGCTGGTTCTATTATCCGCCCTGCTGTGCATGGCCCTTCCTCCCCTTTCCTTGGCGGACATGCAGGAGATCCATCCCCGCCAGCTTGCCGCAGGATGGCAGGAAGTTCTGCGTCTTGTGCCGGACGGGCAGAAAACCATCCGGGTCCGGGACAAGGCGGCTGCGCTGGATCTTCTGTTGAACCTGGGCGCCTCCGGAGTGCCGGAAGACGGCGTGAAGCTTTCATGGGAGGGCTTGGCCGTCACCGTGAAACCGGGAGAGAAGGGGAGCGGCGTTTTCTACGTCCTGCAGGCGCAGGACAAGGAAGGAACAATTCGTGAAATAAGGATTGTTCCGCAGTGAGCAAGCGCTTCCCCCGGAAAGCCGTCATTCATTCTCAAAATCCCACACGCGGCGGCGGGCGTTTTTCTTCGTCCGGCCGCCGTTGGCCTTGCGGAAGGGGTCAAAAAGAGGGTCCAGCCCGTTCCCTTTCAGCAGCAGGCATTGTTCCATCAGGCGGCCCAGTTTCCCTTTCGGGAAGCCCTTGGCCTGGAACCAGGCCAGGTATTCCTGGGGAACGTCCATCAGCGGGCATCCCTTGGGCGGGTATTTGGCCGGCCCATACATGCCGAAGGGGACATGGGTTTGCGCGATTTCCTCCACCAGTTTTCTTAAATCCTCTGCGTCAGGTATCTTAGGATCGTTCATGGGTTTTGCAGGATGAATTGTTGCAGGCATTCCGCCAGCCGTTCCGGAGCTTCCAGAGGAAGCCGGTGGCCGGCATGAGGGATGATGACGGCTTGTTCCCCTCCCTCCCTGCGTGCAAGGGCGGTGAATTTGGCGTCGCGCTCCCCGGCTATCCATAAGTGGGGAACGGGAGACTGCTTCAGGAGCGGAGCCAGGTTTTCCTGGGCGCCCACGGACCAGTCGATAAAAGCGCGGGAGATGGATTTACGCCACGGTTTCAGGGAAGAACGGTCAGTTTTTTTTTCTCCGCCGTCAAACACGCTTTGAGCGTCCCATTCCTTTAAAAAATCCTCCCATGGGGAGGAAAGGCATTTGACGGCCCATTCCGCATCCTTTGCCCGGCGAGCGGCTTTTTCCGCCTCACCCTCCAGCCCGGGATTGGAGCTGACGAAGACGGCGCCTTTCCAGAGGGGGGGATGGGCCAGAACGGCATGCATGGCCAGCCTGCCCCCCAGGGAATAGCCGCAGAGATGGGGATGCTTGTCCTGGGCGGCTATTTCAGAGCACAGCACGCGGCCCATGTCCTTCAGGCTCTTGGGGCAGCATTCCAGATATTTCCAAAGGTTCAGGGCGCGCGCTTCCATTCCTCCGGAGCGCAGGGCTTCCATGACAGGCTTCCAGTCCGCCGGAGATCCCAGGTTGCCGTGCAGGAGCCAAAGCATGATGGAAGCCCTTTCCTATTTGACGCCGTACCCGGCGAGTCCATTCATAAACATCTGGACGGAAATCATGATGAGCACCATGCCCATCATCCGTTCCAGAGCGATTGTTCCCTTGCTCCCCAGCATCCGCAGGAACTTCTGCGCGATGAAGAGCACCAGCCCGGAAAGGAACCACGCCGTGACGATGGCTCCGGCGTAGGTCATCTGGGAAATGCTGTCCGGAATCTGGGAAGCGTGCAGCATGATGATGGCCAGGGAGGAGGGACCGGCCATCAGAGGCATGGCAATGGGGACGATGAAGGGTTCGTCCTGTGCTTCGCTGCTTCCGCCGGTGGAGAGCATGTTTTTGGCCGGAAACACCATGCCCAGCGCCACGAGGAACAGCAGGATGCCGCCGGAAATATTCAGGGTGGACGGTTCCAGCCCCAGCAGGGTCAGCAGGAATTTGCCGGAAAAGAAGAATAGCAGAAGAAGGCACAGCGCAAAGACAAGTTCCCTGACCAGAATGGCTTTTTGCTGGGCCGGGGTATATTTTTTCAGCATTCCCTGGATCATCGGAGCCAGTCCCACGGGATCAATGATGATAAACAGAAGAATGACGGTGGAAAGGAAATCCTGCATGGAATACGCCCGTTGTAAACGATACGGGCGCATGCGTCAAAGGGAACCGTCGGCAGCGGGAATTTTCCCCGTCCGTATGGCTGTTTTTCCCCCGGCACCAAAGTTGGGTTTTTGTGTCCGGGAAGCGATTTGAGGACGTTGGGAGATTTTTCGCAGGATACCATATTTTTTGGGAAGGACGGGAGAGGAATTCCTTCCCCTGGCCGGAGCATCCAGAAGGTTTCCGTTTCCGGAGTTACAGAAGAAGGTCCTGGATGTTGTCCGAGGAGATGACGCCCGTTTCCGTGGAAGACAGGGTGCACAGGGCGTCCATCAGGTTTTCCTGGCCCAGGGCAAGCCCGGCTTCCTCCACCAGCACGTCGTCGATATCTAGGGTGGCGACGGACATGGAAGCCGTATCCGGAGCGGAGGGGTTCATCAGGGCGGCAATGCCGATGACGGCAGCCACCAGGGCCGCGGCGGAAGCGCCCCAGATGCGGAAGGAGTGCCGTTTAAAATGATGAATGGATTCCACCGGGACGGCCGGGGAGGTTTCTTCCCCGGCAATACGCATCATGACCTTGCGGGCAAAATCATCCCCCGGAACAGGCTGGGAGGCATGGCCCAGAATCTGCCAGAGTTTTGTATCGTCCTGTTCGTTCATTGTGGTGTTTCTGCTGAAGTTTCTATCAGGAAAAACCCCGGAAAGTAAGTCCGGTTTCTTGGCGGCGTCATTTTTTCCGTTCTGCGGCCTGCCTGATGACGGGGGCCAGCACGGCGGCGATGCGTTCATAGCCGGCCGCGGAAGGATGCAGGCCGTCATTGGAGAGTTCTTCCGGAACGCGCCCGGAAGCGTCCGCCATGACGCGGCCCGGTTCCGTGTAGATGAAGTTCTGTTCCGCAGCCAGGCGGCGCAGGAGAAGATTGATGGCGGCAATGCGTTCCGCCGTGCCTTCACGGGCGCTGTTGCGCGGATAGAAGCCCTGGAGGATGATGACGGCTTTTTCCAGCCTGCGGATGATTTCCCGGCAGACGGCGCGGATGCCATCCAGGATTTCCTCATCCGTGTTTTCCGTAAGGTTGTTCGTGCCGATGAGCACCACGCAGACGGCGTTTTCCGCCGCACCGTCCAGTTCGCCGTGGCGGAGCCGCCACAGGGCGTTTTCCACCCGGTCATAGCCGAAGCCCAGGTTGGCCGCCGTCATTCCCGCCGTGCACATGCGCCATGTCTCCGGGGATTTCTGGAGGATGTCCCGGCCCGGTTCGTCCACGGGAGGCCCTCCCCAGAAGTGGGTGATGGAGTCTCCGATGAAGAGGAGGTCCGGATGCGTTTCCCGCACCAGGCGGCACACGGCTTCATGCCGGGCCGCCCAGTCGTAGATCATGAAGTCCCGGTTCTGGGTGCAGGGAATCAGCGTAGAAGGAAAGGGCCGGACCGCGGGAACGCCCGGCATGATGAAGGTTTCCGGTTCCGTAAGCCCGCGCTTGCCCTGGAACAGGCGGAAGCGGATGCGCGTGCCGGGCGGGGCCTGCACCGGAGCCAGGTAGCGGCCCTGCGTGCAGAGCATGCGGGGGGAGGCCGCGTTCACGTCCATGCGGATGACGGCTCCCGGAGGGGCGTTCACCGCAGTGAGTTCCAGTTCTCCGGCGCCGTTCAGCACGGCGCGGATTCCAGGGAATGTAGAAGATTCTGTCATGAGACGTCGCGCATGTGCTGGCGCATCTGCCTGCGTCCGATGGAGTCCGGGCCGCGGCCGTCCTGCATGCAGTAGTTCACGGGACGGCTCTGGGAAGCGCCATGGGGAGCGCCCAGGCGCTTGTCCGGTTCCGACGGCAGCAGATGCACCACTCTCTTGTTTTTCCAGACCAGCCAGAGCACGACCACGGCCACCAGCGCGGAGACGTGCAGGATGATGCCGACCCCATTGGCCAGGGCAAAGGACATCCAGGTTTTTATCATGGCGTGGAGGTGGGATTCATGCGCTTCCTCCGGCTCCTGGATGGTGATGTTGGCTTCCGGAATGCTGGCGGGGTTGTCCGGGTCCAGCGCGGGAAGGGAAGGCTTGGGGGCGGAAGCCATGTCCGCCTCCGTCCTCCGCGCCAGGGAAATCATGGCTTCAATGAGTTCGTCCTGCGGGTTGGTGAAGCGGGAGGCGTCCTGCTTCACCTGGTACAGGAGGTCCCGGCGGCCCGCATCCCCCAGCTGGGCGCTCAGGTCCGGATCCAGCGCAATCTGGGCGCTTTTAATGTCCCCCATGTGGAAGTGGAGCAGCAGGTTGCGCTCCTTGTTCCTGAAGATCTGGCGGCCGATCGTAGGGGCATTGATGGAGGGGGGCACTTTCTGCCCGGCCGCGAAGATGCTGACGAACAGGTTGACGTTGTAACGGGATTTGATGAGCTTGATGAGTTCGACGACGTCATTGCTCTCCACTTCCGTTAAAAGTTTCTGGGGATCGATCAGTCCCGTCGTAGTGCGGATGTAGTCCGGAAGGAAGTATTCATTGACGTCCGTGAAGTCCTCCGGAATGGGGTCCACGGCGGGGGAGTCCTCATTGGCGGGGGGAGCCGGTACGGAAGCGGAGGAAGGCGCTGCATCCACGGGAGGCAGAAGCGGGGCGTGGGCTTCCCACCAGGTTCCCTTCATCACGGCCTGCTGGTCACGGGCATTCCATTTCAGGGCGGGGAGCTCCTGGGCCGGGGCCATGCATGCGGCCCCCATCAGCATGAATGGAAGCAGCAGGAGTTTCATTCGCCGCCTCCTTTCCGCTGGTGCGGGGAGGGGGGAGTCAATCCGTACCGCATGGGGTGCCTGACCTTGGAGCGCGCCTTCCGGGCCACGAGGTGGACGGCGTCTTTCATGATGGCTCCCGCCGCCTGCAGCAGCATGCTTTCCCTCAGGGGGATGCGGGCCTTCATGATGGTCTTGTTGATCAGGTCCGGTTCCACATAGGGATCCAGTTCATAGCCCCACATGAAGCAGGCCGTGTCCGTGCGCACGTCCAGCACCAGGATCAGGAGCCACTGGGGGTCCAGCGGGCCCTGGTGGTTGGGGAAGCCCGCCTCGTCCACCGTCAGGTGGTTCATCATCCAGAAGCTGTGCGGAATGAGGGAAAAGGGCTCCAGGATGTTGGGGAAATAGACGGAAAGGAGAACGGGGGGGATGCGGCGTTCCAGTTTTTCCAGCAGGGCGTTCAGCTTGACGCGGTCCTGCTGCCGGAGCGCTCCGGCGTTGTCGCACACGCGGCGGTAGGGGATGGAATTGGTGCCGTATTTCCTGTCCAGGTTTTCCAGGGAAAAGCCGCAGTGGGGGCAGAGTGATTCCGCCCCGCGGTGGAAATTATGTAAACACTTCGGACAAGTCGGCACGGGGAAAGTTTAAGCATGAAATTCGCTGCCGAAAAGGCTAATTGTCAAAAAGAAATCATGTATGTCTCAATCTCCCAGATTTTCTTTCGTCACACGGTAAATGGCGGCGCATCTGGGGCACGTGACTTCCAGTTCCTCTTCTCCCTGGAACAGGTCTTCCTCCCTTTCCTGAAGGGCCTTGAGCGTCGGCAGGATGCGGTCCAGCGTGCATCCGCAGTAGAAACGGAACCTGCGCGTTTCCAGCACGCGGGTGTCTTCATTCTCTTCCAGATGGGCCATTTTTTCCTGGGTAAGGGAGGACAGCCATTCTTCATCGGCGTCCGGCTGGGCCGTCACCATGGTGTAGCATTCATCCGGCAGTTCGATGCAGCGCGCATTTCTCTGTTCGCTCTGCCTGTAGAATTCCTCCACCCACTTGGAGGGCGTAGTTCCCGGAATGGGAACGACGGAGTACCGCGGTTCAAAGCCCTTGCGGAGCAGGGTGGAGTACAGTGTGTTTTCCTCCGGCTCCTTGATGTCCTGCGTGAAGATGCGCCCCACCACGGATTCCGTAAGGGAGGACCCCGTGACAAACAGGTTGGCCACGGCGGGCGTTTTCAGGTTGACCGTCCAGGCGTGCTGTTCCGCCCAGGGACGGGCGACCATGTAGAGGGTGAAGTAGGCCATCAGTTCTTTCAGCAGGCCGTCATAAGGTTCTTCGTTACGCAGGCCGTACTGCATGAGATGGAGGTAGTAGTCCGTGAACAGGGGTGAGAATTTCGCCTTCAGAGCCAAGCAGTTGCGCCCGCGGACAAAGATGGATTCAACCGTAACGAATTCTTCTACCAATTCTTCGCTCATATCACGCAAATTCAGCCCTTTTCCGCAGGAAATCAACCGTTCCTCCTGTCATTAGAGGTGATCATGACAGGCGGTTCCCCCTGCCGTTTTCCTCCCCCGGCATGGAAAAGACGGAAAAGAAGCTGACGGAGAAATAACGGCGCAGGCCCGGCGACTGCACGCAATACAGCCTTTACCATGCCTTTCCGCGCGTTTAACATGCACGCATGGCAACCGACAAGAATATTACCATCCACACTTCCAAGGGCGACATCAAGGTGACGGTGTTCGCTTCCAAGACGCCCGTGACGGCGGCTTCCTTCCTGAACCTGGCTTCCAGAGGGTTTTATGACGGACTCAAGTTCCACCGCGTCATTCCGGATTTCATGATCCAGGGCGGTGACCCCACGGGAACCGGCATGGGCGGCCCCGGCTACCGTTTTGAAGATGAATTCCATCCGTCTCTCAAGCATGACGGTCCCGGCGTGCTTTCCATGGCGAATGCAGGCCCCGGCACCAATGGTTCCCAGTTCTTCATCACCCATGTGCCCACCGACTGGCTGAACGGCAAGCACTCCGTCTTCGGCAAGGTGACGGAAGGCCAGAACGTGGTGGATTCCATCAAGCAGGGGGATACCATTTCCGGTATCACGATTGAAGATGATACGAACGACCTGTTCACGGAGCAGGCCGACCGCATCGCCGCGTGGAACAAGGCCCTCGGCAAATAAGTCCACCAGACTTTTTCAGGCGGCGGAAAAGGCGGTTTAACGCCGCCTTCCGCCGCTTTCCTCTCTACTTCTCCGGTACATGGTTCTGGCTGTTCAAAATCTGCGCGTGCAGTATGGCGCGCGCATTCTGTTCAATGATCTCTCCTTCACGGTTGAGGATGGGGAAAGAATTGCCCTGGCGGGCCATAACGGCGCGGGCAAGTCCACGCTGATGAAGTGCATGGCCGGCCTCAACGAGCCGGATTCCGGGACCATCATCAAGGCCAGGCACTCCCAGGTGGGCTATCTGCCCCAGGAGGGCATCCACGTGCGCGGGCGCAGGTTGATTGATGAAGCCATGTCCGCCTTTGCGGACCTGATGGACCTCCAGAAGCGCATTGACGCCCTGACGCAGGAGATGGCTGGGTTGGATCCCCGCTCCGCAGCCTATTCCGAAGTGCTCAATGAGATCGGGGAACTGGAACTGGTGCTGCATGCCCATGATTCCGCGCGCCTGCGTCCCCGCACGGAATCCATCCTGCGCGGACTGGGGTTCAAGGACCGGGATTTTGAAAGGGACTGCGGGGAATTTTCCGGCGGCTGGCAGATGCGCATCGCCCTGGCCAAGCTGCTGCTCCGGGAACCGGAAGTGCTGCTGCTGGATGAGCCCACGAACCACCTGGACATTCAGTCCCAGCGGTGGATGGAGCAGTACCTGCGCGGCTACCGGGGGGCCATTATCCTCATTTCCCACGACGTTGCCCTGCTGGATTCCCTCGTTTCCCGCACCATCGCCTTTTATCACGGACGGGCGGAGGAGTATGCCGGCAATTTTTCCTATTTCCTGAAGGAAAGCGTGTTGAGGAAGGAGATTCTGCTGCGCCAGAAAAAGGCCCAGGACCGGGAGATCGCCAAGACGAAGGAGTTTATCGACCGGTTCCGCTACAAGGCTTCCAAGGCGTCCCTGGTGCAATCCCGCATCAAGCAGCTGGAAAAGGTGGATTTGATTGAAGTGGAAGATGAGGATGCCGTGATGGATTTTCATTTTCCCGCCCCTCCCGCCGGGGGCCATTCCGTGGTCCGGCTGGAAAAGGTTTCCAAGCATTATGGCCCCGTTTCCGTCTTCGAAGAGGTGGATTTTGAAATCGTCAAGGGGGACCGCATTGCCATCGTGGGGGTGAACGGCGCGGGCAAGTCCACGTTTTCCCGCCTCATTTCCGGAGGGGAGGATCCCAGCTCCGGCAGCGTGACGATGGGGCACCATACGCAGATTGCCTTTTTCTCCCAGACGCATGCCGATGACCTGGACCCGGAAAAGACGGTTCTGGAATGCGTGGAGGCAGCCGCCACGCGGGAATCCGCGCCGATGGTGCGGAACCTGCTGGGCTGTTTCCTGTTCCGGGGGGACGACGTGCACAAGCGCGTAGGCGTGCTCTCCGGGGGGGAACGCTCCCGCGTAGCGCTGGTCTGCATGCTGCTGCATCCGGCCAATTTCCTGATTCTGGACGAACCGACCAACCATCTGGACATCCAGTCCCAGCAGGTGCTTCAAAAGGCGCTTTCCGAATATCCGGGCTCCTATTGCATCGTTTCCCACAACCGGAGCTTTCTGGACCCCATTGTGACGAAGGTGCTGGAATTCGTGCCGGGGGGCAAGCCCCGCCTTTATATAGGCAACGTTTCCGATTATCTGGAAAAGGTGGAGCGTGACCAGGCCCTGGCTTCTTCTTCCACTTCTTCCGCCTCCGGGGCGGTTGATTCGGGAAGCAATGCGGACCGCAAGGCGCGCAGGCGCATGGAGGCGGAAATCCGCCAGAAAAAGACCCGCGTGCTGCGTCCCCTCCAGGAGCAGCTGGAACGGCTGGAAGCGGAGATAGCGCAGCTGGAGATGGAAAAGACGGAGATTACCTCCCGGCTGGAATGTCCGGAGGTGGCGGCGGACACGGATGCCGTTATGGAACTTACCACCCGCTTCCAGCAGGCGGACCGCCAGCTGGAAACCTGTTTTACGCAGTGGGCGGATCTTTCCGAAAAGATTGAGGAGACGGAAGCCCGTATTGAAGCGGAAGCCGCAAAAAGCCTTTCCGGCAGCTGACCGGATTGTTCAACAAAGAAACAGGGCTCTCTTCCGGAATCGGAAGAGAGCCCTGTTTTCGTAAAGAAGGAAAGAGTTCCTGTTATGCCCTGCGGCGGCGCATCAGGAGTGCCGCCAGGCCGAGGAGTCCCAGGGATGCGGTTGCCGGTTCCGGCACGGCGTCTCCGCGAAGCTCCAGTTGGGAAATCCCCAGGAAGGTGCCTCCGGTGCCGGGGGCTTTGGCATTAACCGTCAGGGTGAACGTTTCTCCGGCTTTGACCGTGAGGGGAGTATTGAAGGAGGCTTCCTGCACGTCCGGTGTTGGCGTGCCGTCCTTGTCAGCCTGGACGCGCTCGAAACTCAGATTAGCTGTGGAGGATGAGTCACCGGAGGCCAGGGTAACGGTGGCGGTTCCCGCCTTGGCGTCCGAATTGTCATGGCGTGTACCGGTACCGGTGACGAACTGGAAGCCCAGGTCAAGGGAGGAAATGGTGATATCCTGAACAGCCGTGAAGGAAAAAGTAACGGTCCAGCCGGTATTGTTGTCCTTCATTTGGAGGCTGGGAACCAGAAGGTCCGCAGCCAGGTTGGTGGCAAGGGACGTGGAGGGATTGGTGAGCGTGACGGAAGCGTTTTCCAGAAAATCGCTGCCCGTATTAATGGCCGTCTGGTGAAACTGGGTTTCATACAGGGTGGTTGCCGCCTGTACCCCGGAAATGCACAGTAAAAAAGCTGAAATGGAGAGAAGTGCCCTCATGTGCGTCATACTAGCGGAGTGTTAATCCGCAGGGTGGTTTTTATCTTTCTTAAAGAGAGAATCAACGGTAAATAAAGGGATAAGAAAGGAAAATGAATCAAGGCCCTTTCTTTTTTTTGCAATGAATTTTTAATCAACATGTTTTTAACGTATTTTTTACGTTGACTGCGGATTAACACTCCGCTACGCCTTAAAAAAGAAATGGTTCCGGAGGCCCTTGCAGGGGCGGTTAATCCTGGGAAATTCCTGTTTTCAGGAAGTACTCCTTCCGCGATGAAAGACCCTGTTTCCTGCAAGTTTTTTCCTTTGAAGCAGGACTTCTTAAACCAATGCGAGGGTGCGTTGGCGATCCCTTTTTCATTTCCGGGGAGCATAGGATGGCCCAGAGTTTGACTGGATCACATATTGCTCAACCCGGTTTACCTTGTTCCGTTTTTCCGCGTTTTGTTCCTGTATTCGGAAATCATGACGCCGCAGAGGGTCAGCAGAATCCCCGTCAGGGATATCCAGGTCAGGCGTTCCCCCAGGATGATGGCGGAGGCTACCACGGCCACGACCGGAACCATGTAAATGTAAACGCTGGATTTGACGGCGCCCAGGATTTCCACCACACGGTTCCAGGACAGGAAGCACAGGGCGGAGGCGAACAGGCCCAGATACAGCAGGTTGAGGGCATTGACGGGCTTGACCATCAGGTGCCAGTCCAGATTGACCGGAAGCACGAAAAGGGCCGGAATCATCAGTACAATGCCGTAAAAGAAGATGCGGCGCGTGCAGATGACCATGTTGGAGGTGTTGACGCCGATTTTTTTCATCAGGATGGAATACACCGCCCAGACGAAGGCCGCCCCCAGGGCCAGCACGTCCCCGACCGGGTTTAATTCCAGCACGAAGGCTCCGTTCGCCATGATCAGGAAGATGCCCGTGAAGGCGGCGGCGAAGCCCAGGAAGAAGCGGCGGGAAAAGCCTTCCCCTTTCAGCAGGAAGTGGGCCAGCAGGGCCGTGAAAAAGGGAACCACGGCTACGATGATGCCCACATTGGAAGCGAATGTGTACGTCAGGGCGATGTTTTCCAGCAGGAAGTACAGGGTGACTCCGGTGAGGCCCGCTCCGGCGAACAGGAGTTCTTTTTTCCATCCCGCGGGGGGAAGCAGGCGCGGCCTCAGGCACCAGAGGAAGGCGTACCCGATCACGAACCGGGTGAAGAGCACCGTGACGGGGGTGAAGTCCCGGAGAAGCACCTTGGTGGAGACGAAGGTGGTGCCCCAGATCAGGATGGTCATCAGGGCGGCGGCGTGCCCCAGCGTGCGTTGGCGTGAACTCATGGGTTGAACGGTGTTTGAGGCGCGCAGGAGGCTTCCACCGTCAGGCCTATGATTTCCGCCGGTTCCGCGCTTCTGTTCCAGACGGCGTGGAGGACGCCTCCGGGGACGAGCAGGGATTCATGTTCATGGACCGTCCTTTCCTCTTCATCAAGAAGGACGGTGGCTGTTCCGCGGGTGACGATGAACAAATGGGCGTGCGCGTGGCGATGGGGGGTAAGAGGGCCGCCTCCGCCGGGTTCCATTTTGGCGAAGGCTCCATCCTTCAGGATTCCCTGCACGCCTGAGAACAGATTCCTGGCGGTAAAGCCCGTATGACCGGGGATAGCGGAAAAAGCGTTCATGCCGGTCAGTTGCGCGCCAGGTCGTATCCGTCCTTGCGGTCCTTGATGGTCCAGCCCAGGGCTGCCGCTTCCGCACGCAAGCGGTCGGCTTCCGCCCAGTCCCGGTTCTGTTTGGCCTGCCAGCGCTGTTCCGCCAGGGCGCGCACTTCCTCCGGAGCTTCCTCCCGTTCCTCTTCCGGCAGAAGGATGCCGAAGGCAGCAAGGATGAAGTGGAAGGCATTACGCATGCGGCGCGCTTCTTCCGGAGACAGGGAGGGAACATCCGCCTTTTTGATGGCGCTGAAGACGTGGCCCAGGGCCTCCGGGGTATTCAGGTCATCATTCAGGCTGTCCCACGCCGGCTGGAAGATTCCCGGTTCCGGGGGAGCCGCGCAGAATTCCTCATAGGACGGGACGGCGTCCGTTCCGGCGGCGTTCCGGAGCTGCGCGTCAAATTTGGACAGGCGGGCCAGGGCTCCCTTGGCGTCATCCAGGGAGGAAAGGGTGAAGTTCAGCGGACGGCGGTAATAGCCCCCCGCCAGCACGTACCTGACGGCTGAAGCCTTGTGCCCCAGCTTGTCCAGGTCCGCCAGCGTGTACATGTTGCCCAGGGATTTGGACATCTTGCCGCCGTTTACCAGCAGGTGCGTGATGTGGAACCACAGGCGGGCAAAGCCGCCGCCGCAGGCACAGCGGGACTGGGCTATCTCATTTTCATGGTGCGGGAACACCAGGTCCACGCCGCCGGAATGGAGGTCAAAGTCATTGCCGAAGTATTTGTGGATCATGGCGGAGCATTCCAGGTGCCAGCCGGGGCGGCCTTCTCCCCACGGGGAAGGCCAGAAGTTCTCCCCGTCTTCCGGACGGCGGCTTTTCCACAGGACAAAGTCCGCGACGGAGTCCTTTTCATACTCGTCCGCGTTGGACCGGGTATTGGCGGTTTTGCCGAGGTCCAGTTCCCGTTCATCCAGATGGGAGAGTTTCCCGTATTCCGGGAAGGAGGAAATCTTGAAGTACACGGAGCCGTCTTCCGAAACATAGGCGTGGCCTTTTTCCACCAGCGCCTGCACCATCCGGATCTGTTCCGGAATGTGGCCTACGGCGGAGGGTTCCACGTGGGGGGGAAGGCAGTTGAGGGCGGTGCAGTCCCGGTGGAACAGGTCCGCCCAGCCGGCGGTGAATTCCACGAGGGTAACTCCGGCTTTTTGGGAGTCCCGGATGGTCTTGTCATCCACGTCCGTCAGGTTGCGGACATGCATGGTGGGCGTGCCGCCCAGTTCCACGACGCGGCGGAAAATGTCCTGCATCACGAAGGTGCGGAAGTTGCCGATGTGGGCCGGCCCGTACACCGTGGGGCCGCAGCAGTAGAAACGCAGCGTTTTTCCATCCATGGGGGAAATGTCCTGTGCCGTTCTGGTGCGGGTATCGTAAAGGTGTAACATGGCGGAACGATTAGAAGGGAAGAGGGCCGTCCGGTCAAGCGGGAAAAGAAGGCCGGGGACTGGCGGCTGTCCGCGTCCCCGGCCTTGAACAGGTCAGATAGTGACGAGAAGGTGGAAAGGATTATTTGTCAGCGTTCTGCTGGCCTTTCTTGTAGTTCGCGTTGATGCGGTCGATTTCTTCCTTGGTGATGGAGGCTTCCCGGTAGGGCTTGTTTTCCACCGTGCGTTCCAGCGTGTAGCCGAAGCGTTTCTGGAAGTGCTTCTTATGGGTCTCCATCTTCTTTTCAAAGTCTTCCAGGCTGGGGCGGTTCTTGTGGTCGCCCCAGGCGGTTTCAGAAACCGCCATGGCCCGGGGATAGGTCATGTACATGAGCAGTTCTCCAGAGGGGATCCATTCCGCCCACATGCAGAGGTTGATTCCCTTGATGTGTTTGACGTCTTTCTTGTCACGCCCGTTGCGGGGGTCGAAGTTGTAGCAGTCCTTCAGCAGGATGGGGCCGCCGCCCGGCCTGGCGCGTACGTCGTCCTGCGGGAACTTCATCTGGGTACGGGCCAGATAATACTTGTACTGGGGGGTGACGATCAGGTCAATGCCCTGTTCCTTCGTCTTGTCAATGCAGCGGGGGAATTCGCCAGGCAGCCAGGACATGACGGTTTCTCCCTTGTGGTAGTAGCCCTTGTTGATGTCGTACCACAGGATGGGCTTTTTCTTGTTCTTGGCGAGCATGGCGCCCAGGCTCTTCGTGAAATCGCTCATTTGCGCTTCCACGTCGTCCCCCTGGCCCTTCTTGGCGCGGGCGGCCTGGCAGTCAGGGCATTTTTTCCAGTCTCCCATGGGGCATTCGTCGCCGCCGATGTGCACGTAGCCGAAGGGGAAAATCTGCTGGACCGTATCAAAAGTATCCTTGATGAACTTCTTGGTGCCGGGCTTTTGCGGGCAGATGAGCTTGGAGGAAACGCCGCCGTGCGTCCATACCTGGGCGCGCTTGGTGTTGCAGCAGAATTCAGGATAGGAAGCGGCCAGGGCCATGTTGTGGCCCGGCATTTCCACTTCCGGAAGCACCTGGATGCCGCGGACGTTGCAGTAGGCCACCAGGTCCTGGAGTTCCTTCTTGGTGTACATGCCTTCGTTGGCCAGCAGGGCGTTGTTCTGGCCTTCCGGGGCAGAGGGGCGTACGGCGCCGATGGTGCGGAGCTTGTCGTAGCCCGGCACGGGGAGGCGCCAGCCCTGGTCTTCCGTCAGGTGGAGGTGCAGGACATTGTACTTGTAGTAGTGCATGGCGTCCACGAAGTTGTAAAGTTCCTTCATGGGATAGTGATAGCGGCCCACGTCCACCATCATGCCGCGCCAGCCGAAGTCCGGAGCGTCCTGGATGCTGCCGCAGGGAAGGCCTTCCGGCGTGTCCGAGAGCTGGTCCTGAAGCTGGAACAGGGTAGCCATGGCCATGGCTTTTCCGTTGGGCGTGGTATAGCGAAGCTCCACGCCGCCGGGCGTGAGCTTCATGGTGTATCCTTCATTGCCCAGTCCGGCAACTTTCTGCTCGTTCAGGATCTTGAGATTCTTGGTGGTGCCGGATGCCGTCGTTACCTTGACGGGTTCCGGAATGATGTTGTAGGGATTGGTCCCGGCCCAGCAAAGGGAGCCGAGGAACGCAGCCGCTAGCAGGAGTGCTTTCATGGGATGATGTTTGGCGATGGTTGATGTTTGGGGGATGTTCCTGCGTTGTTCCGCCGCCGTCCGGATGATGTGCCGGAACGTGTTTCCCGGAAGCAGAACAGGTACGGAGAATATTCAGTTTTTGGAAGGGGCGCAATCCCACCGGGGTTTGACGGAGAGCTTGCCCGTGGCTCCCGGGAAGCCTTCCGGCACCTGGTAGTCCTTGCGGAGCTGCTGGTACAGTTTTTTGAGTTCCTTGACGGTTTCCGCATATTCCGGTTTGTTCACCACGTTATGCATCTGGGCGGGATCCTTGTGGTTGTCGAAAAGCATCCATTCGTCACTGGTCCAGAGATAGGAGAGGGTATATCTCTCCGTGCGGAGGCCGTCATGCCGGGGAGCGTTATGTTCGCCCGGATTTTCATAAAAAGCGTAGTAGAGGGGGCGGTTCTTGAAGTCCTGGTGCTCTCCTGTATTGAACAGCGGGACAAGGCTGCGGCCCTGGAAGGTGTTCATGTTTTCCGGCGTGGCCGCTCCGGCCACTTCACAGAAGGTGGGGGCGTAGTCCAGTTCCTGCACCATCGCGTTGGAACGCACGCCGGGCTTGATATGGCCGGGCCATTTCATGATGAGGGGCATGCGGAAGGATTCCTCAAAAATCCAGCGCTTGTCGTACAGCCCGTGTTCACCCATGTAGAAGCCCTGGTCGCCGCAATAGAGGACCAGCGTATTCTTGTCCAGGCCGTTCTGCTTCAGGTAATCCATGATCTGGCCGATGCTTTCATCCACGGAGAGCACGGTGCCCAGGTAGTCTTCCATGTAATGGCGCCAGCGGCGCAGCAGGATGTCGCGCTGGGTCTTGATCTTTCCGCTTTGAATATCTTTCACGAGCTGGACGGTGCGGGCCTTGTGGTAGTTGTACCAGGCTTCCTTCTGCTGCGGGTCCATGCGCACCCATTCCGGCATGTCCCAGTCGTACTTGGTATGCAGGGTCTTGGATTCCGGGCAGGAAATCATTTTCTGGATGTCTTCCGGCACCACGTCCTTGATCAGGTGTTCGTCAGACCAGACGTTGAAGTGGTTGAGCAGCGTCTGTTCCGTCATTTTCAGGAATTCCGGGCGGTCTGCAAAATCGTCTTCCAGATTGGCGGGCGGGTCAATGGCGTCTGCATATTGCTTGGCGCGCCCCAGATTCTGAATAGAGGGGCACCAGCAGCGGTGCGGCGCCTTGTGGCCCACGACGAGCATGAAGGGTTTGTTCTTGTCGCGCTGTTCCAGCCATTTGAGACTCTTTTGCGTGACCAGCTCCGTGGCATAGCCGGGTTCCCTCTTCACCACGCGCTTGCCGTCCTTGCCGGGAGTAATGAAATCCGGGTTAAAGTAATTCCCCTGGCCGGGGAAAATTTCCCATGCATCAAATCCGGTAGGGTCTGATTCCAAGTGCCATTTGCCCACCATGGCGGTCTGATAGCCGGCCTTCTGAAGCATTTTCGGGAAAGTGGGCTGGGAGCCGTCAAAGGGGGCTGCATGTTCATTGAAGAGATAGCCGTTCATGTGGGAATGGCGTCCCGTATAAATGCAGGCGCGCGACGGACCGCACAGGGAATTGGCGCAGTAACTGCGGTCAAAGACCATGCCTTCCTCAGCCAGTTTGCGGAAGTTCGGATAGGGCATGGGAGAATCCTTCTCACAGGTGCCAAGGGTCTGGAAGGAATGGTCGTCAGTAACAATAACCACGATGTTGGGACGCTGGTCCGGCGCCTGTGTCTGCGGCTTGTCCGCAGATGCTGACAGGGAACAGGCTGCAAGCGCTAGTGCTGTAACGGTATGGCGGTTCATCATAGGAATCATGAATTAAACAGGTGAATGATTGAACAGGGGCGACAGGATGTGTCCGGAAGGACATTGTTTCCCGTGTAAAAAGACCACATCCCCGAAATGAAAAACTTACGGGAGAGAGTTTTAGGAAAAATAAAACATCAGTTTCATATTTCAACATAAAAATAAAATGAACACGTAAGTTCATGAACATGCCGCCTTCCGGTCGAACCGGCAGGGGAAGCCGTTTTCCCATCCGGATGAAAGACATAACGGCGAATTCCGGCAGGATGGGGCACCCAGGCGGGAAGCCTGTTATTTTACGAAGGAAACGACGGAATTTCTTCCATTACAGTAGCTCCCTGCCGGGTGCGGCAGGGAGTAAATCAAAGAGCGCCGGATCAGGAGCCCCGGGGGGAGGGCCGCTCATTCCGGCTATTGTTTTCATGAGCCTTTTTCTGTTCCAAAAGCCACTTCCTGTCCTGAAGGCTGAGTTTTTCCAGGGACGTTTTGCTCTGGTGCCCGTCCAGTTCCTGGAGCCAGAGGGTCCTGTTTTTCTCCGAGTAACGGGAAAGCTTGGCGAAAACGGTGTTTCCATTAACACCTGTCCAGACACGGTATCCTTTGGGTATCAGCGTTTTCTTAAATTCTTCATATTGTTTTCCGGCCAGTTTGACGCTGTTTTTAATCTGGTCAAAGTAAAGGGCCTTTTGCCCGGTATAATAGCCGCGCAGCGTGTCCACCTTCGTGCCGTCCGGAGACATGACCAGAAGCACGGGAGTGCCCCTGACGCCAAACAGGGAAGGCGCCTTCTGCACGTAATCCAGCATTTTCTTGCGCTTCTTGAAAACAGGTTCGCTTTCAAATTTTTCCGCCTGGTCGTAACAGACACGGACGACGTTGTTTTTTGCCCAGTCTTCAAACTCCTTGGTCTGGAGAAGCTCCGCCGCCAGTTTTCTGCTGGGAGGGCTGCCCGCAGAATGGTGGAACCAGATCAGGATGGGTTTTCCGGTGCTCTGGGCCTCCCGGAGGGCGGAGGAATAACTTTGGATCCAGCGCTCATTTTCCTTGCGCTGGGCAAAGGCTTCTTCCAGGCCGGGAATGGGGGCGTCCGGATCATGCGCGTCCGTGTAGTAGACGGCTCCGCTGTCGGCCTTGGTCATTTCCTCCTGCGTGGTGGCGGTGATCTGGTGGGCCTGTTGCTGGCCCGGCGTTGTGCCCATCAGCCCGGTCGGAACATTGGCAATGGAATTGGACATATTGTCCTGCATGTATTCCGAAAGGCTCTTTTTCACTTTCGGTTTTCCCGATTCCGGAGAGGTTCCCACACAGGAGCACAGGGCGGCGGAGGCAAACAGAAGCATGGATAGCCTGAGCAGACTCATGCCCGATCTGATAGCATAACCGGCGATGGTTCGCAACCGGGAATTTGCAGTCATCGGCGGCAGGTTTTCAGGAGCTTTTTCCCGGTTTGCCATTCCCGTGTGCTGCATCCGGCTTTCCAGCGGCTCTTTCCTGGACGGGGGCCACACGGGGCGGAGCGGGGATCAGTCCCCCGTTTTCAGCACCTTGATGAAAGCTTCCTGAGGAATGTTGATTTTCCCGATGGCCTTCATGCGCTTTTTGCCTTCCTTCTGCTTTTCCAGCAGTTTGCGCTTGCGGGTGACGTCGCCGCCGTAGCATTTGGCCGTCACGTCCTTGCGCATGGGGGAGATGCTTTCCCTGGCGATGATCTTGCCGCCGATGCAGGCCTGGATGGCCACGGTAAAGAGCTGGCGGGGGATGACGTTTTTCAGCCGTTCCGCCAGTTCGCGGCCGCGGGAGGCGGCTTTATCCTGGTGGACGATCATGGAGAAGGCGTCCACCGGTTCCCCGGCGATGAGCATATCCATCTTGATAAGCTTGGCGGCCTGGTATCCGGCGTATTCATAGTCCATGGAGCCGTAGCCGCGAGTCATGGATTTGAGCTTGTCGTTGAAGTCCACCAGAATTTCCGCCAGCGGAACGGTGCAGGTGAGCATCACGCGTGTGTCGTCAATCGTTTCCGTGTTGGTCACGCTGCCGCGTTTTTCCAGAACGAGCTGCATGATGTCTCCGATGTATTCCCCCGGCAGCATGATGAACACCTTGACGATGGGTTCCCGGATCTCCTGAATTTCCTGCGGTTCCGGGAGCAGGCTGGGATTGTCCACGTTTGTTTCCTCCCCGTTAGTCTTGGTGACTTCATAAATCACGGAGGGATAGGTGGAAATGATGTCCATGTTGAATTCACGGCGCAGGCGCTCCTGGATGATTTCCATATGGAGCAGGCCCAGGAAGCCGCAGCGGAACCCGAAGCCCAGGGCCACGGATGATTCCGCCTGGAAGGAGAAGGCGGCATCATTGATCTGAAGCTTGGCCATGGCGGCCTTCAGGGCTTCAAAATCGGAGGAGTCCACCGGATAAATGCCGGAAAAGACCATCGGGCGGATTTCCTTGAAGCCCGGCAGGGGGGACGGGCACGGGCGCATGTAGTCCGTGTAGGTATCGCCGATCTTGACGTCCGCCGCGGATTTCATGTTGGCGATAATGTAGCCCACATCGCCCGCTTCCAGAGAGTCCGTCCGGGTCATCTTGGGAGTGAAAATGCCTACTTCCTTCACCTCATACACTTCATCCGTAGCGAAAAGCTTGACCTTCATGCCGCGCTGCACGCTGCCGGAGATGACGCGCACATAAGAGACCACGCCGCGGTAGGCGTCATAAACGGAATCAAACACCAGGGCTCGCAGGAGCCCGTCTTTTTCCGTTACAGGAGGGGGAATGCGCTGAACGACGGCTTCCAGGATATCGTCAATACCGATGCCCATTTTGGCGGAGGCGTGGATGGCTTCCTCATGGGGAATGCAGACGATGTCTTCCAGCTGGCGGTACACGTTGGGAAGGTTGGCGCTGGGAAGGTCGATCTTGTTGATGACAGGGATGATCGCCAGATTCAAGTCCATCGCCAGGTGCATGTTCGCGAGCGTCTGGGCTTCCACGCCCTGGGCCGCGTCTACGATGAGGAGGGCGCCTTCACAGGCAGCCAGGGAGCGGGACACTTCATAGGAAAAGTCCACGTGTCCGGGCGTATCCAGCAGGTTGAGCTTGTAGGTTTTGCCATCCTTGGCCTTGTAAAAGATGGTGACGGGGTGGGACTTGATGGTGATGCCCTTTTCCCGTTCCAGGTCCATGGCATCCAGAAGCTGATCCTGCTTTTCCCGTTCGGAAATGGTATTCGTCTTTTCCAGCAACCGGTCGGAAAGAGTGGTTTTTCCGTGGTCGATGTGAGCGATGATGGAGAAATTGCGAGTCAGTTCAATGGACATGGTGGTCTCTACCCTTCTAACGTGAGTGCCCTGTGCGCGGGGAGGGTAACACAGCGCCTGCGGCGGTCAAGACCGGAGCATGACTGCCGCCTGTTCCGGCCAGCGGCCGGCACCGCGGCAGCTTCATATGTTCCGGAAAATCCGTCATTCATGACAGGACCGGAACCGGGAAATTGAACGTGGAGGGAAGGGGGAGGCTCTCAACTGGTGCAGGCACGGGAAACCTTCTCCGTGCGGCCATTTTTACTTCTTCAGCATATGAAATCCTTTTTAGCCGCTATTCTGAGTTTATTCATCCCCGGCCTGGGGCAGTTGTACAAGGGACATTTCGTCCAAGCCATCATCTGGTTCCTGGTGATTGGAGCGGCCTATGGCCTGTTATACTGGTTCGTCTTCGCCCTCGTTCCCATTGTCCTGCATATCATCTGCATTCTGCAGGCGTATTTCATGGATAACGAATGAGGCCATTCGGAAGGTAGGGAGGTTTTAACGCCGCCTTGCCGGAAGGCGGAGGACGGTTTTCAACCTTTCCGGAGACGTTTTCCGGGGGTCGGACAGGTAAATCTCGTGGTGGGCGCGTGAACCATCCATGTCGGGAAGGAGACCCTCCCTCTCCATGAAGGAGTGCATTTGCGCCAGGGTGGCCGGTTCCTCATCATAGGGGCCTGTGTGGAGGCATTGCACGCAGAGTCCCTCCCGGAAGGAGGCCAGGCGCGCGGCGGCCACATTCAGGTGAGGTTTTTTCTTCCCGACCTGCTCCTGTGCATAAGACAGGGTTTCCGGCGTGACGAATCCGGGCTGGCGGATCATGGAGATCCAGCGGAAATCCTTTTTTTGAGAGGGAGAAGGGTTGTTGCAGTTCCACCAAAGGCCTTCCAGAGGCGGAACGACGTACTCCCGGTAATCCGGAACGGGAAAAGCTCCCTTTTTACCCCCCATGCGGACGGCATAGGACAGGGCGTACAGCAGTTCTATAGCGTGCTGGTACGCTCCTGCCGGATCATTAGGGTTTCCCTCTCCGTCCACCATGAAAAAAATCATTTCCGGAACGTCCACCAGCACGGGATGTGCCGGGGGCTGGTAAAGGTGTTTGTCTTCTTTTTTGAAATCCAGAGGCGGCATTGGGACAGAATAGCAGGAGAAAGGGAAACGTGCACGAATAAAAGGCTGTTCCTCCCGTGGGAGAAACAGCCTTTTGAGAAGAAAAAAGAATGCGTCAGGCTACTCTGCGACGGCGCAGCATCAGCGCAGCCAATCCTAGCAGGCCCAGGGATGCGGTAGCCGGTTCCGGAACGGCCAGCGTACCTTCCAGAGAAATGTCCGTGATCACGGCGTTATTTCCGTTGTTGCCCCCGGCACTTCCCAGAACAGCATAGACCTTGCCGTTTCCATTCGCTTTCATGTCGGCCATCTGTTCACCAGTCAGGTCATACGAAACGTTCCAGACGGAACCGTTGTTGCCTCTGGAACCCTTGCAAAGTTCCACAATATCGCCGTCCGTGGTTTCATACCAGAGGGAATAGGTGAACGTGGGGCCGGTACCGGGAGGCGTGAGCGTAAAGCTGAAGGCCAGTCCTTCATAAGTCTGGATGTTCTCAATGGTCATTTTCAGCCCGGCGCAGACGCCTGCCGTCCCGTTCATGTTGGGCAGCGTGATGGACTGGTTTCCCGTATTGACGGAAGCTTGTCCCCAGTTCATGTCACCATTGCCGGTGGTAGTGTACCACCCGTCAGCCCGGGAAGAACTACCCAGCCAACTCTTGACGTCGGTGGCAGTAATGCCGTTTCCTGCAAGGCGGCCGGAGGAGTTGTATCCCTGACGCGCAATGCTTTCGATGTCCGGCATCAATTCAACGGTTGCCGCTGAGGCGGCAGCCGCCAACCCCGCTAGCCCGATGCAAATGCTCCATAATGTTTTCTTCATATTTTTAGGTATGTTATGCGGCACTTACAATTGCGGATTAGCAATCCGCGGAGTTCCAGAGACGTTTCAATCGGGAGTTTTAGAAAGAACAAATTATTGTTTAACAAATACTTGCACGGTTTTTGCGACCGCCTGTCGCCTGGGGATTAATGGGAGTTAGGGCCTCCCGGCCCTAATAGATACTCTGGCGGGGCGGAGTGAAGACTATTAACCGAGAGCTTCCGCTGCGCTCAAGAAAAGCTTTCAACTACGAAAGGCAGGAGCCTTCCGTTCCCAGTCGCCGGAGGCGCAAATCTGCTGTGAGCAAACATTTCCGCCGTTTTTTTGCAAGTTTCTCTCCTGGGAATTAGGGCCTCCCGGCCCTAATGGATACTCTGGCGGAGCGGAGTGAAGGCTATTAACCGAGAGCTTCCACTACGTTCCAGAAAAGCTTTTAACCACGAAAAGCGGGAGCCTTCCGCTCCCAGGCGCCGGAGGCGCACATCTGCTGCCGGAGCAGAAGTGGACGGATCATGGAGGATGGCAAGGGAAATTTTTCGGAAACGTTTTTCTTACAAATATTCTGGCTTGACTCCGGATTGCTAATCCGTTGAAGCTCTATTTTTTATTTGAATAGAAATGTAAATCTTTCTCTATAAAAATATTGTATGTTTGCCTGTTTGGCGGAATCCGATTTTTCAGAGTTGGCGGCTGCCCATGTCCGGGATATTCCCGCCTCTCAACCCTGGGAAGGGAATTTTGAATTTCCTGTTTTTTCAAGGGAAGGAGAGGGACGGTGAAGCAGTGATTTCCCATGCCCTGCCGGGGCTGGAGACAGCGTGAAACAGGACGTTTCATTTGATGGGGAATAAAGCCTTCCCTGGAAAAGCCGGAAGGAGAGGTCCGGTGAACACCAGGTCCGGATTGTTTTCATCCGGGCATAAAAAATGCGGGACCTTCACTTGGAAGGCCCCGCATGCTGAGGTGTTTTCGGAACGGTTTAGCGTTCGTTGTCGAAGTTGATGGTATCGTTCAATACGTCTTCGGCAAGTTCAGCCGCTTCCTCTTCTTCGCTGGCCAGCGCGATTTCTTCAGCGCCCTCGGCGGGTTCCACTTCAATCTTGCTGTACCGGGAGAACCCGGTGCCGGCGGGAATGAGGTGGCCCATGATGACGTTTTCCTTGAAGCCTTCCAGCGTATCGGTCTTGCCGAGGGTGGAGGCTTCCGTCAGAACGCGCGTGGTATCCTGGAAGGAGGCCGCGGAGATGAAGGATTCCGTTTCCAGGGAGGCCTTCGTGATGCCGAGCAGAACGGGCTTGGCTGCGGCCGGCTGGCCGCCCTGGGCTACGGTCTGTTCGTTGATGCGGTCGAAGGTGGTCTTGTCCACCTGGTCGCCCCACAGGAATTCGGTGTTGCCGGGTTCCGTGATGACTACCTTGCGGAGCATCTGGCGCACGATGATTTCCACGTGCTTGTCGTTGATTTCCACCCCTTGGAGGCGATACACTTCCTGTACTTCGTTGACAAGGTGTTCCTGGAGGCTTTCCTTGCCGCAGACGTCCAGGATTTCTTCCGGAGAGACGGGGCCTTCCGTAAGCTGGTCGCCCAGATGCACATGGTCGTCTTCATGCACGATGACGTGCTTGTTCATCGGCACCAGGTGGTCCACCAGTTCGCCCGTGGGCGTTTCAATGGTGATGACCTTCTTGCCGCGAGAGGTGTTCTTGCTGCTGAGGCGCACAATGCCTTCCACGCGTGCAATGGTGCAGGCGTCCTTGGGCTTGCGGGCTTCAAACAGTTCCGCCACGCGAGGCAGACCGCCGGTGATGTCCTTCGTCTTGGCCACCTTGCGGGGCGTCTTGGCCACCATCGTGCCGGCGGAGATGGTTTCTCCATCCTTCACGGTGAGGTTGGCGCCCGCGGGAATGGCGTGGTGGGCCAGGACTTCGCGGGTCTTGGCGTCACGGATGACCACCTGCGGGTGAAGTTCCTGCTTGTGTTCCATCACGACGAGGGAGGAGGTGCCGGTTTCACGGTCCGTTTCCTTGGAAACGGTGATGCCGACGATCATGTCCTTGAATTCGACCACGCCGCCCTTTTCAGCAATGACGGGCACGTTGTACGGGTCCCAGGTGGCGAGGGTTTCATCCTTCTTGATGGAACCGCCGTTGGGAACGTACAGGATGGTGCCGATGACGGGCTGGTAGGATTCCAGTTCGCGGCCCTGTTCGTTTTCAATGCGGACGGAGCAGTTCTTGTTCAGCACCACGAAGTTGCCGTCTGCGTTTTCCACTGTGCGGAGGTCTTCCGTGTAGATGACGCGGCCGTCGTTCTTCGCTTTTACGATGGGCTGCTTGAACGCCGTGGTGGCCGTGCCGCCCACGTGGAACGTACGCATGGTGAGCTGCGTGCCGGGTTCGCCGATGGACTGGGCGGCAATGATGCCGACCGCTTCCCCGATCTTCACTTCCTGGCCGGTGGCCAGGTTCAGACCGTAGCACTTGGCGCAGCAGCCCTTTTTGAGTTCGCAGGTGAGCACGGAACGGATCTTCAGTTGTTCGATGCCGATCTTTTCCAGTTGTTCCGCCTGCTTTTCATTGATGAGATCGTTGATGTCCACGATGACTTCACCACTGACGGGGTCCACGATGCGTTCGCAGGAGGTGCGGCCATAGATGCGGGAGGAGAGGGACGCCACTTCTTCATCGCCGTCATAGATGGCATGAACGGTGATGCCGTTGCTGGTGCCGCAGTCTTCCGCATGGACGATGACGTCCTGGGCCACGTCCACCAGCTTGCGGGTCATGTAGCCGGAGTCAGCCGTCTTCAAGGCGGTGTCAGCCAGACCCTTGCGGGCGCCGTGGGTGGAGATGAAGTATTCCAGCACGGAGAGGCCTTCACGGAAGTTGGCAGTGATGGGGCGTTCGATAATTTCACCGCTGGGCTTGGCCATCAAACCGCGCATGCCGGAGAGCTGCTTGATCTGGGCCTTGTTGCCTCGGGCGCCGGAGTCCACCATCATGAAGAGCGGGCTGGCCATCTTGGAGCCTTCGTTATGTTCCAGCTTGCGGTACAGGGCCGCCTGGATCACGTCCGTGGTCTGGGTCCAGATGTCCACCACCTTCTGGTAGCGTTCACCGTCCGTGATGATGCCGTTCTTGTACTGGCGGGTCACCTTGTCCAGTTCCGCGTAGGCCTTGTCGATTTCCGTCTTCTTCTGGGAGGGCACGACCATGTCCACGATGCCGATGGAGCAGCCCGAACGGGTAGCTTCCTTGAAGCCCAGGTTTTTCAGGGAGTCCAGGGTCTGCACGGTGCGTTCCTTGCCCACGGTCTGGTAGCAGCGCCAGATGATGTCACCCATCTGCTTCTTGCCCACGTTGCGGTTGATGTAACCGAGTTCCCGGGGCCAGATTTCATTGAAACGCACGCGGCCGGCGGTGGTGACGATGACTTTCTTGGTCACATCCCCGTACACTACTTCGGAAGGCTTCTTGCCGTAGTCCGGGTTGTGCAGGCGGATCCAGTCATGGTAGCCGATCTTGCGGGCGGCAATGGCGTATTCCACTTCGTCAATGGATTCGAAGAGGGGCAGGTGCTGGTGGTTGTCCTGGTAGTTCTGCACTTCCGCGGCACGGGTGTGCGTGAGGAAGTACGCGCCCAAAATAATATCCTGCGTAGGCGTGGCAATGGGCTTGCCGGATGCCGGGGAGAAGATGTTGTTGGGCGCCAGCATGAGCTGACGGGCTTCCATCTGGGCTTCCACAGACAGCGGCACGTGCACGGCCATCTGGTCGCCGTCGAAGTCCGCGTTGTACGCGTTACAGACGAGCGGGTGCAGGCGGATGGCGGAGCCTTCAATCAAGACCGGTTCAAAGGCCTGGATGGAAAGGCGGTGCAGGGTGGGAGCGCGGTTGAGCATCACCGGGTGGCCCTTGGTCACTTCTTCCAGGATGTCCCACACTTCCGGCGTCTTGCGGTCAATGAGCTTCTTGGCGGAGCGCACGGTATGCACGTAGCCCAGCTCTTTCAGGCGATGGATGATGAAGGGTTCAAACAGGATGAGGGCCATCTTCTTGGGAAGGCCGCACTGGTTGAGCTTCAGTTCCGGACCGATCACGATGACGGAACGGCCGGAGTAGTCCACGCGCTTGCCGAGCAGGTTCTGGCGGAAGCGGCCTCCCTTGCCCTTAAGCATGTCGGAGAGGGACTTGAGGGGGCGGTTGCCCGCGCCCGTGACGGCGCGGCCATGGCGGCCGTTGTCAAACAGGGCGTCCACGGCTTCCTGGAGCATGCGCTTTTCATTGCGGATGATGACTTCCGGAGTTTTCAGGCTCAGGAGGGTCTTCAAGCGGTTGTTGCGGTTGATGACGCGGCGGTACAGGTCATTCAGGTCAGACGTGGCAAAGCGGCCGCCTTCCAGGGGAACCAGCGGGCGCAGGTCCGGAGGAATCACGGGCAGCACGTTCAGGATCATCCATTCCGGGCGCGTGTTGGACTGAAGGAAGCCCTGGGCCAGCTTCAGGCGCTTGGCGATCTTGCGCTTGTTCTGCTTGGAGTTGGTGTTGTCCAGCTGTTCCTGAAGGTCTGTGACGAGGGAGGCCAGGTCAATGGAAGCCAGCATTTTCTGGATGGCTTCCGCGCCCATGCCCGCTTCAAAGCTGTCATAGCCGTATTCGTCTTCCGCATTGCGGAATTCTTCTTCCGTCAGGATGGCTCCCTTTTCCAGGGGAGTATTGCCGGGGTCTACGACGATGTAGTCTTCATAGTAGATCACGCGTTCCAGGTGGCGGGCCGTCATGTCAAGCATGAGGCCGATGCGGCTGGGCATGCACTTGTAAAACCAGATATGGGAGACCGGAACGGCCAGTTCAATGTGGCCCATGCGTTCGCGGCGCACGCGTGCGTTGGTTACTTCCACGCCGCAGCGGTCGCAGGTGATGCCCTTGTGCTTGATGCGCTTGTACTTGCCGCAGGCGCATTCCATGTCACGGGTGGGCCCGAAGATGCGTTCGCAGAACAGGCCGCCTTTTTCCGGCTTGAACGTGCGGTAGTTGATGGTTTCCGGGTTGACGACTTCACCGAAGGACCAGCTGCGGATGGTATCCGGGTCCGCCACGGTGATGGCAACCTGGTCAAAGGTCCGGGGTTTGTCGCTCAGACCGTGCATTTCCCTGATGGTGGGGGTATCAGACATATATTAAAAGTTTTGAAGAATGTTTGATGCCCACTCCCGCGTCTTGCGGCACGGGAGTGGAATACGGTGGATGTTAGAATTTAAGGTCGGAGAAATCGACGTCCGCCAGGCCGGCCATGTCATCGCTGTCAAAGCCTTCCGTCATGCCGTCCACAGGAGTGAGGTCCGTATCGCCAAGCTGCAGGGAGGGTTGTTCATCCTTGCTGCCGGGGCGCACGTTCAGGCCCAGGGACTGCATTTCCTTCATCAGAACGTTGAAGGATTCCGGAGTTCCGGCTTCCAGGGTATTGTCACCCTTCACGATGGATTCGTAAATGCGGGTGCGGCCCTGCACGTCGTCAGACTTGACGGTGAGCAGTTCCTGGAGGGTGTAGGCGGCGCCATAAGCTTCCAGTGCCCACACTTCCATTTCCCCGAAGCGCTGGCCGCCGTACTGGGCCTTGCCGCCCAGGGGCTGCTGCGTGACCAGGCTGTACGGACCCACGGCGCGGGCGTGAATCTTGTCCGCCACCAGGTGGTTCAGCTTGAGCATGTAGGTCTGGCCTACCACCACCGGGTTGTGGAAGGGTTCGCCGGTCAGGCCGTCATAGAGGGTGCTCTTGCCGCCCACGGTGCCGTCCTTGCCGTCGCCGATCCAGGTGAATCCGTCCACCTTCTTGGCTTCCGTCATGTAGTTCCAGATGGTTTCTTCACTGATGCCGTCGAACACCGGGGTGGCTACCTTGAAACCGAGGGCCCTGGCGGCGATGCCAAGGTGGGCTTCAAGCACCTGTCCCACGTTCATTCGGGAAGGCACGCCCAGGGGGTTCAGCACGATGTCCACCGGAGTGCCGTCCGAGAGGAAGGGCATGTCCTGTTCGGGAACGATCTTGGCTACCACGCCCTTGTTGCCGTGGCGGCCGGCCATCTTGTCACCCACGCCGAGCTTGCGCTTGGCGGCAATGTACACCTTGACTTCCTTCAGTCCGCCGGGTTCGGATTCGTCCCCGGATTCCATCTGGTCCAGCCTGTGTTCCCGTTCGTCGTCCAGTTCCGTGAAGCGGCCTTCAAAGGAGGTGATGATTTCCAGGATCTTGTTGCGGATCGGGCTGGGTTCGATTTCGATGTGGTCGTGGACCAGGGCCAGCTTGCGCAGCAGGGTCTTGGTGATCTTGCGGTTGGCCGGGATGATGATTTCACCGGTCTGTTCGTTGACCACGTCCAGCGGGATCTTTTCACCCAGAAGAATGTCAGAGAGCTTCTTGGTCAGCTGGTCAATGAGCTGTTCCTTCTTCTTCTTGTGCTCGTCATTGATCTTCTTGAACTGCTTCTTCTTTTCCGCGCTGTCCACCACGAGGTCGCCGCGGTGATGGCCGGAGCCCGTGGAAGAGATGCGCACGTCCATCACGATGCCGGTGCAGCCGGAGGGAACACGCAGGGAGGTGTCCTTCACTTCCGCAGCCTTTTCACCAAAGATGGCGCGCAGGAGGCGTTCTTCCGGAGCCAGTTCCGTTTCCGACTTGGGCGTAATCTTGCCGACGAGGATGTCGCCGGGCTTCACTTCCGCGCCGATGCGGATGACGCCGTCATGGTCCAGGTTCTTCAGGGCTTCGTCACCGGCGTTCGGAATGTCGCGGGTGATTTCTTCCGGCCCCAGCTTGGTGTCGCGGGCCTGCACTTCAAACTCGGAGATGTGGATGGAGGTGAAGGTGTCTTCCTTCACCGTCTTTTCGGAGATGACGATGGCGTCTTCGAAGTTGTAACCGTTCCACGGCATATATGCCACCAGCACGTTGCGGCCGAGGGCCAGCTCGCCCTGGTCCGTGTTCGGGCCGTCGGCCAGCACGTCACCGGTCTTGATCTTGTCGCCGCGGCGCACAATCGGACGCTGGTTGATGCAGGTTCCGGCGTTGGAACGCATGAATTTGCGCAGGGGGTAGACGTAGATGCCGTTGTCGCGGTCCGTGCGCACGCTGTCCGGATCGGACAGGAACACTTCCGGACGCACGGGCAGTTCCCCGTCCTTCGTCGTGATGATGACTTCAGCCGTGGCGGAGGCCACGATGCCGTCCGCTTCCGCCAGAACGACGGAACGGGAGTCCCTGGCGCACTTGCCTTCAATGCCGGTTCCCACGTACGGAGATTCCGCCACCATGAGAGGCACGCCCTGGCGCTGCATGTTGGAGCCCATGAGGGCGCGGTTGGCGTCATCGTGTTCCAGGAAGGGAATGAGGCCTGCGGCAATGGAGACGAGCTGCTTGGGAGACACGTCCATGTAATGCACGTCCGCCGGGTCCACTTCAATGAACTCGCCCTTTTCACGGGCGGTCACGCGGGAGGTGGTGAAGTTGCCCTGTTCGTCCAGAGGGTTATTCGCCTGGGCGATGAGGTAGCCTTCCTCCTGGTCGGCGGTGACGTATTCAATGGTGTTGGTGACGCGGCCGTTTTCCACCTTGCGGTAGGGCGTTTCAATGAATCCGAATTCATTGATGCGGGCGTAGGTGCACATGGAGTTGATCAGACCGATGTTGGGACCTTCAGGGGTTTCAATCGGGCAGATGCGGCCGTAGTGGGAGGGATGCACGTCTCGCACTTCAAAGCCGGCGCGGTCACGGTTCAGGCCGCCGGGCCCCAGGGCGGAGAGGCGGCGCTTGTGCGTCAGTTCCGCAAGGGGGTTGATCTGGTCCATGAACTGGGAGAGCTGGGAGCGGCCGAAGAAGTCGCGCACGACGGCGCTGAGCGCCTTCGGGTTGATGAGCTTGCTGGGCGTGACGCCTTCAATGTTCTGGTCAATGAGGGTCATGCGTTCCTTCACCAGGCGTTCCGTGCGGGCCAGGCCCACGCGGCACTGGTTGGCCATGAGTTCACCCACGGCGCGCACGCGGCGGCTGCCCAGGTGGTCGATGTCGTCCACCATGCCTTCGCCCTTCTTGAGGCGCAGGAGGTACTTGAGGGCGGCCAGGAAGTCTTCCGCCGTCATCAGGCGCTGGTCCAGGCTGGTGTCCAGCCCGAGCTTCTGGTTGATCTTGTAGCGGCCCACGCGGGTGAGGTCGTACTTCTTGGGATCGTCAAAGAGCCTCTTGAGCAGGGTGCGGGCCTGGGCGGCCGTGGCGGGATCGCCGGGGCGCAGGCGCTTGTAGATTTCCTTGAGGGCGGATTCCTCATCATGGGCGGGATCCTTCTTCAGGGTCTTGATCAGCACGTCGTCTTCGCTCTGGTCAATGACGTCGATTTCCTTGATGCCGAACTGGAGGAGCTGGCGCACCACGCCCATGTTGAGCTGTTCGAACGCCTTGGCAAGAACCAGGTCCTTGTCCTTGATCGTGTCCACGGCGACGAGGTTGTGCAGGTCTTCCTCCGTCATGTCTTCGCTCAGGGGAAGCGTGCGGATGTCATAGAACTGGCTGACGATGTCGCGGTCCGTCTTGAAGCCCAGGTAGCGCATGAACGTCGTCGCAAGGAACTTGCGGCGGCGGCGGCGGCGGTCGAGGTAGACGTAGAGAAGGTCGTTGGTGTCAAACTGGACTTCCAGCCAGGAACCGCGGTCCGGAATGATGCGGAAGGAGTGGAGAAGCTTGCCGTTCAGGTGCTGGGCGCTTTCAAAGCAGATGCCCGGGGAACGGTGCAGCTGGGATACGATGACGCGTTCGGCGCCATTGATCACAAAGGTGCCGCGGTTGGTCATCATGGGGAGTTCTCCCATGTAGACCGTTTCTTCCTTGGATTCGTTGTCGGACTTGAGCTTGAAGGTGACCTGGAGGGCGGCGCTGTAGGTTTCCCCGGCGCGGATAGCCTCGTAATCGCTCATCTTCGGCGGTTCGATGTCGTAGGAGACGAAGTCGAGCTCGATGTTTTCGTCATAGCTCTTGATAGGAAAGATTTCCTTCAGAACGCCGTGTAACCCGATGTTTTTCCTGGCCGCGGCCGGTGTGTCCTGTTGTAGAAAATCGAAGTATGATTGAAGTTGAATCTCAATAAGGTTCGGAGGTTCGATGACTTCCTTGATATTCCCGAAGTAGAGTCGCTTTGACATGGGCTGCTGTGGCGGAGATGTTATGGGTTTGCATCCTGAAAAACCCGGATGCTGGGCTGGTTGGTTCCTTCCTTGGGAGACGGAACCGACTGGAAGCGATTTGAAGGGTAAAAAGCCTCTAGTCGGTCACGCGGGATGTGAAGACGAGGAAGCGCAACAGGAGAAAAACGGGTCTTCTCCTGTTGCGCGGGAAGTAAAAAGCTTACTTGACTTCCACCTTGGCGCCGGCTTCTTCCAGCTTGGCCTTGGCGGCGTTAGCTTCGTCCTTGGAGACGGCTTCCAGGATGACGGCGGGGGTGCCTTCAACCAGTTTCTTGGCGTCCACCAGGCCGAGGCCGGCCTTCACTTCGCGGACGGCCTTAATCACGGCGATCTTGTTGGCGCCGGCTTCCGTCAGGACGACGTTGAATTCGGTCTTTTCTTCTTCAGCTTCGGCAGGAGCGGCGGCAGCGCCGGCGGCGGCTACGGGAGCGGCGGCGGAAACGCCCCACTTTTCTTCCAGGAGCTTGACGAGGTCAGCGGCTTCCAGAATGGTGAGGGTACCGAGTTCTTCAGCGATTTTGTTAATATCAGCCATTGTATTGTTTTCTAGTTTGGTTTCGAGTCGCGCCAAGAGCCAACTTGGCATTTCAGTTCTCCGGCTGGAGTTCCGACAAGGAACCTGTAGGAGAGTCGGGCCCGGTTTTCACACATTTGGCTAGAGTGCAACCGGGCCGTCCGGTCAAGGGGTTAGTATTAGGCGGCGGGTTCTTCGCTTCCACCGTTTTCTTTGTCCACATATGCCTGAATAACTCGGGCAAGAGCGGAACCGGCTGCATTGATGGTGCCAAGGAGCTTGGCCAGCAGCTGATCGCGGGGAGGCAGTTCACCGATGGCGCGGATTTCGTCCGCGGAGAGGATGGCTCCGTCCAGGATCGCCACCTTGTACTCAGCCTTCTTGGAGGCCTTGGCGAAGGTGTTGATGGCCTTGGCGGCAGCGGCTACGTCGGAGGCGCCGGTCACGAAGGCGGTCTGGCCGACGAGGTGCTCCCCGATGTCGGGAAGGCCTGCGTCCGTCAGGGCCGTACGCATGAAGTTGTTCTTGGCTACGTGGCACTGGGCGCCGCAGGCGGCCAGGGCGGAACGCAGGTTGGTGAACTCAGGCACGGTGACCGAGGTGTAGTCCACGACGATCAGGAACGGGGAGGCGTTGACGCGGGCGGTCAGCTCGTCGATGATGATACGCTTGTCAGGATTCATGGTGTGCTAAATCGGTTCGGGTTACAGTTTGGCGATGGAAGCGGTGTCAACCGGAAGACCGGGGCACATGGCGCATGAAACGGTGATGGATTCAATGTAGGCGCCCTTGGCGGAAGCCGGGCGGGCCTTGACGACGGAATCAATCAGAGCAGCGATGTTTTCAGTGATGCTTTCATTGGAGAAGGACAGCTTGCCTACAGCGGCGGAGATGTTGGCGTTCTTGTCAACCTTGTAGTCAACGCGGCCGGCCTTCACTTCCTTCACGGCCTTGGCCGTGTCATCCGTAACGGTGCCGGTTTTCGGGTTGGGCATCAGGCCGCGCGGACCCAGCACACGGGCAACCTTGCGGACCTCCGTCATGGCGTCGGGGGTGGCAATGGCCGTGTCAAAGTCAACGAACCCTTCCTGGACCTTCTTGATGAGGTCTTCAAAGCCCACGAATTCGGCTCCGGCTTCCTGGGCGGCCTTGGCGGCATCACCCTGGGCGAAGACGAGGACGCGGACGTTTTTACCCGTGCCGTTGGGCAGGGAGACGCTGCCGCGGACCATCTGGTCGGATTTGCGGGGGTCCACGGTCAGGTGGAAGGAAACGGTGACGGTCGGGTCAAATTTCGGGGCCGGGAAAGACTTCATGGTTTCCACGGCTTCCGTAATGCTGTAGTTCTTGTTAGGGGTAACAAGCTTGGCTGCTTCTTGATATCGCTTGCTGCGTTTGGTAGACATGTGTGTATTTGGCAGTGCGTTCGGATTGGTTAATCCTCCTGCGGTGAGTGTTACATACCTTCAACTTCAATGCCCATCTGGCGGGCCTGGCCGGCAAGAATGCGGGCGGCGCGTTCGGGATCTTTCGTGTTGAGGTCCGGGAGTTTGGTGTTGACGACTTCCATCAGCTTGGCCTTGGAAAGAGTGGCGACCTTCTTTTTGTTCGGTTCGCCGGAGCCGGCGGGGATGCCGGCGGCCTTCTTGAGAAGAACGCTGCCCGGGGGCTGCTTGGTGATGAAAGAGAATGACTTGTCCTTGTAAACCGTGATGACGGTCGGCAGGAGGTCACCAGCCTGCTTTTGCGTGGCGGCGTTGAACTCCTTGCAGAATGCCATGATGTTTACACCGGCCTGACCAAGTGCCGGACCCACGGGCGGGGAGGGGTTAGCGGCTCCGGCATTGATCTGGAGCTTGATGATTTTGGTTATTTCTTTTGCCATGGTTTTGCTTTGTTAGCGGAGAAAATGAACGGGAGAAGCTTGTTGCTCTCTGGAGGACGGGGCTCAGGCTTTTTCCACCTGCCAGTATTCCAGGTCCACCGGAGTGGCGCGGCCAAAGATGGAGACGCTGACGCGCAGCTTGCCTTTTTCGGGGTCGATTTCTTCGATGGTGCCTTCCTGGCTCTGGAACGGGCCTTCGCAGACGCGCACGGGATCGCCGACGGCGAATTCCACCTTGGGGCGTGCGGCCACGGCTTCCGCGTCCAGCAGGGGAAGAAGGTCTTCCACCTCACGCTTGCGCATGGGCAGGGGGGCGTTGCGGGAGCCGGCGATGCTGATGACGCCGTCAATCTGCTGGATGAAGTACCAGAGGTCCTTGTTCAGGGTGCCGTCCGCTTCCAGCAGGTACATGTTGGCGTAAACATATCCGGGGAAGAGCTTGCTGTGGCGTTCCGTCTTTTTGCCGTTACGCACTTCGGAAATGAGTTCCGTGGGGACTTCCACCCGGTAGATGGAGTCGGAAAGTTCGGCGTCCTTCGCCTTGCGGATGATGCGGTCACGAACGCTGTTTTCCTGTCCGGAGAGGACGTGGAGAACATACCATTGTTCATGAGGCTCTGGGGTACTGGGCATGATCGGAGAAAGAAGGTGGGGGTAAAACTAGACGGCCAGCTTGATGAGGTAGCTGACCACACTGTGAAGAAAGATGTCGAACGATGCGACAAACGCGCCAAGGAAGACCATGGCAATCAGTACGACGAGAGTGGAACCCCAGAGTTCGCGGAATTTTTTAAAACCTTTCACCTTGGGATCGCTTTCCCAGGGCCAGGTGGTTTTTTTAAGTTCGCCCTTAACTTCGGCGATGAATTGAGAAATCTTGCGAAACATGCTTCAAGGTGGGGTGATGTATTTGGAAAGAAGTGGCAGGTCAGGAGGGACTCGAACCCCCAACTTTTGGTTTTGGAGACCAACGCTCTACCAATTGAACTACTGACCTGTTGGTATCTCTTCTTTCGTGGGAAATGAGGGGGCCTGCGGGGAGGCCCCCTCATTAAACCTGATGTAGATTCCTCTACAAGTTCCTAAGGAACTTAGTCAAGGATTTCGCTGATACGACCGGCACCCACGGTGCGGCCGCCTTCGCGGATAGCGAATCGCATGGATTTTTCCATGGCGATCGGAGTGATGAGCTGAACTTCCAGGTTGACGTTGTCGCCGGGCATCACCATTTCCACGCCTTCGGGAAGGGTGCAGCAACCGGTCACGTCCGTCGTGCGGAAGTAGAACTGCGGGCGATAGTTGTTGAAGAACGGGGTGTGACGTCCGCCTTCTTCCTTGGTCAGCACGTAAACTTCAGCCTTGAAGTTCTTGTGGGGTTTCACGGTGCCGGGCTTGATGATCACCTGGCCGCGTTCGATGTCTTCCTTCTTCAGACCGCGGAGAAGCAGACCAACGTTGTCACCGGCCTGACCTTCGTCAAGCAGTTTGCGGAACATTTCGATGTCCGTAACGGCGGTCTTCTGGGTGTCCTTGATGCCGATGATTTCGACTTCTTCCATCTTCTTGACGATACCGCGTTCGATACGGCCGGTAGCCACGGTGCCGCGGCCGGAGATGGAGAATACGTCTTCCACAGGCATGAGGAAGGGCTGATCCACGGGGCGTTCGGGCTGCGGGATGTAGGAGTCAACGGCGGCCATGAGTTCCATGATGGAGTCTTCGGCAGCGGCGTCGCCTTCCAGAGCCTTGACGGCGGAACCCTTGATGATGGGGGTGTCGTCGCCCGGGAATTCGTATTCGTTGAGGAGTTCGCGGATTTCCATTTCCACGAGTTCGATCAGGTCGGGATCGTCAACCAGGTCGCACTTGTTCATGTAAACGACGATGGCGGGGACGCCCACCTGACGGGCAAGAAGGATGTGTTCACGGGTCTGCGGCATCGGGCCGTCGGAAGCGGCAACCACGAGGATGGCGCCGTCCATCTGGGCAGCACCGGTGATCATGTTCTTCACATAGTCGGCGTGGCCGGGGCAGTCAACGTGGGCATAGTGACGGTTTTCCGTTTCATATTCAACGTGAGCCGTGGAGATGGTGATGCCGCGTTCGCGTTCTTCGGGGGCGGCGTCGATCTGGTCATAGCCGCGTGCTTCGGCGAAACCCTTCTTAGCGAGCACTGAAGTAATGGCGGCGGTAAGGGAGGTTTTGCCGTGGTCAACGTGACCGATGGTGCCCACGTTCACGTGGGGCTTGTTGCGCTGGAATTGCTCTTTAGCCATAATGTTATGTTTAGGTTTGGGCTGCTATGGGTCTAGCTTGAAGATGGAGCTTCTGGCGGGAATTGAACCCGCGACCTCATCCTTACCAAGGATGCGCTCTACCCCTGAGCTACAGAAGCATAGACTTCTTCCGCCTTTCGTTGCTCTAAGAGAGTTGTAAATCCGCCCAAACCTGCGGTTCTAGCGGATAAATAGCATCCTCCCGTGTTGCCTGACGAAAAGCGGACGCTATGTTACGTTTTTGAACACAGGATGTCAATGAAAACATGAACATTTTTTTATCTTTATGCCGCAAACACGGGGAGTTCATGTATAATATCTTTATCGGGAATGCGTTGAATATTTAGATCTGTTCAGATCCTTCGTCAATTTAAGATTGGGGTCAACGTCTTCATCCAGAGAGTGAAACAGTCCCCTGCGGGCCTTGAGGCAGGTGACATAGGCGATCATGGCAGCATTGTCCGTCGTGAGATCGAAATCCGGCAGAACCAGCTCCACTTTTTCCCGGGCGCAGGCGTCTTTCAGGCGGGAACGCAGTTCCGCATTGCAGGAAACGCCGCCGGATACGGAAAGGGTATGGTGGCCGGAAACGCGCAGGGCATGCAGCGCCTTGTGAATCAGGACGTCCGTGACGGCGCGCTGGAAAGAGGCGCAGAGGTCCCGCAGGGTCTGTTCCGGCAGGTCGTGCGGATCACCGCTTGCCGTCAGTTTGGGCAGTGTGTAGAGAACAGCCGTTTTCAGGCCGGAGAAGGAAACGTTGGAGGTATGTTCCTTCATCAGGGCGCGGGGGAAGGAGAATGCCTCCGGATTCCCTTCCGCCGCCATGCGGTCGATTTCCGGACCGCCGGGATAGGGGAGGCCGAGCATTTTCCCCACCTTGTCGAAGGCTTCTCCCGCGGCATCGTCCAGGGAACGGCCCAGAAGACGGTAGTTCCCCACGCCGCGCACGTCCACAAAGAGGGTGTGGCCGCCGGAGACGACCATGCCCAGATGGGGTATGGGGCCGCCGGGACGCTTGACGAAGGGGGAGAGCAGGTGGCCTTCCAGATGGTTGACGGAGACGAAGGGCTTGCCCGTCGCCAGCGCCAGCGCCTTGGCCGTGCTGTTGCCCACCAGCAGGGCGGCTACCAGGCCGGGGCCGCCCGTGGCTCCAAAGACGTCAATGTCCGCAGGGGTCACGCCGGCTTCACGGCATGCGGCCCGGATGACTCCGGGAAGATCCGCCGAATGGTTGCGGGAAGCCAGCTCCGGCACCACGCCGCCGTGCTGGCGGTGGATGGCGATCTGGGATGAAATGATGGAGGAGAGTATTTCCGGCGCTTCCTCCTTCCCGGCGGAACGCAGGATGGCGACCGCCGTTTCATCACAGGAGGATTCTATTCCCAGGACGGTGAGGGATTCCGGCATGGCGGAGAAGAGAGGGAGGGGAGTTAGGATGCCTGGCGGATTTGCGCCGGTTTTTTGTCGGTAACCGTTTCTTTGGTGATGGTGACGGAGTCCGCATTGCCCATGCTGGGCACCTTGTACATGACGTCCAGCATGAGGTTTTCAAAGATGGCGCGCAGGGCGCGGGCTCCGGTGCCCCGTTCCATGGCTTCCGCGGCCATGGCTTTCAAGGCGTCCGGCTGAACGTCCAGTTTGGCGCCGTACATGGCGAGCAGCTTGGAGTACTGCTTGACCAGGGCGTTCCTGGGTTCCGTAAGCAGGCGCACGAGCTGGCTTTCATCCAGCTTGGAAAGCGGGCAGAAGATGGGCAGGCGACCCACGAGTTCCGGGATCATGCCGAAGGAGAAGAGGTCTTCCGGCATCGTCTGGGCCAGGATTTCCTCTTCCGAGTATTCCTTCCGGTCGCGCTGTTCCGTGATGGCCCCGAAACCCATCTGGGTGGCGCCGAGGCGTTTGCGGATGATATCTTCCAGACCGACGAAGGCGCCACCTACGATGAAGAGGATTTTTTCCGTGTTGACGCGGATGTATTCCTGCTGCGGGTGTTTGCGGCCTCCGGTGGGCGGAACGTTGCAGATGGTGCCTTCAATGATTTTCAGCAGGGCCTGCTGCACGCCTTCCCCGGAGACGTCACGCGTGACGGAGACGTTCTGGGTCTTGCGGCCGATTTTGTCGATTTCATCCACGTAGATAATGCCCTGTTCCGCCTTGGCCACGTCAAAATTGGCGGCCTGGAGAAGACGCAGGATGATGTTTTCCACGTCTTCCCCCACGTAACCGGCTTCCGTCAGCGTGGTAGCGTCCACAATGCAGAAGGGGACGTTGAGCATTTTCGCCAGGGTTTTTGCCAGCAGGGTTTTCCCGGAACCGGTGGGGCCGGCCAGCAGGATGTTGGATTTTTCAATCTCCACGTCATCCAGGGATTTGTCTTCCAGCGTCACGGTGCTCTGGCGCAGGCGCATGTAATGGTTGTACACGGCTACGGAGAGCACTTTTTTGGCATAATCCTGGCCGATGACGTACTGGTTGAGCGTGGCGCACATTTCCTCAGGCGTGGGCAGCGGCCCTTCGTAAGAGGCCGGGCCGGCCGCCGTTTCCTTGAGCATGTCTGCGGCAGCGGCCTTGCGGGCCTCCGCCTGGCACATGGCATAGGCGGAGGGCTCCATGCTCAGGATGCCGCGGATGAAGCGGGTCGCCAGCGGAAGGCCGGTATCCTTCACAATCATGTTGACGCAAATTTCAACGCAATTGTTGCAGATATAGAAGTCTTCCGCGATCTGGATGAGCTTGTCCACCTTGTTCCCGGGCTTGCCGCAGCAGGAACAGGCAGGAAGATGAGGGTTGGAACCGGACATGGTCTTGAAGGTAGAGAGAAACGCCGGGGGGATCAGGCCTTGGCCTTCTTCTTGTCGTCCTGGCCGTCGGAGTGGTGCGTCAGCACCTTGTCCACGAGGCCGTACGCTACGGCTTCCTCGGCAGTCATGTAGTTGTCGCGGTCGGCATCCTTTTCAATCTGCTTTTCCGTCTTGCCGGTGTGCCTGGCCAGGATGCCGTTGAGGCGCTTCTTGAGGTTGAACATGAATCCGATGGTGCGTTCCACGTCGGAAGCGGTGCCCTGGGCGCCGCCGGAAACCTGGTGGATCATCACATGGGAGTTCGGCAGGCAGAACCGCTTGCCCGGCGTGCCCGCGGCCAGCAGGACAGAGCCCATGGAGGCGGCAATGCCCAGGCAGTAGGTGTTCACGTCGCAGGAGACGAACTGCATCGTGTCGTAAATGGCCAGACCTGCGGTGACGGAGCCGCCGGGGGAGTTGATATACACGTGGATATCCTTTTTCGGGTCAGCCATCTGGAGGAACAGGAGCTGGGCGATGACGGAGTTCGCCACGTCGTCGTCAATGGCGGAGCCGATGAAGATGACGCGGTCCTTCAGGAGGCGGGAGTAGATGTCAAAGGCGCGTTCGCCGCGGCCGTCCTGCTCCACTACCATGGGAACGTAATAGGAGTTCACGGGAGTTGATTTGGAAGATTGGTCTTGAAACATAAGAATGGAAGAATTGATGTTGTGTTGTTCAATATTTTTCCCCGTCTGCCGGATACAAAACGGGGGAGTCGGGCATGTGCGCGCCAACTCCCCCTGGTAAGGTGTCTTGTGCAGAGGAGGGTTATTGCTCGTCTACCGTTACTTTGGCTTCTTTTGTCAGGAAGTCCAGAACCTTGGCTGTCAGCAGGCTCATTCTGATGCCATGCACGCGGCCTTCACGCTGAAGTTCGCGGATGTAGGCTTTGAGGTTCTTTTTCTGCTGGCGCGCCTGGCGTGCCACTTCATTGTAAAGCTCCATTTCCGTGACGGAGATTTTTTCCGCCTGGGCCACTTCCTGAAGCATGAAGAAGACCTTGAGGTTGCGCCTGGCTTCCTTTCTGGCTTCTTCGCGCGCTTCTTCCACAAACTTGTCCATGTCCGCCGGGGCGTTTCCGCTGTACATGGCCTGCTGCATTTTCTGCTGAAGGATGCCGTACACTTCACGTTCCACGACGGCTTCCGGCAGGTTGAAATCAAGCATGTCCGCCAGTTTTTCCGTGATCTGGTCAGCCTTGGCTTCGTCAATCTGCATGGTCTTGCGCTGGGCCAGGTTTTCCTTCAGGGCGGTCTTCAGTTCTTCCAGGTTTTTGCCGGGGAGCACTTTTTCCGCGAAGGCGTCGTCCATGGCCGGGAGTTCCTTTTCACGCACTTCCTTGACGGTGGTGTGGAATACAAGTTCCTTGCCGCGCAGTTCCGCAATCGGGAAGGTATCCGGAATGGTGACGGTGATGTCCTTGCTGTCGCCGGCCTTCAGGCCTTCCAGGGCGGAGGCGAAACCGGGCAGGAACTGGTCTTCCTCCACTTTCATCCACTGGCCGTCGCGGCCTTCCAGGAAGCCCACGGGCTTGCCGACGGCTTCCGCTACGGGCTTGCCTTCCAGCGTGGTGTTAAAATCAATGATCGCCACGTCATCCTTCTTGGCGGCGCGGTCCACGGGGGTGAATTCCGCGATTTGTTCAGCCAGGGATTTCAGGGCTTCCTCCACGTCCGCTTCCGTCACTTCGGAGGAGGGTACCTTGACTTCAATGCCCTTGTATTCCGGCAGTTCGAACTCGGGAACCACGGTCATCGTGCTGGTGGCGGTGTAGTTGCCCTGGTCGTCAAGGGACTGTTCCGGCTTGCCGAAGTTGAGCACTTTCAATTTGGGGTTTTCTTCCAGGGCTGCGGAGCAGGCCGTTTCAAAAAGATTGTCCAGCAGTTCCTCTTCAATTTCCTTCTTGAAACGTTTTTCAATGATGGACTTGGGCGTTTTGCCGGGACGGAAGCCGGGCAGCTTGGCTTTGCCGGCGTAGGAGTCCACAATGGAGGCGCGGCGTGCGGCCGTGGTTTCTGCGGGGATGGAAGCTTTCAGCGTGGCTGTGCAGTCCGGTTGAATATCAACGTTGATTTCCATAAATAATACGGTCAGTGTTAATTGAAAGTGGTTCTGTCTCGGCTCCGGGATGACGGCGGCGGTCAAAACACGAGCGGCGACAAATGTAATGAGAGGGTATCTGGAGTGCAAGCTATTGCACAGGAATGACACAATTGCCCTTCTTGGGCGCACGTGCGCGCGCAACGTAAAAAATGCAGGGCAACTGCGTTCTACGCAGAATCACGTCTTGACTATGCAGGCGGAAAAGTCCTTTATATGCCAAGCATTAAGTTCAGCGCTCATGATTCGTCCCGTTTTTTTGTGTATTTCCTTCCCCCTGATGGCGTGTTCGGCTGCTTTGGCCCAGGATAAAACTTCTCTTAACAGAGGCGGTTATGGTTCTGTAATGACGCCGGAGCAAGTGGTTCGGGAGCTGGGGCCGGAAACGGGGCTTCTGCCCGGTGACCAGGCATATGAAGGCCGTCCCGTGAAAAGCGTTTCCGTGCGTTACAGAAGCACCGGCAAGACCGTGTCAGAGGACCGCCTGAAAAACCTGCTGGCTACGCAGCCGGGCACCAAATATTCCCCGGAAGTGGTGAACAAGGATTTGGAACGGCTGCTGGAAAGCGGCCTGGTGGGCGGCAATACGACGGTAGCCGTGGAACCTTCCGGCGACGGCGTTACTGTGGTGTTTGAAATGGCGGCCCAGAATCTGCTGGGCGGCGTGGGCTTCCGCGGAAACACCGCCTTCGACAACCGGGATCTTTCCGAGGAATGCGGCCTGAAGGGGGGCGAAGCCCTCAGTGACAAGGCCCTTAGCAGCGCCATTACCAAACTGCGCACCTACTATCAGGAAGCCCGCTACCCGGATGTGCGCGTTTCCTATTTTTACCAGAAGACGGAGCGCCCCGGTTTTGTGGACGTGGTCTTTGACATTAATGAAGGCAAGAAGGCCAACATCATCAACATTGACTTTGTCGGCAACGAGCACGTCAGCGCGAAGGACCTCCGCCAGGTGATGAAGACCAAGGAGAAGGGATGGCTTACCTGGATTACCAAGTCCGGCCGCATTGACCGCGAACAGCTGGAGGACGATCTGGCGGAACTGGTGACTTATTACCGCAACAAGGGCTATCTGCGTGTCAAGTTGGACAAGGTGGAATACTTTGACGCCGGCAAGGGCAACGAGCAGAAGCTGACGATGAGGATCACGATTACCGAAGGGCGGCGCTACAAAGTCAACCAGGTCGCGTTCGGCCCCACCAAAGTGTTTACGGCGAAGGAACTGATTCCCGGCCTGAGCATGTACAACGGGGATACCTATTCCGCCCAAAAGGTGGCTGACGACGTGACGATGATCCGTCGCTATTACGGTTCCCGCGGTTATGCGGACGCCTCCGTACGCCCGGACATCCAGGAAGTGGGCATTGACCCCAAGACCGGCTACGGGCAGATCAACATCGTGTACCATGTGACGGAAGGCAGTCCCTACCGCGTGGGCAACATCCGCCTGATCGGGAACAACCGCACGAAGGATTACGTCATTCGCCAGGAACTTCCTCTCCAGTCCAACGATCCCATGAATTCCGTGGACCTGGACACTGCCCAGAAGCGACTCCAGAACCTGAATTATTTTGACATGGTGGACGTAGCCCAGGTGGGCTCCACGCGGCCAGGCTACCGGGACATCAACATTGAAGTGGCGGAAAAACGCACCGGTTCCCTGAACATCGGCGTGGCGTTCTCCTCCATTGAAAGCGTGTACCTGTTCGCGGGCATCACCCAGTCCAACTTTGACATGTATGACTGGTCCTCCTTCGTAGGGGGCGGCCAGCGCTTCGCCATCAACACCCGCGTGGGTTTTGAAACGCAGGATGCCAGCATTTCCTGGGTGGACCCGTGGTTCCTGCACCGCAAGCTGGCCTTCGGCACGGAAATTTTCTACAGCAATTCCACCTATTTCTCCGACTATTACGACCAGCAGAATTACGGCTTTGCCGTTTCCCTGCGCAAGCCGATCGGTGAACTGGATTACGTGAAGCTGGAATACCGCCTGGAACAGTACCGGATTGACGCCAAGGGGAACGCTCCCATTTTCTTCCGGCTTCAGGACGGGGATTACCTGCGCAGCCACGTGGAGCTTTCCTACACCATTGATACCCGTGACGCTCAAATCTTCCCCCGCAAGGGCGGCAAGTTTGAAGTGCTGGCCGGGTATTCCGGCCTGGGCGGCGACGTTCACACCTACAACTTCGGCGTCAACGGCTCCTATTACTGGAACCTCCGCGGAGACACCATTTTCAGCATCAATGCCGGCGCGGCCACCGTGGATTCCTACGGCAACCATGACGTGCCCATTTTTGAACGCCTCTACCTGGGCGGCCCGTACAACATGCGCGGCTTCCGCTTCCGGGACGTGGCTCCGTACAATTCCCTCCTAAGCGGTGACGAAACGATGGGCGGCCGTTCCTCCTTCTTCTGCCAGTTTGAATATTCCATTCCGGTGATTGAAGAAGTGCGCATCGCCGTGTTCTACGACATCGGCTTTGTCAACGGGGACGCCTTTGACTTCAGCACGTCCAAAATCGTTTCCGACTACGGGATCGGCCTGCGCCTGAACCTTCCCATCGGCCCCCTGGCGGTGGACTATGCCATTCCGGTCCAGAAGAACAATGCCATTGACCGCGGAGGACAATTCCAGTTCTATCTTAACTATTCCTATTAAATTCTCCACCATTTGACGACATGAGCAACTTCCGCATCCTTATTCTGGTATTCCTGGTAGTGGTGCTGGCCGTTCTGGGAATGATTTATGTGAACATTTCCTCCCGGATGGACGTAATCCAGCAACAGCAGCAGATAGCCCCCGCGCCTGTTCCCGCAGCCGTCACTCCTTCCTCTTATATACCGGTGCCCACCCAGGCTCCCGGCAACGCCGTTCAGCCTGTGGTGGTGGCGGACCCCGTGGTGAGCGAGGAACTGGCCCACGCCACGGCTGAGCTGGAACGGATGAAGAAGGAAAATGAAGAATTGAAGAAGCGCCGCGCCATGGCGGAGGAGGAACGCGCCCTGCTGGAACGCAAGAGCCTTGAAAAAGGCGATCCGCGCCTGCAATGGCTTAATGAAATCAAGGATGCGGAGCAAGTGGGCCGTGTGACGGAATACTACCGTGACGCCAATCTGGTCTTGTTCCAGTCCATCGGCCAGCCGAATTTGAAAGTAGGGCAGGAACTGGGCATCCGGAGGCGCGGGAGCATTTTTGTCTCCCTCATCATTGACGGAGTTGATCCGGACGGGAAAGTGTTCCAGTCCTATGTGAAGCGCAATACGCTTTTTGACAATAATGACAAGGAGACCATCAAGCCGGGGGATGAAGTGATTATCCCGCCCGCCAGCTGGCAGGAAAACATGCCTGTAGGAGGCGAGTCCGGCGCAGACCCGGCCGCCGTCCCTTCTCCCGCGGCTCCTCCCCAGCCGGTGATGATCCCCATGGAGCCGTAATGCGGAGCCGGATAGAGCCAAGCCCAGTAAAAAGAAGTGCACCTGAGAGAAAGATTGCAGTCGGGCGCAGGTCCCAGTCTGTCCTTTGAATTTTTCCCGCCCAAGAATGAGCAGGCGGCGGCGGCCCTGTACCGGACCATCCGTGAACTGGAACCCTACCATCCCAGTTTTGTCAGTGTGACGTATGGAGCGGGCGGCTCCACCCGGGAACTTACCCGTGAGGTGGTTCTGCGCATCCAGCAGGAATCACGCATTCCCACGGTGCCGCACCTTACTTGCGTGGGGCACACCCGGGAGGAAGTTTGGAATATCCTGGACCAATATGCCCAGGCAGGGGTCCGGGCCGTGCTGGCCCTGCGGGGGGATCCTCCGCGCGGCGTGGAAAATTATGACCGTGATGCGGACGCCTTCCGTCATGCGGCGGATCTGGTGGCCTTCATCCGTGAGTATAATGAATCCGGCCGCCATCCGGACCCGGATGGTTTTGCCATAGGAGTGGCGGGTTTCCCGGAAGGGCATCCAGCTACCCCGAACCGCCTGCGCGAGATGGATTTCCTGAAAGCGAAGGTGGAGGCCGGCGCGGATTACATCTGCACCCAGCTGTTTTTTGACAACCACTCTTTTCTGGACTACCGGGAGCGCTGCCTGCTGGCGGGCATCAGGGTGCCCATCCTGGCCGGCATCATGCCCGTAACCAGCCTGTCCGGCATGAACCGCATGGCGGAACTTTCCGGGGGCACCTGCTTTCCGGCCCGGCTGCTCAAGGCGCTGAAGCGCGCCGGCTCCAATCCGGACGCCATTCAGGAAGTAGGCATCCAGTACGCCTCCAGCCAATGCGCCGAACTGCTGGATTCCGGCGTGGACGGCATTCATTTTTATACGCTCAACCAGAGCCGCGCTACCCGGGAAATCTACAGGAACCTGGGCCTGAAGGATTCCCTCCAGCTTCTGGAACATGGCGAAGATAAGTAAAAAGCTGATTGATTTGACCAGGACAACACGGTAGAAACCTCTTCAACATATTATGGATATCAAGGATATTAAACGGGCCATGGACAACATGCCTATGGGCGATGGAAGCGCGTTTGCGGAAATTTCCGTCGGGCCGGCCAAGCATGAACAGTTTCTGGATGAACACTACGGCAAGGTTGCCCTCGTCGTGCTGCTTTGCGTCCTTGGAGCCGCCGGCTGGATCATTTACAATGGCATGCAGGACTCCATGGAAAAGAAGGCGGGAGCCGCCCTGGTAGCTGCCATGCCGGTATCTCCCGCGACCGGAGAGCTTTCCCTGAATGAACCGGGGCTCCAGCAGGTGGTGTCCGACTTTGGCGATTCCCGCGCCGCCGTCACCGCCACCTACCTGCAGGCGGTTGCCCTGTGGAACGCCGGCAAGGAAGATGAAGGCGTAGCCAGAATGAAAGCCTTTATCGATTCCGCTCCCACGGAGGAATGGAAAGCCCAGGCTTCCGTTACTCTGGCATGCCGCCTGATGAACCGCGGGAAGGCGGATGAGGCGGAAGGCCTGTTCCGTTCCGTGGTGGAGGCGGGGGACCCCACTTTTTCCGGTTTTGCCGCCATGTGCCTCGGGGACATCGCCCGGGCCAAGAAAGACAATGCTGCCGCGGGCGCTTTTTACCGTGAACTTGAAGAGAAATTCTCGTCCAGCGCGTTTGTCCTCCGGCGCGAAGGCTATTTGCTGCGCAAGAGCCTGTTTGATATTCAAAGCCCCGTTCGCATTGAACCCGTTACGGAAAAGAAATAATCCGTGAGAGCGTTCCCGGTGTTTTCCGGAAGATGAACGTTTTTCCTATCCGCATGTCTGTTTTCTTACAGAGCATGCGGATTTTTATATTCAGGCATGCCGGAGCAGGAGGCCCCGGCATTTCTGCCGTGAATGGCGGGGAATGTCATGATACCAGGAATTTCCTTCCGGGTTCTGACATGCTTAAACAAAAAATGCGAGAATCATGCGCTTAATGAATGTAAGCCGGGCAGCCGGCATCCAGAAATATTTTTTCAGACCATGAATAAACAGATTAAATCCCTCTGGCTTCTTCCCCTGGCCGGGCTGGCCTTTTCCCTGATGCCGTCCTGCACGACGGATAGTTACGGAAACAACGCCGTAACGCCGGGAGGCGCCGCCGCCATAGGAGTGGGAGCGCTGGCCGCCGGAGCCGCCATCGGCGCGGCCGTTCAGCATGACCGTGACAAGGACAGGTACCGTAATGACTGGCATCATCACGGTCCTCCTCCCCCGCCGCCCCGTCCTCGTCACCGTCCCTACCGTGGAAGGTAGGACGGGCGGCTCCATGGCCGTGAACTTTGCGGCGCTTCCGCTCTGAAAAGAGTGGTGCGGTCTTCCCGGAGAACGGCAGCCGTTCAAGGCTGCCGGATGCCGCGGAGCGCCCAGGTCATGCGCTGCCTGGCGCTTTCCGGGTCGTTGAGAATGGAGCCCAGCAGGTCCAGTACGGGTCGTGCGGCTTTCGGGTCGTGCACCTGGAGCTGGCCGGAAAGGATGAAGGGAGCTCCTCCGCAGCAAACGAGGTAAATGAGAATGTTCATGGGGTCTCCCTTGAGCACGGAACCTTCCTCCTGGGCCTTGCGTATGGTTTCCAGCAGTACCAGGGGATGGCGCGTATGGATGCCGGAAATGAAGCGGATGGCCGCCCGTTCCCCTGCCAGGGCGTCCAGCACCAGCTGGGCGATGAACTGTCCATGGCGGAGCAGGAACTCCATGACGTCCCCCAGGATGGCTTCCAGTTTTTCAAAGGCCGGAAGATGAATGTTGGCGTGGGTTCTGACGCCGGTGAACAGCGGTTCATACCAGCGTTCCAGCAATTCGTTCAGAAAAGCCTCACGGTTGCCGAAGTGGTAGACGAAGCTTCCGGTATTGGTCCCGGCGCGCAGGGAAAGGCCCCGGATGGTGAGTGCGCGGAGCCCTGATTCTCCCACGATCATGGCTCCCGTGTTGAGCAGATGCTCTCTGGTGGATTTCCGTTTGGGCATGAGGGTGAAGCTTAAGATCCATGTGTGCTCCTTATCAGGCCGGAAGGCAAGGACTTGTTACGTCTGTTATTGTAAAAGGCGGAACCAGGGCCTCGTCTTTTTCCCGGTTCCGCCGCTGGAATCCTGAATGAATCAGGATGTTGCTTCCAGTTCTTTCCGCCGGGAAGAAATCCAGCGAGAGAAGAGTTTGGCCGTGGCCGGAATGATGAGCAGATTCAGGATGGTGGCTGAAACCAGACCGCCGAATTGGACGATAGCCAGCGGGCCGAGCAGCTCGCCGCCGGGCTTGTCAATGGCCCAGATCAGCGGGAGCAGCCCCAGCACCGTGGTCAGGGAGGTCATGATGATGGGGACCACGCGTTCCAGGGAACCTTCCCGGATGGCGTCCGCCGGGTCCAGGCCCTTGTGTTCCAGGGCCCGGTACCTGTTGAGCAGGATCAGCCCGCTGCGGATGGCAAAGCCAATGACCGTGACGAACCCCACGATGGAAGCCACGGAAAGGATGGGCGGAATATAGGTGGAGTGGAACAGGGAAGAGAGGGTGCCGGGAGAGGCCAGGAAGACGGCCACGATGCCGCCCACCAGGCACAGCGGAATGTTTACCAGCGTCAGCATGGCGCGGCGGACGCTCCCCAGCGCGGAGGAGAGCAGCAGTACGATAAGCACCATCATGATGGCGCCCAGCACGTAGAGCCGTTCGGAGGCGGATTCACGCGCCTTGATGGTGCCGTCATAGTCCACCGTGCAGCCCATGGCGTTCATCACGGGGTCCAGCTGTTCGCGGCAGGCCTTCGCCAGGTCCCCCAGATTGGAGTTGGGGGAGGGGTTGCAGGAGATCATGGCCTTTCGCATGGTGTTGTCCCTCAGGATGAGGTTGGAAACCTCCTCCCGGTACACGTGTGCTACGTCGTCCAGGCGCACGGTCTTTTTATTGGGGGAAAGCAGTTCCAGGTTCTTGATGTCTTCAATGGACGTCTTCAGTTTGGGATCAATGCGCAGGACAATGTTCCAGTGGTCCTGGTTCTTGATCACTTCCCCCAGTTTCTGGCCGTTCATGGCCGTGGAGACCTGCTCCGCGGCATTCGCCATGGTCAGGCCGCGGGAAGCCAGTGCTTCCTGGTTGTACTGCACGCGGATGGTATCCACCATGATCTCCCGGTTGGCGCGCGCGTCCGCCACTTCCGGCATTTTCGCCAGAATCTCCTTGGCCTTTTGGGCGGCCAGGCGGAGCTGAGGCAGTTCCGTTCCGTAAATGTTGATGGCGATTTCCGAGTTGGAGCCGGACAGGGCGGAACTGATGCGGTGCGCCAGAGGATAGCCGATCATGGAGCTGGTGCCGGGGATGTCGTCAATGCACTTTTTGATGGCGGCGCGCAGTTCCTTCTGGTCCTTCTTCAAATCCACGCGCACAAGCAGCTCGGAGGCGCTGACGGGTTCCGCGTGTTCATCATTTTCCGCACGTCCCGTGCGCTGGGTGACGCTGAGGACGCCCGGAATGCGTTCAATGTCCTTCATGACCGTCCGGGAAATGCGTTCCGTTTCGTCCAGGGAGGTTCCCGGCACGGTGCTGACGAAGACCGTGTAGCAGTCCTCGTTGAACGGCGGCAGGAAGCTGGTTCCGAAGGTGGAGCCCAGCCACAGGGCCAGTAGCGTGACGGCCGCCATGATGGCGCAGACCGTCTTGGAAAAGCGGAGGCAGAATTCAAGGATAGGCGCATAAATGCGCTTGATAAGGCGGGAGCTGAATGAGTCCCCGCTTTCCAGCGTGGCGGCGTTTTTGCTCTTCTTGAACCACATGTAGCAAAGCACCGGAGTGATGGTGACGGCTACGATCAGGGAGGAGAGCAGGGCCAGCATGTAGGAAATGCCCAGAGGACGGAAGAATTGCCCTTCCAGGCCGGATAGGAAGAGCACCGGCGTGAATACCAGCAGGATGATGATGGAGGAGAAGGAGATGGATCCTACGATTTCCCCCTTGGCCTTCATCAGCACTTCATACTTGCTCTTGCGCTTGTCTTCCGGCAGGGCGGCGTTCCGGTTCAGGTGCCGCCATGCTATTTCCACGAAAATAATGGCATTGTCCACCACATCCCCCACGGCCACGGCCAGGCCGCCCAGGGTCATGATGTTGATCGCCAGCCCGAAAACGGGGAACATCATCATCCCGAACAGGACGGACAGAGGCATGGAAATCAGCGTGATGATGGCCGTACGCAGGTTCAACAGGGTCAGAAAGATGACGATCATGACCACCGCACCTGCAATGAGCAGGGTCTCCGTGCCGTTGTCCAGCGACATTTCAATAAAGTCCGCCTGGCGGTAGGCGCTGGTATGCAGTTTCATGCCCTTGGGAAGCTGGCTCTGGGTGAATTCCCGGATGGCGGCGTCCACGGCCTGCGTCAGGGCCAGCGTATTGGCCCCCGGGACCTTCTGCACGGAGAGCACTACGGCGTCTTCCCCCATGAACCCGGCGTCTCCGCGGCGCGGCGCGCCGTCTATCTTGACTTCCGCCACGTCCTGCAGCCGCAGGATGCCGGAGGGATGGTCCGGAACCAGGGCGCGGTTGAGCTGTTCGATGTTGGCGGTGCGGGTATCCTGCTGGATGGGCAATTCCTGCCCGGCCACATCTTCCAGATACCCTGCAGGAACGGAAGACTGGGATTCCTCAACGGCCGTTTTCAGGTTGGAAAGGTCCACCCCTGCCAGCTTGAGCTTGTTGGGGTCGTAAATCACCTGGTATTCCGGCAGGCGGCCGCCCAGCACCGTGACTTGTCCCACGCCGGGAATGGCCAGCAGGCGCGTGCGCAGCTTGTATTCCGCCAACTGCCGCATGTCCAGCGTGCTGGTGTCCTTGTCCCCCGTCAGGGCGATCAGCATGATTTCTCCCGTTACGGAGACGATGGGGGCCAGCTCCGGGGATGTGCCCTCCGGCAGGGAGTCCCGCACGGCTCCCAGGCGTTCCGCTACAATCTGGCGGGCCTGGTAGATGTCCTTGTCCCAGTCAAAATCCACCCACACGAAGGAAAGGCCGCTGCCGGAGGAAGAGCGCACGCCCTTGACTCCTGCGGTTCCGTTCATGGCAGACTCAATGGGAATGGTGATATACTGCTCCACTTCCTCTGCGGTGAGGCCGGGGGCTTCCGTCTGGATGGTGACGCGCGGCACCTTCAGTTCCGGGAATACGTCCACGGGAATATTTTTCACCACGAAAATGCTGATGACCGCCAGGGCGAGCGTCAGCAGAATCACGGTGATCCTGTTATTCAGGCAGAATGAAATTAGAAAGTTCATAAACTTTTAGTTATTAAATACTAATGATGAAAGATTAAAGGGATTGTTTCAAGAGCTCTGTTCCTGGTTGTTTGTTCTTTAATCTTTTGTCTTTGCTCATGGGTTAGTGTTCCCCTTCATGGAACTGGCCGTCCGCATGAAAGTGGCCGGCCGCTTTCTTGCTTCCGGCATTTCCCGTGGGCAGGATGTATTTCAATTCATAGCCGCCCTTGGTCACGATGGTCTGTCCCGGCGTCAACCCCTTGACGGGCGTTTTTCCCTGCCGGGCGGGCAGCGTTTCCACCTTCTTCATGACGAAGGTATCGTCTCCCGCCTTGATGAAAACTACGTCGTTCACCCCCACTTTGACGACGGCGCTGTTGGGAACGGGAATAAAACCGTCCTTGGCGGCGTCATGGGAATAAAGGTCCAGCCGGGCAATCTGCCCCGCATGCGTTCCTTCCGGCATGTTCTCCGGCACAAAATACAGGGCGCGGGACTGTGTGGCGGGGTCCACCTGTTCGGCTACTCTCAGGCTGCCGTTCAGGACTTCCGTATGTTTACCGCTGGTCAGGGCCAGCTGGGCTTTCGCATAATGGACGGGGTCCGCTCCGTAAATGGTGGTGGAGAATTCCAGTTCCCCCTTGTTGGTCATGACGAGGGCGGGCGCACCCTGTTCCCCCCAGGAACCCTGCGTCATGTTCACGGATTGAACGGAACCGTCCGCCGCGGCGTATACGTAGAGGAGGTTGTTTTTCAATGCCCCGGAATCCGTGACCAGCTTTAATTTATTACTGCTGGCGGCCAGGGCGGCCCGGAGGCTGTGGATTTCCGCCTCCTTGAATTGAATGGAGGTGTTCAGTTCACTGTTCCTGGTGCCGATCTTTTCCAGCTGGGCCTGGCGCTGCCTGAGGGTATTGAGTTCCGCCACGGCGCGGTCCAGGGCTGCCTGTGCCTGGGAGGCGTTCCCTTCCATCTCCACGATGTCCGGGGAGGCCAGCGTGTACAGCAGTTCCCCCTTGCGCACCTGCTGGGCGGATTTCACATTGAAGGTCACGCGCCCTGCGGCGGGAAGGGCGTATGTGGTCACTGCATGCGGAGGAATGACCATCTGGCCGTGAAGGGTCTTCTCCGCGCCATGGGGAACTTCCGTCACCTTTTCAAAACGCATGTCCAGGGAATGGCGCGCCTTTTCATCCACATGCACGGGAATCATGTCCGCCAGCTGGCCGGCGCCTTTTTCCGCGGCTTCGTCATGGTCATGGTCGTGGTCGCCTGTGCAGGCTTCCCCTTCCGCATGCTGGTGGCCTTCATGCTCATGGTCGCCCGTGCAGACGGAACCGTCCGCATGTTGGTGTTCCTCATGGGCGTGGCCTTCAGTGCAGGTTTCCCCTTCCTGGTGCTGGTGTTCCTCATGGCCGTGGTCCGCCGTGCAGGCGGTGCCGTCCTCATGTTGATGTTCCGCGGGGGCCTGCTGGTCTCCGCGTGCGGGATTGAGGCCGAAAACGGGAGCGAGGCCCAGGATGATGGAAAAATAGAGACGTTTCATGTTCGTTAAGATGGTGAGGAATTTATTTGGATTGAAGATTGGCGTGGGTGAGGTAGCGCAGCTGGGCCTGAATGGCGAGCAGCTTGTCCAGATTGTCCAGGAAAGCCAGGCGGCTTTCATAAAGCTGATGGCGGTTTTCCGCCAGTTCCAGCAGGGAAGCCTCCCCGATTCCGTGTAATTTTTCCATGGTCCGGACGGAGGCGGCGAAGGACTCCACGCGCTGAAGCTCCGTCCGGCAGTGGCGGAGCACCATCTGCTGGCTGGCGTCAAGCTGGCGGGCGTTGAATAATTCCGTTTTCCAAAGCTGGATGGTTTCCTGCCTGGACAGGTCCCGTGTGCCGCGGGCTTCTGCAATGGCCTTGCGGTTGCGGTTCCAGAGGGGAAGATTGAAGCCTATTTCTCCTCCCACTTCCTTTTCGCCGTCGTCCCGGGTGAAAGAAGGCCCAAGTTCCAGTTCCGGATACTGCCGGCGGATTTCCGTCTTGAACAGCGTTTCCGTGGTGGCGTAAGCAGCCAGCTGGGCCTTGATTTTAGGAGCTGCCGTCAGGGCGGCGGGGCCGGGGGCCGGAACGGCGGCAGGCAGCTGGAAGCCCTGTCCCGTCAGGAAGCCGAGCTTTTGGGCCGCGGAGGGATGCAGGCCCATCAGCTTCACCAGCTCCATTTTCTGTTCCAGTTCCGCTTCCGTAACGGCCTGGAGTTCCCGGATGGCGTCATTCATGCGCTGGGAAGCCACCTGGCGGGAGGAAAATTCCACTTCCCCCGCGCCAATGAGTTTTTCAATCATGCCGTTTTCATGCCGCACCACCTCCAGGCGTTCCCGGATGACCGCCTTGCGGCGCCGGGTAACGGCCAGCTTGCTCCAGGCCTGGTCCAGGGAACTGAGGAAATCCAGCTCCGCCTGGCGGAGGGTCCAGAAGTCCGCCTCCTTATACTGTTCCGCCACTTTTTTTTCCAGCGCGGGGAGGCCGGTCACGGGAATGGTGAAGCCCAGGCTGCCGGACATGTTAAGCGTATTCTCCTGGAGGACTTGTTCAATGTCCCAGGAAAAGGATGGATCATTCCACCAGCCCGACTGTTTGGCGACTTCATTGCTGGAAGCCAGCTTCAGGCGGGCCTTGTTCAGATCCGGATTCATGACCAGGCCGATCTGGCGTGCCTGGTTCTGGGTGACGGAGGCATGGGCATCCATGCGGGACGCCTCTTTCCAGGAGGCTTCCTCCGCATTCAGGTCGATGGGTGCGCTGTGATAAACGCTGCAGGAACTGAGAAAGGCGGTCATGCCGAGCCCTGCGAAAAATGGTATGGATTTCATGGTGGGAAAAGGAATGGAAACAATTCGGCCCAATCAGGTTTGGACAGTGCGGAAAACGATTCCGCGTAAAAAACGGGGAAGGCCGCCATCAAAAAAATACGGGAGCGGCCGGAAACGCCTTCAAGGGCGTTTCTGAAAGAATGCCGTTAAATCAGCAAGGGAAGTTGGAATCCTTCATGTGCCGGGCCGTCGTCCCTGAAGGGGTCAGGGGGGGGCGGTGTTGCGGAATCCGGTGTCCGGCTTGTTAAAAGAAAGAGCTGGGCCAGATGGTGGAAGTCAGGCAGTGTTTGCCAGATGACGCATGGCTGGGGAAGTGGCGCCTGGATGACGGGCATCGTCAGATCGTCAATCTCCAGCCGCTGGTGTTCGCAGAGGTGCCCGGCCAGGGGATTGGAAGTGCCGTTGCCGGGATCCTGGTTCCCGCTGCATCCGCAAGGGGAGGCCTCTTCATGGCAGGAGCAGGAAAAGAGGAAAACTTCCTCATGGCAGGGGCATACGGAAACCATGCCCGTTCCGCCTACGATGACCAGCAGAAGGGTAAGCAGCATGATGCCGTTGCGCAATGCTCTAACCATGGTATGGGCCGGATCGTAGAAAGGAGCCGGAAAAGCGTCAAGAGCAAAGTGACGGATGTCGGAACCTTGGACGGGAAGAAATAGTGAGGATTCTACGGAAGAAAGGCAATCTTTCTCTGACTGTCCTTTTAATAGAGATTTATAATGAGCGTTGATCCTCTAGGTTATTTTCTAAGTAGAGCAACAATAAGGACCAAAAACAGGTCTGAAAACATCACTTACTCTACAAGCATGAAAGGCAAAGTATTTTCTTGTACCCAATATGCTGATTCTTGACGTTTTGTACCGTCTACTGCGGTTTGCTGTGAAAACAGACGGAATCTTTAGGGATAAAGATCAGGGCGGCGGATAGGTGTGGGGCAGTAAATCCTGCACGGGGCCTGAAAAGGTGGTGGCGTTAAAGGCGTTCCCCGACGGAATGGATGATTTCCTGGAATGGATGAAAAAATGGATTGACGAAGCAATGCAATGAATAAAGGGGAGAGGTTCCGTTGCTTCATGGAACATCCCGCCGGGAATTTAATGCAAATTATTGATGAACAAAAGGACAGTTCGTACAACCATTATTTATATCGCATCTTTAAGCGTGTTTATCTGTGCGTTTGCGCAGGCAAACACCCTTTTGGAAAACTGGAGAGCGGCCCTGCTTTTTCAGCTTCTTATGTTTTTCATCATTAATGAAGTTTGGTATGGGCTGTGCGCATGGCCGGGCATTTTCCATTATTTCGCCGCCGCGTTGCGGAGCAGGTCCACGGTGCGTTCAAAAGCCACGCCGCGGACGTCGATATCCTGGGAATGCTCCGTTACGGCTCCCATGATTTCTTCCTTGAACTTTCCGGCGCTCTTCTCTGTGAGCAATTCTTTGGAAATCAGGCTGCGCGTGATGACTTGCAGGACATAGTCGGTTTCTACATAAGCCTGACGGCCGACTGCGGTTTTCATGGCTTCCATGAAATCGGAAGCGTGTTCAGGGGATGTGGTGGAGACGACCTTTTCATAGGCTTCCGTGAAGGTATCAAGCGGAGCTTTGGAGACTTTCGTTTTGGTCAGGTCAAAGCTGGCCTGGTAGGCTGCTGCCCCCTCTTCTGCAAGTTGAAGCGCGGTTTTTCCGAATTTGTTGACGGCGTTCATGTCCGCTCCTTTTTCCAGCAGGAGGGCCGCTACCTGGATATTGCCGCGCATGGCCGCCAGCATCAGGGGTGTAAAGCCGTTGCCCTCCTTGTTGTTGATGTCCGCCGCCTTCTCAATCAGCATCTCGGACAGTCGGTCCAGGCCGCTCCATGAGGCCCAGTGCAAGGCGGTCCATCCATCCTTGTCCTTCTGGTCGATTTTCAAACGGGGGTCCTGCAAAAGCCTTCCCAGGTAGGGAGCCCGCTTGGCTTCCAGCTTGAGCGTCGTTTCAATATTATTGTAATTGGCGTAGCACACCCACATGACAGGCGTTCTGCCGTGCGGGTCCGTCATGTTGACAAAGGCTTTTCCTTGTTTTCCAGCCAGTTCTTCCCCCTTTTCCAGGTTCTGTTCAAATTCCTGCATGCCCTTTTCCCGGGCTTCCCTCTCCTCCTTTTCCGTAGAGGCGTTTACTTCCTTGGCCTCCGCCTTTTTCATGACGGTGATGAGGTCCAGGGCCGGATTGTCTTCCCCGGAGAAGGATTTGGAAACCACCAGGCTGAGTCCGCCGAGAATGGAACTGAAAGCTACCAGGATGAGGGAATCTACAAGGATGTTGCGCGTGTGCTGGTTCATCGTTTCGTTCTGTCAGGAGTTGGCTTCCGTAAGTTCTTCCGTCGTCACGGCCGGATCCGTTTCCGTTGCAATGGCTTCAATGGGCGGTGAGTCCGCATCCTCTTCCGGGTGGTCGGAAGTGATGGTCTTGCGGGTCATGATGATGGCAATGGGACTGATGACGGCCAGGGCAAGGTAAATGGTCCACATGAATTCCGGGGAGGACCAGAAGCCGATGTGCCCGGTGTCCATCTTGGCGCAGATGCCGTCATAGCAGAGGTAGGCGACAAGCAGGCCGCCGATGATCCCGTTGATGGGCTTGGCGATGAACATGGGCAGGGCGGCCAGGGACATGTAGGAGGCCACCTTGTCTTTGGGAGCTACGCGTGCCACATATTCGGAAAAACGGGGGGAGAAGAGTAGTTCTCCGAATGCAAAGACCAGGATCTGGGCCACGATGGCTACCAGGTACGCCTGGGAGCGTGTTTCAATTCCGGGAACCACATAGTACCATTCGATGGGAATGGCCATGAAAACAAGGGAAAACGCGGAGATGGACATGCCCACGATCATCAGGCTGACGGTGGAGAAGCGCCCCAGGAGGGGAATGAGAAGGATGAGGCCGGAGACGATGATGGCCGGGTTGATGGCGTTGATGGTGCCGATGGCGAAGTCATCGTAAAGCGTGCGCACGTAATACTTGGGCATGACCAGGAATTGCAGCGTGAAGACGATGCGTACACCCATGGTGAGGACGAGGAACAGGATCAGCTTGCGGAAGGCGGATTCCTTCCAGACCTCCCTGAAAAGCTGGAGGGGGCGGCGTTGCGGGGCTTTGAGGTTCGCTTCCTTTTCGCTTGGTTCCGCGAAGTTGTTTTCATCAATGAACCGGGTGGTGATGCAGCCCAGCAGCACCATCAGCGTACCGAAGTTGATGATCCAGAAACCGCTGTCCACGGCTCCGAAATGTTCCCGGAAAAATTCGATCAGGAATACGTTCGCGACGACGGCGGAAATGTTCATCAGCAGGTAATAGATATTGAACCCCGTGGAACGCGCATTCAATGGAGAAAAGCGCCGGATGGAAGTCTGAATGACGGGAGACATGAACGCCGTGCCGAACGACATGATCAGGATGCCTGTCATGACGGTCAGGCGTCCGCTTTCCACCGTGGGACAGATGTCCGGGCCCAGCCCCATGATGAGGCGCCCGGTGATGAGGATGATGAAGCCGATCAGGTAGGCGCGCCGGATGCCTATGATGTCGCAAATGGAGCCTACCGCAAAGACGAAGGCGGAGATGAAAAGGGTGTACAGGCCCACCCACAGGGCCGCGTCCGCATCATTGAAGCTGCAATAGTCCGTCAGGTAGAGGACGAACACCGTAATCATGGAGAAATAGGCCATGCCGTCGAAGAATTGGACGACGTTGGTAAGCCAGAAATCCTTGGATACGGTTTTTAGGATTTTGAACTCGGAAAAGTACTTGATGATGGGGTTGGCAGACTCGTTCATGCAGAAATGGAGGCGGTAGAGGAAATTTTGACGACGGTGAAAGAGTGGGTTACACACACGCCCGTTTCAAGGTTTTTTTCTCCCAAAATCCGCATTAACCGGAAAAATGCGCCTCCCTGCCAGGGAGCCTCCCTATCTGGGCAGAATGCGCCGGAATCCTGCCACACTGCACCATGACAGCGCCTTCAGGCATTGTTCCACGGCCATGGCGTCCGAAGGTAGCAGAGGCCATAATCCGGCTTCTTTCAGACCTGATTTGGCTATTTCCGCCGCTTTCCATTCACGGAACTGGGTGGGAAGGGCGGAAAAGGTGAAGAAGGCCCAGCAGGCCAGGCCAATAGCCAGCGCAATCTGGAATTTCATCAATCCGGCTGCCAGCATCCCAAGCAGGACCAGCGCCGTGAAGAAGGGGATCATGGTGGCGCGGGCGGAAGCGGTTTTACGGGTTTTGGCTGCCGCAGGGTCTTCCCTGACCAGGCGGCTCATGGCCCAGGTGTGGGCTACGCAGGCAAGGCGTCCCGCAGTCACCTTGTTCTCCCAGGCGGGGGGAAGGCTGATCAGTCCGTCTTCATCCACAGCGGGAAAGCGGCCTTCCGCCAGTTTCCGCTGGCGTTTTTCCGCTCCGTCCAGGCGGTGAATCAGTCCTGCCGGACCTGGAAATCCCGGCAATTCCAGCGATTCGTACGTACGCAGCGGAATGACTCCCTTGGTGAAGCGCAGCGCGGCAATGACGCCGAGTACGACTACGGAAAGGAAAATCACTACTGCGAATAGCATAGACGGCTTTTTCGCATACGGCCGTGTATCCGTCAATCTCCCCGGATGGCATGAAGACGGCCTTTTGTGCTTGCTGTGCCTGGAAGGGATGGCGTACAACGAACCGTCATGCTTTCTCCCCTGTTCCGCTTTTTGGGCTGCCTTATATTGTTTTCCTTTTGTTCCGGCTGGGCCGTTGCCGCTCCGGCTCCCCCGCGGCCCAATATCCTGTTCATTCTGGTGGATGATTTGGGCTGGGGGGACCTGGGCGTTTTCCACCAGAATCGCCGCGCCCGTGAAGGAAAGCCCGCCATTCAGACTCCTGCCCTTGACCGGATGGCGGCGGAGGGGATTCAGCTGTGCAGGCATTATGCGGGGTCTCCGGTTTGCGCCCCTTCCCGCGCCTCCCTGTTTTCAGGCGTTCACCAGGGACATGCCCGCGTGGTGAGGGATAATACGTTTGACATGCCTCTGGAGGATTGCCTGACGCTCCCGGCCATGTTGAAAGAGTCCGGGTACGCGACGGCGCTGATCGGCAAATGGGGGATTGGCGGCGGAACGGAAAGCGGAGGCAATCCGGGGGAATCTACGGCTTTTCCGGATAAGCGGGGTTTTGATTACTTCTTCGGACATCTGGACCACATAGGAGCGCACCGGCATTATGCGGCGGATGACCCCGCAGACCGCCGCTCCCAGACAGGCACCAATGTGATTTGGGACCTGCATGATAATATCACCAAGTCCTGCACAAACTCCTATTCCACGGATTTGTTTACGGCCCGGGCCAAGAAGTGGATTGTGGACCACAGAAAGACCTCAAAAAATAAGCCGTTTTTCCTGGCTCTGACATTTACAGCTCCCCATTCCGCGCTGGAAGTCCCTACACAGGCCTACCCGGCCGGGGGCGGCTTGAAGGGCGGCCTGCAGTGGCTGGGTAAGAAAGGAGAATTGATCAATACGGCCAATGGCGTGCGCAATTCATACGTTTATCCCCAGTACGCTTCCAGAAACTGGCCGAATGGGGCAAAGAAGCACGCTTCCATGATTGCCCGGATTGACGAGGCCGTGGGGGATTTGCTCAAATTGCTTTCGGACCTGAACATAGATAAAAATACGATTGTGGTTTTTACCTCGGATAACGGACCCCATAATGAGGGCAGTTTCATTGGGCCTACGCAGGACCCCAATTTTTTTGAGTCTTATGGGCCGTTTGACGGAATCAAGAGGGACACCTGGGAAGCCGGCATCAGAGTCCCGGCGATTGTGCGCTGGCCCGCTGCCATTCCCGCAGGGCGCGTTTCCCATGTTCCCAGCCAGTTTCATGACTGGATGGCGACTTTTGCCGAAGCCGGGAGAATGCCGGTTCCCGCGAAAACGGATGGAGTTTCCATGCTGCCCTCCCTTACGGGAAAGGGAAAGCAGAAGCCTGGCGTGCTGTATGTGGAATATAACGTGAAAGGGCAAACGCCCAATTACAAGAACTTCCTTCCGGAGCATCGGAACGCTCCCCGCTTTCAGCAGCAGATCATTTATTCGGGCAAGTATAAAGGAGTCAGGCAGAATATCCGGTCCCATGATGATCCTTTCCAGATTTATGATATTGAGAAGGATCACAAAGAGTCCCGCAATCTTGCGGATACGGCGGAAGGGCGGAGATACGGGGAGTACTTCAAGAACAGGGTCTTGCAGCTCAGGAGAATTTATGATTACCACAATTCCGTCCGCGGTTGTCTGGCGGGCAGACCTTATGATTCCGTACCCGTTCCTCCTTCGGTAGTGAATGAAGGGGCCTCCGGAAAGTTGGAATTCAGGCTTCTTTCAGAAAAGGCATGCCCCTGGGTTCCCAAACCGGAAGCGGTCAGAGGTTATGAATCCTTTGCCGTGGAAGAGACGTCCGGATGTCTTGTCCCCGGCACGGTTTCCAAACCGTCTTTCTGCGGGGAATGGAAAGGATTTTTACGTATCCCGGAAACGGGAGTGTATACATTTTTCCTTGAAACGGATGCCAATGCGGGTTCAAAGGCCTTTGTACGACTGCACGACATGCAGCTGGTGGATGCGGATTTCCATTACAAGCCGGGAAGCAGGGCCTCTTCTTCTTCTGCCGCGGGTACGACGGAATGTACTCCGGAAACGGGGAAAAAAGGAGTGCCTCTGGCAGCCGGCCTGCATCCCGTCAGCATTGGATATGTGCACGGAGCGGGCGCTTCAAAGGCGGGAGTCAAACTGCTGTGGTCCCGGAATGGCGGCACTCCGGAAGAAATTCCTGCGTCCTCATTCTCGGTGTCCGGAAAAAAGTAACGTCTAATGGTTCCGGGACTGCCCGCCATTGCATACTGCCGGGGCCGGGAGGGCAGGAGAACGATTCTCATGGGGCCGCCTGTCACGCTTCTGGTTTTGGATTGCTTTTCAGCCGTTTTTCATGTAATTGCTGACCGCAATGGTCCAGATCCGGGAATGCATGAGGAAGTGGCTGCCGTTTGTCATGATGGCGGCTGCTCTTGGAGTGTCTCCGGCCCAGGATGTGGCGAGCCCCGATGCCGCAGAGCTGGACTTGGACCTGGTCAAATTGAAAAAAGGACCCAAGGGTAAACAGAGGGAAGCCATGCGGAAGGTTCTCCTGCTGGTGTATCTGAAGCAGAAGGAGACGTGGCTGGCGGAATCCACAGGGGAAAAAGCCGTTCATCTGGAGGCGGAAATTTCCTTGCGCCGGTATCTGGCTACGGTAGAGATTGCCGGCTGCCCGGAGGAATTCAAACGCGCTTTCTCCCGTTATGCAAAGCTTCTGAATTCCTTTGAAGAGGAAAAATTGAAAAGCGTGAAGGATTTTCCACCGGTACCCTTGCAGGACGCGGGCCGGGAGCTGTTCCGGGTATTGCTCACTTACCGCCTGGAGCCGGAGCATCTGCTGGAAGAGATGAAAGCCCTGGTGGATGAGGAGATTGAGGGGAAGGAGGATCTGTCAACGGAACAGATGATAGGCATTGTCCGTGATTTGAGACAGGCATTGGAGACTGGCCGGCGACCATTCCCGAAGGAACGCGCTGCGGAGGATATGGAGTCCGCAGGCTGAAATTTGGCGTCATCTTACGAATTTTGATGCCCGTCGTGCCTTGTCCGGGACATTTCTTCATGAAGTTTTTGGATGATGGATTCAATCTTCTCCTCGCCTTTCATATATTCCTGAAGAAAATTGGAGATGCGCCTGCATTGATCCGGGGTCAGTTCCTGTATGTCGTTGAAAGATGGATATGGGGTCCCGCCCTCTTTCTTGGCTGCTTCAAGATAACGCTGATAAATGTCTTCTGTTTTTCCCGGCTCCGCTAAAGGAAAGATATTTAACCGGTCCAGGAGGTACAGGAGATAAAGAGCTTCCGGCATATTGGCGTCTGCTGCCTGTCGGAAGAGTTTCAGCGCTTTTTGTTCATCCCGTACAATATGGTAATCCTCGTCTCCGGATGCATAAATGCGGCCTAGTACCCAAAGAGCGGGACCATAGGATTGCCCGGCGGCCTTCAGCAGATAGTTGAAGTTCTCTTCAATTGGCAAATCCAGAGCGTTAAAGGCTTCAAGCTGTCCTTGCGGGTCTCCCAGGTCTGCCGCTTTTTTGATCCAGAAGTCATATTCACGGGACTGGAGGTCCTTTTTGTTAATGAAATTATCATTTGCCATTTGGAGGATGGCAGGGGTGTATCCCTTCTCAGCTGCTTTTTTCAGAAGGATATCACGGTTGTTGAACTGTTCAAAAGGGGAAAGCTCCATGTACTGGCGGTATAATTCCTCCGCGGAAGGTTCACGGGAGGGAAGCGCCCAGTAAAGGCCCAGAGCCGCAACAAGAACGATGCCTGAAATAATCAATCCGGATTTAACTTTCATACTTGATCAGCGTTTGCCTGGTAGTTTTTTGCCTTACAACAGATGCATTAATTGTCATTTTCTCCAAATGGGTCGGCCATGTGTGAAGTCGGTTCCGGGAGGGCTTTGACTTTTTCATTAGCCGGCAGATAGGTTGTTAGGAGCTCATAGGCATGAGCGCTTTTTTCCAGGTCTTCCGGATAGTCGAAAGAGGGGGAAATTCTTTCTTCCGCTTGTTTTGCCTCTTCCCTGTAGCGTTGATTCAGCTGAGCCGTTTCCGCTTCCGGAAGAATCTGGAGCCGGGCCAGAAGATACATCAGGCAACGGGCTTCCGGGTTGTTGGCTTTGGCGGCGCGCCGGTAACATTCAATCGCTTTTCTTTCATTTCTGGCGATGTAATATGTTTCGTGTCCCACAGCGTAGAGGCAACCGAGGGAAAGGAGGGCCGGGGCATAGTTTTGTTCAGCCGCCTTGGACAGGTAGGCAAGGCTTTCTGCGTCGCTCATCTCGCATTCGAGGAAGGCTTCATGTTGTGCTTCCGGGTCTCCCATATCTGCCGCTTTCCTGATCCAGAAATAATATTCATTTCCTGTCACATCTTCCGGAATGTCGTTTTCCCTTGCTTCTTTCGCCATTTGACGGACTGCCGGAAGATAGCCTCCATGGGCCGCCTTGGACAACAGCGTATTTTTCTCCCTGATTCTTTCTACCGGGGAAAGTTCCATATATTGGTTGTACAGTTCTTCAGGAGAAAGCGCCATGCACCGGTCATCCGTTTTGTCGTGGAAGATCCGGCAGGGTGAGGGCAAGAACCAGATGATGGCCACGGCCGCTAGAATGAAGGCGAGGATAAAGGCCAGGGTGAAGGAAATGAAGGATTTAATAAAGCTCATGACGGTATAGTTGGGGTTGTATTTGTTGATATTGCGGGTAAACGCAAGAGGGGAAGTTTTTAGTTACGGTTTCCAGGCGGCGGCCATCAGGGTCTGGAAATGGGGCGGTTCCGGTTCCCTGTCCACAATGTCCGTATGGATGTTCCGGAATCCCGCTTCCTTGAGCATGCTTTCCAGGGCGGCGGGAGTGAAGCCCAGCCAGCGGTCCGCGTAAAGTTCCCGGGCTTCCTCCTGTCCGTGCTGGAGCAGGTCCAGTACCACCAGGCAGCCGCCGGGCTTGAGAATGTCCCATGCGGCTTCCAGGGCCTTGACCGGCTTCTGTGCATGGTGCAGGGCCTGGCTGAGCAGGGCCAGGTCCACGGTGCCGGACTCAATGGGCGGCGCTTCAATGTCTCCCAGGCGGTATTCCAGATTGTCCAGTCCGTGTTTGCGCGCCAGCTCCTGTCCCAGTTCCACCATGCTGGGGGAGTTGTCCACGGCGATCACCTGCTTGGCGCTGGGGGAAATGAGCTGGGAGACGAAGCCTTCCCCGGCTCCCAGGTCCGCCACCACGTCATAGTTCAGGATGCGGAGAAGAGCCCCGGCCAGCGCCTTCCAGGAACGTCCCGGCGCGTAATTCTTGCCCAGTCGGCACACGACTTCGTCAAAGTAGGCCTGCGTGCGGTTTTTACGTTTGTCCAGAATGACCTGCAGGGCTTTTTTGTCCGTTTCCGCTTCCGGCAGTTCCTCACAGGCTTTCAGGGCCACGTTGTGAAGATCGTTCGCCAGGGAGAGGGTGTAAAAGACGTTTTTCCCGGAGCGCGTGTCCTCCACCACTCCTTCCTGGCGGAGCTGGGCCAGCTGAGTGGAGATGCGGCTCTGTCCCATGCCGAGGATTTCCTGAAGTTCCGCAACGCTCAGAGATTCTTCATTCAGAACGTTGATGATGCGCAGGCGGGTGGGGTCTGTCAGGAGTTTAAGCGTTTTTAGGATTGACTTCATGGCGGAATAATATATCAACGCATCGAGATTTATCGATATGAGTAAGAACAACCCTCACATCTTCACGTCGGAATCCGTTGGAGAAGGCCATCCGGACAAGGTGGCCGACTACATTTCCGACTCTATTTTAGACGCCTGCCTGGCTCAAGACAAAACTAGCCGCGTCGCGTGCGAAACTTTGGTAAAGAGCAATATGGTCATCATTGCCGGAGAGCTGACGACCAAGGCGGTGATCAATCCGGAAAAGATCGCCCGCCAGGCCATCCGGGAGATCGGGTACTGCAACCGGCAGGATGACGACGTGTTTCATGCGGATACCGTCTTTTTCACAAATCTGCTCACAGAACAGTCTCCGGACATTGCCCAGGGGGTGGATGCCCGGGAAGCGGAGGGCAAGGGCCACGCGGAACAGGGCGCCGGGGACCAGGGGATCATGTTCGGCTTCGCGACAAATGAGACTCCGGAATTGCTGCCGGCCCCTATCGTGTTCGCCCACAAGCTGCTCATGGAGCTGGCCAAGCGCCGCAGGCGCGGGCATGTGGACTGGCTGCGTCCGGACTGCAAGTCCCAGGTGGCGGTGGCTTATGACGAGGCGGGACGCCCCGTCCACATTGAAAACGTGGTCATTTCCACCCAGCACACGGAGGAAGTGGACCATGATACGATTTACGCCTATTGCGTCAAACTCATTAAAACCGTTCTTCCTGCGGAACTGCTGGACGACAAGACGGAATACTTCATCAATCCCACGGGGAAATTCGTCGTAGGCGGCCCTCACGGGGATTCCGGCCTGACGGGCCGCAAGATCATTGTGGATACGTACGGCGGCATGGGGCGCCACGGCGGCGGCGCCTTTTCCGGGAAGGATCCGTCCAAGGTGGACCGGTCCGCCGCGTACATGTGCCGCTGGGTTGCCAAGCACATCGTGGCCGCGGGGCTGGCGGACAAGTGTGAATTGCAGGTGGCCTATGCCATCGGCTACCCCACCCCCGTTTCCATCCGGGTGGATACCTTCGGCACCGGCAAGGTGGAGGGAAAAGCCATTGAAAATGCACTGGAAGGAATTTTCTCCTTCAAGCCCGCGGACATGGTGGAACAGCTGGACCTACTGCGGCCCATCTACCGCCAGACGACGCATTACGGGCATTTCACCAATCAGGCGCTTCCCTGGGAACAGCTGGATGAAAAGCGGCTCGCCTCCCTCAAACAACTTCTTCATTAATTCAACGACTACGTTTACAGACATGTTTTCAGAAACGGAACACTACAAGGTCCGCGATATCAGCCTGGCGGATTTCGGCCGCAAGGAACTGGACATCGCCGAGCATGAAATGCCCGGCCTGATGGCCGTGCGTGAAAAGTACGCCGCCGCCAGGCCGCTGGAGGGCGTGCGCATCATGGGCTCCCTGCACATGACGGTGCAGACGGCCGTGCTGATTGAAACGCTGACGGCTTTGGGCGCCTCCGTCCGCTGGGCCAGCTGCAACATTTTCTCCACCCAGGACCACGCCGCCGCCGCGATTGCCCAATCCGGCACGCCCGTATTCGCCTGGAAGGGGGAAACGCTCCGGGAGTACTGGGATTGCACTTGGAAGGCCATGAGCTTTCCGGACGGTCTCGGCCCGCAGCTGATTGTGGATGACGGCGGAGATGCCACCCTGCTCATTCACCGCGGGTATGAGATGGAAGAAGGCTCCGACTGGGTAAATACTCCGTCCGAATCAGAAGAGGAGGAAGTGATCAAGGACCTGCTGAAGAAGATTGCCGCGGAAACGCCGGGCGTTTTTCACCGCTGGCTGCCTGAGCTGAAGGGCGTTTCCGAGGAAACAACCACGGGCGTGCACCGCCTGTACCAGATGCAGGCTGCGGGCCGACTGTTGATTCCGGCTATCAATGTGAACGATTCCGTGACCAAGTCTAAATTTGACAACCTTTACGGCTGCCGCGAATCCCTGGTGGACGGCATCAAGCGCGCCACGGACGTCATGATTGCCGGGAAGGTGGCCGTTGTCTGCGGCTACGGGGATGTAGGCAAGGGCTGTGCACAGTCCCTCCGCGGCATGGGAGCCCAGGTGGTCGTGACGGAAATAGACCCCATCTGCGCACTCCAGGCCGCCATGGAAGGCTACCGCGTGCTGACGGTGGAGGATACCCTGGGCTGGGCGGACATTTACGTGACCACCACGGGGAATTGCAACATCATCCGCATTGAACACATGGAAAAGATGAAGGACCAGGCTATTGTGTGCAACATCGGCCACTTCGACAATGAAATCCAGGTGCACAAGCTCCAGACCTATCCCGGCATCAAACACCTCAATATCAAGCCTCAGGTGGACCGTTACACCTTCCCGTCCGGCAACAGCCTGTACCTGCTGGCGGAAGGGCGCCTGGTCAATCTGGGCTGCGCCACCGGGCACCCCAGCTTCGTGATGTCCAACAGCTTCGCGAACCAGGTGCTGGCCCAGCTGGAACTGTGGAATACCCGTGAAAACCGTCCCGTGGGCGTGGAAGTACTGCCCAAGGTGCTGGATGAAGAAGTGGCTCGCCTGCACCTCGGCAAGATCGGTTGCAAGCTCACTGTCCTCCGTCCGGAACAGGCGGACTACATCGGCGTTCCGGTGGAAGGGCCGTACAAGCCTGATTTTTACAGGTATTGAGCTGGAGGTTTCTTTCCTTTTCAGGCCGTTTCATCGGGAGGTGTTCCCGGTGGAACGGTTTTTCATTGGCCCGGTGATGGATGGGAATAACATTGTCTGCAAGCTTGAATCCGGCTGCTTCCCATGTGCTGGTTTGTTCTTTTGTGAAGTTGCCTTTCTGGAATCCTGGGCGCTGTTGCATGGAGACATGAGGGATGCCGTGCCGCAGGAAGAGATTCGGAAAACGGAGGGGGAAGCATGTTGGGCCACGGGAAACCGTTCCAGCATGCCGCATGGGAAAAATGAAAAAGCGCCGGAAAGATTCCGGCGCTTGAAGAAAGTTTTTTTGAAACGGCTCCTTACCAGGAAGCGTCAAATCTGGGGATGGTCGTTCCCTTTCCTCCGGGGCAGTTTTCCGGAACTTTGTACGCCTTGCGAAGTTCGTTGTAGCGTTTCTTGAGCTGTTCCACGGTGGACTTGTAGGCGGGATCGTCAATGACGTTCTTCATCTGCATGGGGTCCTTCTTCATGTCAAAGAGCATCCATTCCCCGCTGGTCCAGATGTAGGACAGCGTGTAACGGTCCGTCCGGATGCCGTCATGGCGCGGGGCGTTGTGTTCGCCGGGATTCTCGTAGAAACAGTAGTAGACGGCGTCCCGCCAGTTATTGGGCGTTTTGCCCGTGAAGGCGGTGGGAAGCAGGGAAACGCCCTGGAAGGTGCCCATGTTTTCCGGAGTGTCCGCTCCGGCAGCCGCTACGATGGTAGGGGCGTAGTCGATGTTCTGCACCATCGTCTTGTTGCGCACGCCTGCGGGGATTTTGCCAGGCCATTTCATGATAAGGGGCATGCGGAGGGATTCTTCAAAAATCCAGCGTTTGTCGTACATGCCGTGTTCGCCCATGTAGAAACCCTGGTCGCCGCAATAGATGACCAGCGTGTCTTTGGAAAGGCCTTCCTTATCCAGGTAATTCATGAGGCGGCCAATGCTGTCGTCCACGGAAAGCAGGCAGCCCAGGTAGTCTTCCATGTAAGCGTGCCATTTCCATTCCGCAAAGGCCTTCGGGTCCTTCAATTTTCCTGATTTCATGCCGTCTACCAGGGATTTGGTGCGCTTGGCGTAGTAATCCGTCCAGGTCTTCTTTTCTTCCGGCGTCATGCGGTTAAGTTCGCCGAGGTCCCAGCCATAGCCGGGGGAGACGATGTCCTTGCGCATGTCTTCCGGCACCTGGTCCTTGAGCACCTTGAGGTCGGAATAGATCGCCATGTGCCTGGCGACGGTCTGCTGGTTTTTCTTCAGGAATTCCGGCCGGTTGGCATAGTCGTCATGAAAATTGGCGGGCGGAGTCAGCCTGGACGTGTTAACCTTGCCCAGATGACGGAGGGCGGGGCACCAGGCGCGGTGGGGGGCCTTGTGGCCCACCACGAGCAGGAAGGGCTTATCCTTGTCCCGGTTTTCCAGCCACTGGATGGATTTGTCCGTGACGACATCCGTAGCGTAGCCGGGAAAACGCTTCGTCTGGCGTTTGCCGTTCGGCTTGAGGCTGATGAAATCCGGATTGTAATAACTGCCCTGTCCGGGGAAGATTTCCCATGTGTCAAATCCCGTGGGGTCTGATTCCAGGTGCCATTTTCCGAAAAGTCCTGTCTGGTAGCCGGCTTTTTGCAGCATTTTCGGGTAGGTTGGCTGGGAGCCGTCAAGCGGGTGCTGGCCGTTGAAGACAAAACCGTTCATATGGGAATGCCTGCCGGTCAGGATGCAGGCGCGCGACGGTCCGCAAAGGGAGTTGGCGCAGTAGCTGCGGTCAAAAACCATGCCCTGCCGTCCCAGTTTGTTGAAGTTGGGCAGGGCGACGGGGGAGTCATTTTTACTGGTGCCCAGCGTCTGGTAGGCGTGGTCGTCCGTAATGATAAAGAGAATGTTCGGTTTTTTATTCTCTGGGGCCCTTGTCTGGGCCGCCAGCGGAGATGCCGCCAGCAGGGCCAGAGTTCCGGTAATGATGGTTTTTAAGGGTCTCATATTGCGGGAGAATATAGAAAGGGGCACGGGTGTCAATGTCATAGGATTCCTTTTGCCGCGATTCTGCGTTATGGTATTCTTTCCGTCATGCATTCCTCCCGGTTGGAAGATACGCTGCATTTGTTCGGCAAGGAACGGTTCCGCCCCATGCAGAGGGAGCTGATGGAGTGTGCGCTGGCGGGCAGATCCTGCATCGGCATTTTGCCTACGGGCTCAGGCAAGAGTCTTTGCTACCAGATTCCGGCGGTTTTAAGTGACGGGGTGACAGTGGTGGTTTCCCCGTTGATCGCCCTCATGCGCGACCAAGTCGCCGGGTTGGAAAAGTTGGGCGTAGCAGCGGCCAGATATGATTCTTCCCTGGCGGAAGAGGAGAAGGCCGCTTTGCTGGAGACCCTGGAATCCGGAGCGGTCCGGCTGCTGTTTGCTGCTCCGGAGTCTTTGGAATCCCCATGGATGGAGCATGCCATGGAGGTTGTTTCTCCCGGCCTGTTTGTGGTGGATGAAGCTCATTGCCTTTCAGAGTGGGGGCACAGCTTCCGGCCCGATTATCTGGGGCTGCCCGGCTTTTTCAGAAAGTACAGGTTCCGCAGCATCATGGCGCTGACTGCCACGGCTACGGAGAAGGTGTGCCGCGATTTGGCTTCTCTATTTGACGTTCCGGATGAATGCATTTTCCGGGCTTCGCCGTACCGGGCGAATATTTTCCGCCACGTGGAAACATTGAGGGAGCAGGACAAAACCGCCCGGCTGGTGGAGTTTTTGAAGGAGGAAGGCCACCGTCCCGCCGTGGTATACGCGCGCACCCGCAAGGATGCGGAGAATGTGTCTTATGAACTGGGAAAGGCCGGTCTTTCTGTCAAATCCTACCATGCAGGCATGCCTCCGGAAATCCGGGGGCTGGTGCAGGACGAATTCCTGACGGGGGCCGTGGAGGTGCTGGTGGCGACGATCGCCTTCGGCATGGGGATTGACAAACCGGACGTTCGCTCCGTGGTGCATTACCATCCTCCCTCAAGCCTTGAGGCTTATGTGCAGGAATCCGGCCGTGCGGGCCGCGACGGGCTGCCCTCCTTCAGCTTGGTGATGTTGTCCGCACGTGACGGTGTGGCCGTCGTCAACCGGCTTCATGCAGCGGAACCGGATCTCCATGGCTTGAAAGGGCTGGTGTCACTCCTGGGTGGACACGGGGAGCACATTGTTTCCCTCTATGAAGCCTCCACCCATTATGATTTGCCGGATGTGGTGGTGGACAGGATTCTGTTTGATCTGAAACGCCGGGGTCTTCTGACGGAGCGGGGAGCCGGGTATAAATACTACAAGGTTCGGCCCTTGTTCCCCATGGAGGAAATATTGTGCGGACGCGACGAAGAAGAAAGGGCCTTTCTGCAATGGCTGGATGGGCATCGCGAGGGAGAAGTGCTGGATTTAGCCCTTGAATGCGGGATTTCATGGAAAGAAGCGGCAGCCCGGCTTGAGGATATGGCCCTTTCCGGCGAATGGAAGGTGGACCTGCGCCAGGTAGCCCTTCATTTGCATTCCGAAGGGTTTGACGCGGAAGAGGCCGCCGGGGAATTCAACCGGTATTTTTCACGCGCGCGGCAGAACGGCCTGGAACGGTGGGAAACGTGTGTTTCTGCCCTCGCGGCGGCTTCCTGCCTCAACAGGGAGCTGGACGCCTACTTTGGGTTTGGGGATTCGTCCACACCATGCGGTCATTGCCCGGCGTGCCGCGGGGCGGTTCCGGAGAAGCCGGAGGTGCTGGAAAGTGCTCCCCTGACCGGGGAATTGCGCGCCGCCATCATGGATTTGGCTGCCTTGAGGAAGCCCGCACTGTCCCGTTCCTCCCAGTTGACACGTTTTCTGCTGGGACTGGCTTCCCCTGCGGCGATGCGCGCCCGGTTGTGGGGGCACCCTCTTTACGGAGCGCTTTCAGACAGGAAGTGGGAGGACGTGCTGGCTGAGGCGCGTGCCCTCACCAACTCATGAGTCCTGCCTGTTTTGACGGACGGCCTCTTCCGCCATCTCCATGAACAGCTTGAGCCACGCTTCGGGGGAACGCTGTTCCCTGACGAATTCGCGGGACTGCATGCCCATCCGGCAGAGGGTTTCCCCGGGCGTGTCCAGAACGGCTTGAATCGTTTTGAGGATGGCATCCGGACGGTCAGGGTCCATCAGCCATCCATGGGCCGGGTCCGCAAGGTGGTCGCATGCGGCCCCTTTAGCGAAGGCGATTACGGGACGTCCCCTGCCCATGGCTTCCAGGATGGTCGTGGCGCCCGGCTCGTGCCAGATGGACGGGGCAATGAAGGCAGCGGCCGACTCCCATAAGGGAGCCTGTTCTTCAAGAGGGACGAACCCTTTGAAAATGACATTGTCCAGGCGGTGTTCCCGCACCCATGTTTCCAGCTCTTTTCTTTGCGGACCGTCCCCGGCGATGACAAGGCGGCGTTGCGTCGTGATTCCGGACCATGCCCGGAGAACGGTCATAAGCCCTTTTTCCGGAGTCAGGCGTCCTACGAAGAGAATGTCCCCGTTTTCCGGAGGGGGCGTGAAGGGCTGGAGGTAGGTTTCCACAAACAGGGGGAGAATGGCGGTTTTTGATTCCGGAATACCTATGGATTTGAGAAGTTCCGCCTGCTTGCCGGAAAGGGCGATGAACCGGGCTGCATGTTCCAGGATACCGGATTTCCTGGCGGCTGTCTGGAAAAAGGCGGAAAACAGGCTGGACGCCAGACCTTGGTTCCAGCACCGGTTTTTCATGCCTGGCAGGAAATTGCCGCTGATGCATTCCCGGCATTCCCTGCCGTCACGGAACAACAGCCCGTTCAGACAGCCGAACCGGTAGTTGTGAAGCATGTGGATGACGGGGACGTTCAACCGGCGCGCTTCCCGGTAGACGGCAGGGGACATGGCGGGAAAGACGTTGTGGATCAGCCAAAGGTCAAATTGATGTTCCTGCTGCAACAGGCGCAGGCGGCGGAGAACGCTCCTGTTATGCAGTCCCCGGAACGGCGCTGTTAGTTTGCCTTCCTCCAGCCATTCGGCCGTTGAATAATGGTATTCCTCCACCATGGCCTGTCGTGAAAGAGTCCCGGAAATTTTGACAGCCATGGTTTCTTCACCCCCATATTGCAGGTAGCGGTTGAAGATGGAAAGGATGCGGAGCGGAGGCATAATTTTTGTGTAACGGATTTATAATCCGTGGTCAATGTTAATTTTTGCAAGGTAGTCCATTAAATTTTTTTGAACAAAATAAAACACGGAAACAAAGAATGGAACGCAGAGGCCCCGAGTGGCGTGGGAAGGATTCCGCTTCAACGACTTTCCGGGAGCGGCACACGGGGATTTTGGTATCCGGATATAAATCCGTTAGATTCTCTTCACGAATTCCCATGCATCGGTTATTGCATATCTTTAGCCAATATTATTTTTTTGGCGGGGAAGAAGTCTTTTTCCATATGATGACGCGGGCGTTGTCATCCTTTGCAGAGGTGGACGAATTCGTCTATTCTTCCCGCGAATTTCTGGAAGAACATTCCGGAGCGGTCTCACGGGTGAAGAATATGCTGTTTCACCGGGCCATGAATGAACATTTGTTGAAGCAGGCGGCCCAGGGGTATGACGCGTGGATTATCCATAATGTCTTCCCCGCCATGTCGCCCTGCATTTATGAACAGGCTGTCCGGCAAAGCGTCCCGGTCATCCATTATATGCATAATTACCGGCAGGGCTGCCTGAACGGACTGGGTTTCAGGAATGGAAGGGAATGCGCTGCATGTTCCTCCGGCAATTATCTGCATGGAATCCTCCGCCGGTGCTGGCACGGCCGTTTTTTGGATTCCATGGCGGCGGCATGTATTCTTGAAAAAACTCGTCGTCTGGGTACATGGAGGAATTTGAGCGCCTATATAGCTATTAGCCACAGGCAAAGAGAATTGTTGGAATCAAACGGCGTAAATTCTGCCAGGATCCAGGTGATTCCCCATTTTTATGAATCAGGGCGGCGGGTTGCGGACCCGGGAGACAGGCCGCGCAGGGATGTTTTTATTTGCAGGCAGACTTACTGAAGAAAAAGGCGTTTTCCGGTTGCTTCAAGCATGGGAAAGGCTGAAGCCTGAAAGGCGTTCTCTGATCATCATGGGGGAAGGGCCGTTATATGGGAAGCTAAAAGGCTACACAGATTCCCGTGGACTTGATTCGGTAAAAATGACGGGGTTTGTTAACAGGGAAGACCAGGAGGCTTTTAGAAGCCGTTGCGGCATAACGATTGTTCCCTCCCTTTGGGAGGAGCCTTTCGGCCTGGCAGTGTTGGAATCCTGGGAATATGGCGCTCCGGTGTTGGTTACCCCTGCGGGAGGATTGCCGGAATTGGTAAGCCATGGGCGTGATGGCTGGGTGGCGGAAAGCTCTTCCTTGGAGGGTTTGGCTCAAATGCTTTGTGAAGCATTGCACATTGAGGATCAATGGACGGCCATGGGAAAGAAAGGGAAGGAAAAATTGAATGAACGCTTTACCGTGGATGTCTGGAAAAAACGGATGCGCCGCCTTTTCGTGGAAATGGGTATTGAATGAAAGGGATGCCTTCCTATCCCTGGAACAGTTCCCTCCTGAGTTTTGCGGGGTCTTTCAGCAACTCCCTCTGGATGGCTTCCTGCTGCTGGCGCAGGCGGTCTTCCTGGGACTTGAGCGCTTTTCTCTGAGGGCCCAAATCAGAATTGACGAAGGGGTTGTTCTCCCCCCATTTGGACCAGGGCCCGCGGGGAATGCGGTAGAATTCCACAAAACGCCAGTGGACGATGGCCGTCCCTCCGGTAATGCCCAGGTAATCGCGCACGGCGGGGGAAATATCTATGCCCGCGCCCTTGTTCTGGGTATTGACGGGCGGCTTGTCTCCAAAAACGTAGGGCCAGTCTTCCGTGGTAAAGGGGCCGCAGTCCTCCCACTGGGCAAAGCAGCTGCGCTTGTTGTACACGATCTGCACCCATCTGCCTTTGCAGACGGACTGGCCTTTTCCCGTGTATTCCCGGCGGAACCAGGGAATGACCCGGGATGCCTCCGCCTTGTGTTCCCCTTTGGAGACGTCATTGTAAGGCAGCGCCACATAGAAGGGATTTTGCCGGGGGACGAACATCTTAGGGCGGAAATCCATGGTGCGGCGCAGGGGGTCGGGGTCGTCAAAGCCGCCGAAATTTTCCCTCCAGGCGGAGTCCCATGAGCTTTTGTGGTTGGCTACCGGATTGCGTGCCGTGGAATCCTCCCCCACCCAGAATACCGTGGCGGTGATATTGAGCCGCCAAGGGTAGGTGCCGGGGCTTTGCGGTCCCGTCCGGGGAAGAATACGGGGCTGCGGAGCGGGGCGTTTGCCGCCCGTTGCCGTGGTAGGTGATTTGACGATAACCCTGGGGAGGGGATCCCTCTGCGTGGGAGTGATGATAACGGGGCCTTTGGGCCGACCGGAACTGTCCGTCAGAGCGCGGGAGGCGCTCCGGCTTGTCTGGATGTCCGCCCGGGTAATTCCGGCGGGAAGCAGAACCAGCAGCGCAAGCAGGCATGCGGAAAGGAAGGAGTTCCCAGAGGAACCCTTCCGGAATGCCTGTTGACGTTGCCAGTGGTTTACCATCGGTGCAGTTGAGTGACAAAGCGGTGATCCAGCTTGCCGGGATAATCCGTGTTGAAGTGGAGCCCGCGGCTTTCATTGCGGCGCATGGCGCAGTCCACAATCAGGGAGGCCACCGCCACCAGGTTGCGCAGTTCCAGAATGTCCGGCGTGATGCGGTAGCCCCAGTAGAAGTCCTTTACCTCGCGGTGCAGCATCCGGAGGCGCGTGGCCGCGCGGTCCAGCCTCTTGTTGGTCCGCACGATGGAGACATAATCCCACATCAGCCGGCGGATTTCATCCCAATTGTGATAGATGACGGAAAGTTCATCCGGTAGCGCGGTATCTCCATGGTGCCAGGCGGGGATGTCGTAATGGGTGGGGGAATCCTTTCTCAGGGGCTGTTGGGCCAGCATGGAGTCCAGCGCCCTCTTGGCTACCACCACGCATTCCAGCAGGGAGTTGGAAGCCAGCCGGTTGGCGCCGTGGAGGCCGGTGCAGCCCGTTTCCCCGGCGGCGTAAAGGCCGTCCAGGCTGGTCTGGCCGTTGACGTCCGTCAGCACGCCTCCGCACTGGAAATGCGCCGCGGGGACGACCGGAATGGGTTCAGCGGCGGGATTGATGCCGTAGCGGTTGCAGGTTTCGTAAATCAGGGGGAAACGTTCCTGGACAAAGCCTTCCGGCTTGTGGGAAATGTCCAGATAGACGCACATGCTGCCCGTCCTCTTCATTTCCGAGTCCACCGCGCGGGCGGTAATGTCGCGCGGAGCCAGGGATTTGCGGGGGTCATACTTGTGCATGAATTCCTTTCCGTCCGCTCCGATCAATACGCCGCCTTCGCCGCGCACAGCTTCGGAAATGAGGAAGGAACGTGCTTCCGCACCCTCCGCACGGGTGTTAAAGAAACAGGTGGGATGGAACTGTACGAATTCCATGTTGGCGATGGTGGCACCTGCGCGCCAGGCCATGGCTACGCCGTCCCCCGTGGCGGAATCATTGTTGGTGGTATACAGGTACACGCGGCCGCAGCCTCCGGTGGCGAGCAACACACGGTCGGAACGGAAAATTTCCACTTCTCCGGAGGCGCGGTCCAGAACATAGGCTCCCAGCACGCGGTCTTCCGTGACCAGCCCCAGCTTGGTCGTCGTAATCAGGTCGATGGCGAAGTGGTCTTCCAGCAGTTCAATGTTGGGATGGAGCTTCGCCGCTTCCAGCAGCTTGGAGGTGATTTCCAGGCCAGTGGCATCCTTGGCGTGGAGGATGCGCCGCTTGGTATGGCCGCCCTCCCGGGCCAGTTCGTAATCCTCCCCCTGGTTGCCTGGGTCAAAATTGACTCCCCATTCCAGCAGTTCCCGGATAGCGCCGGGCCCTTCCTCCACAATCGTGCGCACGGCCTGTTCATTGCAGAGGCCCGCGCCGGCGTCCAGCGTGTCCGCCACGTGATCTTCAAAGGAATCATTGCGGTCCCATACGGCGGCTATGCCGCCCTGTGCCTTGGCGGAACTGCAATCCAGAAATTTGCCTTTTGTAATGACTGCAACCTTGCCGTGTTCCGCCGCTCTCAAGGCGAAACTTAACCCGGCAACACCTGCCCCAATGACTAAAAAGTCGCTCGTCTTCATCTTGAATGGTACGAAACTGTAACACGGCAGGGGGCCTCAAGTCACGCCCAATGATGGGGAGGGCATATTTGTCTGGAAAAGAAGCGTGAAACACGCTAATTCATGGGCATGAGACCCCTAGGGAACGAACAGGAGGCCCGGCGGAACAAGCATGTGCGCAGCACCCCGGCCAAAATTGCCGTCAAGGCGCTGGGAGAGGATGTGCTGGAGGAGATTCTGGACAAGACACCTAATCCCCTGCTGCTGATTCTTGACTGCGTGCAGGACCCCCACAATCTGGGGGCCATTTTGCGGACGGCGGACGGTGCGGGCGTGGATGCCGTGATTGCTCCCAGGGACAAGTCCGTGGGCATTACGGAGACCGTGTTGCGCGTCTCCGTGGGAGCGGCGGAAAAAGTGCCTTTCATCCAGGTGACCAATCTGGCGCGCACCATGAAGCAGCTCCAGAGCCGCGGTATCTGGATGTTCGGCACCTCGGACAAGGGGGACCGTGACCTGTATGAGACGGATTTCACGGGGCCTGCCGCCCTGGTAATGGGAGCGGAAGGGGAAGGCATGCGTCGGTTGACGGAAGAGAATTGCGACTTCCTGCTGCGGATTCCCATGAGGGGCAGCGTTCCTTGCCTGAACGTGTCCGTAGCTACGGGCGTGTGCTTGTATGAAATGGTGCGGCAGCGTTCATGAGGCCGTGATTGTTTTTCTGCCTGCTCCCTTATGATTCAGGAACTTGCCCTTGCTCCGGGAGAACGCGCCCGGTTCATTTCAGACATTCACTTCGGTCATGCCAAGGCCCTTGTCCGGGAGCCGGAGGAACTGGCCTTCCTGCTGGAAGGGTGTACCCACCTGGTGGTGTGCGGGGATCTCAGCGAGACCCGTGAAAGCCCCTATCAGTCGGAAGGGCTGGAGAAACGCGGCCGTTTTTTACAAATGTGCCGGGATGCCGGAGTGCAGCCCGTTCTGCTGGCGGGCAATCATGATCCGGATGAAAAAGCCGCGCTGCTGAAGTTGCAGGGCGGCCGCATCTGCGCCCTGCACGGCCATGCCCTGTTCAGGGAGGTGGCTCCGTGGGGATGGGAATATTTGAAGAACAAGCAGGCTTCCCGTGAGCTGATTGCCGCTTTTCCGGAGGCGGATACGGATTTGCTGAGGCGTTTGGAACTGGCGCGCGCCATGAGCCTGCTGGTGCCTCCCATTTACATGCGTTCCAGAGTGTACAGGAACAAGCTGGTGCGTTTTCTGACCCATTCCGCCTGGCCGCCGGAGCGGCCCGCCCAAATTCTTCTGGCGTGGCTGACGATGATGCGGCGCATGCGGAAATTTGCGGACTGCTTTTTCCCGGAATCGGAAGTCGTCATCTTCGGCCATTTGCACCGCCGTGCGGTTACCGGGAGAGGGAAAGGGCGCCTGTACGTCAACCTGGGAGCCTGTTTCCACCATGCCAAGTGTTACGTGGCGGATGTGACGGCGGAAGGAGGCGTATCCATCCGCAGCTATACGCCGGACGGATATGACGGCCCGGCGCGGGTTCTCCGCTGACGGTACGCCGCGGGCAACGGGAAAAGGGGAGGGGGAACGCGCCCATGTTTAGGCGATAATGTGTTAGAGCACCGGATGACTAGTCCATACAGTTTGTGGACGCGTTCCCCAGGGAGTCTGGCCATGCCTGTTTTCCCTTATTGCCGGAGGGACAGTTTTTCCCGGAACATTTCCGAGGGCATCCCCGGCAGGAGCAGGGGCGTGCAGTAGGAAAAAACCTGGAGAAGAAGGATTTCCTTCTGGCGGGAACTCCGCCGGAGCATGTTCTTCCGTGGTTTCTTTCCTGGTTTGGGCTGGCCATGGAATAGAGTTAGCTATATCTAACTTGATTTGCAAGAAAAAAGTTTGATGAGCCTAATATTTTTCAAGAAGAGGTTGACTTGATTGATTTCTGGACTATTGTTTTGTTAGTTATAACTAATAAGCATCGGTCATGATACGCAAAAACTTTCCTGATCTGGAGCTGAGCAACAGCCTGGAGGATTACATTGAGGCAGTCCGCAACATTGAACTGGAAAAAGGGCGCGCCGCCGTAGGAGAGATCGCCGAGGCCCTGAACGTGAAAAAACCTTCCGTCTCCCTGGCCATGAGGCAGCTGAAGGAACGCGGACTGGTGGAATATACGCAGTATTCTCCCATTGTACTGACCAGGGAGGGCCGTTATTATGCGGACCGCGTCATTTCCTGCCACACCATGGTGAAGGAGTTCCTTATCACGGTATTGAAAATGGAGGAAAAGCGTGCGGACGAGGTGGCTTGCGGGATTGAACACATCATGACGCTGGAGGAAATTTCCAGATTTCAGTTCCTGACGGACTATTGCCGGAAGAGTGGAAAGTAGGGGAACCCGGACGTTTTAAAGGGATGGTTCATGCAGGAATGAATCATCCCATTGCCTTGATGATGGACGGCCTTTTTTGGTGGCAGGCAGAGACGTGTAGTGCGCGCTGACGGTTCACCGTGGAAGCATGATGGAGGAATGTGGGGCTGGCCGGACAATCAGCCCGCCTATGGACATCAGAATCAGGGAGGAGTTCCACCGGGGATGAATCCCCAAGGGTCCTTGTTGTTGATGCACCCCCAAGGTCATTTTTGATGGGATGGTTGGTGGCTTTGGCGGCATGCAGACGCTTCTTTCCCGGACAGGGTAGGTGCATGTTCAAACGGCGCGCTTTTTACAGTGTTCCTAAGATTTTAAATCATGATTAATTAGTTTGAACTAATTTTTTCTTTGCGTGAGAAAAATATTCTACGGATTTTTTAATAAACTGGTAATAAAATATTTATGCATGTCGTTTCATCGCTGTGACTAGGAAATGAGAAGGGGGGAGGAAGGAAAAGTATTGACTCAATAGTTAGTTCTATCTAACTTTGGCGCGTTGCATGAACTTGACCCATACAGGACTTCACCGCTTCTTCCACCGGGTTTGCCGGTACCGGAAACTGGCCGGGCTTCTGGTCCGCCGTCCCAGATACCGTCTGCTCTGCGGAGAGTGTGAGTTCTGTGTGGGCGCATGCGGCAAAGCCGTGAATGTGCAGCCCGCCGCGGACCGGGAGCAGGAATGCTCCTCCGCCGCCATGAAGGGCTGAATATCCGCGATTGACGAGGAAGATTCAAGATACAGCATTACTATGAAGAAACGTTACATGATACCCGCCCTGCTGGCCTGCTCCGGCTTCTGCATGGCCGGTACGGCATCCGTAGCCACTCCCGCCGCCGTTCCGGCTGCGGAGAAGGCTGAAGGCAAAGGTTCCATTCTGGACGACATCGACTTGTTCGGGGACGAGTACGGCGACGAAAGCACGCCCATTCCGAACGACCTGCTGACCAGGGCTCTGGCGGATCTGCATCAGGCCGCTTATGAGAAGGCCGGGTTCCAGTTCCTGGTGGAGCAGGCGTTCCTTTATACCAAGGGCCACCATGCGGCCGCGAACGATGAGACCGCCGGTTCCAGCCAGAGCTGGTACAAGCTCCATGCGCAGGCCGGGTTGCAGCTGTTCAAATCCAGCCGCAACCAGGGTACCTGGATCAAGAGTGAACTCTCCGGCTCCGTGGCCCTGAACAGGCACTCCCACCGCACCACGCTGGATGATTCCTGGGGCGCGAGCGGTCCCGCCAACTGCGATGTTTTTGAAGACGGTTATTTCTACCTGCCGGAACTGCTCCTTTCCCAGGGATTCATGGACGGCCAACTGGTCATCATGGGCGGTATGATCAACCAGACGAATTATTTTGACGCCAATACGTACGCCAACACCACCTTCGGGCAATTCGGCGGCGCGCCCTTCGTCAACAACCAGGTACTTCCCCTCGGGGATTCCAACTTCGGTTTTGTAGGGCAGTACCAGTTCAATGAAAACTGGTTCATCCAGCTGGGGGGTAACATGATGGACAATGAACCCCGCCGCAACCCGTTCCACAACACAACCGGGAAATCCTTCAACCTGCTCGGTGAAATCGGCTGGACGCATGAAAAGGCCTTCGGCATCGGTACGGGTACATATCGCCTGCAACCGTTCATGTTCCATGCGGATGGCAAAAACCACGGCGGCGTGGCGTTCAACCTGGAACAGGACCTGGGCAGCAGTCCGTTCGCCCTGTTCGCCCGCGCCGGCTGGAGCAGCGCCGAATCAGGCAACATCTGCGGAGCGGAAGCCCAGGCGTCCGCCGGGGTGATTTTCAAGAAGCCCATGGAAGTCATGACCGGCTTGAAAGAGGCGGATGGCAACTTCTTCGGTGTGGGCTTCTCCGTGAGCAAGCCGGATGCCGATACGCTGGCGGAAACGCGGCCGGGGCATGACCGGGAAATGATTCTGGAATGCACGTACAGCTTTTCCATCACGCCGTACTGCCTGATCCAGCCTTCCTACCAGTATGTGAAGAATCCTTCCGGGCGGGATGACGTCAACTCCGCCAATATCTTCTCCGTACAGTGCGTTGTCACGTTCTAGGCAGGAAAAATCCTGCGCCTGTGAAAAAACGCAATCATCATCAAGTCTTCCTTGTCCGTCTGCCTGCAGAGAGCGGAATCCTGCATGCGAGGGCATTGAAGGGGTCTGTATGACCTGGCGGCAACGTCGCATTCTCAATCAGGTAGGGGGTGCGGCGTTGCTTATTTTTGTTATTTCAAAGGAAGAGAGAGGCGCTTGAAACGCCTGTGTTCCTGAACCCCGTCATTCCGGTGTCCGGACTGGGGCGCTGCGGAAGGGGCCTGTACGGAGGAAGCCGGGGCCATATTCCGCATGCGGGCCGTATCCGCCTGACAGGAGGCTGCCACCAGGCAGGCGGCCCCTATCATGATACATGTGTACTTGTTCATCATCTTATCGTACGCGGCTGGTTGCGGCCGCTGATGATTAGATTAGCACCGCTGCCCGGATGTTGAAAGTTCTTTGGTTTGACTAACAATAAGTTAGGTGAATTAAACACGGGGAAGGACGTTAAGGTCAGCGTTTTGCACACTGCCGGATTTATGACAATTGATGGCATCTCCGGCATTCGGAAGCGTTTAAAACCATGTTGACTTGAATGGGAACTGGCTTAAACTGACAGAATGAGTAAGGTGCAATGGGAAATTTCAAATGATGAAGTGACTGATCGTGATACTGCACTGCGCCGCTTGCAGGAGGGAACGACTGGCCATGTAGTGTGCGCCCGCGACGGAGCATGCCTTCAATCCTATAAGGAGGCGGACGGCGTTTACCACTGTGAAATCGTGTTCAAGACGGGCGCATGCTGTCCGCCGGTGTACGCCGCCCCGGAAGGGGTGACGGGGAAGGAGCTGGAAACGCTGTACGACCGTTTTGCCAGTGGAGACGACTTCTCGTTTGTGGAAAAGGAATGGGAACCCCTGGTGGCTGTGGAGTACCGCCACCACCACAACGTAATGTGGTTCGTCTTCCTGTTCATTGCGCTGGTAATTGCAGCCATGGTAGCGTACCAGCACGGCTGGATCGGGTAACGGCGGCATGCCTGCCGCACGGACAGAAGGAAAAAACCTGCAAACCGCGGACGGTCTGCAGGTTCTGGAAGGAGTGGCCGGGGAGCGGGGTCAGTCCTGTTTTTCATGTTCGCCGTCGTGATGGCCGCCGCAGCAGCCACCGCCGCACCCGTCACATTTGCCGCAGCACTTGCCATGATGGCTGAAGGTTTTATACAGCGCATAGGCCAGGGCCAGGAAAAGGAGGGCGGCAATGATGTATGTTCCCATATTGATGAAGGGGGGTAGGAGTGAATGTAAATTATTTGGAGGATGAGGCGGGTTTTTTCGCCACCAGGTAAATGATGCCCAGCAGGAGCAGCACGGCGAGCCCCTGTCCGATGCCGAAGGAAGCTTCCGCATAAAGCCAAGCTCCCAGCTGGTAGATCAGGAAGGACAGGCAGTACGCCAGGGCGCACATGTAACCGATGGCGAAGAAAGTCCATCCGGCGCTGTTCATTTCCCTTCTAATGGCGCCCATGGCGGCAAAACAGGGGGCGCAGAGAAGATTAAAGATCATGAAGGAGAAGGCGCTCAGGAAGGTGAAGGCCCCCGCCTGGACCAGACGGTCCCCGGTTTCCCGGATTTCAGCATCTTCATCTTCTTCCGCTTCAGCGGCGGACTCGTCGGAAGCTTCCCCCAGCGATGCCTGGAGTTCCTGCCCGGCGGGGGACATTTCCTGCGTTCCGGCGGCTTTTGCCGTTTCCTCTGCCGCTTCTTCCCCGGAACTGCCGTCCGCATACAGGACGCCGAAGGTGCCGACCACGTTTTCCTTGGCAATCAGCCCGGTGATGGTGGCCATGGTGGGTTTCCATTCACCCCAGCCCAGCGGTTGGAAGACGGGTGCTGCCACGTTTCCGATGGAGGCCAGCATGCTGTCATTCTGTTCTACGGAGTCCGCCTTCCAGTTGTAGCTGGAGAGGAACCAGATCAGCGCGCTGGATACGAAGATGACGGTCCCGGCTTTCTGCACGAAAGCCTTGCAGCGTTCCCACGCATGGATGATGACGTTCTTCCAGGCGGGGATGTGGTAAATGGGGAGTTCCATGACGAAGGGGGTGGGGTCCCCGGAGAACATGGCGGTCTTTTTCAGAATGAGGCCGGAAAGGATGATGGCGCCCACCCCGATGAAGTAGGCTCCCGGAGCCACCCAGGAGTTTTCCGGGAAGAAGGCGCCGGCAATCAGGGCGATGATGGGCGTCTTTGCCCCGCAGGGAATAAACGTGGTGGTCATGATAGTCATGCGCCGGTCCTTTTCATTCTCAATGGTGCGGGTGGCCATGATGCCGGGGACGCCGCAGCCCATGGAAACGAGCATGGGGATGAAGGATTTTCCGGAGAGGCCGAATTTGCGGAAAATGCGGTCCATGATGAAGGCCACGCGGGCCATGTAGCCGCAGTCTTCCAGAATCCCCAGGCACAGGAACAGCACGGCCATCTGGGGAAGGAAACCCAGCACGGCTCCCACGCCGGCGATCACGCCGTCCTGGATCAGGCTTTCCAGCCAGGGAGCGCAGTTGGCGCTTTCCAGCAAGCCGCCCACCCATTCCGGAATCCATTCCCCGAAGAACGTGTCATTGGCCCAGTCCGTTCCCCAAGCGCCCACTGTCTGGATGGAAATGTAATACACCGCCCACATGACGACGGCGAAGATGGGGAGGCCCAGCCAGCGGTTGGTGATGATGCGGTCAATCCTGTCACTGCCTGTCAGGCTGCCGGAGCGGGCCTTGACGGCGGCATCCCGGGTGATGCGGGAAATGGAGTTGTAGCGTTCGTTGGTGATGATGGATTCGCTGTCGTCATCCATCTCCTGTTCCATGGATTCAATGATCCCGTTGATGCGGGATTGTTCCTCCGGGGTAAGGGCCAGCTGGTCAGCTACCTTCTGGTCTCTCTCGAACACCTTGACGGCAAACCATTTTTTCTGCTGGTCCAGGCATTTGCCGGTGATGATTTCTCCAATTTCCCCGATGGCTTTTTCCAGGCGGTCCGGAAAGTGGACGACGCGCGGAGCGCGGGCGTCTTCCGAGGCGGCGGTTTTTACAACGGCATCCACCAGTTCGCGGATGCCGGTTCCTTTGAGGGCGCTGATTTCCAGAACCTGGCAGCCGAGATCCCGGGAAAGTTTTTCCGTGTCAATGCGGTCGCCGCGCTTCCGGACAATGTCCATCATGTTCAGGGCGAGGATGACGGGAACGCCCAGCTCGCAAAGCTGGGTGGTAAGGTAAAGGTTGCGTTCCAGATTGCTGCCGTCAACCAGGTTCAGGATGAGGGAGGGATGGTCCGTGACCAGGTAGTTCCGGCTGACGACTTCCTCCAGTGTATAGGGGGAAAGGGAGTAAATACCCGGAAGGTCTTCAATAATAATGTTCTTGTGGCCTTTCAGGCGGCCTTCCTTTTTTTCCACGGTGACGCCCGGCCAGTTCCCGACGTACTGGCTGGCGCCTGTCAGGGCGTTGAAAAGAGTGGTTTTTCCGCAATTGGGATTGCCCGCCAGGGCGATAGTGATATTACTCATGGATTGTTTCCTTGTCTTGATGTGTAGGTGCGCCGTCTTGCTGTCAGGTCAGGAAACGTGCGGTAATAAAGGCGGAATCAATGGATATGGATGTTCTCGGCTTCCGATTTGCGGATGGAAAGTTCGTAGCCGCGGACAGTAACTTCAATGGGATCTCCCAGGGGGGCAACTTTACGGATGAAGATCTGCGTTCCCTTGGTAACCCCCATGTCCATGATACGTCTTCTGATCGGCCCTTCTCCCGCCAGCTTGCCGACGGTGACGGTCTCCCCGATCAGGGCATCTCTTAATGTGCGGTGCTTGGTCATAGATTGATGACTGATTAGTGAATGAAAAGGTTCAGGCCACGAATATCTTGCAGGCAAGTGCCTTGCCGAGCGCTATCCTGGATCCTTTGACATTGATGATGAAGTTTCCGCCGTTTTCAGAAACGATGGAAACCGTGCTTCCGGCAACGAATCCCAGGCTTTCCAGAAAGCGCCGGGTTTCGTCCTTGCCATGAATATTGTTAACCTGGCGAATGTCGCCTATGTTGAGCATGGAGAGTGGCATGATGTGTAGATGAATCAAATCCGGGGGAAAGTTAGTTTAGTCAAACTAATAAGTCAATGATATTATGCCTCTGTGTTTTTCGCTTCCATGATGTTTATTCATTATGAGTAATTTATGTATTAGATTGAACTAAGTATGACACAAGGGCTCCGAATTAAAAGAGAGGGATGATAATTTTTCCCGTGGAACGGGAAGGAGAGAATGCAAAAAAGCCGCGCCATGAATGCTCATGGCGCGGCTGTAAGAAAAGAGAGTTTGCTCAGACTCAGGAGGCCGGGCAGACCTGGCCTTGTACGGGCTTGCCGTTGTATTCCCCGGTCAGGGTTTTCAGGAAGGCTACCAGGAGGCTCACGTCCTTCTTGTCCAGTTTGTCGTATCCCAGCTGGTAGTGGTACATCTTGGTGATGGCTTCCTCCAGCGTCTGGGCGGAGGCGTCATGCATGTACGGCCAGGTGAGCTCCACGTTGCGGAGGGTGGGCACGCGGAACCTGTGCCTGTCTGATTCCTTCTTGGAGAAGTTCATCAGGCCGTTGTCGTCATTGGTCTTGGCGCGTCCCGCGAAGAAATCGCCCTTGAGGTCGGCGTATTCAAAGGATTGGCCGCCCATGGCGGGACCGGTGTGGCAGGTCTGGCAGCCCAGCTTCAGGAAGAGTTTGTAGCCCTTCTTGGCGTTTTCGCTGATGGCGCTTTCATCACCCTTCAGGTAGCGGTCAAACGGGCTGTTCGGCGTGATGAGGGTCTTTTCATATTCCGCAATGGCGTTGGTGATGGTTTCACCATTGAAGCCCTGGGGATAAACCTTCTTGAATTCCGCGGCAAACGCGGCGTCCTGATTCAGCTTGGCGGCAATCTTGTTCCAGTCGTCCGGGTGTTCGTAACCCATTTCCACCGGATTCAAGGGGGGGCCGCCCGCCTGTTCCTGAAGGTTGGCGGCGCGTCCGTCCCAGAACTGCTTGGTGTGGAAAGCTGCATTGAAGACCGTGGGGGCGTTGATGCCGCCCTTCTGGCCTCGCACGCCGGTGGAGGTGGGCAGGTTGTCCGTGCCGCCCTTTTCCAGGGAGTGGCAGGAGGCGCAGGAAACGGTATTGTCCGTGGAAAGGCGCACATCATGGAACAACTTGTCGCCCAGGGCCACTTTGGCCGGGTCCGTGGGGAGTCTGTCCGGAATGGGGGTGATGGAGGAAATGGCGTATTCCTTACCCACCATGTCGCCAAAGATTTTCAGGCGTTCATCCTTGATCCACTGCTGCATGGCGGCTTTCTCCGGAATGGTGAGCGTGCTGCCCCAGTGTACCATGGTGTAGGAGGTGGGGGGCATGGAGTTGATCTGGAGCACGTGTTCCAGTTTGGAAAGGGTCACGGCGGAGGGCGGTTCATCCATGTTGTAGCTGCGCTGGCCGTCCCGGATGTGGCGGGCCAGCAGACCGCCGGAAAGGGTGTTTACCAGTTCTGAAATGTGGGTGCCGGGCTTGTGGCAGTCCGCACATTTGGAGTTCATGGTCTGTGCGGTAATTTCCGCCGCCTGGGCGGGCGTCAGGGGCTTAATCTTCTGGTTCGGCAGGAACAGGGGGGCGACTGCCGCCGTCACGATGACCGTGCCGCCCAGAATGGCTCCGGCCTTGATGAAGGAACGTGTTTTGCTCATGAGATTCTCAATGACGTGGGATTGCTTGTATGGTAAAAGGTGGGAAGTAATAAATCAAGATTTATTCTAAAGTTCGCCGGCCTTTCTCAAATCTTCGTTGATGGCCTCCAGAACGTCCGCTTCCGGAGTGAAATTGGCGGCATGGTAGGAGCTGCGGACCAGCGGGCCGGACGCCACGTGCTTGAAGCCTTTGGCCCGTGCAATTTCCTCATACCGTGCGAAGTCGTCCGGATGGATGTACTTGACTACCGGCAGGTGGTTGCGGGTGGGGCGCAGATACTGTCCCAGCGTCAGCACCGTGACGCCGTGTTCCAGCAGGTCGTCCATGGACCGGAAAAGTTCGTCCTCCGTTTCCCCCAGGCCCAGCATGATGCCGCTCTTGGTGGAAACCTTTCCGTTCACGCAGTCCAGCGCCATCCTGAGGACGCGCAGGGAGCGCCGGTACTGGGCGCGGAAACGCACGATGGGCGTGAGGCGTTCCACCGTTTCCAGATTGTGGCCGAAAATGTGCGGGCGTGCCGCCATCAGCGTCTGGACGGAGGAGGGCTTCTCATTCAGGTCTGAGGCCAGCACTTCAATGATGGTGGAAGGGCTGGCCTTTCTGACGGCGCGCACTACCTGGGCGAAGTGGGCGGCGGCGCCGTCCGGCAGGTCGTCCCGGGTGACCATGGTAATGACGGCGTGGCGCAGCTTCATGTGCACGACGGCGTCCGCCACGTGCTGCGGCTCATCCGGATCCAGGGGAAAGGGCTTGGCAGTTTTTACGGCGCAGTAGGCGCAGGCGCGCGTGCACCGCTCCCCGGCGATCATGAAGGTAGCCGTGCCCTGGTTCCAGCATTCATAGCGGTTGGGGCAGTGGGCTTCTTCACAGACGGTGAACAGGTGCTTGCCTTCCACCAGCTGCTTGACGTCCCAGAATTCCCGGCCGTTGGGCAGGCGCACCTTGATCCAGGACGGCTTGCGTTCCGTCCCTTCCGCAGTTTCATTGTCGTTCCGGCGTTCCATAGCGCCGCTAGCTTGACGTGACTCCATTGCTTTGGCAAATGCAAAGTGTTTTATTTGGGACTGTCTTTCCCATTTTCATCCGGGTCCGGGGAGGTATCCGCAGACAGTTTTTTCCGTTCCCTGGCCGCCATCCGCGCCGCACGGAAGAATTCCTGGAGGTGGTGCAGGCACTCGTCTCCCAGAACGCCGGGGCGCACCTCGCACTTGTGGTTGAGGGGAGGATTGGAATCCAGCAGGTTGATCCAGCCTCCCGCGGCTCCCGTTTTGGCATCCGGACAGCCGAAGACCACGCGGTCCGGGCGGCAATGGATGATGGCCCCCGCGCACATGGGGCACGGTTCCTTGGTAACGTACAGGGTGCAGCCTTCCAGCCGCCAGTCCCCCAGCGCCTCCTGGGCCGCCGTCAGGGCGATCATTTCCGCATGGGCCGTGGCGTCCTTCAGGGTTTCCACCTGGTTCCAGCCCCGGCCGATGACGCGGCCGTCTTTCACCACGATGGCCCCGATGGGCACTTCCCCCTTCACCAGGGCTTTTCTGGATTCTTTCATGGCTTGGCGCATGAACCACTCGTCCGAACCGGGCATTTCCATCATCACGGCAGTTATCATGAACCGGACGGAGCATCTCTGGCAAGCCCTTTCTGGAAGATATTTATTGTATTTTATACAAGAAGGAGGGCATGCCGCGGAAAGGGATGGGGGTGAATGCGTTTTTGCGTTGATTCCGGGGAGAGCGTGGCATAAGTATGAACCATGAGCTTTTCAGAACCCTGTGCATTGGCCGTGGACTTCGGCGGTACGAGCATCAAAATGGGCGTGACGGCGGGGGACCGCATTCTGGCGACGGCGGACCGTATCCCCACTGCCATGTTCGAAAGCCCCCAGGCGATTATTGATACCATGATTGCCACAGCCCTCACGCTGCGCGGGCAGTTTCCCACCGCTTGTGTGATAGGGATGGGAATGCCGGGATGGTGTGATTACTACAAGGGAGTGCTTTACCAGCTGACCAACGTCCGCGTCTGGGATCATGAAGTTCCGGTGAAGGAGCTGATGGAGCAGGCGCTGGGCCTTCCCGTCGTGCTGGACAATGACGCCAACTGCATGGCGTATGCGGAATGGAAGCTGGGAGCCGGGCGCGGCATGTCCAGCCTGGTGTGCCTGACTATGGGAACGGGGATAGGCGGCGGCATTGTGGTGAACGACCGAATCTTGCGCGGCAGGCGGCTTTCCGCTGCGGAGCTGGGACAGACGAGCATTCACTATCAGGGCAAGCCCGGACCGTTCGGCAACCGCGGAGCCATTGAAGAGTACATTGGCAACAACGAACTGGCGGCGGAGGCCGTCAAGCGGTATGCCGGAGCGGGCATCACCCGGACCGTGAACGAATGCACGCCCAGGGACTTGGATGAAGCCGCCCGGGCGGGATGCCCCGTAGCCCTGCAGCTGTGGGAGGATACGGCGGAAATGCTTGCCTGCCTCATCATGAATCTGATGTATACGCTGGTTCCGGATGCCTTCATCATCGGCGGCGGCGTGGCCAAGGCCGGGGACTTGCTGATGAAACCCCTGCTGGAAAACCTCAAGGCGCAGTTGTTCCCCCTGCACATGGAGGAACTGAAAATCCTGCCCGCTAGGTTTGGAGCGGAGGCGGGGCTGCTGGGAGCCGGAGCCATGGCCATGGATGAATTCATGGGACTGGGCGTGCTGGAACGTTTTAAAGGAGAACGAGCATCGCAAGCCTTATGTTAGATTGAGCTAACATAAGGCTTGCCATTGCGGAGCCGCAGGCGTACAAGCGGAACAAGTCATGAGTACGGAACATTCCCACGAGCATTTGACAGAAGGAGCTTCCTGCTGTGCAGGAGGGTGCTGTTCCGGAAGCTGCTGCGGCTCCGGAGGCTCTATCAGGCCCGTTCCCGCCGTACTGGGACTAGTCCTGTTTGCCGCAGCCCTGGTCATGGGAAGCGATTCATGGAGCGGCGTGGCTGCCTATGCGGCCGCCTACCTGTTGATAGGCTGGGATGTATTGAAGACGGCTTTTCTGGGATTGAAGCGCGGTTTTGTGATGGATGAAAACTTCCTGATGAGTATTGCCTCCCTGGGGGCGATGTTCCTGGGAGATTACTCCGAGGCGGTGGGCGTGATGCTTTTCTACCGTGTGGGAGAGTATCTTCAGGAGCGTGCGGTGGGCAATTCCCGCCGATCCGTGAGCGAGCTGATGAATTTAAGGCCTGATGCCGTCCATGTAAAAGAGGACGGCTTTATCCGTGACGTTCCTCCCGCGGAGGTCCGGCCCGGTTCCCTGATTGAAGTGCGTCCCGGAGAACGCGTTCCGCTGGACGGCCTGGTGACGGGAGGGAACTCCGTGCTGGATACCTCCGCCATGACCGGAGAATCCCTGCCGGTGGAGGTTGGAGCCGGGGGGGCCGTGCTGGCGGGATATATCAACGGGCAGGGGGTGCTGGAAGTTCGTGCGGACCGTGACTGGCGGCATTCGGCCCTGGCCAGGGTCCAGGAGCTGGTGGAGGCCGCTTCCGGCCACAAATCCCCTTTGGAAGGGAGGCTGTCCCGGTTTTCACGCCTTTATACGCCGCTGGTGATCTCCATTGCCGTTCTGGTGTTCCTTCTTTATCCCTTCGTGACGGGTGGAAGCTGGTCGGACGGTTTGTTCCGCGCGCTGGTTCTGCTGGTGATCTCCTGCCCCTGTGCGCTGGTGCTGTCCATTCCGCTGGGCTTCTTTGCCGGGATAGGAAGGGCGGCGCGCCATGGGATTCTGCTGAAAGGGAGCAATTACCTGGATGCCCTGCGGAAGGTGAAGACGGTGGTGTTTGACAAGACGGGAACCTTAACGGAGGGCGTTTTTTTCGTGGATGAAGTGCTTCCCTGTGAGGGAGTCGCTCCGGAACAGCTGCTGTACTGGGCGGCCCACGCGGAAAGCTCCGCTTCCCATCCTCTGGGGCGTTCCATTGTGAAGGCGTATGACGGCCACCTGTTCCCGGACCGTGTGGCGGAACTGGTGGAAGTGACGGGAGGAGGCGTTTCCGCCCGTGTGGAAGGGAAGACCGTGCTGGTGGGAAAGAAGGCTTTTCTTCAGGAGGCCGGAGTAGGGACGGGGGATGAAGAGGACCGCGGCGTGACTATTTACGTAGCGCTGGACGGCGTCCTGCTGGGGAGGCTGCGCCTGTCTGACCGGATCAAGCCGGATGCGGAACAGGCGGTGAGGAAATTGCGGGAACTGGGAGTTTCCAGGCTGGTCATGCTGACGGGGGATTCCTCTTCCGCCGGTGCGGAGGTGGGGCGGAAACTGGGGCTGGACGAGGTGTTCAGCGGACTGATGCCGGCTGACAAGCTGGAGCATGTGCGCCGGTTGAAGCCTGAAACGGGGCTGCTCGCCTTTGTAGGGGACGGGATGAATGACGCTCCCTCCCTGGCGGCCTCCGACATTGGGATCGCCATGGGCGGTGTGGGTTCCGATACGGCTCTCCAGGCGGCTGACATGGTGATCATGAAGGGCGATCCCGTTTCCGTTCCCCAGGGGATGCTGCTGTCCCGGGCGACGGAGCGCATTGTCGTGCAGAATATCGTTCTGATTCTGGGCGTCAAGCTGCTGGTGATGGTGCTGGGTATTCTGGGCCTGGCCGGAATGTGGGGCGCCGTTATAGCGGATGTAGGCGTCTGCCTGCTTGCGGTGGGCAACTCCATGCGCATCTTCCGGGTAAGGCTGGGCGACTGACGGAGATGATTCTGTTCAGTCCTCCTTTTTCCGGATGAAGCCGCTCCCGGTAAACATGGTATCCATGATGTCCATGATGTCCAATGCTGCCGCGAACACCGGGAATAACAGAGAACATCCCCATAAAAAAGCCTCCGTCCCGGCAAGGGAACGGAGGCGGTAAAAACGGAAAAAGAAAGGATAAACCTTAACGCAGCCCTGTCAGCAGAAGTTCCGCATTGTTCTGCGTCTTGGAAATGTTTTGCAGGAGGGCCTGGAGGCCTTCCCATCCCGGTTTCATGGCGAGCTGGCGGCGCAGCTGCATGATTTTGACGAACTCCTGTTCATTGTACAGCCTGTCGTCATTGCGGGTGCCGCTCTGGGAGAGGGAGATGGCCGGATAAATGCGCCGTTCGGAAAGTTCCCGGTCCAGGCGTATTTCCAGGTTGCCCGTTCCCTTGAATTCTTCAAAGATCACTTCATCCATTCTGGATTCCGTATCCACCAGGCACGTGGCGATGATGGTCAGGCTGCCGCCTTCCTCCACGTTGCGTGCGGCGGAGAAGAATTTGCGCGGTTTTTCCAGGGCGTTGGAACCCAGGCCGCCGGACATGATGCGTCCGCCCGTCTGGTTGGCATTGTAGCCGCGGGACAGCCGGGTCAGGGAATCCAGCAGGATGACAACGTCCTTGCCCATTTCCACCAGGCGCTTGGCGCGCTCAATCACCAGGTCGGAGACCTGGGCGTGCCGGCGGGAAGGCTCGTCAAAGGTGGAGGCGAAAACCGGAGCGTTCACGGTTTCTTCAAAATCCGTTACTTCTTCCGGCCGTTCGTCCAGCAGAAGCACAATCAGTTCCACCTCCGGGTAATTGGCTTTAATGGAACGGGCGATTGTTTTCAGAAGAACGGTTTTGCCGCCGCGGGGCGGGGCCACGATCAGGCCGCGCTGGCCTTTGCCGAAGGGAGTCATGAGATCCAGCACGCGCATGGCGGCGGAATTGACTTCCTTGTTTTCCAAAAGAAGGCGTTCCTTGGGGAAGAGGGGGGTGAGGCGTTCAAAATCGCTGCGCGCACGGTAATCTTCCGCAGGGATGCCTTCCACACTGATGACGGAGGCGGCGGAAAGGTATTTGTCATGGGGGCGCAGTTTGCGGAGCCTGACTTTGATCTGCTGGCCTACGCGAAGGTGCAGAGGCTTGATGAGATTGCCGCCCAGATAAATGTCATCCGGAGAGGTGCGGAAACTTTTAACCGGGTCCCGCAGCATGGCATAGTTGTCCTTGGCCTGTTCCATGACGCCGGAAACGACTACTTCATGCCCTTTTGCCAGAAGCTGTTTTCCCAGTTCAAAAACCAGCTGGGACTTGGTGAGGGAAGATGCGTTACGAATGGGAAGGCCTTCTGCCATCTCCTGAAGATCGTTCAGGGGGCGTCCACGCAATTCATTGATATCCATTTGTTCCAGAACGGGAGCGGTATCTTCCTCTGCCTGCGCCGGCGGTGCCGGAGTACAGGCCGGAGCCCCGGCGTTTTGTCCGGAAGCGGTGGCCGGATGTTCCGCAGAAACCTCTTCTGGTGCGGAAAGGGCCTTGGGAGGAGTTGCCTGCGGGTCTTCTCCGGTGGGGAGGGACTTGTGGTCGAGTTCTTCAGTCATGGAAAAAATGTTGATGGAGTCTTTGGGTTTGCCGGCGGAGCAGGTCTGGCGGCCCTTCGTTCCAGAGGACGAAATCGGCTGCGGCCACTTTTTCCATGATAGGACGCTGAGCAGCCAAAATGGCTTCAATCATATCCTCACGGAATCCGTTCCTGAGAGCCAGGCGGGTTTTCTGCGTTTCCCTGGAAACGGCCACCACGCATACGGCATCCTGGTGGTAGTGCACCGATGTTTCAAAAAACAATGGCACGTCAATGACAAACCCGTCTACCGCCGTATTCTGACGCGCCGCTTTCATTTGCGCAAGACATTCTTGGTGCAGCAGGGGATGAATAATCCCTTCCAGCACCTTGCGGCTTTCCGGATTCCGGAAGACGAGCTCCCGCAGGAAATTCCTGTCCGCCCGGCCGGAGGCCTCTACGCTGGCGGGGCCGAAGGCGCTGGAGAGGCTTTCTTTCAGCCTGCCCCCGTCCAGCAGTTTGCCCGCCTCCGAATCACAGTCAAAAAGGTGCAGGCGCGGTCCTCCGGTTTCCATCAGCAGGCGGACGGCGGTGGATTTTCCGGTGGCAATTCCTCCGGTCACAATCAAGGTCTTCATCAGGGAGGGAAAACAGGGATATGTCTGGGACGCAAAGAAGCGGGTGAAAGGTTCACCCTTTCACCCGCTCCAATATGGACGTTATGCACGCCGCCTACATGGGAGGCAGCAGGCCTTCGGAAGCAGGAAGTGCGCTTTCCGGTGCAGCCGCCGTGGGAAGGGCATTGCCGCGTACGGGTTGGCCCGTGGCGTCAATGATCTGACCCGTCACGAAGATCATCAGGTTCTTCTTGATGTGGTTGTCAGAGTTGCTGCGGAAGAAGCGTCCGACGAGAGGCAGATCACCGAAGATCGGCACCTTGTCTTCCACCGTCTGCACGTTTTCCGTGATCAAACCACCGATTGCCACGGTGTGGCCGTCGTAGATGAACAGGGACGTTTCAACGGAACGCTTGGAGAAGATGGGCTGCTCAATGCGGTTTTCCGTCAGAGTCAGGGACATCGGCTTGCCGTCGGAACCAACGCCGGTGGACTGGATCGGGCTGCCGTAGTTCACGAAGCCTTCAAATTCCACGATGCTGGGCTTGAAGTTGAGGTCAATGATGTACTTGTTGTCACCAATGGTGGGCACAACTTCCAGGGTCACGCCAACGGGCTTCATTTCAAACACGCCGGGAGTGGCGGGAGTGACGGGGAAGCTGGTGACCTGGGCCGGGTTTTCGGTGCCTACAAGATCATCCAGAACGTTGTTCCGGTTGTTGTAGTTGCCGCCCCAGCTGCTCACGTTGTTGGGAAGTTCCGGCGGTTCGTATTCGGTGGGGTACCAGAATTCGCGGATGATTTCAATCTTGGCGGTTTCACCGGACTTGGCTGTTACGCTGGGAGCGGTGAGAACGTCGGAACCCTTCTTCTGGGACAGGCCGCGCATCAGCATCTGGAAGGCGCCTTCGTCATAGATGCCCGTCAGGGACATGATGCCAGGGGCCGGGTTCTTCTTGGTTGCTTCAGAACGATTGGTGCTGTTCAGCAGGTTGTCCACGGAGTTTTCGGAGATGGCATAGTCGCCCGTGCGGTTGCCGCCGGTGGCGAGACCGTTGATCAGGCCGTTGCCGTCCGTGTTGGTGTTCTTGTTGTTCACGGGCCAGCCGCTCACGCCGCCGGGAGACTGGGTGAAATCGTCGGGAATAAGGCCGGTGCCGTAGTTCGTGCCGCCGCCCAGGAAGGTGCTGCGGTCGTTGCTGACGGAGAACGGAGTGACGATCCAGTCAAAGCCGAGTTCTTCCGTGTTTTCCTGGGTCACTTCCACGAACTTGGTCATGATGCGCACCTGCTGGGATTCACCGCGGGTGTTTTCAATGAGCTGTTCGATCAGGTCCAGGTTGCCGGAGGTGTTGCGGACGACCAGGGAGGAGTTTCCGTTGACAAGGAATGCCGTGGCCCCTTCCGGGAAGCTGATGCCGCTCTTTTGAAGCAGGCTGCGGATGGAGGGCATGGGCTTGAGGCCGGAGGAGCTTTCACCGCCGCCGCCAAAGGGGTCGTCGCTGACGCCGCCGTCGCCGCCGTCACCAACAGTAGTGCGCAGGGCGGACTGGAAGCCCGGAGGTACGGAGAAGGTGCGCTGATAGAGGTCCACGTCATTGCCGCCGGCGGGAAGAATGGTGACTGCATAGTCTTCCACCTTCTGGCGAAGGCCCGCATTGCTGCAGATGAAGCGCAACACTTCCAGCATGGGAACGTTGGTCAGCTTCAGCTGGCCGATCTTGCGGGTGCGGATGCTTTCCTGGGGAGCGGCCGGAGCTACTTCCGTGACCTCTGTGGTGTCCTCGCCAAAGCCGCCGTTGTCATCGGCTGTCGGGGCTGTCGGAGTAACGGCTGCGGGCTGGGAATCGTTAATGACGAAGTTGATGCCGCGTTCGCCGTTCGGGCCTACGGTGCGGTCCAGTTCAACGGACTTCTTGCGCAGGTAGTCGATGGCGTCTTCCACGGTGGTATCTTCAAAGGAGACGGAGGGAATGATGATGCTCTTGAGCTTCATCAGGTTGGCCGTGGCTCCGTTGACGTCGGTCATCGGGGGGTTGTCTCCGTTGTCGGGACCGGTCGGAACTTCCATCGGAATGGGGCGTTCCCACATTTTGTCCACTTCCGCAAGCATGGTGCTGCGGTTTTCGTCATAGGCGGCCGCGTAATAGGCCATTCTGCGGCGGTTGACCGTTTCCATGCCGCGGCGGGCCGCCACGTTGTACGGGTCAACGGTAAGAACCTTGTTGAATTCGGCGATGGCTTTGTCATAGTCGCCGAGGTCATAGTAACCATAGGCCATGTGGAGAAGGGTGTTCACCTTTTCCACGTTCTTGACGTGCTCGGGATTGTTCGCGGGGTTCGTGCGAATCGGATCCTTCATGTATTCGAGCGTCTGCTTGGCAAGCTTGGCGCTCCGGGGATTGAGCTTGATGGCGTCCTGCAGAAGCTTGTCAGCTTCGTCATAGCGGCCCACTTTGATGTATTCCTGTGCCACGGCGATGCTGGCGTCGCCAATGTGGTTGGCGATGGCTTCCTTGCGCTGGTCATTGATCGGCGCGGCAGGCAGCAGGTTGTAAGCGGCGTTGTATTTGTCCAAGGCTTCCTTGTACTTGCCTTCGCGGTACAGGTTGCGGCCTTCGGCAAGGAGCTGCATGGCTTCCTGGGTTTGCGCTTCGCGACGGGCCATGGCAATGCGCGCTGCATCGGATTGGTAGTAACTGCCCGGTCCGGCGTAGGACGGTCCCAAGGCACTGGAGGTTCCGACGGCGCCGCCATCGCCAGCCTGCGCAAACGGGCAGGAGGCAGCAATGGCCATCAGCGCGATCAGAGAACGCTTCGGTTGATAAAGTGGTGCGTGGTCCATAGTTAGGTTCTTCTTTTTACATGTTTTTCGGATTTGTGAAGCTTTTTTTTCAGAAAAGTTTAAATCCGGGTCTATTTTTTCTTGCTCAGTGTTGTTTGTTCTCCAGTGGTTTTGTTGGCAATGGTTACGGTCTGTGTAGCATTATCAACGGTTTTCAGCGTGTAGGTCTGTTTGGTGTCTCCCGGAATCTGGAAGTCTGCACCCTCTTCCACTTCGAAGCTGGTGTCCCGCTCCGGTCCGGCGGCGATAGTAAGGTTTACTTTCTTATCAACGATGGGAATGAGGTATTTGGTGCCGCGCCTGATGGTGTAGGTTTGGCCGTTCTTGGTCGGTTTCAGGTCTTTGACGACGGCCTCCTCATCCGTTTCCACCATGTCCAGGCTGGGGTTCTTGAACTCCTTGCTGGCGACGCTGACCAGCTCGAATCTGGGCTTGTCTTTCGTGTTTTTCCGGGTTCCGAACTGGCCGTTGGGCTGGACGATGTTTCTCCACAGTTCCTGCTTGGCGCGGTTCATTCCCTTGAAGGTGAAGTCATTGCCGTCCGCTTGCGTGAATGCCAGGTAGAAGCCGAATTGCTTGATCTCGTCGACAAAAAGCTTGTTGATGAGGGGCGGATGGCTGTTCGGATCATTGGGATGCGTTTTAGCCTCGTATTCCTCCTGCACCGTGAATCCGTCGTTGTCCGGATCGCGGGTGAGGACGTCCGAGTAAACGAACTCGTTTTCCAGGCCGTTGTCCAGGAACCATTTGTTCGGAATGTTGCCGTGGATGGGAGGGCCGGAGATGATGTCAAAGGGTTCCGTTGCCCCTTCCTTGATCCAGAGATTGGGCGCTACGAAACCTACGTATTGCTGCGTTTCCTGTGCAATGGGCTTGAGTTCGTGGGAGGCGGAAAGTTCCTGATTGATTTCCGCGGCTTTTTTAATGCCGGCAGGGGGTTCAATCGTCTTTTCTGAAACCTGCGTGGTGAACTTGTACTTGTCATTCAGTCCCAGAAGGGTCAGCGTACCGTAGGCGGCTACCCCCAGGCCCAGGACGATGCCGGAAGCCAGCAGGATTTTGTCGTAGTTTTGTTTTTCAGACATGTTGAAAGTATTTGCTGCGGTTGGTTGCCGTAATTAGTCTTCAGACGTTTCCTGTGCCTTGGGCTGGTTGAAGTGGACCAGGTTCAGGGAGACCTGGACAAAGATTTGTTCCTTGCCCATGTAAGGCTTGATGACTTGCTGGATGACCGGAGCTGCGGGTTGGGCCGCTTCATCCGCCGGCCTCAGGTCCGCCGCTCCCGTGGCAGGCTGGGCGGCGGCAGGCTTGGCCGCTGCCGGGCTGGCGATGGGGGTGGGCATCATCCGTTCATTGCGGATTCTGATGGAATTGACCGTGAACAGGTACTCCTGGGAGTCCGTAATGGCGTTCATGGCCTTCAGCACGCTCTCCCGGTCGCCCTGGAAGGCGACTTCCAACGGCATGGGCGTCCATGGCGCCTGGTTGGGCTCGTCCGCTTCCTCTTCCGGGTTGCGGGCCGGGTTTTCAATAGGAAGCTGGGGACGGTACACCTTGATGAATTTGGTCAGTCCGCAATCCGTCAGCTTGTTGACGAGGGCGTTGACGGCTTTCAGTTCAAAGCCCAGTGTGGGCGCCGCCTGTACGGAGGGCGCCTGGGTGCTGTAAACCTGGAAGCCGAGCCAGGAGGAAGTGTCCGTAATCAGGATGTTCTTTTTCTTGCAGGAAGCGATCAGGGTATCCCGGAATGTTTTCAGCTCATTCTGGAACGCGGTAGGCGTGGTGGGAACCAGTGCGGAGGAGGCCAGGAAAGGCTTGTACGCCGTTTCCAGGTTGGTAACCGCCTTGGCATAGCGGTTCAGTTCCTTTTCCAGCTCTTCGTTCGATGCACGGCTTGGCGTGATTTCCGCAGCGTTGGCGGATTTAATCTCCTTGGAAGCGACGCTGATTTTCTTGTCCAGCTCACTGCGTTTGGAATTGACGATGTACCCAGTCACGGATAACCCCAGGAATAAGAGAAGCCCCACGCCTGCTACCATGGCGGCGGGCTTGTTGTCTGTAATCCAATTGCTCATAAAATGTGTCTTGTTCGGGTTGGGTAATCTTATTTGTTAAAATGCACGGGGATGGGAGTTTTTAACGGAAGCACCAGCTTGAAGGGAACAAAGGGCCCGGCTGCTGCATCTATCTTGGCGTCCTTGGCACCCAGTTCCATGATCTGGCGCGCTTCCAGCTTGGCGTCCCCATGTTTGAAAGTGAACAAGGAGTCCTTGTTTCCGTCTATTTTCGCCTGAAGTTCCTGGATGATTCTCTGTCCGCCCAGGGAGCGCCGGACAAAGCCCGTCAGACGCACGGCATTGACGCTGTAAACGGATTGATCATCGTCACTGGAGGCGTTTGCGGAGGATTCCGTCCTGATGTCATCCACCAGGGACGTGTTTTTATCCGATGTAAAGGAATCCTTGATGACGGAATAGCCCGTGATTTGGGTGGTATCCTCCGGATTGAAGTGCGCCAGCGGTTCAAAGTCCGTGAACCAGTAGGGATAGTCCTTGTGTTCCGACTGTTCCAGCAGGTGCTTGATGATGTCCGCATAACCGTAGCGCTGGAGTGTCAGCTGCTGGTAGGAGGCCAGGGTGGCGTCCAGCTTTTTCAGTTCCTGTTCCTTCTGACGCAGGGCGGATTGTTCCGACTTGATGGACGTGACGGTGGGATTGACGCCCGCGAGGGTTTCCTCCGCCTTTTTCACGCCCATGTATCCCGTCGCGGCATAGGCTGCGGCGCCGATAACGGCGATGGCGACTCCGGCGATAATGGCGGGCATCTTCTTCTGGTTGGCCCGCTTTTTGGCAATTGCCGTGGGTTCCAGGTCAATGTTGAGGGAAGCCCTGCCAACGGCGTTGACGGCGGTGCCGATCAGGCCGCCCAGGATGAAGGCTTCACGGGAGATGGTATTGACGTCCACTCCGGAACCCACTCCCACGTTGTGCATGGGGTTGAAGAAGGAAATCGGAATGCCCAGCTTGTCTTCAAGGAATTCCTTGGTGTAGGGCAGGGACGCGCCCCCTCCGCACAGGTATGCCTTGACGGGCGCGCTTCCGTTCATCTGGGCGCGGTAATGGTTGGTGGTGCGCTGGATTTCGGAAGCCAGCCGGGTCATGGCCGTGCGGATGACGGTAGCCAGGTTGGCCGTGGCGGGGTCCAGCCCTTCCGTTTGCCCGTTGCTCATGGAAACGAGTCCGCTGGTGGTCTTCAGGCGTTCGGCTTCCATGAAGGGAACGTTGAATTCACGGGCGATGGCGGAGGTGACAAAAATGCCGCCCGCGGAAATGCTGCGGGTGAAAAAGCGTCCCTGCTCGCTGTAGATCAGGTCCGTGGATTTGGCGCCGATGTCAATGAGCATCACAGGCTCCTTTTCATCCGGGTAGCTGTCCACATAAGCGTTGTACAGGGAGGTCAGCGCACAGTCCACCTTGCCGGTGGAAAGGCCGTGGGAAGTGATTTCATCATTAAGGGTGTCCAGGTCTTCCGCCTTGATGGCTACCAGGATCGCTTCACGTTCCAGTCCTTTGGCCGGGAGCAGGTGGTAGTCCCACACCACTTCATCCAGGGGGAAGGGGACATGCTGCTGGGCTTCAAAGCGGATGAGCTGTTCCACATCGGTGTCGTCCAGGGCCGGAAGCTTGACGAAGCGGATGAAAACGGATTGTCCGGAAACGGAATAGTTGACAACGCTGCCTTTGACATTGAGTTCCTGGACGAGGTCGGCGATAGCTTCCCCTATTTTCGTCAGGCGCAGGCCTTCCGCTGACGGGTCCAGCACTACGAGGCGCGTAGCATAGCGGTCCAGAATGAGAGCGTCTTTGGAGGTCTTGGAAAAGACGCCCATTGATACTCTCTGGGAACCTACGTTTAATGCGACGATTTGTCGTGAATTAGCCATGGGTGATTTCTGTTAAATAAAAGTGAGGTGAAAATGCTGATGGGACGTTATTCGCCGTCTGCCGCCGGGGTTTCCGCAGGAGTTCCGAACGGGGCGGGCGCCGGGCTGGGTGCTGTCTGTTGGCTATTGGGTCTCATGATTTCCGGATAGCGGTCATACCAGTACACGGAGAAGGGGGTTTCATCCTTGTTCAACAGGGGATAGTAGGAAGTTTCCACGATGCTGGGGGACTGAATGGCCCACCATTTTTCCATCTTGCCGCGTTCGGAGGAATAAGTGGCGACTACTTTGCCGCCGTATTCCACTACCACGCCCTGATACTTTACCCACTTGCCCCTGCCGCCTTCGGACCCGGTGATGCGTTTGACGGAGGAGGGGGAAAGATAGACAGAGGCGTACGTGGCTTCCCCTACCGGAACGTTGACGTATTTAACTTCCTTGTACAGTTTCAGGTACTGGCGGGCGCGGTCCGGGTTGACGACGGCAATATAGAATTTGAACGTCAGGGAATCAATGTAGCCGGATTTGGGCATGGGGGCGGCCTCCACCTTGAAGGGAATTTCAAAATCCGCCCACCTCTTCGGCTTCGGCAGCGGCCTGGGATCGTCCTGGGTCATGACGTTGGGAGACTGGCGCATGTACAGGGAAAGCTTTTCCAGCGTGACCTTCACCTGCATTCTGGGATTGCTGGTGGTTTGCGCCGATGCCACAGGAATGAAAAGCACCGCAGCCAGCATGGCCGTGATAGTGTTAAGGATGGATTTCATAGCACAATTCGATTCCCTGATTAGTTACACCAAAAACCGAACTGTGGCTAGCAAAAATCTCTTGTTTCTTTCCATGGAACGGGTGCGGTACATGATGCGGCGCAATCCGGAGGTTCTACCCGTGCAGTCAAGAAAAAATCATGCGGCATGGCTGCGGGCTTGACCTGGAAGGGGTGTTTTCACATGCTCGGCCCATGGCGATTGATTCGGATCTGCTGAAAAAGTTTTCAGAGGCCCATGGCATTTCAGGCCATGAGGATGAAATACGGAGCCTTGTGGTACAAGAACTTGAAGGCTGCGGGGAGTTTTCCTCCGACGGTTCCGGATGTTTGTTTTGCACCAACGGCGATTCTGGTCCCCGCGTGATGCTGGCCGCCCACATGGACGAGATCGGGTTCCTGGTGCAGAACATCACGGGAAGCGGTTTTCTGCAATTGGTGGGCATAGGCGGTTGGTGGCCGCATACGCTGTTAAGTCAGCGTGTTCTGGTGAAAACGCGTTCAGGCCGCAGCATCCAGGGCGTCATCGGTTCCAAGCCGCCCCATTTTCTGCCGGAGGGCCAGCGCAACAGCGTCATGGGCATGGAGGCCCTCTTTGTGGACGTGGGAGCTGAAAGCGCAGAACAGGTGCGGAATGAATTCGGCATTCATCTGGGGGATCCGGTAGTGCCTGACGTGAAATTCTCACCTTTGGAAAATCCCTTCCGGGTCATGGGCAAGGCCTTTGACAACCGCGCCGGCCTTTCCGTGATGATTGAAGCATTCAAGGCATTGTGCCGGGAAGGGCACCCCAATACCCTGATTGCCGCCGGCACGGTGCAGGAAGAGGTAGGCACGCGGGGCGCCAGGACGGCCGGAGTCGCCATGCGTCCGGATTGCGTGATTGTGCTGGAAGGTCCGCCCGCGGACGATACCCCTGGTTTTACGGTGGCGGATTCCCAGGGAGTTCTGGGCGGCGGCGTGCAGGTCAGGTTGTTTGATCCCACGGCCATCACTAATCCGCGACTGGCCGCCCTGGCGGAGAAAATAGCTGTGGATCAGGGCATACCCTTTCAGCTGACGGTGCGCCGTTCGGGCGGGACGGATGCCGCCGCCCTTCATCTTTCCGGCAAGGGCGTTCCCTGCATTGTCCTTGGAGTCCCGACCCGGTACATCCATGCCCATAACGGCGTGCTGGACTTGCGGGATTACCGCGCGGCAGTGGAATTAACGGTGGCGTTGGCGCGTTCCCTGGACCAGGAAACCGTGAACGCCCTTACCCATTACCTTCCCTGAAAGGAACGCTCATGAATCCGACCACTTACGTACACGATCTGGATCCCGTCATCTTGCAGATTACGGATTCCATTGCCCTGCGCTGGTATGGCGTGGCTTACCTGATGGGCTTCATCGGAGGATATTTCCTGCTTTCCTGGCTGTCCCGCCGGAAGCTGTACCCCATTCCGCAGGACAAGCTGGCGGATTTCGTCACCTATGTGGCGATCTTTGGCGTCCTGCTCGGCGGACGGCTGGGATACGTGCTCTTTTACCAGATACCCAATCATGGCTTGTCCCGCTTCCTGGAAGACCCCCTCATGGCTCTGCGGGTGTGGGAGGGGGGGATGGCCAGCCACGGAGGGATGATCGGCGTGGGCCTGTACACGTTTTATTATGCGTGGAAGCACCGCGTCAAGTGGGTGGCCCTGCTGGACGGGCTCGCCATTGTGGCTCCCGTTGGGCTGTTTTTTGGCCGCATGGCTAATTTTATCAATGGAGAACTGTATGGGCGCATTGTATCGCCCGGCTCTTCTCAGGGAATGATTTTTCCGGCAGAACTTCTTCAGGACAATACGTTATTCGCCAAGGTGGCCACACGCATTTATGAAACGCCCGGACTGGTGGATGAACTGTTTTCCTCCGGGAAAACCTTTCGGGACAACATGTCCATGACTCCCGACTGGGTGGTCGACCGGGTGAGGGATACGCCCGCCGTCAAGGAAATCGTGGGGCAGATGATGCAGGATCATGCGCGCTACCCCTCCCAGCTGTATGAGGCATTTGCGGAAGGAATAGTTCTGTTTGCCGTTCTGTGGTTCATTCGGGTGAAATTCCCGCGTGCGTGGAACGGGGTGTTCTGCGGGATTTTTGCCATCCTTTATGCTGCCGGCAGAATCATTTGCGAGGAATACCGGGAACCGGATTCCCCCTTCTCCATGGGGCTGACCCGCGGGCAATTCCTTTCCGTCTTCCTCGTGCTGGTGGGCGTCGCCTTCTTTGCGTATGCCTTTAAAACCAGGCAGACGGTCCAGCAATGCGCCTTTTATGAGCCTGGGAAAAAGAACAGGGAAGAGTCTGCCGGGAAAGCCCTTTAAAACGGATCCAGGTCAATTTCCCCTGTGCTGGGAATATAACTGGACGGTCCCGCCTTGAAAATGTCGGAGATGCCGCTGGCGAAAAGCTGCAGATTTTGCCGGTCAAAGGCGAAGCGTTCAAACTCCTTCACGGAAAACAGGGTGATGGGGTCTGCGTTGTAAGCCTTGAACTCCATAATGCTGGTGCCCGTGCGCATGTCTGACAGGCGCCCTTCAATGCCTACGTCCCCGCTCATGAAACTGCCCAGGATCAGAGAGGTTCCCGGCAGGGGGGAGGCCAGGGAAACCAGGTCCGACATGATGTTGCCGCCCACGTCCGTAGCCTTCAGCTTGACCATGGCGATGTAAAGGGTGACTCCTTCCGGCGAGGGGCGGTCAACCAATTGCCACCTGATCCTTCCTCCGGTCTGTTTGGCTTTGTTTTCCAGCACCCTGCGAATGTCTTTCTGCAGCTCGGTTCTGAACTGTGCCGCCAGGGCAGGGGCTTCCTTTGGGAACTTGGCCTTGATGTAATCAATATTGACGGGAGCTACGTATACCTTCAGCCGGGGGGAATTCCAGATGGCCCGTTCTCTGGGGTTGTACCAGACGCCTTCAAAGCAACTCTGTCTGGAATCCGCATGCAGAGGATGGGTAATCAAGGGGGAAGCGGGCATGATCTGGGAACTGGAACAGGAAAAAACCAATCCTGTTCCCAGCGCCAGCAGGAGCTTTGGAAGAGCGCCGTACATGCGGGTAAGACGGATTCCCCATAGCCTGTGTTCGAGTCATGACTCGATTGCCGTCAAGAGTTTTCCCTGCCGGGGAAAGATCAGGGACGGGAAAGTTTTTCCCGGCGTTGCCGCGAGCTGCCGGGCAAATCTGTCTGGTTTGTACTTGCCGCAGGCGAACTCCTCAACATGATTGCGGAAGAAAATATTGATAGGGGCGTTGTTGCATCTGTAAAATTCCTTTGAGATTGTTTCTCCATTCAGAGAAACGCTGTTGCCTTTAATTCCTGTGGAGCCGGGAGTAAAAGGTTGAAGTTGCCGGGCGCTCCTTGAAATCCGCTGCATGGGTGATGGAGCAGGGAAGTAGGGCCGTTAAGGCCCGGACGTGCAGGAAACGCCCGGAAAAAGAATGTCCATAGCGGAAAAACAGCACGGAAAAACATAAAACACGGAAGGTACAAAGAATGCCGTGATGGAAGAATTTAAAAGAGCCGCTGGAACGCTGTTCCGTGTCCGGATGCATGGTTGACAAGCCGGAAAAGCGGGGCATGCTGTCGGTATGAGATACGAGCCGCTTCCTTCCTCCTTTTTTGCCGGCAATCGTGCGGAACTGGCTTCCCGCCTGCCCGCCGGCAGTATGCTGATTCTGCATGCCAATGATGTATTCCCTACGAATGCGGACGGCACCTTCGCCCTGCACCAGAATGCCAATCTTTTCTACCTCACCGGAATCGACCAGGAGGAAACCGTCCTCATCATGACCATCCGGGAGGACGGCTGGGATGAAATCCTGCTGCTGCGTGAGACGAATGAAAGGATCGCCATTTGGGAAGGGGCCCGCCTGACGCAGGATCAGGCGAGGGAGTTGAGCGGCATCCGGGATGTGCGCTGGACCAATGAATATGATGCGCTGCTGGACAGCCTGGTGCCGGCTGCCGCCATGGTCTTTGTGGAAGCCAACCAGCATCCGCGCTGCACCTGCCCGGTGGAAACGCGCAATGCGCGCATGACCAAGGACCTGAAGGAAAAATTCCCGGATGCAATCCTGAAAAACGTTTACGAAACTGTGGCGGAGATGCGGCAGATCAAAAAGCCGGAGGAAATCAAGGCACTCAAAAAGGCCTGTGATATCACCAATGAAGGCTTCCGCGCCCTGCTCAGGTTTATCAAACCGGGAGTGGGGGAATGGCAGATAGAGGGTTTCCTGGCTAATGAATTCATCAGCCGGGGGCCGCGCAAATTCTCCTTCCTGCCCATCATTGCCTCCGGAAAGGACACCTGCGTGCTGCACTACATCCAGAACGACAAGCGGTGCGAGGACGGAGCACTGGTGCTGATGGACATAGGCACGGAGTATGGCAATTACAACTCCGACATGACCCGCACCGTTCCCGTGAACGGAAAATTCACCCCCCGCCAGCGCGCCGTGTATGAAAGCGTGCTGAACATGATGGTGTATGCCAAAAGCATCCTGCGGCCCGGCATCCTGAAATCGGAATACGAACGCCTGGTGCGCGTGTTCGCCGCCGGGGAACTCGTCAAACTGGGCCTTATCACGCCTGCCCAGGTGGCGGAAAAACCGTCTGATCCCCCCATCGTCCGCAAATACTATATGCACGGCTGCTCCCATTTCCTGGGACTGGACGTGCACGACGTAGGGGAAACCAACCCCGTCGTGCTTCCGGGCATGGTCTTCACCATTGAACCGGGCATCTACATTGCGGAGGAAGGCCTGGGCATCCGTCTGGAAAACGATATTCTGATCGGAGAAAAGGAAAACATTGACCTGCTGGCGGACGTGCCCCTGCTACCGGATGACATTGAACGGCTCATGGCCCGGTAAAATGGGCCGGATTCGGTTCTGAACTTGACAATGAGGCCCGCGTGGGTTTTCATTTCCGTCCCATCATGTCGAAGAAACTCAAAATAGCACTTCCCAAAGGCAGTTTGCAGGACTCCACCGTGGAATTGTTCCGCAAGGCCGGCTACAATGTTTATGTGTCCAGCCGCGGGTATCGCCCGACTTGCGACGACGACGATCTGGAACTCTTTCTGATCCGCGCCCAGGAAATCGGCCGTTACGTCAATGACGGTTTCATCGACTGCGGCATCACCGGACGCGACTGGATCTATGAAAACCGCGCGGACGTGGAAGTGCTGACGGACCTTCAATACTCCAAGGCCACCTCCAAGCCCACCCGGTGGGTGCTGGTGGTTCCGGAAGACTCCCCCATCACCTGTGCGGAAGACCTGCAGGGCAAGCGCATCGCCACGGAAGGCGTGGGCATTACGGAACGCTGGCTCCAGGAAAAGGGAATCGAAGCCCATGTGGAATTCTCCTGGGGCGCAACGGAAGTGAAAGTGCCGGAACTGGTGGACGCCATTGTGGACATCACGGAAACGGGCAGCTCCATCAAGGCCAACAAGCTTCGCATCGTGGACACTCTGATGACCTCCTACCCCCAATTCATCGCCAACCGGGAAACGATGGCGGATGAATGGAAGAAGGAAAAGCTGGAAAGCCTGGTCATGATGCTCAAGGGCGCTCTGGAAGCGCGCCGGAAAGTGGGCTTGAAAATGAACCTGCCCTCCGCTTCCCTGGATGGCCTGGTGGCCGCTCTGCCGTCCCTGCGCCGTCCTACTATCTCCCATCTGGCGGAAGAAGGCTGGCTGGCCGTGGAAACGGTCATTGACGAATCCGTCGTGCGGGATATTATTCCGCAGCTCAAGGCCCTTGGCGCGGAAGGCATCATTGAATACCCGCTCAACAAGCTGGTCTACTAATTTTTCTCACCACAGTAAAACAACAAACGAACCACAATCATGGGATCGCTCAAAAAACGCCGTAAAGCAAAAATCAACAAGCATAAGCGCAGCAAGCGCATGCGTCAGAACCGTCACAAGAAGCGTTTGCGTTACAAGTCCTAAGGTTTGTGCGCTTCGCTGCTCAAACTGGCAGTCAATCCGATTTCCGGAAAATCCCGGCGTCCTCCGCATCACGGAAGGCGCCGTTTTTTATGTATTTGAATGAGTTAAAGAGTATTAATTTGATTTCATATTGGAATAGATATTGACATTTTCTTTTTCATCAATAATCCTAAAAAGGAGCGATGAGACGCGCGGGTATTTTGATAATCTCTATATTACTGTTTTTTCAGGGAAATGTCTTGGCTGATCAGCCAAGATGTCGTGTAGAAAGAAGATATCTTGCATTCTTTACTCCTTGGGGTAAAGAGCCTCCTACCCCACCTGACATTGTTGCGGGGGTATTAGGGGATATGGTGGAATCTATTCTTACTGAGGCTCTAGGTGCAGAAACTGGGATAGTGGATATGGATCATCTAGTAGGGGCTTCCATGAAACATACTTATCATGTTCATCTGTGGTATGCCTATAGATTTGTTCATAATCATAAATTTAAAACTCCATGGAAAACGGGGATTAAAGCACATTTAGCTGATGGGACGAAGGATTTTTTTGATCCAAATATTGAAGGGAAAAAAAGTGCTCAAAGTGCCGTGTCTACAGCAAAAAGAGATCTTCTTAAGAAATTTGAAAAGGAACTTAAAGAAGAATGTGAAAAACATCAGTGATAAAATATTATGAAAAAAATTATATTAATAAACCTCATTTTACTTTCTACAGGGTTTCTTCATGCACATGAAAAGGATATGATGCATAAAGTTCCTATGAATAGCGAAGTCAATTTGGAAAAGAATGACTCTTCTTCCCCCGTCGTTGTAGAAGGTGTAAAAAACCGCGAAGAACTTGACAGCTGGATTGAAAATTATGTGGAAACAAATTATCCTGGTTATAATATAGGTGACAGAGAAGTGGACCTTTCCAGTAAGAAATCAATCATTGAAACTGTGTATTTAAAAAACGAACAGGGAAATGTAATAGAAGTGTGTTTTGATATTACGGACTATCGAAAGAAATTTAACGAGCTTCATAAAAAAGAAATCATTAAAATTTCTAGAGATCTCCGGAAACAAGAAGAACGTATAAAAAAAGATAAGGAACCAGGAAGCTCTTATGATTTTCCCATTGAATTGAGAGACGCTAAAACTGAGAAGGAAGTTTTGGAAGCACAGAAGAATTATCTGGAGAAAAATTTTCCTGGTTATCAAGTAGTTTCAAGAGCAACATGGATATTTGGGAAAAAGTTTATTGATCGAGTCCGGTTGGAAAAAGAGGATGATACTAAAGTTTTGATGTTTGATGTATCGGTTCATATTAATGAATACAGAAAGACTCATGAGATTAACTTGAAAGAAATTGCTCCTGGTATGATTAGTGTGCAAAAATGAATTTTTAATAATAAGAGACTATTTTAGAGAAGTATTTGTTGCACCAATGCTTGAGTTTTATTCTTGTGTATATGAGATAGGGCTGGTGGGCAACTTCCAGAAGTTCTTTCCCATAGAGGATTTGTCAAAATAGAAATTAACTGATTAATTGTAAATAGAATATAATAAATTAGTGTTCCGTGTTTTAAATTGAAATGTACAATTCTTGTTTTTAACACTTTTATGCTTAAATTTCTGCTCTTCTTCCTGTCTTTTTTATCAGTGGTTTCTGCTGAAGATCTTTCCCGTCAGCGTCTGGCATGGCAGATGGAAGGAGGGGGTGTGCGGAATATTGCCGGGCTGTGCCGGCAATATGTGCACAAGAAATTGGAGGCGGAAAAAACGTTTTCCGTGGAATCCCTGTTGAAGGACCGGGAGGTGGCGCAGGCTTGCTACATGGCCCATTTCTTTGCGTTGGTGGGGAAGGAGAGGACTTACATCCTTCATGAATTGAAGGACAAGGAATTTGTAAAATGGCTGCTGGATCATCCGGAGGTGTTTGAAAAACTGGCATTTGCCAAGGCCTCGGGAAAGAATACGCTGGCTGTATTGCGGAATATCTGGGTGAAGGAAGGGAAAGAACTTTCCGGGGTTGGCCTCAACATGGCATTGGGCGCGGCGTTGACTTCCTCGTCCAGGGAGCCGGAGGAGTGCGAAGCGCGGTATGATTTTTACAAGAAGTCTTTTGCGGAAAAGAAATTGTTTCCGCAGTTCATTACGCTGGAACCGTGGGAATTTGGCATTCTCTTCCGTGGGAGGGAAAGTCTGGAGGAACTTGCCTGGGCCCAGGATTATCTGGCTGGTAAAAAGAAGATCAAGGCGGGGAACGCCGGATATGCCTGTTGCGGCCTGATTCCCTACCGCATGAAGAACAAGCAGGGAGTCAGTGTGCACGCCGGGGGTGCGTTTTACGACCATAAGCCGATTTCCTTACAAATTTATGTAGAATATGGCGGGGTATGCGGCGCTGTTTCCAAGGGAGCGGCCGGGTTTGTGAAAGCGAAGGGTATTCCTTCCTACACGATCGGGCAGCCGGGCCACTGCGCTTTTGTGTGGAAGGGAACGGATGGAGAGTGGAAGATAGGTAATAATATTTATGGCTGGATATGGTCGGAGGGCGGTTCCGGGGGGCCGTGGAAGGGTGCTGTTTCCACCATCACGGAGCTTCCACGTTTTTGGAAAGGAGAGGATGCCTCCGCTTCCAATTTATGTTATTATTTATCTCTTCTGGCAGCCGACCCCCAGAAGGCGGAAGTTTTGTTGGGAGAAGCGTTGAAGCGGAATGCTTCCAATTATCCGGCATGGCAGGCTTTGATGAGAAAGAAGGGGCGTCTGGCGGAGAAAGACAAGCTGGTTTTGCTGGAACGGTTCAAGGAGGTCTTTCCCGGTAATCCCACCCTGTGGGAATATTTCATGAAGAAGGAATTGGGGCTGGACTGGAAAAAGGCGAATGGCTATGCCGTCTATCCCCAATTACTGTCCCAAAATGAATCATGGGATTCCGTGGACGCTTATATGCGCAATTTCTGTGCGTTGGCGCGGAATGATATTCCGGCCATGGCCGGCAAGCTGCCTTATGAAGTGAAAACCAAGAGAGTCTTTTTCAAAAACTGGCTGAAATTTTACCAGGAGAACAAGATCGACCGGAAGGTGAGGGTACAAACCTGTGCTGTGCTGGAAAAGGCAATTCCTCCGCTCTTGAGTCATGAAAAAACGGCATTGCAGTTTCTAGGGTTTTATGGGCAGGTGCTTGATTTATGGAAAGACAAGCAATTGTCGGCCCGGGCCGATACCTTCCTGACGGCATGGTTGAAGGAAGTAGACAAAGCTTCCGTACGGAAGAAAATGGCGGAAATAGGACTGAAAGTAGCCGATCAGCTGGGAGATAAAAAAGCGTTGGTACGTTATGCAGAGGCCCAGGTTGGGCATTGAAGGGAGAATAACAATCCCAATCTGGATGAGATGAGTACTGGAATCATTGTTTATTTTCTCCTGGCCCAGAAAATTGATTAACCAGCTCGAAGCTATTCAACCTTGTGTTTTTTAAGAAGCTGGAAGATGACGATCCATTCCTCCTCCTTTTTGGTTCTTCCGACCAGACGACCATATGAATGAGTAAGGGAAGAATCATCAATACAGTACAAGTGAATGGCCTCCCGGTATCAAGTGGAAGGAATTACAGTATGTGTACGTTCTTTGAAACTTAAAATAATTCCGTGATTTTAAAGGATATTTTTTCACGAACTCACCAGCAATCATGTCAGGTTGCTCCACATCGGAATCTTATGCCCTCTTTTCTTCCCGGAACCGTTTCAGCGGAATGGTGATGGTGAAGACGGTTTCCCGGTGGGGGGTGCTGGAGACGGTGATGGAGCCGTCATGGGCTTCCACGGCCCGTTTGACGATGGAGAGGCCCAGGCCCGTTCCCTTGATTTCCGAGGAGTGGTGGGTTTCCACCCGGTAGAAGCGGTTGAAGAGGAAGGGGATGCTTTCCGCGGGAATGCCTACGCCCGTATCCGTGACGGTAATGACGCAGGCTTCCGGCGTTCCGGCAGCTGCCACGGTGACGGAGAGTCCCGGTTCCGTGTTTTGCTTGAGGGCGTTTTCCACCAGGTTGAACAAGACCTGCGTCCAATAGAAGGGGTCCCCGTAGAGTTCCCATTCCGCCGGAATGTCCATGTGCAGGGCGGCCTGTTTTTTCTCCCGGATGGAGTCCAGGCGGGAGAAGACGTCTTCCACGCAGGAGGTGATATGGAACCACTGTTCCTTCAGAATAGCCTTGTGGCCTGATTCCAGCTTGGAGATCATGAGCATGTCTTCAATGATGTTCATGAGCCGCTGGCTGTTCTGGTGCATGACGCCGATGAATTTGCGGGCCAGTCCGGGGCTTTCCTCCACCAGATCGTCTTCCATCAGGTTTTCCAGGTACCCCACGATGATGGTGAGCGGCGTGCGCAGTTCGTGGGAGGCGTTCGCCACGAAGTCCCGGCGCATCTGGTTGGTGAGGTAGTTTTGCGTGACGTTGCGCAGCAGGATGCGTTTTTCCTTGATCGGGGCGTCCGTGATGGCGCTGTCCAGATGCCACGCCGTGATGCCGTTTTGCACTCCGCCGGGAGAGTTGACGGCGCTCAAGGTGAATTCCTTGGTCACGGGACCATCCGTGTCAAAGGCTTCCTGAACGTGCCCCAGCAGTTCCTGGTTGCAGACCAGGGCTCCCACTTTGCGCCCTTCCAGCCTTTCCTCCTGAAAGAGTTCCCGGGCCAGCGTGTTGGCCAGCACAATATGGCCTGAGGGCCCGATGAGCAGGAAGGCTTCCCCCAGGGCTTCCAGAAAGCGCCGTTTGTCCGCAATGGCCTGTTCCTGGGCTTCCTCCCCGCGTTTCAGCAGGCGCTGCGCGTCCCGCAGAGCCTTTTTCCGGGCTTTCATGGCGGACCGGCACACCTGGACCAGATGCCAGTTCAGGTACAGGGAAGCCAGAACCAGAATGATGAGGATGTAGTCGACGGCCGACATGGAGCAAAAGCGTTAGGCTTCTTCCCTGGGCAGGCGTCGTCCCGGGAGGGTAAAGCGGTAGCCGATGCTGCGGACGGTTTCAATGCAGTCCGCATAGGGGGTCAGTTTCTGGCGCAGCCGTTTCATGTGCGTGTCCAGCGTGCGGCTCTGGGCCTGGTGGCTGTATCCCCACACGCAGCTGAGCAGGTCGTTGCGGTTCAGGGTTTGTCCTTCCCGTTCAATCATGTAGATCATGAGTTTGAATTCTGTGGCCGTCAGATCCACTTCCTCCTTGTCGATGTAGAATTTGAGGGCGTTTTTGTCAAAAGTGAAGGGGCCGTATTCCGCAATGACGCTGCCGGGCGTGTGCTCGCACCGCTTCAGGACGCTGGCTACGCGCAGGACAAGTTCCTTGGGACTGAACGGTTTGGTTACATAGTCGTCCGCTCCCAGTTCCAGCCCCTGAATGCGGTCTTCCGCCTGGGCCTTGGCGGTCAGGAAGATGACGGGAATGCCCTGGGTGCGGCTGTCCCTGCGCAGTTCCCGCAGCACGCCGTGGCCGTCCATGCCGGGCATCATCTGGTCCAGCAGGATCAGTTCCGGCTTGTCCCTGCGCGCCACTTCCAGTGCGGTGAGGCCGTCGTAGGCCGCGAGGGGCGTGTGGCCTGCACGTTCCAGGTTGTAGGCCACGAGGTCTGAGATGGCGTGATCGTCTTCAGCGATAAGAATAGTTGCCATGGCTGTTTTTTACGATGAAGGGAGGGGCGGTGTCCCGATATTAGATGTGACGATTCGTTCACATTTCCCCGTCCGGAAGGCATTTCCGGACAGATAAAGCCTTTCCTTATGCAAACAGACTGTAACGGAGGCATTTCCGTTTTGCAAGACTGGCCTAGATTCAACTTCTCTTCCGTGCGTCATGTGGTACACTTGCCCCGCAACAGTTATATTGTCATGCGAAGCGATAGAGTTAAAGCAGGGTTCGAGCGTGCGCCGCACCGCAGTCTGATGCGTGCCACGGGAATGACGGATGAGGATCTGAGCCGTCCCTTCATTGCCATTTGCAATTCCTTTAATGAGGTGATTCCGGGCCATGTCCATCTGAACAAGGTAGCCGCCCTCATCAAGGAAGAGGTGCGCAAAGCCGGAGGAACTCCCGTGGAGTTCAACCTTCCCGGCGTGTGTGACGGTATCGCCATGGGCCACGGAGGCATGAAGTTTTCCCTGGCCAGCCGTGAGTTGATCGCAGACAGCGTGGAGACGATGCTGAGCGCCCATGCGTTTGACGCCATGATCTGCATTCCCAATTGTGACAAGATTGTTCCCGGCATGATCATGGGCGCCCTGCGCTGCAATATCCCCACCATTTTCTGCAGTGGCGGCCCGATGGCCGCGGGCATGGCGGAAGACGGCACCGTGCTGGACCTGAACAGTGTGTTTGAAGCCGTGGCCCGGTTCAAGGCGGGCAAGATCAATGAGACGGAACTCCATTCCCTGGAGTGCCGCGCCTGTCCCGGCGCGGGTTCCTGTTCCGGCATGTTCACGGCCAATTCCATGAATTGCCTGAGCGAGGTGATCGGCTTGGCCCTTCCCGGGAACGGCTCCCTGCTGGCTACTTCCGAAGAACGCAAGGAGTTCTGGAAGCAAACCGCGCGCCGCGCCGTGGAGATGGCGAAAGCGGATGGCCCCCTGCCGCGCGACATCGTGAACCGGGACGCCATCGACAACGCCTTTACGATTGACATGGCCATGGGCGGCAGTTCCAATACTGTGCTTCATACGCTGGCCATTGCCCGGGAAGCGGGCGTGGAGTACGATCTCCAGCGCATCAATGATATTTCCCGGCGCACGCCGAATATTTGCAAGGTGGCTCCTTCCTCCCGCTTCCACATGCAGGACGTTCTGCGCGCCGGCGGCGTGAGCGCCATCATCCATGAGATCTCCAACATTCCCGGCGCCCTGCATCTGAATGCCATGACCGTCAGCGGGAAGACGCTGGGGGAAACCGTGGAAGGGTGTGAAATTACGGATGAAACCGTGATTCATCCGCTGGAAAACGCTTATTCCAAAGACGGCGGCCTGGCTATTCTGTTCGGCAATCTGGCGGAGGAAGGCGCGGTAGTGAAGAAGGCCGGGGTACACCCGGACATGATGAGCTTCCGCGGGCCCGCCGTGATTTTCGAGTCCCAGGAAGACGCCTGTGAAGGCATCCTTGCCGGGAAGGTAAAGTCCGGCGACGTGGTCGTCATTCGCAATGAAGGGCCCAAGGGCGGCCCCGGCATGCAGGAAATGCTGGCGCCTACCTCCTACATCATGGGGCAGGGCCTGGGCGCGGAAGTGGCGCTGATCACGGACGGCCGTTTTTCCGGAGCCACGCACGGCGCCTGCATCGGCCATATTTCCCCGGAAGCGGCGGAAGGCGGCCTGATCGGCCTGTTGAAGGATGGGGACATTATTGAGTATTCCATTCCGGACCGTACGCTGAATGCCTGCCTGACGGAGGATGAAATCGCACGCCGCCGTGCGGACTGGAAACCCACGTACAACAAGGTTTCCTCCTCCTGGCTCAGCCGCTACCGCAAGCTGGCCACCAACGCCAGCCGCGGCGCCGTTCTCCAGAGCGGTGAATAATTGGCACCCATTTTATTTTCAGCCGCTTTCCTCCTCCGGGGAAAGCGGCTTTTCATTTTTGCCCGGTTTTGTGTTACACAGTGTTCTCCCCAAAAAGAGAGCCGCCCCCGGAAGGGAGCGGCTCTGCTATCAACAATAATACCGAACAAAAAATATGCTCTACCTGGCGATTCTGAAGGGACCGCCCAGGCCTACCGGGGATACGGCGGAAGACTCATAGTCCTCTACCTTGTAGGTTCCTTCCGTGGCGGAGGTAAAGGTCATTTCTCCGGAGCTTTTAATGTTCCGGGGATGTTCGCCGTTTTTCTCGGCCAGTGCCATGGAAAACTTGGCGGAAGCGGCACCGGGCGAATAAGTATATGTTCCGGAGAAGATGCCGTCACCCGTTTCCAGGGTGCTGGATGAGGTGATTTTGTAGGATACGCCGTGGCCGTCCGTCATGAGGATGGTGCTGCCTGTTTCCAGTGTCTGCGGCGGAGCCACGGCGGTGGAGTCCGATTTGCCGGAACCGCCGCCACAGGAAGCCAGCAGGCATGCGCAGCCCAGAAGAACAGCGGTGCGGATTGAGTTTAATAAGTTCATGAAAAAGAATCTGCAGGGTTAAAAATGGCCTTCCCGGCCGGGTAGCGGGCCGGGAAGGCGGGAACGGGGTTCCGTTAGAACGAGTAGCTGACGGAGCCGTTGATGCCCTGGGCTGTCAGGCCGGCGCGGCTTTCCAGGGAGTACCCGAGGCGGGCGCCCCAGCGGCTGCCGAAGGTGGCGCTGACTCCTGCGTTGAGGCGCAGGGCCGTGCGGCCCTTATTGACGCCGCGGGCTGTCCAGGAGCCCAGATCGCTGCCGACCGTTCCCTTGGGATTGATGCGGCTGAGATCCTGCGCCACGGCTACCGTGATGCCGGGCGTCAGCGTGGTTTTGGAACCCACGGCAAAGGTGCGGGACACGCTAATGCCTGCAGGGAGAGTCCAGTTCTGGGCGCGGGCTCCGCTGAAGGTGCGTGCCAGGTCGCCGTGTTCGGTGAAGCTGTCCGTCTTCCCGGTCATGAATTCCAGCCCGGCAAAGGGCGCGATGACCAGTTTGTTCTCCAGTTCTTCCGTCCAGGTGGCGTAAACGGCCGCTCCGAAGGAGTCCGCGTCAAACTCTCCGTGGGCGGAGGTATCCGCTACGCGGGCGTTTCCGTCAAAGGAGGTGGTTCCGAAGGCGGCGTATCCGTCCAAGGTCAGTTTCTTGTTCCGGGAGGGAGTATAGCGGCCGTAGGCCATGGCCATGAAGGAATCCGCATCATAGCTGGAGAATCCCCCCTTGTCCTGGAAGGTGCCGAAGGATTGGCCGAGGGCCACCCCCGCCAGAGCGGAAGAGGAGAACTTGAAGTCCGCGCCGACGGCATAGCCGCCCGCATCGTACTTGTACCCGTCAATGCCGTGGCGCGCATTCTGGTCCGTCCAGGAGCCCAGTCCTCCAATCCATACGGAGCCGCGGCCGGAGGCCACGGGAGCCATGGCGATGGGGGAGCCCTTGGCATCCACGGACTGCACCGGCCTGGCGGCCGGGGCGTTCAGTCCCTGGGCTGCGGAAAGGGCTCCCTGCGTCCGGACAAGGGACGCGAAGCCCTTGAGGGCGTCATTGGAGGCCCAGGCCGCGTTGACCACAGTTTCCCCGCTGACGGACTGGATCATGGCTGCCGCCGCATCTGCGCTGGAGGTTCCCAGCAGGTTTTCAAAGAACCTGTTGGCCGCGGAGTCGTCCCGCACGTTCATGCGGGCCTGTTCCATGGCCGCCGCCACTCCGGAAACGTTGCCGGAATATCCCTGCATGGGGGAAGCCACGCCCTTCATGTTCTGGGACAGCCGGATGGTGCCGTCCTCATTGACGGCAGCCGTTGTGGAAACGAAGGCGGAGTTGAACAGGGGCAGCTCGTCCGTATCCACTCCGGTGATGGAAACATTGTCCACGGATGAAATGCCGGAGGCCGTGTGGGTAAGATCCCGGCCATTGCCCGCTTCATCAATGCTCCAGAGCTTGATGGAGGAATTGCCGTTGAACGTGATGTCGTTGAGCAGCAGGGAAGCTCCTTCCCCCACCTCAACTACGGAGTTGCCGTTGAGTTCCAGCGTATCGCCGGCCAGGATGGAGTCATCCGTCAGGATGATGCCCTTGCCGTTGATTTCATAGTCCGTCAGGTCTTCCACGCCCAGTTGGGCCCCTTCCAGGACAAGCTCGTTGTCAATTTCGGCCACATGGCCCACGATCAGGGAACCCGCTCCGGCCCCCTGGAGGAAGTCGCCGCCGAATCCGTTGTCTTCCTGGTCCCTTCCGCCATAGAGCAGGTCGCCGCCGCCCAGCTGCACCAGGCTGGCGGAGCCGCGGATCTGTTCCGAATTGCCATCCGGGGTGAATTTGTCGGCGTCGGAAATGCCGCTGTTGATGACGGTGATTGCATCCGCGTCAGTGTTGACGATGATGGCGGCTCCATCTTCGGCAAAAATGTCATTGGCTTCACCTCCGGCCGTGTTGTCGCTGAAGAAGGAACCGGAACCGATGACCAGGAGGCGGTCTTCCATCAGGTGAATGGCGCCGCCAAGGCCGCCCGCGGTATTATCCGTGAAGACCGTGTTTTTACCGATCCAGATGTTGGCCCCTTCGTTTTCAAAGAGGTTGTCCACGTTGCCGTCTTGCAGTAAGCTAAGGTTGGTCGTCAGCTCGGAGGCGATGGCGCCCCCGTTGGCTCCGGCCTGGTTGCCGGAGAAGACGGAACCGTTGCCTACGACGATGTCCAGAACTTCCGTGGTCAGTTTGGAGGTCCGTTCCCCGTCAACGTAGGTGATCGCCTTGGCGATGTTGTTCTGGGCGAAAACGGCGCCTCCGGAACCAGTGGCGGAGTTGTCGATGAAGCGGTTGTTTTCTCCGATCACGATGTCTCCGTGTGCGTAAAGGGCTCCCCCCCGGGAAATGTCCATGGCGGCGGAGACGCCCGGCGCCTTGCTGTTCATGAACGTATTGTTGCGGCCCGTGGTGATTTTATTCTCACGTTCCGTAATAGTGACGGTCCCGTTGAGGATGTTTCCGTTTTCATCCGTGTCCCTGACGCTGGCCTGGGTGAGGCTGTTTTTCGAGTCACTGAAGGCGCTCATGTGGTAGACGGAGGCGTTTTCCGTTCCCTGATAGGTGACGTTGTCTCCCAGCGTTATGGTATGTTCCGCCGCTACGGTGGTCATGGTCAGGGTAACGTTGTTTCCGATGACGATGTTGCCCCCGTAGGTGCCTTCGCTGTATTCTCCGGAGGCCAGAACGTAATCGCCGTCCGCATTCTGCTTGAGCGTTCCTTCAAAGGAAATGATCCCGCGGGTGGAAACGCCTTCATCGTCGATGTCCCCCACCGTATCCGCCGCCCAGATGTCTGCCATCTGGCTGCCGGAAAGGTCATTGTCCCCGGTGATGGTGGTATTGTCGCCAATGTAGATGTCCCCGCCTTCGGCGTAAATGTCCACGTCATTCAGCGTGGAATTGTCGCCGATGGAAACAGTGGCCTGGTCGCCCACGGCTGTGGTCATGTGCACGGTACGGGTACCGTCTTCCCGTTCAAAGATGGAGAGGGAATTCAGTTCCACGGAAATGGCATCCATCGTGACGGAGGTCAGTTCCGAACCATTTCCTATGAAGATGGAGCCTTCGGCATCCAGATCATAATTTTCAATGGAGCTGTTGCCGCCGATGAATATGTCCCCGTACAGGCCCATGGATTCCTGGATGCTGGTTCCGGGCAGGTAGCGGCCCTGGTCGTCCTGCATGGAAATGCCGGACGTGAGAACCAGGGCTCCTGTGGTGATTTCCGCACGGTTTGCGGCGGAAATGTCACTGTTGTCCCCCAGCAGGATGCTGCCCCCGGTATAGAGGTCTCCGTCTCCGGCCGTGCTCAGGTCGGTATCAGTCATTGTAACGGCGCCGGCGCTGAAATCGATTCCTCCCGTGGCTCCCACGGATTCCGACTTGCCGATCAGGGTAGTGGCATTTTCGCCTTCATAAACGGATGTCGTGTTGACGGCTCCTGTGGATATGAGAGTGGAATCGGACAGGGAAATATCTCCATGAGAGACAATTTTACCGCGGACGCCGTCGTTCATGGACAAATCCATTTCATTGATCTGGACATCCTTTCCCAGCTCCATGGCAATTTCTCCCGGAGTATTGGTGACGACCGTGGAGATGACGGCTCCCGTTTCGGGGTCGATTCTTGTTTCTATGGAGGTGGAATGTCCGGTGGTGACATTGTTTCCGTCAAGAAAGACGCCGTCTCCCGCTACCAGCTTGTTGTTTTCCAGTAACAACCATGTGCCGTCCAGGGTGGAACCGCTTTCTATGGAGAGGATATTTTCAGTCTCATCCGTTCCGCTGAGCATGCCGTCCGTCATGCTGCCGACCCGCACGGTTCCCTCCCCTCTTACATTCACATTCTGCATGGAGACTGCGGACATGTCCCCGTAGTTGAAATTGGAGACGGTGCCATTGCCGTCCGATTTAAGGGTAATGCGTGCATCTGCGGGCAGGGCTTCCAGGGTCGTTCCCCGGAAGTCAATAGTGCCGGTGATATTGAGCGTGTCTCCATCAGCCAGCTGGTTCCAGGCTTCCTGGAATTCTTCCGGATTGGAAGCGGTGTATTCGGCCGCAAAAGCCTGGCAGCCGAGGGCGCACATGGCTGTCAGGAGAGCCCGGCGCAGAGGTAGTGGTAAACGAGGATTCATGATTTGGTATGTTTATGTTTATCGGGAAGAAAAGGGATTGGAATGCCTTTTTCTTTCCTACTCCTACATACAGGATTGCCAATCCTGTGTTCATGAATGCATTTGGTTCGTTTACATATTGTTAGAAAATTCAAGCTCCTTCTTTCCGGGAGAGACTATTGATAGCTTAAAGTCTAACAAATAGATTGAAATTTGTACATGATGAATTAATTCTAAAACCGCTATAAAATATGAAATATTGTAGTTTTTTTACTTGCTATCAGGATTGGCAATCCTGTGACGCATAAAACATTATTTTACAATTATATTACTGGAATGAGAGAACATGTGGAAAAACGCGCCGAATATTTGGCGGCGGAAATGTTGTTGAAGGGCAGCGGACTGAACATGGTGGAGGCGGCTACCCTGGCTCTGGAACTGATGCAGCGTTGCGGCGGCTCCCGGTGCAGCATGCGCCGCGCCAGAAAAGCCATTGAGCTGGGAGCGGAGGAGTTGAAAAACGGAGAACAAACGGTATCTTTTAAGGCTGCCGTAGCCGAAACGCTGAGGATGAAATGCGGACGGCGGCCCACCACCCTGCGGGATATCAGGTACTTTACCGGCGCGCTGATGCGCAGATGTCCGGAATTGAAGCACTTTCCGGTCAGGAAACTGACTCCGGAGCATTGCTCGCGTTTTCTGGAATCCGCCTTTTCTACGGGCAGGCAGCGCTACAAGGCGCGGGCTGTGATGAGCGGGGTTATGAGCCTTTCCCTGCGTCGCGGGTGGTGCGGAGAAAATCCCCTGGTCCGGGTGGATGCCCCATCCTTCCGTGAGCAGGTCATTGCCGTGCTGGAGCCAGGGGAGATAAAATGCCTGAGGAGTGTGGCGGAATTTCCCGAATTCCGTGATTGCGCTCCTGCCATCTGGATCATGATGTATGCCGGGATCCGTCCGGGAGAAGTGGCACGCCTCCGGTGGAGCGATGTGGATTTGGAAGAAAGGGTGATTTCCGTAAGACCGTTGGCGAGCAAGACGGGCGGTGTGCGCCATGTTACTGTCCATCCCGTGCTTGAGCGGCTTTTGGCGGGGTACGGCGCCCGGGAGAGCCACAAGCCTTTATGCCCGCCGAACTGGCCGCTGCGATGGAGGCAGTTCAGAGAAAAAGCAGGATGGAGAAGGGGCGGCAAATTCGGTGCATGGAGGCCGGACGTTCTGCGGCATACCTACGCATCCTACCATGCCAAATGGTTCAGGGATTTTCCTCTTCTCCAGATGGAAATGGGGCACCGTTCCTCAGCCCTGCTGCGCGCACGGTATTTGAATATGGAGGGAGTAAGCCGTGACAGGGCAAGGCTGTTCTGGGAAGTGTCGGAGAAAAAGGAGCCCCATGGATAGGAGAATTTCCTGTCTGCCCCGGGCGTTTTTGCCGTTTCTCCATGGTGCCCGGCCTGGGAACGGCGCTGAATGGACAGGGCGGCAACAACGCACGGCCCTTGCGGTAGCCTTGCCGTGATCTCTGTAAATGAGGCCTTTCCTGCCAGGGCGGATCAAGAACAGGGCACTGGGTTTTTCCGGGTGGTGCCGAAAGTATGGAAGGGGGCCGTGCGCTTATTCCCTGGGCAGGAAATAGCCGCGCTGTTTTTCGGAGATAGGCATGCCCAGGCGTTCCATGACGGCCAGCATGTCTTCCCATACTTTGCGCTTTTCCCGCGGGTTGTCGGACCTCAGCAGATAGCTGGGGTGGTAGGTGACGCGCACGGGAATGCCGTTGAGGTCGTGAAACCTGCCGCGCATGGAGCTGACGGAACCTTGTTCCCCTAGAAGGCCCACGGCGGCGGTTCCGCCCAGCGCAACAATCATCCGGGGCTGGATGACCTGGATTTCATGCATGATGATGGGCAGGCAGGCTTCAATTTCTTCCGGCGTGGGGGCGCGGTTGTTGGTTCGCTGGTTGGGCAGTGCAGGGCGGAATTTGACGATGTTGGAGATGTAAACCATGTCCCTGGACAGACCCATGGCTTTCAATATCTGGTTGAGCTTTTCCCCGGCCCGGCCCACGAAGGGTTCCTGCTGAACTTCTTCATAGTATCCGGGGGCTTCCCCGATGAGCATGAGCTCCGTATGGGGATTTCCGGTAGCGAAGACCATGGTGTCGCGCAGGGAGTTGAGTTCCCGTGCAGGTTGCCAGTTTTGCGCCAGGTCCCGGAGGTAGTGCAGCTTGTCTTCCAGCGTTCCTTCCGGAAGTGTAATGGCAGAGGCTGGTTCCTGGCTTTCAGGCAGCAGTTCCGGAGCCATGTTTGGGGGCGGTGTTTTTGCCAGTTCCGGTTGCGGGGATGGGGAAGATGGGGAA
>NZ_JAJBTT010000032.1 GCF_020860705.1 Akkermansia sp.
CGGCAAAGTTAGTGCAGCCGGCAGTAAAAAGCCTTAATGAGACAAAGCCAGGTGTTCTTCCGGCTTCGGCAAAGTTAACTCAAATATTGATAGAGAACCATATGACAGGAGTAAAAAATGAGTTGATTTATAACGAAGCAAACGGATTTATTGTGAAAAACGGAGGCGTTTATTATGCATATGATAAGTCTAATAAGATTTTTTGGACTTCTCATGATGGAAAGAAAAAGGAGGGAATGAATTTCAATGAACAGTCTCATGTAATGACAAAGATTCATATAGATGGCACCAAGACAGAGACTCATCAATTTACTAACAATGAAAAACTCAACGGCCTTGTCAGAAAAGTTATCGGAGTAAATCGTAAAGGAGAAAAAACGCTGAGGTACCAGGCATTTTATAATGATCAAGGACAGCTCATAAGAGAGTATAAGAAAGATGCCCCAGACACAATATACATTTATGAAAAAGACACTGTAACGGTGAAACAGAATGAAAAAATCATATCGCAGTATAAGGTTTTGCCAAATGGTGAGAAAATAATTCTGAGAACGGATAATGGAATTAGCGAAATCAATAACAAGGATGGAACGACTTCAAAAATAAAATATATTAAGGGAAATAAAACTACCGAATCTATTTATGACAAGTCCGGCCGCTTGCAGACTGTAATATATCAGAACGGAACAAGAGAAATATTTAATTACGACAAAAATGGAAAAATGACTGGAATAATAGTGGTTGATATTTCTTTGTAAAATGAAAATAAGAAAAATCACGGTATTTCTTTTCCTTTTAGTAATTTCTGAAGGCGCAGATGCGGAGGACATGTACAAATTTTCAAACATTCCCCCGAGTGGTCGGGAAGTTGCTGTGCTTATCCTAGCTCCAGGAATGAATGCAAATGGAAGTCTTTTTTTGAAAGAAGTTGAATGGACGACGTTCGCCTGGGAAAATAACCTTGGCATTATTGCTTTAAACTACTCATCTTCCGAGATTGATTTATATAGAAATAGGCGCGGGTACTATTATCCTGAACAGGGATCAGGAAAAGCCCTTCTTGATGAAATCAAAAATATATACAAAAAAGATCTTCCCATTCTTTTGTATGGTTTTTCTGGAGGTGCGCAGTTTATCAGTAGGTTTGTAAACTGGGTTCCGGAAAGAATTATTGCATGGTGTGCCTATTCGGCACAGTTTTGGGACTATCCTCATACTGGCATGAAAATAACAGATGCACGTGGGATTGTAGCTTGCGGAGATTTAGATGCATTCAGGTGGAAGCCGAGTTTTGACTTTTATTATCAGGGTAGGAAGAACAGAATGAATTGGATATGGGTGAACATTTCCAATACTGGACATAACAGGAATAACGAATTTGAGCAATTCGTGCGCGATTTTTTTGATGAAGAATTAAAAATTTATTTAGGAGAAAAAAAACCAGGAAGAGATGTTTACGCGAATATATTTTCTACCTCAGGTCAGACTTCGAAAAATTTTTATTTTACTGAGTTGTCATGTCCGTTCAGAACTTGGAAATTGCTCAATCTCTGGAAAAAAATACAAGCACCATGAAGGCTATATCTATCATTTTTTGTCTAGCAATGTTTTTATTTTGCAGTAGTTCGAATCTGGAAGCAGCTTCCCCTCCTTCTGGTAGTAAGGAAACCCCGGCGGTAAATGACAATACCGATAAAAATTCACAGTCTGGAAAAGCCACTCCCCTCAAAAAGAAGAAAAAGAGTGAGGTGATCTTTACTGTAAAAATGGAGAAGGGGGATCCGAATGGGATTATTTTTGTCGTACGAATGCCATCCGGATGGACTCCTGAAAAAGATAAAGAAGCTAAAGAAAAGGGGGTAAAAAGTGTCAGAGGCGTTTTTATTATTTGTACCTGGGATAAATCCTTGGAAGCATTGGTCGGGAATGTTTCTATTCATAAAAGTAAATTTAGGAATTTAATTAATTTTGCTGATGCTAATGGGCTCGCTGTCATGACGTGGTCAAATTTTGGCGGTTATAAAGCCAAGAAAAGCTCAGATGAAATGGGAAGAAAAGAGGCGAAGACATCTGATGATGTTTTTACAGAAAGGCTCGCCAAATGGGAGTATGGAATAAAAAGAATCGTGAAGAGGTTCAATTTGCCGGAAGATTCCTATATGGGGTACGGGTTAAGCGGAGGCGCCCAAATTCTTCATAGAATGGCCTTGCGAAAACCGCAGTATTTTTCCGGTATTCATGTGCATGTTAATTCGAGCTATGATATTCCTACTCCCAAAGGAAAGGATGTTGTCTGGCTGGTAAGCACTGGAGAGTTTGAATTGGGATGCCCCGCTGCTGCACGCTTTTATCAAAGAATGGTCAAGCTGGGTTATTGCGTAATCTTCAAGGTGGGTGAACATATCGGACATAGCTCCAGCCGTGAGATAGATGCGTTGTCGCTGGAATTTTTCAAATATCTTCTTTCATTCATCCCTAATCCAGATAGGCCGGAATGGACCTCTCCCGCACCGGATAAATACTATCTCATTAAAAATCCACCATATGTTGGGGATTATTTAAATCAAGTATCTTATTCCGTAAAGAATGCATCGGGGAAAATTGCTGGTGAACAATACATGGTGCCGTTGCCTACAGAAAAAATAGCAAGAGCATGGGGATCCATTATCAAGTAAATCAAGGAATAACAGAACTGTGGATATATTTTTTAACCAAGCCCCATTCGAACGTTTGGACTGGTTTGAATATGGAATTTCCAGCATCAATCGCACAGGTGCATTTATAGCTTGCCTCATCATTGCATGTTGGATTGTTTCTGCAGTAAAGCAGCAATGGTCGTTCTGGGTTTCTCTTGTTTTGAGTTCTTTTTTTCTATATTTTCTGGTGCAGACTCAATCGAGAGGTGCTCTCATTGCATTGGCTATTGCCTTCCCTGTGTTTCTTTTTTTCTCAGGAATCAAGCTGGACAGGATAAGAATTATCGCCCTTGTTTGTGTATGCATCCTTTTTGCGTTGTACTCTTTGCAAATTGGCTTTGCTGACAGAATATCTAGCATGGTGGCCATGGAATCCTCTTCTGCAAATTGCCGTGCAGATATTTATCTGTCGGGTCTTAAAATGCTTACAGATGCTCCTCATGGATTTGAGAATATTGATTCTCCCGCAGTAATTTATTACCACTGGTACCAATCACCGGAGTTATCTGGAAGATACGTTTCTATGATCAATTCTCACTTGGAGTTCATGTGTATGCATGGTATTCTTCTTAAGCTCAGCTATATTTTTTTCTGGATACTTATATTTTTTTTGACATTTCCAAAAAAAGGATGTATCGTTTCTTCCGTCGCATTTTGCGTATGGGGTTGCTTTTTCATCAGCGCTTCCTTCAGTAATGTGGCAAATTATTGGCCGTTGTGGATTGCTCCGATTTTATTTCTGCTTTCCTCATTAGTAGAAAATAGAAACAAGCTGAAAAACATCAAATTCTGGGGTTCTGTTTTTATATCTACACTACTGGTTGTCTTACTTCTATTTGTGTGTTCAATTACCCTTCCTCGTGATGGGAAGCTTTATTTCAATGGCGAAAGTGTTTATATAGGGAATCCATCTAATTATCCGATATTGGTGTTAAGACCCAGCAGTAAAATATTAGGAAACAAGCTAGGCATGCATCTAATTGCGTATGCAAAGGAAAATAATAAGCATGTCATACTATCTGAGCATTTTAAAAACATGCAGTACGGTACTGTTGTCATATGCAACGATTATGATGAGGATGAGATGGAGAAAATTCATGCGAATAGAATCATTTTTTTCAATTCGGATTTTTCCCTCGGACTGCAAAAAGAATCGTTGTCGGGAAAAGATGTTTTAGTGGTGCTAGGAGAATTCTGTCATTGGAAAAACAGGGAAGGCTGGAGAAACATGGCGAAAGCCAATCCTCATATTAAATTGGAGATTATGGAATGTACCGCCGATTATATACCTGATTGGACATGTTATTTAAAAGAATGAGCATGTCTTAAAATATGTTCCATGAATACTATATGATTCATAAACAATATGTATTTTTATTATTTTTTTCTTGATTGTAATTTAATTTTTTTATTAGAAACATGAACTATCTAATTTGGATCACAGTTGTTGTTTTTGGCGGTTACGGCATTCCACTAATTCCGGCTGATATCACCAGAATTTTAATTATCCCTTTGGTTTTTATCGCCATGCTTCATTTCAATGCGAATGCTGAGAGAAAGCTTTGGAAGAATATCACATGTTTTGCCGTTTTCGCCGTGATTACGGCTATATTCCATCATTCTGCCACGGTGTTTCTTTTAGGATGTGCAGGGATTGCTTTGTTTTACTTTCGAGGAGCCTATGTATATTTTATTCTTCCTTGCCTAATACTTATCGAAAGAACAGCCCATTCTATTATTTCAGGTTCTTATTACCTGTTTTTTGGAGGAATTTCTGAATGTATCAACAAATTTTTTACAGAAGTTTGCTCGATTCCAATTGAAACTTCATTTTCTTTCTGGGGTATTCATTTTCTCGCTTTGCTCTTTTTCATACAGGTCTTCACGCGGGCAAGGCGGGGATGGATAATACTCTTGGCAACTACTATTGTTCAAATACTTTTAGTTGCCATTTTTCATTCATATCTTTTTTCCTCGCATAATCACGCTAGTTTTTTCACCATCAAAAATGCAGCAATACTTCAGGTTATTCCTGAATTGCTTTTTTTGGGAGCGGCCACTCTGTTATTTAGCTGGTCTTCTAAAGTAGTTCATTTATCGGGAAACCGTATCATTTTTTCTTCAATATTGTGCCTGCTATGTGGCCTTACGTTAATTCTTTCTTATAATTACAGCCTAGCTACTGGAAAAATAAAGAAGGCTACATTTTATGCAAATGGACTCATGGATTTCAATGTTCCAAATGACAACATGCTGGGGACCGGAAAAACCGGTATGTTCGGTCTTTTTAAGTTGGGATTAGAAAAAAGCGGCATACAGGTTGATGTTCAAGATTACTTTCCGAAAACTCGAGAAGATTCCGATCTGCTTGTCATCATTAACCCAACATCGTTGCCAGAGGGTGGAAGTGAAGCATTGCAGTCGTATTTGAAAAGCGGAGGGAATGTCTTGGTGCTTGGCGATCATACAGACATATCCGGCTCGATGGCCGTATTGAATGAACTTCTATTACCCCTTGGGCTTGAATTTTATTTTGATTCCGGATTTCCTTTGTCCAGATCATGGAAATCCACTTATGAGAATTTTGACCATTATCGTGCACTGAACGGGGACAAGCTCAATATTGTTTCAAGGTTAAGCACGGGAGCAACATTGGGTGTACATTCACCATTATGGGAAATAGTTGTTTCTGGACGTTATTTCTTTGGTGATAATGGAAACCGTCTTAATACCGAAAACGCTTTTTTGGGAGATTATTCTTATCAGAGAGGAGAACGAGTTGGTGATTTGCCATTGGTTGTACAAAGAGCGTATGGTCATGGTAAAGTGATAGTATTTGGAGACACGTCAACGTTTCAAAATGTCGCAATATCAGACGGATGGCCTTTCATTTCAGAAATTATGACAAAATTTGAGGACTCAAAAGAGTTCATGTCCATGTTCTATCTGACGAGTGCGATGCTCCTGCTCAATTTATGCATTTGCTGGGAATTACACTGTCCTGTCGTGGTTATGGTGGTACTTGCGATCCTCAATGTGTTCAATTATTATCAGGCAGGGAATTTGAGTTCTGCCCCACCTGCTTTTCCTGATATTCCCAAAGTTGCGATTCTTAAAGGAATGCAAAACCGCTTTACGGAAGACTACTGGGAACCAAATTCCGTTATGGGAGTATGTATTTCGACGTACAGGGCTGGGCTATGGCCGTTTAAATCAAAATCAATGGAAGATGCTCTTTCCATTCTGGATGTAAAGGCGTTCATCTTCATTGAACCGATAAGACCGTTTTCCAAAAGCGAGATCAAGAAAATTCTGGAAATAGGGATATCTCATCCCGGTGCGGTAGTCATCTTTTCTATTGGTCCCAATTCTTACGCAGCAAACAGAAAATTCTATGATACAATAGGTGTAAGGGTCAAGGACATGGTTTTGGGAACAGTTCCTATACATGATAAAAAGAAAATGCGTGATTTCATTATCCAGGCATATAAGGAGATACAATTTTCCCGAGCCTTTCCTTTGGAATTGAAAAATGAACGCGAATGGGAGGTTTTGTATCGGTATTTGGACTATCCCCTGATTATTCAACGTAATATCAATAATGCCTGCTTTGTGATCATCAGTGATCCAGAGTTCCTGTGGGACCGCACACTTGAATCCGAAATGGAAGGCTGGCCTGCCAATATAAAATTTTATAAAAATATATTAAAGGAAAAACCATGATTTATTCATTATTGTATTATATTATTTTTGCAGTTCTGGGCATCGTGTTTGATTTGTCCATAGGGACATATGGTACTATTTCTGAAAATCTGTTGCTTCCATCTGTAGTTGTTTTACTGGCTGCTCTGTGGATGCATGAAGCTCTTATGGTGAAGAAGTTAGGTAAGACCTTTCTATCTTCGTTGGTTAAGTTGGCGGCAGTGGTCATGGCGATGTTTTTTGCGTATTTTATCTTGCCGGTTTGTGATCTGCCATATATTTATTTTAAGATTTGTGAGTTTACGGCAAGTCTATTTGCAGACAGCGCTTTATATTTCCATGATGTTGAAAGAGGTGTGAATCTTGTTTCCATCGATTGGCTTAAATCCATTAATGTTTTTGAAGTTTCCATTTATAAGACATTCCCAAATATTTTAATTTCATTATTTTTTGCCTTTCTTTTCAGAGTAGCGGAGATAGATGATCTTGCCCGGCGTATTTGGGTGGCTATGGGAGCATTATGTGCTTTTGTGTTGTATTCAACATTCATCATTGTTTGCAGTTGCCTTATTATCATAGCAACAGGAGAGCTTCTCGCTGGTATTGATCTTTTTGTGCAGATATTGCTGATTTTACCTTTGCTTATGATTATTGCAGCGGCAGACCATTCATTCATTGCAAGACAAAAGGCTTCTTCTGGTAATGTCTGGGAAACGAAAATTTCAGTTTGTGGTATAGTTCTCCTTGCTGTTTCGTTATTTTCATTGATGCTGGTATTTTTTTTCAAACCGTACGGAAGTAGGCCTGAAGACGTTCGTATTTTGATAGATGATGTTCATTCCGACTGGGAAAAATGCGAAACTGCGTTTAATGACCAATCATTTTCAAAACGAGAGTCCTATGCTGCAACTATGTTCTATAAATCTGTTCAAATGTTTGGAAAGGCAGATATATATAATGATGATTCAAAACCCATAGATGCCGCCATGCTCAAAAATTATGATATATTGGTGATTAAAACACCGACATATCAATATACCGGGGAAGAAGTCGATTCTATAGAACAATTTGTTAACAACGGAGGAGGGTTATTGATTATAGGTGATCATACGAATCTTTTCGGAATGTCGAGTTTTTTGAATAAAATTCTGGATAAGTTTTCAATGTCTTTCAATTATGATTCACAGTTCGATATGCTGACAGGAGGAATGACTATATACAAAAAGCCTATGTGGAATACCGACCCTTCGATGGCGTATGTAGATAAATTCAAATTTCTTACAGGATGTACACTCAGAGCTCCCTTTGGAACAGCGTCAATGATAGGACGAGGTATGTGTTCCGAACCTGTTGAATATTCCCATGTAAATTCTTTTGGAAATATTAAATGTGAGGTGAAGGAGGGGTGGGGGAATTATACTCAAATGGCATCTGCCTATTCCGGCAGAGGAAGGATTGTAGCATTCACCGATAGTACATATATGTCGAATTTCTGCTACATGTTTGATTGCAGGGATGACCTTACGTTTAGCGTTCTTGATTTTCTGGCAAGAAAATCAAGCTTTTTTTATCTTTTTATTTATCAAATCCTAGAAAAACTTACACTTGTTTTTCTTATTGCCATTCCGATTTCCATAGTACTTATTAGGCGTAAATATTTTTTTATAGCCTCCTGGATTGTTTTGGGCGGATATATTATGTTTGCTTTTTCGATTATATACCATCAAACCCTAGAAAACGATCCGACATACATAAAATCCCCTATACCTGTTATTAATCTGCGGGTAGATAAATCAATAGTAAGATTTGATGCCGGATTTGAAGGGGTAAATAGGCCCCATCCTGAATTTTACTATGACCAGTTTATAGGGAATTTGTGCAGAAAGGGTTTCTATATCAGATATTCCAATTGTGGATATAAACTCAATAATGCCATAGATATGTTTATGTTGCCGGAAAAACACTCGTTTTCGGAGCAAGACATTATTCCAGTTATGAAATCTGGAAAACATGTCTTGTGTCTTTTTGACTTTCCTGAGAACTATTCGAGGTTCAATGAGAAAATTCTTTCTGAAAAAGGCTTTCGTCTTTTCTCAAGGAAGGAATTCAATAAAGAAGGCAATTTGACTGTCTGCTATTACGCATATGAGCATATTGAAACTAAAAAAATGCTTTTCATTATCTTTGACAGATCGGTATTCAGTAAAAAATACCATGGCATGATTTACCAAAATTTTAATGAGGAAAATCACCGCATTTCATTTGAGAATTTTAAAATTATTGATGAGATACATAAAAGTCTGGAGAGTAGGCGTTAGAGATTGGGTTGAAAGTGTACGTAACATGGAAATGCTGCTTTAGCCTCCTGTCTCTATTCGTCAGCCTTTTTTCCCCTGGGCAAAGATTCTAAGGCCTCCCTCAGACCGTCCACGGGGTATCTCAGGGAATTGGCCAGGTGGCTGGTCATCAGGTCGCGGGCGATCTCATCCGTCGGGAACAGTTCCCGGAAGGGAATACGGTCTTTTTCCGGAACATGCAACCTGTTTTCCAGAACAAAAATATTGCTCACAAGGCTGGGGGTCCGGTTGCGGGGATCCTTGAACAATTCCTTTCCCAATTCCAGCGCCTCCCGGGATTTGGAAGGAACGCGGGCGAGTGCGTAAAACTCCTTGCGGGCCGTCAGGGGGGGGGCTCCCAGCTCCCGGGCTTTGCGGTAGGCTTCCGCCGCCTTTTCAAAATCCGGCTGCCGGTAGGTATCACTGTACATGTTGCCCAGCAGGGACTGCAAATACCAGCTTCCGGGGTTGACGCTGATGCCTTTTTCCAGGAAGCGGCGGCCTTTCTGGATGTACTTCCGGAAGCCCTCGCGGCGTTCCATCGGGGAAAGGCGTTTGTTGTCCAGGTAACTGGAGGAGGCGTTGTTGCCCAGGTGCCACGAACCGTTGTCCCAGTAAAAATCGGAATGGGGGGCAAGAGAGGTGATCTGGTTGTAGCGGCGTTCCAGATTGGCCCAGTCGGAAATCAGGAAGCAGTCAAAGGCTTCCATGCTCAGCACGGCCGCCACCAGGGAGCGCAGCCCTCCCAGGGAAACCATGGCGAGCTGCTGTTCCAGATAGTCGGAAGAGGAAAGTTCCACCGGATCGTCCAGAAGCCGCGCGGCCTTCTCCTGCTCCAGGATATGGTTCTGCAAAGGCAGGCGAATCATGCCGAAGCCCAGCAGGGCGATGATGAAAATGACGGTATTTTTCAGCATGATTCGTAACCAGGTTGGGGTTAGTCCATCTTCAGGCGCTTGCGGATGTCCTTGTCCAGGAGTTCCCATTCCGGCACGGATGCTCCGGCCTGCCGGGCCTTGGAAAGAGGATCTCCCCAAATGGCCGTGTATTCGACGGGGCGTCCTTCGTTGTAGTCCACGGCGCTGGAGGGGATGAAGGATCCCATGCTTTCCGTGCGGGAGAGGTGGAATTCAACCAGATCGTCCGGGAGTGTGTAGCCGCGGGCCTTGGCGGCCTGGACTACTTCCTCCATGATGCGGCGCGCCCGTGCGACGTTTTCCGGGTCCCGGTAGAGTTCCGCGATGCTGATACCCCCCAGCGCCAGGCACAGTCCGTTGAAGGGGATGTTCCATACGAGCTTGTACCACTGGATTTGCTCCGCGGCATCAAAGGCGCGCGTCCTGATGCCGGCTTTGGCGAACAGGTCGGAGAGTTCCGCCGCCTGTTCAGAGCCTTCCGGGGAGGGGACGAAGGGGGCAAACTGGATGTTGCCGCCTTCCAGATGGTTGACGTGGCCCGGTTCCGCCCGCATGGCGCAGATGAAGCACAAGCCCACATAGATGCGGTCCGCCGGAATGATGTTGGCGATTTCTTCCGCGTTCCCCATGCCGTTCTGGAGGGTGACGACAACCGTATCCGGTCCCATCAACGGAGGAAGGGCCTTGGAAAAGCCGGAATTCGCCGTGCTTTTCCACGCGACGACGACCAGGTCCACCGGGCCGACTTCCGCCGCATCCCGGTATACCTTGATATGGGGCAGGGAGATATCTCCATGCAGGCTTTTCACTTCCAGACCGTGTTTTTTCAGGTAGTCGTATTCCGAACGTACGATGAAGGATACGTCCTGGCCCGATTCCTGAAGCCTGGCTCCGTAGTAGCAGCCGAGGGCTCCTGCTCCCAGAATGGCGATTTTCATGGTGTGCGGTGAGGGTTGTTTGTCTTCTCGCGGGGAGATTGTCAGAGTCCCTGGACGTTCCCCTTGTTGTCCAGATAGATGTGCATGGCGTTCGGTGAAACGGGCAGGGCCGGCATGCGCATGATTTCTCCGCAGAGGGCCACCAGGAAGCCGGCTCCGTTGGCAATTTCAAAGTCGCGCACGGTGACAGTAAATCCGGTGGGGCGCCCGCGAAGACGGCCGTTGTCGGAAAGGGAATTCTGGGTTTTTGCCATGCAGATGGGCAAGTCCGTCAGGCGACTGGCTTCAAACTGGGCCAGCTTCTTTTTGGCAGCAGGCGTCAGTTCCACGCCGTCCGCTCCGTAAATGCTGCGGGCGATGATGTTGAGCTTTTCCTCCACGGGCAGGGCGGATTCATAGAGGGGTTTGAAAGGAGCTGAGGGTTTGTCCGCGGCTTCCACCACCATTTGGGCCAGGTCTTTGCCTCCTTCTCCGCCCTGGGAGAAGATGTCCGCAATGGCGCAGGGAATGCCGCGTTCCGCGCAGTGCGCCACAATGGCGTCCAGTTCTTCCCGGGAGTCATCAAAGAATTTGTTGACGGCCACTACCACGGGCCGATTGTAGTGGGCGGCGGCGTCCAGATGGGCGTCCAGGTTGGCAAGGCCCTTTTTCAGCGCGGCCACGTCCGTGTTTTTCAGATCCACCAGGGCGGTGCCGCCGTGCATTTTCAGGGCGCGCGCCGTGGCCACGATGACGATGGCGGCGGGGTCCAGGCCGGATTGGCGGCATTTGATGTCCAGGAATTTTTCCGCACCCAGGTCAAACGCAAATCCGGCTTCCGTGACGGCATAGTCTCCAAAGTGCAGGGCCATCTTGGTAGCCAGCACGGAGTTGCAGCCGTGGGCGATGTTGGCAAACGGGCCGCCGTGTAGGAAGCAGGGCACCCCTTCCACAGTCTGGACCAGGTTAGGCATCAGGGCATCTTTCAGCAGGGCCATGACGGAGCCGGTGATGCCCAGTTCCCTGGCGAAGACAGGCTTGTCATCCGTCGTGAATCCGATCACGATGCGGTTGATGCGGTCTTCCATGTCCTTGTAGGAGGTGGCGAGGCACAGGCACGCCATGATTTCCGAAGCCGGAGTGATGTCAAAGCCCGTTTCACGCGGAAATCCCTGCTTGTTGAGTCCCACGATGATGGAGCGCAGGGAACGGTCATTCATGTCCATGACCCGCTTCCAGGTGACTTTGCGTTCGTCAATGTTCAGCGTGTGGAAGAACATGGCGTTGTCAATGATGGCGCTGATGAGGTTGTGGGCGGAGGTGATGGCATGGAAGTCCCCCGTGAAGTGCATGTTGATTTCATCCGGAGGCGTCAGGGAGCTTTTACCGCCACCCGTGGCGCCGCCCTTGCGGCCGAATACAGGACCCATGGAGGGCTGGCGAAGCGCCAGGCAGGCTTTTTTGCCAATGGCCTGCAAGCCCTGGGCCAAGCCGATGGAGACGGTCGTTTTCCCTTCTCCGGAAGGGGTAGGCGTGATGGCGGAAACCAGAATAAGTTTGCCGGGAGCAGCCGGTTTGCCGAGTACGTCCAGGGAGATTTTGGCCTTGTTGCGGCCGAAGGGGATCACGTCGTTTTCATCGACGCCCAGCTTGTTGACACAATCGGAGAATGCAGGAGTGACCATATATTCATGATGCCGGAAGCCTTCTCTTTTTGCAAGAAGGTTCACGGGCATTCATGTGGCGGAAACGGAGATGTTTTCAGCCATCATGGGAATGGAGGACGGAAAGACTGGTGTTCAAGGGAGGCACATGCCGAGGGGAGGGGAAGGGGAAAAATTGAACGGGCGGGCACTGTTGGTTTTAAGCGAAGGCCGGGAGGCCTTCGTTCCCAAGTGGAGGTGTTTTTGAAGCCGCGGGAATGTGTCCTTCCTCGGTGTTTTCTAAGAGAAGTGCTCCTGGGAATGAGGGCCTCCGGCCCTTATAAAAAATTCTTTTGAAGCCGGGGTTCTTTAAGAAAGAAGCTGCTTTAAATATTTACCGCTTCAGTATAGGGCGGTAGTGGCCGGTAATGGTAAAGCGGAACAGGCAGTCTTCTTCCCGCGTGCCTGAGCCGATGTTGTGAATGATCAGGGGAGTGCCTTCCTCCGTTTTTTTATCCGAAACAATGCCGATGTGGGGAACGCTGTCGGCCAGGTTCCACGTAACCAGGTCGCCGGGTTGGTAGTCCGCTGCCGTTTTGGTAATGGGAAGCGACCATCCCTGCCTGCTGAAGTAGGTGCGGAGGTTGGGAACCCTCCGGTGGTCAATGCTGCGGTCCGTGGTTTTCAGGCCCCATATGTTAGGGTATTTGGAGAAGTGGGCCTTCATGTCCTCATGCACGGCTTTCTGGAGGTCCAGGCCGAAGGCCCTCATGGCGCGGATAACCACGTCCGTGCATACCCCGGTTTCCTTGGGAATATCCCCGTTGGGGTAGGGGATGGACTGGTAGCCGGCATTGTAGGAGACCGTTACCCCTATCTGTTCGCGTGCCTTGGTAGCCAGTGCTGCATTGTCCGCCATCAGGCACGCGGAACAGGAAAGGAACAGGAGGGAGAGAAGCGCTGTCAATTTCATAGGGTAGCTGGGTTGAAAAAAGAGAGAACGATCAGACGAAGCTGGCAAAGCCAATGTCCGGGCGGCGCTGCATGCCGTCAAATTGGACCTTCTTGGTTTCGTTATGAGCGCGCTGGCGCGCTTCGGAGAGGGTTTCTCCCTGCGCTACGACGGCCAGCACGCGGCCGCCGTTGGTTTCATAACAGTTTTTGTCCGCGTTCCATCTGGTGCCGGCATGGTAAACGGAGGCATTCGCAACGTTGTCCAGTCCCTGGATGGTGTCGCCGGAGTGGGAAGTTTCCGGATATCCTTTGGAGGCCAGCACGCAGCAGACGCTCCAGCCGTTTTTGAAGGAGATTTCTTCCGGTGTGAATTCCCCCCTGGCTCCATGCAGACAGAAAGAGGCCAGATCCCCGGAGAGCAGGGGCATGACGGCCTGGCATTCCGGGTCACCGAAGCGGCAGTTGTATTCAATCACCTTGGGGCCGTTCGGGGTGAGCATGAGGCCGAAGTACAGGAAACCGCGGTAGGGCAGGCCGTCTTTTTTCAGGCCGGCCACCGTGGGAGCCACGATTTCCTTTTCAATGCGTTCCAGCATGTCCGGCTCCACCAGCTGGCGGGAGGCCACCGCGCCCATGCCGCCTGTGTTGGGTCCCGCGTCGCCTTCCTTGAGGCGTTTGTAGTCCCGTGCCGGGCAGAGGATGAGGTAGTGGTCGTCCACCAGGGCGCCGAAGATGGAGACTTCCGGCCCGGTCAGGAATTCTTCCACCAGCAGGCGCCCTTCACCAAAGCGCCTGTCCGTAAACACTTCTTTCAGGAAGGCTTCCGCTTCCTCCTGGCTCATGCAGACGGCCACGCCCTTTCCGGCGGCCAGTCCGTCGAATTTCAGCACGGTGGGATAAACGCCGTTGATGAATTTCCGGGCTTCCTCCAGCGTGGCGGCCACATGGGCCTGCCCGGTAGGTATGTGGTGGCGGAGCAGGAAGTCCTTGGCAAATTCCTTGCTGGCTTCCAGCTGGGCGCTTTCCTTCACCGGTCCCCAGCAGGGGATGCCTACGTGGGCGCAGGCATTCGCCAGGCCTTCATCCTTGACCAGGTAACTTTCCTCCCCGGCTACGCAGAGGTCCAATTTATTGGAGACCATCCAGTCGATCAGCGTGGGCAAATCGCTGGCTGGGATGGGGGAGGCCAGACGGTTGATGGCGTCGCTGCCGGGAAAACAGTACATTTCCGGTGCAGAGGGGGATTCCTTGAGAGCCTTGACCAGCGCGTGTTCACGCCCACCTTTTCCAATAACGGCGATTTTCATACGCGACAAGTATGCCGGGACGGACCGATTTTGCCAAGCTGAAATGAATGGGGAAGGCCGTCTCCGGCATCCGTTTTTTCCCGGAAGGAACGCGCAGGTATTCCGATGCTTTATCGTGGAGCTTCCTGATTGCGGAGCCGGTTTCCCATGGATGCCTTTCAACCGTCTGGGCGCCTCCATCCTTGAGGGAATTACGGCCATGAAAAGGCCGCCTGACACGGAGGAGAGGCGGCCTTGGAAAAAGAAGAGGACGTGTCCGGAGAGTTTAGAACGGGATTTCGTCGTCCATGTCTCCAAAGTCGTTGGACGGCTGGTTGGAGGGCATGGGGGGAGGATTGTAGTTCTGGGCCGGACGGGATTGTCCGGGGGCGCTGGCACGGGGAGCTCCCTGGGGCTGCTGGCGCGGGGCGCCGCCCATTTCACCTTCACCGCCGCGCGGGAAGAGCTGGATGTTTTCCCCGATCACGCGCAGCTTGGTGCGCTTCTGGCCGGAGGCCTTGTCTTCCCAGGAGTCCAGTTGCAGGCGCCCTTCCACAAAGACTCCGCGGCCCTTGCTGAGGTAGTTGCCTGCCACTTCCGCCTGGCGGTTCCAGAGGGTAACGTCCACGAAGGTGGTTTCTTCCTGGCGTTCGCTGTTGTCTCCCGCATAGTAGCGGTTGATGGCAAGGCGGATGTCCGTAACGGCCGTGCCCTTGGGGGTGTAGCGCAGTTCGGGATCGGCGGTCAGGTTGCCCATTAAGAAGACTTTGTTGAGATTGGCCATATGGATGGGTGTTAACGAGGGTGTATGGTAAAATAGGAGAAAGACGCCTTGCCGTTTGGGGCGTGTGGTCGGTCGATAGGGATTATGGCCCTATGCGGGGCCTTGTGCAATACTAAATTGTGGAATCGTTCTTCATCATGTCTCCTTTCTACATTGCATTCGTCATGGAACCGTGGAAACTTTACCTCCATGAGTTTCAAGCAACGGCGGCGAAATGGGCTGTTCCGGGTTTCCTGGGGCATGTGCCTTCTGCTGTCCGTGCTTGTGCACCTGTTTTTACTGACGGGGAGCTACCTGGTTCCGGAAGAATGGCTGGTTTCTCCGCGGCCAGCGGAAGCGGCGCGGCGGCAAGTGGTGGTGAGCGCGCGCATGGTGAAGCGGGTGGAACAACCCCAGCAGGGAGGCCGGAGACAAACGCCGGAGGAGCACCTGCCTTCCATCGTGAAGACGAATGAGGAACAGGAGAGCGCCACCAAGCCGGAGACTCCCAAATTCCAGAGCAACCGGAACACGCGTGCGGAAGGCGGCCGCAAGGATCCGGACAGCAGCAGGGACATGCCTGCCCAGGACGGCGTGGAACGGGAAAACGGGGAGATTGTCCTTTTTGACCAGCAGAGGCAGGACGGCGACATGAACCATGAACGGGACGGCAGCAAGAATGCCGCCCCAGGAGCTTCCGTCAACGTTCCCTTCCAGCCTCTGGAACCGTCCATGCCTCCCACCGGCCATCCGGATTCCTTGACTCATTCTCCCAGCAAGACAGGCGTTCCCGGCCCTTCAAGCGAGGAAGGCCTGGCCCGGCAGAATCTCAGACCGGCGCAGGAAAGGGCCATGCAGCTGCCCCATGTGGTGACGGTTCCCCATCCCGGCGAGCCGGAAAAGCCGGACCCTCTTCAGGAACTGGCCAAGAGCATCGCGAAGGGCACCAACAGCCCCCCCATGAATCTTCCCCATCTGAATCTGCCGCCCAATACGCGGCCGGTGCAGAAACAGCCCTTGTACGATCCCATGTTTAATGCGGAAAGCCAGCCCGGCTTCAAGACGCATGAAGTGAAGACCAAGCAGACGGGCAAATTCAGTTTTGGTCGCCGTCCAACGCTAGATGTGGCAGCCTCCCCCATGGGCATGTACCAGACGATTGTTTACCGGGCCATCGGGGAACAGTGGTACCGCCAGTGTGACTTGAACCGCGACCTGATCGTTACCGGAACCGTGCGCATCCGTATTCTGATTAACAAGAACGGCAAGGTTTCCTCCATGAGGCAGACTTCCCGCGTGGGAGCCAGTGAAGTTCAAAAATCCTTTACCTTCCTCGCCATTAAACTCGCCAAGTTGCCTGCGATGCCGCCGGAGGTGAAAAAGGACCTCGTCGGGGAATCGCTGGAAATGTACTTCGACTTTAATTTTTAACAACCTACCATCCTACCAACACTATTCACTGATCCATCACCATGAACTTTATCAAGGACTGCATCACATTCTTCCAGGCGGGCGGCATTTTCATGTATCCGCTGGCTGCCTGTTCCGTGCTTCTCATTGCGGCGGTTATTTACCGCATGTTCAATATGAAGAGAAGCATCATCTGCCCCCCCAGGCTGATCCGGGCCGTGGAGCAATATACCCACGGCGCTCTGGAACGCAGTGAGCTGGAGAATATTGCCTTGGATTCGGATTCCGTGGAAGGCCGCCTGGTGCTGGACGCCCTGAATTCTCCGCTGGAAGATGAAGCCTCCCTGAAGGAGATGATCCAGGTGAAGGCCCGTGAAGAGTTCGTGATGCTCCAGGCGGGGCTTCCCCTGATGGACATGATTGTGATGATCGCTCCCATGTTCGGCATTTTGGGGACGGCCAGCGGCCTGGTGCAGATTTTCAGCGTTTTCGGCATGGATGAGAGCCACGGCATGATTGCCCAGGGGATTGCCCAGGCGCTGAATACGACGATTGCCGGTCTGGCGATCGCCACTCCCGCGGTGATCGCCCATGTTTATTATTCCCGCAAGCTGGAGCGCATTTCCGCCTCCATGGAAGTTCTGCTGACGGAGCTGATTTCCTTCCGCTGCCATCATTCCCAATCCTGACCCAGGCCATGCAGTTCTACCGCAAGAAAGCAAGAACCATGGGGGTGCCCATCGTCCCCATGATAGATATATTAACCATTCTGCTCATCTTTTTCATTGTCCATACCCAGTGGAAAAAGCCGCAGTCCTTGCTGAAGATAGACGTGCCGGGAGCGGAATTCATGGAGGGGACTCCTTCCTCGGAACAGCGGGCCGTCCTGGCCGTGACGGGGGAATCTTCCATTTCCCTGAACGGGAACCTGGTGGAGATGAATGAATTGGCCGCCGCCCTGGAGGTCCTGAAAAAGGAAAATCCGGATGTCAAATTGCAGCTTGACGTAGATAAAAAGGCGGAGTTTGGCGTCATCGTCGGCATTTGGGATGCGCTGACGTCTGTGGGTATTGACGCAGGAGAGGTTCCTGCCAGAATAGAAGTCAGCAAGCCCGGCGTGCAGTAAGAATAAACGCCTTAAAAAATATACTCCCCTCCCTCCCGATGTTATTGGAAATCGCACAGTATGGAAATCCGGTATTGAAGGAAAAATGCCGCCCCGTGGAACATTTTGACGATAGTCTGAAAACCCTGGCGGAAAATATGCTGGAAACGATGTACGCCGCAGAGGGAATAGGCCTGGCTGCTCCGCAGGTGAGCATCCCCGTGCAGCTGGTGGTCATTGATATTCCGTTGGAGGAAGAATCCGTTACCTGGTTGAAGGTGGATGGAGAGGACAAAGAGCTGTCCGACATCATGCCTCTGATGTTCGTCAATCCCGTTCTGGAACCTTACGGTCCCATGCATCCCTTCCATGAAGGCTGCTTGAGCGTGCTCAAGATTCGCGCTTCCGTCGTGCGGCCGGATTTTGTCAAAGCCACGCTGACCATGCTGGACGGCAAGCAAGTGACGATTGACTGCAATGGACTGCTGGCCAGATGCCTGCAGCATGAATGCGACCATTTGAACGGCATCCTGTTTGTAGAGCGCGTTTCTTCCGCCCAGAAGATTACCCTGCGGAATAAACTGAAGCGCCTGGCTGTGGAATATTAACTTTCCGAGGCACCGCAAGTCCTGCGGCCATTAAAACGCTCCCCCCTTGTGTTCCTTGAACACACGAGACGCCGCTGACGCTCCGGCTTTGCAGTTGCCGCAAAGGCTTGTGGTGCTCCCAATAGCTCAGGAGGCTTGCGCAGCCGGGGCAGGTTGTTGAGATTCCCGCTTAACGCGGATTTGCAGGTCCGCCAGAGCGTTCATGTAGTAAATGTACGCGTCAAAGGCGGAGGCATACGGAGTGAAGGAGTTTTCCTTCTCCATATAATGGAAGTGGTCCGCACTCTGGAGTTTGCGCCAGACGTGGGTGAGGTCCTGGTCATTGGCGGCCTTGACCGGTTTTTCCAGGCGGTAGATCTTGCGGATGGCTTCATCCTGCATGACGTTGCCGTTCCAGTGAGACATGGTGCCGTAGGTGGAGCAGGTCATTTCCTGGGTGCATTCGCATACGGAGACGGGCTTGATTTCACGCACTACTTCGGACGGGGTCATGAACCGGTTGCCGGCATCCACGCAGGCAAGAATCATGGTGCGCCAGAATTCAAAGACGCCTGTAGCGTCGGATTGGCGTTCGCCAAGCGTTTCATAATCCATGGACAGGGTAGTGACGCTGCCCTGCTGGTGCGTGAGCCAGTCTGCAAAGGTGGTGGGGGAAAGGGGGTATTCCGGCCATTCCGGATCAGTCCGCATGATCGCCAGGTCGTTGGACAGTTCCCGGTTGCGGAACATGGTGGTGGTGTTATACACCCACGGGGCCAGAAATACTTCATTGCTGGTGAATCCCTTGAGCATGGCCGGATTGCCGTCCGCCATGATGCCCTTGAAGCCGAGCGTTTCCGCCTGCGCCGCAATGGCATTGGAGTACAGCATGCCGGTATTCATCAGCACGTCTGATTCCAGATGGAAAAGTTTTTTGATGAGTTCCCGGTGTTCTGCGATTTGTTCCCCAAATTCCTGGGGAGAATAGACGGATGCCAGGGAGTTGTAGTACGGCATCGTCAGAAAGTCCACGCAGCCGGTTTCAGCCAGTTCCTTGAAAGCCGCAATCAGGTCCGGCCTGTGGTACAGGGCCTGTTCCAGAATGACGCCGCTGAGAGCGAGCCCAAAGCGGAATTTGCCCTCCGTCAATTCGATAAGCTGCTTCATCAGCCGGGTGGCCGGAAAGTAACAGCGTTCCGCCACCGTGCTGAGCACGCGGGCATTCAAGTCGTCATCTTCATAGAAGGCGTGTTCTCCAATTTTGAAGAAGTCGTAATGAATCAGCCTGTTGGGCTGGTGTGCCACGAAAGTCAGGGAAATGTTGCTCATGAACAGTGGGAGGGGCTGATAGTTTATCGAATGGGGTGCAAGGAAGTTTTTAACGGTTCAGCACATGTTCATAGACGCGGATGACCTTGTCCGCGGCGGCGTCCCAGGTAGAGGCTTTGATGTCCTCCGTGCTTTGTTCCACCACTTTCCGGTACAGTTCTTCGTCCGTGCAGAGATGGACGATGTGTTCCGCCATCTTGTTGACGTCCCAGAAGTCCGCTTTCAGGGCGCCCTTCATGACTTCCGCCACGCCGGATTGCTTGGAAATGACGGCCGGGATGTTGAATTGGGCGGCTTCCAGCGCTGAAAGGCCGAAAGGTTCCGAGACGGACGGCATGCAGTAGATGTCCGTGATGGAGAGCAGGTCATTCACCTTATCCTTGTTCAGGAAGCCGGTGAAGTGGAATTTGTCTCCCACGCCCTTGAAGGCTCCGGATTCAATCAACTGGCGGAGTTTTTCCCCGGTACCGGCCATGACAAAACGTACGTCGTCCGTCTGCTCCAGCACCTTGGCGGCAATTTGCAGGAAGAAGCCCGGGCCTTTCTGGGCCGTAAGGCGCCCCAGGAAAAGGACGAGCTTTTCCGGGAATTTTTTCTTTCCCTTGAACACCTTGACGGGGTCCGCTCCATTGTGGATGGGGAAAATTTTGTGGGGGTCAATGGCGTAATGCCCGCTGGCAATCGTGCCCGTGTACTTGCTGACCGGAATGACGGCGTCCGCCTGTTCCATGCCGAATTTTTCAATGTCGTAAATCCAGCCGCGGGCGTCCGCTCCGGCGCGGTCAAACTGGGAGGCGTGCAGATGCACCACCAGGGGCTTTCCCGTGGCTTTTTTCACTTCCACACCGGCCAGGTAGGTCATCCAGTCATGGGCATGGATAATGTCAAAATCCTGCTGCATGGCGACTTTCACCGCTATTTTAGAAAACTGGATCACTTTCAGGGCCAGGTCTCCGGCATAGAGGTCCTCCTTGGTCTTGAATAACTGGAGGTCCGCTTCATGCGTCTTGGAGAAGGTGATGCGGCCTTCCTTGGTGAATTGCACCATGCCGGATTCCCCCTCCACCGTGGTGTAGGGGTCCAGTTCAATGGGGGCGTGCTCCACCAGGGCAAAGCTGTCATAGGAATATTTCTGGTCCACTTGCTCCACTTCCCGGTAGGAGACATTGTTGAGACCAGTGAGCTGGAAACCATCAAAAAGAACGGAAGGGTCAGCCTTGGGGACGATTACCCTCAAATCCACTTTTTTTGCCAGCGCTTTGGAAAGCCCCAGGCAGGCAATGCCCAGCCCCCCGTTGACCAGGGGAGGGAATTCCCATCCTAATGTAAGAACTCGGATTGTGTTCATTGGTTGATGTGGGTTGTTGGTGTCGGGAAGGATGCAGCATCATGCCGTGTTGTACACCAACACAATAAAACCAGATTTTTCATGTTCGGTCTAGAGTAATATGAGTAATTTAGTACTAATAATGAAAAGAAAAATGGTGGTTTAGTTCAATCTTGCGTTCGTCATGAAATTGATTTAATCTGAATGGAACGCCTTTGGCACTTTCTTCTGTTTGGCTTTCATGCACACCTCTCCGGACATTCCTGAAAAACGAAAAAAGCCTCCTCTCCGGGGGCATCTTGTTAAATGGGAGTATACTAATGCCGTTTCCAAAATAACTCTCAGCGTGTGCATTGCGGACAATGGCATTGTCCGTGTGACTTATTTCTCCGGCCCCGTGCCGGAAGACGAGCCAAGTTACGCCGTCAGTCCCGGATATGCCGCCCCCGGAGCGGAGGTTCGGGAGTATGACGGGGAGGGAATGCATGTCATTGAAACATCCTTGTTGCGGATTCGCATCCGCACGGAGGAGCAAAAGGTGGATTTTTACGATATTGTCACGGATGAACCCCTGCTGACGGATGAAGGCGGTTTTGGGAGGGAGTCCAAGGACTGGACGGGTGACGCCCGCGTGTGGATACGGAAGAGGCTTCAGGACACGGAGCACTTTTTCGGGCTGGGGGACAAGCCCTGCGCCCTGAACCTGCGGGGCAAGTATTTCTCCATGTGGGGGGCGGACCACTATGATTTTCATGAGGAGTCTGACCCCCTGTACAAAAGCATCCCGTTTTTTCTCAGCCTGCGGGAGGGGAAGGCGTACGGCCTGCTGTTTGACAATACGTGCCGCTCCTATTTCGACTTCGGCGCCACGGATGAAAAGGTACTGGCCTTCGGATCGTTTGGCGGCCTGATGAATTACTATTTCATTTACGACCGCCGTCCTCTGGACATTGTGGCCGCCTATACGCGCCTTACCGGCACGCCTGAATTGCCCCCTTTGTGGGCACTGGGCTACCACCAGTCCAAATGGAGCTATTATCCGGACAAGGCCGTGTATAACCTGGTGGAACGGTTCCGGGACCTGGGCATTCCGTGTGATGCCGTCCATCTGGATCACCATTACATGGAGAACAAGGAGGGGTTTACCTGGGACAGGTATAACTTTCCTGACGCGGCGGGAATGGTCCGCTCCCTGGAGGAGGACGGGATAAAGACGGTCCTGATCGTGAATCCCGGCGTGAAAATCAATCCGGACAATCCGGTCTGGACGGAGGGTTTTGAACGGAATTATTTCTGCCGCCGGGCGGAGGGCAACCTGTTGTCGGATGAAGTCTGGCCGGGACTCTGCAATTTCCCGGATTTCACGTCTCCGGCCGTCCGGGACTGGTGGGCCGGATTGTTCCGGCAGGATCTTGAAGAAGTGGGCGTGCGCGGGCTTTGGAACGATATGAACGAGCCTGTCGTTTTCCCGGACCGCACGTTCCCGATGGATACGCGGCATGAATACGACGGCATGCCCTGTTCCCATGAAAAGGCCCATAACATTTACGGTCAGTGTATGGCGGAGGCCTCCTGGCTGGGCATGAAGCGCCATGCGCCGGACAGGCGCCCCTTCCTGCTGTCCCGGTCCGGTTTTGCCGGGTTGCAGCGCTTTGCCGCCACATGGACGGGGGACAACCGGTCCAACTGGGAACATTTGAAACTGGCCAATTTCCAATGCCAGCGGCTTGCCGCCTCCGGCATCTCCTTTGCGGGGGCGGATGCGGGGGGATTCATGGGCCATCCCACGCCGGAGCTGTTTTGCCGCTGGATGCAGATGGCCGCGTTCCACGGACTCTTCCGCAATCATTCCTCCGGGGAGTTCGGCGGCCAGGAACCCTGGGTATTCGGCCAGGAGGCAACCGGATACGTGAAAGCCGCCATTGAAGGCCGCTACCGCCTGCTTCCGTATATTTACACCCAGTTCCACCGTTATGTGGAAACAGGAATGCCCGTGCTGCGCTCCCTGGCCCTGCAATGTTTTGAGAACAGAGACACCTACTGGCGGGGGGCTGAATATTTCTTTGGCGACCATCTGTACGTCATTCCCATTCACGAGCCGCAGGAAGGCGGCCGCTTTCTCTACATTCCGGAAGGCGTCTGGTATTCCTACCACACGGACTGCCTGATGGAGGAGACGGGGAAGGATGTCTGGGTGAAATGCCCGCTTTCCTTCCTTCCCGTCTATGTCCGCGGCGGGGCGGTTATTCCCCATTGGCCCGTGCAGCAGCATGTGGGCGAACTGCCCAGACCCCCGCTGGCGCTGGATGTCTGGTGGGCGCCGGAGGAGGAAGTAACTTCCCATCTGTATGAAGATGCCGGGGACGGCTATGCGTACAGGGACGGGGAATGCGCCGTGCATGAATTCCTTTACCGCGGCGGAAGCTCGCATTCCCTGGAACTGGCCTGGAATTGCGAAGGGAACGCCGGCATGTTCCATGAATCTGTGGAAGTGGTCCTGCACGGCTTGCCGGCGGGGATTTCCATGGCTGCCCGCATGGACGGCGTTCCCTGCCGCGGCGTGGTCAGGGATGGCCGGGTATGGAGAATCCCGGTGGCGGCCAGGTTTGAAACTCTTTCCGTTTGCTGGACGGAGGAATGATGGCTTTCCCCGGAAAGGGAGAACTTCCGGCGGAGATGTCAGGGAAGCCGGAAACTGTGCCTGACCGTATCCCTCTTTAGTTTCAGTTCCCGCCATTCATGCGTCAGCGTGGAGGAAGCCACCACGCCGCCTCCGGTGCAGAGCGCCACCCTTCGTCCCTGCCAGTACATGGACCGGATCCCTACCAGGCAGAAGAAGTCCCCGTCTTCCAGGAACCCGAACGGTGCGCCGAAATAGGCCGGACAGCGAAGGCGCGACCGCCAGTCGTCCAGCTGGGCAAGCGTCTTTTCCGTGCGGGGCTGGGAACCCAGGGCGGGGGTGGGATGAAGCAGGCGTATCCAGTAGTCCGGAGGCATCGGTTTGTCCGCTTCCAGGGTGAGGTAGGTGACGAAGTGAATCAAGGTGCCGAGATCCAGCACGCTGCGGGATGTTCTGGTAACGCTGCCGTAAGGCGACAGGCGGGAAAGGATGCTGCCGGCCACAATTTCGTGCTCGCGGATCTCCTTGTCGTCATTGATGAAAACTCCCTCGTCTTCCGGACGGGCCGTTCCGGCCAGGGCCATCGTCGTCAGGCGGCGGCCCTGCTGGTGGAACAGGGTTTCCGGAGTGGCTCCGCAGAATCCTTCCTGTTCCGTCCACCAGGCATAGGGGTAATGGACTTGTGAGCCGCTGATGGCCCGCAGGATGAGTTCACGGGGAACATGGGGGGGCTGCATTTCTCCAAACTGGGGCGTGGCCGGAACGCTCTTCACCAGATGACCGGAAGCGATCTGGCCTGTCATTTCCGTAAAAACCTGGGCGTACGCGTCCGGGGACGGCTCCGTCCACCGGATTTCCGGAGCGGGCGGCAGGGGGCCTTCCGGTTCCGTGATGGAATGCAGGGAGGCCGGTATTTTCCAGGGCCGCGGGTCATCCAGTCGGAACGTGTTGACATAAAAGGCTCTTCCGGATTCAGGAGGTTGGGCCGATTCCCTGAAAGGGCCGGTCCCGAGAAGAAGGCCGCGGGAAGGGTGTCTGATCAGGGCTCCGGAAGTCAGCGTGCTTATGTCCATGCGGCGTTTATCTTAAAATGCCGTGGCTGGGATTTCCAGCTATTTGAATGTTTGCAGGGGGCCGGATGGAATGGGGATGGTGACCCAGAGAAGAGCGGATGCGCGCGTTTGTTTTTCCAGGATGTTTCAGGGGCTGCCGTGAACGGTTGACTGACATTCACCTGGGGATGGAGGTTTGATTCGTTCATCTTTCAGATTCACTCACCCTGCGGGCTTCAAGCTTGCGCTTTCCGTCCAACCGGGCTTGCCCGGTTTCCGGCCTTCGTGTTTAAAATTTCCTTTACAGCGCCGCGCAGGGAAATTTTCCCTTCATCCTTTCCTGTCCGGAATTTTTTCAAGGGGCGGGAGCCCCTTGCTCCCAGGGATGCGGCCATGGATATTCAGTAATGCCGTTTCTGCGGGGGACCGCATGTCATGTCACGTGCCTTCCCCTTTTGAATTGACGGGAAAGAGCACTCAAGTAAGCTCTAACGAGCTTCCGCCCATGCAGATGATGACCAGACCAGCACCAGCCGTTTCTTCCGCCGCCGTTCCGGTGAAGACCATGCTGGCGGAGGTGCGGAAACCGCTGGGACCCGTGTGGTGGTGCGTGTTTCTGGCCAGCGCTCTGCTGGCGGCGTGGGGCGTGGGGTGGAGTTCCTGGCGCATCGCCATGGAGGGCGTAGGGGTGCTGGGGTTGAACAATAACGTGGTGTGGGGGCTGGACATCGTTCATTTCGTTTTCTGGATAGGCCTTGGGCACGCGGGCACCCTGATTTCAGCCGTTCTATTGCTGACCCGCCAGTCCTGGAGAAGCCCGATCGCCCGCGGAGCGGAACAGATGACCCTGTGCGCGGTGGTTTGCGCCGCCGTGTTTCCCGTGGTGCACGTGGGCCGCATCTGGATGGCCTGGATGGCTTCCCCCCTGCCGGAAGTGAGCGGCATCTGGCCGGATATGGCCTCCCCCCTGATGTGGGACGTCATGGCCGTCAGCACGTATTTCCTGCTTTCCCTGCTGTACTGGTACATCGGTCTGGTGCCGGATTTCGCCCTGCTGAGGGATTGCTGCACGGGGCGTCTGAAACGGCGGTACGGGTGGCTGGCGCTGGGCTGGCAGGGGACGGGCCGCCAATGGCGCGCCTATGAAAAGGCCAGCCTGCTTTTTGCAGCCATTCTGACTCCGCTGGTGGTGTCCGTCCACTCCGTGGTGAGCTTTGACTTTTCCGTGACGCAGGTGCCGGGGTGGCACCAGAGCATTTTCCCGCCCTATTTCGTGGGGGGAGCCATTTTAAGCGGCATGGCCATGGTCCAGCTGATCCTGCTGGGGGTGCGCCGGCTGATGGCCGGCAGCGGAGTCCGGGAGGCCATTACTCCGGCCATTCTGGATTTGAGCTCCAGATTTGTACTGGCCCTGGCCCTGGTGATGGGGGCCATGTATTTGTGGGAGCACATGGCCGTGATGCTGAACGGCGGCGCGCCGGAGTTGTTCCCGGGCAGGAATCCGGTGAATGCCGCGTTTCTGGGGGCCATGATCGCCGGAAACGTGGTTTTGCCCCAGTTGTTCTGGTTCCGCTCCCTGCGCACCAACCGGTGGGTGATTGCCGTCGTGGCCCTGGGCGTGCTTGCGGGCATGTGGATGGAGCGTTTCTGGATCGTCGTGAATTCCCTGAAGGCGTCCCTGCTGGCCGCCAACATTGGAGATTATGCTCCCAGCTTGACGGACCTGGCCATGATGGCCGGGAGCGCAGGGCTGTTCACGGCCCTGTACATGGCGCTGGTGCGCGTGACTCCGTTCTTTTCCCTGTGTGATGTGCGGGAGCAGCAATCCCTGAACAAGGAGGGCGGGGCATGAAGAAGCGCATCACTTCCGGCTGGGTGCTTTCGTTCCGTTCGGAAGAAGCTCTTCATCAGGCCGTCATCAAGCTGGTGAAGGAGGAAGGAGTGCGCTGGGAGGTTTGCGCGCCCTATCCCTGCGCCGCCGTCCGGCTTGCCAGCCGTCATGCCGGGAGGGCCGTGGGCACAGGCGTGCGGCTGTGGGCCGTGACGGGAGGCTTGTGCGGCTTTCTGGCGGTGGCCTTGTGGATTTACTGGACGCAGTTCTGCGCGGACCCCCTGGTGACCCAGGGCAGGGTACAGGGCTGGGATAACTGGCCCGCCTACGTTCCTCCCCTGTTTGAAGGGACGCTGCTGGGAACCGGGCTCCTGACGGCGGCCGGGTTCCTGAAAGGGGCCGTTCTTCCCCGGTGGAACGACTGGGCGTTCGAGTGTGATTTTTTCAGGACGGATGAACACGGGGACGGTTATTTCATTCTGCTGGAAGGAGGCCGTGAGGGGCATTCCGCCGCCCTGGCTGCGGCACTCCAGCCGGAGGCGAGCGAATACATCCCTGCGGAAGGAGGCCGGTCATGAGAGGCGGCGTGATAGCGGCAGGCGCCCTGGTTCTGCTGGGGATTGCCTGGTTTCTGGTGCAGGACGACGGAGGCAGGAATGCCGTTCCCCATTTGTTTGACAATATGAACGAGCGTCCGCTGACGGACGCCCAGCAGGTGCAGGACCCATTCACTCCCGCGGGCCGGACAGTCCGTCTCAGGCCGCCCCATGCCGTGGCTCAGTCCCTGGGGGGAGGAGGAACGGGCCGGGAACGGGCAGGCGACCGTGATTCCTTTGCTTCGGAGGGTTCTTATTTTTCTTCCGGACGCATGCAGGGAGGGGAGGAGGATTCCATGCCCCTGGAACTGGGCGGCGTTTCACGCAGCCGTGACGTGCTGGCGGAGGGCCGCACCCTATATCTGGCGCATTGCGCCGTCTGCCATGGTGCGGACGGAAACGGACGCGGCAGCATGGCCGCTTATGATACCTATCCGCAGATAGGTTCCTTCCGGGATGAGAAGTATTCCTCCTATTCTCCGGGGAAAACGTTCCGGAGCATTCGTCTGGGTCAGGGGAACATGCCCGCGTTCGGGAATATGCTCACGGCGCGGGAAATCTGGTGCCTGGTGGCTTTCATCCGCCATCTGCAGGCGCAGCCGTCCGCTCCTCAGGAGCAGCAACCCATGAAAGAGGAGGACCCCCGTCCATGAATAGAAATACATCTTCAACCGGAAAGGAACGCCGGGACAGGCCGGGCTTCCGCTGGGCCGGGCGTTCCATGGCGCTCGCCTTGTGGATCGTCTCCGTCCTGCTGTGGTGCGTGCTGATGCGCCAGTCTTTTACGGCCATGCCATGGGATGACATGACGGTAGCCGGAACCCGTTTGCATGAATTGAGGAGGCCGTTTGCCGCCGCCGGAATGGTTGTGGGCCTGATGGGGGCCGGTGTTTGTCTGGGAAGTCTGTTCTGGCTCTGCCTGTCTTCCGTGACGGGAGCCGGGTGGGGCATGGCGCTGAGAAGGGTGCTGGCGGCTGGATGCTGGGGCTTTTTGCCCGGCGTTCTGACGCTGGCGGGAACCGTCGGCTGCCTGACTACCGTCATTTTTCCGGAAGCGGCGCGTTACTGGGGCGTGGCGGATATTTCCTCTCCCGGCGTCCAGGCCTTCGGCGTGCTGGATTTGACCGATCCCACGTGGTGGAACCCGGCGTGGCTGTATGTGCGCATGGGGATTATTCTAGTGCTGGCCTGGAGCATGGCCCAGGTGTGGGAGACGCTGGCCGCGGAAAAAAACATCTGGCAGCCTTCCTTCCACAGGGGTGCGGCCGCCTTCTGCATGGTTGCCGTCGTCATGATGCTGGGCTTGCTGGGATTTGATCTGTTGGGGGGAACGGGAAGGGCCGTTCTTTCCATGTTTCCCGTGTACATGATTGCGTATGTCCTGCTGGCAGCCCTGGCGTTTGCTGTGCTGGCCGCCGCGGGCCTGGGGAAACTGGACGGAGGGAAAAGGTTGCCGTGGCCGCGTCTGGGCGGGATGCTGACGGCCATGGTGCTGGTGAAGGCCTATCTGACGTATTCGCAGTACATGATTACCTGGTATGCCTCCATTCCGGCGGAAATGTCCTTTTATAACGCTGCGTCCTCCGGCTGGAACGGACTTCTCTCTGTTGCGTTGGGATTGCAGCTTCTGCTGCCCTTCCTCGTCCTTCTGTTCCCCGCGTTGAGGCGCCGCTCCTCTGCGCTGGGCGCTGTCTGCATCTGCATTCTGGCCGGTTCCCTGCTGGAAGCCTGCTGGATGTTCTGCCCCGTTCTGGGGCTGGAACCGGGTGCGTGGGGGTCCTGGCTTCCGCTGGTCCTGCTCCTTGGGGTGATGGGCTCCATCTGTTGTTTTTCCTTCCTGGGGGCCTTGAGCGTCCGCAGGGTATTTCCCGAATCACGATGAATTTTCCCGCCTCCCTTTCCTCCCTGTTCCGCCGCCGTCCGGGCGAATGGCTGCCCTTTTTCTGGCTGGCGGCGGCCTGCGTGCTGGGTTTGATGTGGTCGCTGTCATATGCGTCCGGGCTGGTGGCGGGGGAACCGCTGCCCTGGCCGGCAGGACGCCTCATGTTCGCTTTTTACGGCGTTCTGGTTTATGGCTGGGCTTTCCCTGTTCTGTTCTCTTTCATGGCAGGGATCGGCGGACGATGGCTGAAGCCTGTGGAATGGCTCTGGCATGCCTGTGTGATTCTGGGGCTGGGCACGATTGCAGCAGGCGACGGAAGTGGATTGCTCCTGATGCCTTTTGACTGGTGGGTTTGTCCGGTTTTTGCCCTGGTTTCCGCCGGAATGGCATGCGCCGTGTGGTTCCGGCCTTTCCCGTGGCCCCTGCGCCTGCTGTTCAGTTCTTCCGCCGGCTGCATGGCCGCGGCCCTGGCGGTGCTGTGGCATACGCGGGCTTTGTCCATGAACGGCTTGCTGGATGTTTCCTCTCTGGAGGGATGCGTATCCTGCGGGCTGATGTTTTCCGCCCTGGGCGCGGCGGCATTCCGCTTGAACGTGGCGCAGGGCCGTCTGTTTGGAGTGCTGGCGGTCTGGATGGCGGCGGTGCTGGCGGCGGCTCCGCTGGTAGGAGGACTGGCCGGGCTTCAAGGTTTTCCTGTGCCCTGGGTGCTGGTGGAGGCCGGAGCGGTCTGGTCCTGGTGCGCCGCACTTCCCGCCGTGCTGATGGCGGTTTATCTTTGGAGGAAGCCCGGTCCGGAAACGGGAACGTGGCTGAAGGCCGGTGCTTCCATGCTCGCCTTGCTGGCGGTGTGGAACGTGTCGGCCGGTTTCTGGCCGGAGCTGATGCAGTTTTCCCTGTCCGCATGGCATGAGGCGGAATTATGGGCACTCCTGGGGGCCGGAGTGCTGATGATGGCTGGAAAAAAGAATCCCTCACGGTTTCCCATGGCATGGTGGCTGTTGTCTGCGGGCGTCTTCGGCGTGCTTCTGACGTATGCCGTGGGCATGGTCGCCGCGCTGGACGTACAGGCTTTTCCGGAGGCCAGGCGTGCGGAATTGATGAGCGGCTGGGTGGGCATGGCCGCCTGCGTCCATGCCGTTGCCATGGCCTTGTGCCTCATGGGAAGCTTCTTCCTGTGGGGTTCAGCAGAGATGAAGGGCGGGGCACGGGAAAGGGAAACTCCGGCTCCGAAGCGTCTTTTTCCCATCTCCTCCGTGGTGGCGGTTCTGGCGCTGGTGACGGCGGCGGCCGTTCTGCTGCATGCTCCGGCTCCGGATTCCCTGGAGGTCAGGCGGCCTGTCCAGGATGCGGAGGGAGCCAGGATTTACGCCGCTGAGGGCTGCGCCCTGTGCCATACCCAGATGATCCGGCGTTCCATGTCCGGGAAAGACTGGCAGACGGCAATCGACCGCGGGACGGACCCTGATTTTCCTTACCGGGTCAGCGAGCCGGAAGACATGGACGCCGAATTCAACAGGGAGGGCGCGCCGCAGGCGGGCGTGGCGGCCATAGGGCCGGATTTGAGCAATGCGGCGGAATACGCCGCTGGCAGGCTGGAATATGAAGACGCCGTATCCGGAGGCACGCGCCGGGCCGCGCAGGTGCGTGAATGGCTGGCCCTGCATCTTTACCATCCGCGGGAACCGCAATTTAAAAAGCCCTGGACCGTGTGTCCGTCCATGACCGGCCTGTTTGAAGAACGTCCGGTGGAGGGGAACGCTCCTTCCCTGGACGCGCTGCCTGTCCGGGTGGAGCGGGGGAGGGAACTGGTGCCTTCCACGCGCGGGGAACGCCTGTTAAATTACCTTTCTTCCCTCAGGAGAGTGGAACCCTCCCAAAAACGCGACCGGATGCATTCTTTTTCGGGCCTGTCCCACATTCATCCGGACTATGCCGCCCATCCCCCCGCCGTGGACATGGAACGCCTTAAAAAGGCCCGCGCAGCCGCCGTGATGGAAAAGGGAAGAGACGTGTACCTCTCCAAATGCGCCATCTGCCATGGAAACGAAGGCATGGGTGACAAGGTGACCTATCCGCCCCTGGCCGGGTCCGAGTGGCTGAAAGAAAAGCCTGACGAGGAAATCGTTAAAATCATTCTCCAGGGGCTGACCGGACCGATTACGGTGGATGGAAAGGAATGGAATTCCACCATGCTTCCCCCCGGCGTTACGGATTCCCGTGATCTGGCGAACCTTCTCACCTACCTGCGCCGTCATTTCGGCGGTAGGGAGAAGGCCTCCTACACGCCGGAACAGATCGACGCCATCCGCCGGGAGCTGTAACTTGCCCCTTCCGTTTTTTAGCCGTCCCGGTGTGAGCTTCGTCCCCCAAAAGCCTTCCCGGTGGTTGGGGGTGTCTCTCTTTCAATGGAAAGACCCTCCCGTTCTTTCACTCTCCGGTTACAGAATGAGCATGTCCTGATCGTCAAACTGATCATTCGGCCCCCAGGCAACCTCCCAGTAATAGCCGTCCAGATCGGCAAAATAGGCGTGGAAGCCGCCCCAGAAAACATCCTGGGGTTCCTTGACGATTCTGGCTCCCGCTTTCCGGGCCAGTTCAATGACTTCGATAACTTCCTCCTTCGTTTTGGCATTATAGGCCAGTGTAATTCCGCCGAAGCCCGTTCCTATGGACGGCGGATTTTCCCCGTTGATGTCTTTTGCCAGCAAATCCAGCGGGTACAGTTCCAGTTTCGTTCCGGGGGTGTTGAAAAACACGACGTCGGGATGGTCGCCTGTTTCGTCCGTTTTAAAACCGAGCTTGTCACGGTAAAATTGCAGCGCCTTGGTCATGTCTCTGACTCCAAGGCAAATGATGTTCACTCTGTTGATATTCTTCTTCATTGATTGGGAATTTAATGTTTAACGGGGCAATACCCTGGCCGTTTAACCGCGGGTGTTCATTTCCGGAGACAGAAGATTTTCCTTGGCGCCGGGATGATGCTGGAAAATGGAACCGACTATCCGGCACTTGTCCAGTTCTTCACAGTCACCGCAGGTGTTAAATCCTTTCTCATGCACGCATCTGCGGATTTCACAGTAATCGCTGCAATACGCAAATTTCGCTCCGTCTGTACGGCACCCCATGCAATGGATGGTAGCCGCCGTAATTTCCGGGGCGTTGTTCATGACGCTCCACTTTTGGGCGGTTTTCTCTTTTAGCTCCTCGTCATTTCCGACGGTGGCTATACGGGCATCGCAACTTTCGCAATCCAGTCCGCAACATGCAATCAATGGTTTCATGATGGGTTGATAACTGTTTATATTTTTCTTTATCCGGCCCCGCACTATCGGTCAATGATATTCACTTCCGTAGCCCGCATCAGCCGGAAAAGATAGCTGGAACCGGAAATACCGGATGTCACCGACATCGGGTTCCCCAAAAAAGGCTGCCTTCCACACGTAATGTGGGCAAAAAGGCAGCCGGATGAAGAAGACTGGAAAACGAGGTCAGCTCAGGGCTTTCACCAGTTTGTCGCCATAGGCGGAACAGGAGAGCTCCGTGGAGCCGGGTATCATTTCCGCAAGGTCAAAGGTGACCGTTTTTGCAGAGATCACCCGGTCAATGGCCTGAATCAGCAGATCCGCCGCTTCCGTCCAGCCCATGTAGCGCAGCATCATTTCCGCGGACAGGATGACCGAGCTGGGGTTGGCCTTGTTCAGCCCGGCCAGTTTGGGTCCGGTGCCATGGGTGGCTTCAAAGATGGAATGGCCCGTCAGGTAGTTGATGTTGCCGCCGGGAGCGATGCCGATTCCGCCTACCTGCGCCGCCAGGGCGTCGGAAATGTAATCTCCGTTCAGGTTCAGCGTGGCTACTACGTCAAAGTTCTCCGGATGGAGCAGGATTTCCTGAAGGAAGGCGTCTGCAATGCAGTCCTTGATCACGATTCCGTTGGGAAGCAGGAGCCAGGGACCGTCCCCGATGGGCTGGGCGCCGTATTCCCGGCGCGCGATGTCGTACCCCCAGTCCCGGAAGCCGCCTTCCGTGAACTTCATGATATTGCCCTTGTGCACCAGTGTGACGCTCTTGCGGCCGTTCTCTATAGCGTAATCAATGGCGGCGCGCACCAGGCGCTCCGTGCCTTCGCGGGAAACGGGCTTGATGCCGAATCCGGAGCTTTCCGGGAAGCGCACCTTCTTCATGCGGTCCGGGAAGATGCGGCTCATGGTGTCGAAAAACAGCTTGGCGTCCTCAGAGCCTTCCTTGAATTCAATGCCGGCGTAAATGTCTTCCGTATTTTCACGGAAAACGACCATGTCCACCTTTTCCGGAGCCTTGACGGGAGTTTCAATGCCGTTGAAATAGCGCACGGGACGCAGGCAGACAAACAGGTCCAGGTCCTGCCGCAGAGTCACGTTCAGGCTGCGGATGCCGCCGCCTACGGGAGTGGTGAGGGGGCCCTTGATGCCGACCAGGTAGGTGCGGAAGGCTTCCACCGTTTCATTGGGGAGCCAGGTGCCCAGGTTGTCAAAGGACTTCTGCCCGGCAAAGACTTCATACCAGGCGATGGAACGCTTGCCCTGGTAGGCCTTGTTCACGGCTGCGTCAATCACCCGGGATGCCGCCGCCCAGATTTCAGGCCCCGTTCCGTCACCGATGATGAAGGGGATGATGGGCCTGTCAGGAACGCAAATCCTGCCGTTCTGCATGGTGACGGCTGCGCCGTCCGTGGGAGGGGTGAATGTTAAATGAGCCATGACGTGCGTTCCTTTATAGGACGCGGCCTGTTTTGGCAAGATAAAAGAACGGCCTCCCAGCTTTGATGGAGCGCGGCATGCGTTTTCAGTGAACGTGATGGAACGCTTCAGGCTGTTGGCGCAGGCGTTCCCCGGGGCGTTATCAGAACCAGCGGTCCTTTCCGGACTTTTCTTCCGGATTTCCGGCTTTTTCCCGGAGGCGGAGCAGGAAGTTTTCTTCAGCCTGGCGTTTCAGGCCGCTTTCCATGATGTGCTTCCGGGCGCTCTCGTTCAGCAGATTGACGGCTATGGCGGCATCCTCCTGGGTAAGCTTGTTCCAAATGCCGTCGTCATCCTTCACGACCCGGAGGGAGCCTTCCACCATCTCGCAGGAAACCAGCTTTCCGTGGAGCCCTTCCGCAGTGACGGGGCCTTTGTTTTCCGCAGGAATGATAATCCGGAGCGGATCGGGACCATCCAGGTCTATCCCTCCGTGGGCGCGGTAGGCCGCTTTCAGGACCAGCGTCTTCCTGCTCCACCACCAGGTGGTGGAATACCGGTATTCATACTCAAAGGTCCGTTCCACGGTAACCAGGTTGGCCACTTTTTTATCCTTCTGCACGATCAGGGCCACGCCGCCGTGATCGGAAGAGAAACCCTTGTTGATCAGGGTCAGCCCTATTTCCCTGCCTGCCTCGATCAGTTTTTCCGCCACTTCCATCGGTTTTTCCACAGGGGCGGTGACACAGGAGCGGACGCCCCAGAACAGCACGGCCAGAACCCCGATCAGGACGACGCCTTTGACAAGAACGACGACGGAGGGAGTATGGAGGAAGGATGGAGGGGAATCACTCATGAAAAGCTGTGCGGATGGGAAGCTCAGGGTTCCGGGTCTTCATGGGAGCCGTCCTTCTTGATGGGCGGCATGAACAGGGCCAGGAACGTGAAGGCGATGACGGTCAGATCGTCTATCTGGCCTACTCCGGGAATGAAATCCGGAATCAGGTCAATGGGGGAAAAGGCATAGAGCGCCGTCAGCGCAAGGAGAACCAGCTTGCGCCTGGTGAACAGGCGCGGTTCTCCCTCCCGGCTGCGGAAATAATTGATGGCCCTGGTCAGCCATTGCTGGCTGGAGCTGTTGGGTGGAAGGGGAAGCTTGTTTTTCATGGGGATGCCTATGGGTGAAGTTGACGAAAAGGAACGATCCGTTACAGGGTGAAAAAGGATGAATGCAGATACTGCCGATGATGGGAGCCACGGTCCCGGCTTCCTGAATATTCGTCTGGGAAGAAACACGGAGCAGGGAGTTCCTGCAATCGTCTTTGCGGGAAGGCTTCTTTTTCATCACGGAGCTTGCAGAAATTATCTCATGCGCTCCCGGCTGCGTCCAGAGCAATTCCCGGATGCGACAGGGAGCATGTTTCCTGTGGTTGAAAAGAGTAGGGGACGTTTACGGCAATTACGTAGTGCATGGAGTCCGTCTTTCCGCAGTTCCCGCCTTATGACATGCAAATTGGCAGGGAAAAGGGGGAAGGAGGGACCGGGAGACTCCCGGAAGAAGGAAAGGCGGGAGACGGCGTGCCATCCCGCCCAAAGGAGGCAACAGGAAAAGGGCTGTTTTCCTTGAAGAACGGCTTCCTCCGTTCTGAATCTTGTTGCATTATTTTTTCTCCTATGATGGAATCGTCTGATGAACAAGTGGTTTTTGTTTTCCTTATGTATATTGTTCAGTGCCGTGTTTTCCCCTTTGCAAGCAGGGGAAGACAAGGACTCTTCCCCTGACAGCGTCCGGGAACGGATTGATTCTTCCGTGTGGATCAAGGGTGAATCTCCCCACCTGACGCCCGTCTGCTTTACAGGAGTCATCAGCAAACGGGATACATGGGAAATCAACATTCTTTCCCTCAATGGACATGAACTGCCGGAACCGATGAATGTGGCTTTGGAGAAGGAGCCTGAAGGATTCCCGTCTGCAACAAGCACGCCCTGCTGCGGGATCATTCCCGTCCTGGTTCCCTGCGGAGCGGAAGGGGATCCCATCCGCTGGCGGGATGCGGGGGCTTTTCCTTCTGTGGTGATGGAAAACACTCCCCAGACTCTTTCTTGTTTGCAGGATGCCGTTTTGCAGAGTTATCAGCATCATGTGATGAGATCCCTGAAAATGTCCGCCAGCCTTCTGGATCGGATGACGGATGAAAAACAGACGTTGGCCCTGGAAAAAAACTGGACTTATGAAGTCCAGGAATGGTTGTTCTGGATCTTGATGGAAAGCAGCCTCCCCCTTGAGGCAAGAATGGATTATATCAAACGTAACCTGGCGGACCTGGAACAAACTCAGAAAGAAGCGGAGGCCTGTCTTGAAAAGATTCACAGCTTCCGGAGCAAGCCGTGGAGCAATAAACTGCGTTTATTGCATCTCTTTTAATGATTCCTCCGGGGATGGGCATGATTAGATACTTGATGAACCAGTTGTACAGGCTTCCAAACAGAATCATTCCCGGGAATGATAAAACATGAGCATGAAAAAAATCATTAAGTATCTGGTTTTCTTTATTTCGGGGTGGTTTGCCTGCTCCGTGTTTACGGCTGTCCGCAACACGGTTGATGGTGAAATGACTGAGGAGATTTGTGATACAGTCCGCGTGTGGCCGTTTGAAATTCATGTGGGATGCGATCAGGGAACGCCCACCAGGGAATGCCGTTTTTTCAATTATCCCCTGTTGGTGCATATGGTTTCATCTCCGGAAGAGCCCGTGTGGATAGATGACTGTTTCATGCTTGGTTCAATGGATGAAACGGTTCCGGCATCCTTCCGCGGGGAGTATGTCAAAGCTCCGGACGGCTGGAATGTCCGCATCCTGTCTCTGAATGGAAAGAAGCTGCAAAAGCCGGTCATGGTGAAACCGGGGACAGATGATTCGGATGAAATGCGGAGGGAGGGAAAAGAATGTGCGGGGGTGATGGACGTTATTGTTCCCACCGGGCAGGAGTCTGAGCCGGATACATGGCGCCCAGGCGGTGCGACGCCATGGTTGATGAAGGAGGGCAGTTCCTCCCATGGCCATGAAATGGATGATATCGTACTGAAATATTATCATCGGCAGGAAATGGAGGTCACCAGGCAATATGCGGATATGCTTGATCAAATGGCGAAGGAAAAGGAATCCCCTTTCCTGGTGATGGAACTGGCCGCTTGCGGTTTTCACCGGTTCAGGTGGATGTTGCTGACGGCGTATGTGGACAAAACCGTTTATGCCGGGTATTTCAGGAGGAACCGGGAAGAGCTGGTTCAAGAGTCGGCAGGTGCGGAAAACGAGCTAAGGGGCGCGGTGGAGAGATGGGAGAGCAGCTTGGGCCGCAGGCTGTTGAAGAAAGAAGGAAACCTTCAAATCCGGATGTGGGGCATTCCCGTCCCGTTTTTTGTCAACATCATTTCAGGGACCTGTTCCTCCGGCTCCGGAAGCTGAATGTCCCGGAACGGCCAGGAGCTGAACATCAGCCATTCCGCAGGCTGAAAGATTCCGGGAAAGGGAGGCGAGGCTTCTTGTTCCGTCGTCCGCGTCCATTCCCGGAAACGGGCTTGTCCGGCTTTGGCAAACATGAAGGCGGCCATTGACACGGGGGGAGGCAGCAGGTACTCTCCTGCGGCATATAATGATCAGTTTTACCAATATCAGCGGGGCCGAGGAGATTGGGGCCAATTGCTATTTGCTTGAAATGGACGGCACCCGGATCGTGCTTGACAGCGGAATGCACCCCAAGAAGGAGGGGCGGGCGGCCATGCCGGATTTCGATTCCCTGGAAACCAATTCCGTGGAGGCCGTTTTTTTAAGCCATTCCCATCTGGACCACCTGGGAACGCTGCCCGTGCTTCAGGAGAAACAGCCTGCGGCGGATGTGTTTATGACGCCTGCCGCCGCCGCTCTCTCTGAAGTCATGCTGCACAATTCCGTGAACGTGATGAGCGCCAAAAGGCTGGACCTGGGCATTGTGGAGTATCCCTTTTTCACCCATAACGATCTGGACAGGCTGAGCGATGCCTGGCATGCCAAGTCCTGCAACGAGGCGTTCCGCGTAGGATTCCGCCAGAACGTGCTGGCTACGTTTTACGACGCCGGCCATATCCTGGGGTCCGCCGGCGTGATGCTGGAGGGAGAAAGCGGCCACACCGTGTTTTACACGGGCGACGTGCAGTTTGAAGACCAGAGCATGATTCCCGGAGCGGATTTCCCGGAATCCGGCGTGGATACGCTGATTATGGAGTGTACGCGCGGCGGCTTCCAGCGGAGCGCGCATTATTCCCGCCCGGAAGAAATGGTGAGGTTTGGAAAGGCGATTGCGGAGACGCTGGAACGCGGCGGCGCGGTGCTGATTCCGGTATTCGCCATCGGCAAGAGCCAGGAGATGCTGTTCAATATCCACCGTTTCAAGCAGCAGGGGGTCATTCCCGCCAAGACGCCCGTGTACTTCGGCGGGTTAAGCGCCAAGGTTTCCCTGCTGTATGACCGTTTTGCCGGGCTGACGCGGAGGCACGATCACGAGTTCAAGCTGAAAGAGGAGATTCAGACCATTCCGCTGCCGCGCAAGGGAAAGGCCCCCCTGGTGTGCTCTCCCGGTAATATTTATGTGGTTTCCAGCGGCATGATGACGGAGAACACACTCTCCAACGTCATGGCGGAGCAGGTGCTTCCGCAGGAGAAGAACGCCATCCTGTTTGTGGGGTACGCCGATCCGGATTCCCCGGCCGGCCAGCTGAAGGCCGTTCCGGAAGGGGAATTGGTGAAGATGCGGCCCAACGGGCAGCCGGTGCGCCGCCATTGCACCGTGGATTGTTTTGATTTTTCCGGGCACGCCACCCGCGACGCCCTGGTCAATTATGCCGTGAAGCTGAATCCCAGGCAGGTGGTTCTGGTGCACGGAGACCCGGACGCCGTGGAATGGATGCACGATACGCTTTCCGCCAGAATGCCGGATTCCACGATCATCGCCCCCGTGCCGGGACAGCGCTACACGTTTGAGCCATGAGTTTTACCGGAGAGAGAAAAGGCCGTCTGATCGTTTTTGAAGGCATAGACGGGACCGGCAAGTCCACTCAAATTGGCCACTTGCGGAAGCATCTGGAAGAAAGGGGGCTGGAAGTGGTGCAAAGCTTTGAACCCACCCGCGGGCAGTGGGGCCGGATGCTACGGGATTCCGCCGTAACGGGGCGCCTTTCCGTGGAGGAGGAAGTGGACCTGTTCCTGAAAGACAGGCGGGAGCATGTGGAAACGCTGATCGCTCCGGCCCTGGCGCGCGGAGCGTGGGTGCTGCTGGACCGCTATTACCTTTCCATGATGGCCTATCAGGGCGCCCGCGGGGTGGACCCGGCCGCCATCCGCGCCGCCAATGAGGAGTTTGCCCCGGTGCCGGACGCCGTCGTCTGGCTGGATATTCCCGTTTCCGTGGCGCTGGAGCGCATCGGAGACCGTGGGGAACGCGACGCGTTTGAGACGGAAGCCGGGCTTGCCGCCTGCCGCCATGTTTTTGCTTCCATCCATGAACCCTGGATGCTCCGCGTGGATGCGGACGCCGGGAAGGAGGAAGTGACGGCAAGAGTGCGGAAGGCCCTTTCCGGGCATTTTCCCGAAGTGCTTAGTGAATAGGCGTTATTTCATAGCCTGGTGCCGGGAATTTTTCCTTTAACAGTTAATCCCCGGGTTCGGTCACTGCGCCGCAGGCGCATAAACCGTCGGGTCCGGGATTCCGGCTTCCCTGAAGGCTTCCCGGCGTTCCATGCAGGTGGAGCAGGTGCCGCAGTGGACGGCTCCGCCCTTGTAGCAGGAGTAGGTGTGGGAGAAATCCACGCCCAGTTCATGGCCCAGGGCGGCGATGCCCCCCTTGGACGTGTGAATGAAAGGGCGCAGGATGCCCAGGCCCGCATAGGTTCCCAGGCGGATGGCCTCCGTCATGGCGGCCATGAAATTCTCCCGGCAGTCCGGGTAAATGCTGTGGTCCCCGGAGTGGGCCGCGATGACGAGCTGTTCCGCTCCATGGCTTTCCGCGATGCCTGCCGCGATGGACAGGAAAATGCCGTTGCGGAAGGGAACGACGGTCTGTTTCATCAGCTCTTCGTCATAGGAGCCGTCCGGGATGTCGTCCGCGCCGGAGAGCAACGCGGATTTCAAATGGGGGGCAATGGAGGAAATATCAATCACGCGGTGTTCAATGCCCAGGCTGGCCGCCTGCCAGGCGGCGCATTCCAGCTCCCGTTCCGCATGGTTGGAAGCGTAGTTGAAGCTGAGGGCCACCCGGGCATGGTGGTTCCGGTGGGCCCAGTGCAGGGCTACGCTGGAGTCCAGCCCTCCGCTGAGCAGCACGGCGGTTTCCTTTTTATCCATGGCGCGGGTTAAAGGGGGCGGTTTTCAGGGTTGTGCTCGGCCATGGCGGTCAGCTGGATGCCGCCGCGGGGGGAGAAACGGCCTTCCACCTTCAGCCAGCGCGGGGAGATGGCGGCCACCAGGTCATCCGTAATGCGGTTGACGATCTGTTCGTTGAAGGCCGGATAGTTGCGGTAGGAAGCCAGGTAGTATTTGAGGGACTTGGTTTCCACGCATTTCTCCTCCGGAACGTAGGTGATCGTCAGGCGGCAGGAATCCGGCTGCCCGGTGACGGGGCAGAGGGAGGAGAATTCATGCGTTTCCAGCGTGATGGTGTAAGGGCGCGTACCGCGGTTGGGGAAGGATTCCAGCTTGGCGTCGTCAGGGCTGGTGAAGAAGGAACTCTGGGAACCGAGGAGGGTCAGGTTGTCAGACATGGATGGTGGATGTGGTAATGGATGCGGATGTTCAGTTTTCCTGCACGGAACCGTCTTTTTCCTGAACGGGTTCCCTGCCGGGGAATTCTTTCACGTACAGGTCCTGTTGGGGGAAAGGGATGGAGATGCCGTGTTCGTTGAACGCATTATAGATGTGTTCCCGCACGGAGGAAAGGCTGGATGACTTCGTCATGACGGGAATCCATACCCACACGCCCAGATTGACGGAGCTGTCCCCGAAGCTGTCCAGCACCACGCTGGTTTTTTTCACCTTGGACAGGAAGGGCAGGGAGGCCAGTGTCTCCAGAATGATTTTGCGTGCCAGTTCCACATCCGTTCCATAGGAGATGCCCACCTCCACCTTCACGCATTCGAATTTGTGGTTGCGGGTCATGTTGCGGAAGTTCTTGTTGAAGAGCTGGGAGTTCTGGAAGGCGATGATGGAGCCGTCCAGCGTTTCAATCATGGTGGAACGATAGCCCAAGGAGGAGACGCGGCCCCGGTAGCCGTCGCATTCAATCATGTCCCCCTGCCGCAGGCGCCCCAGCATCAGGGAGAGGCCGCTGATGATGTTTTCAATGGTGTCTTTCAGGGCGAAGCCGATGCCCATGCTCAAGCCCCCCATGACCATCAGCAGCCCGTTGTAGTTGGCGTTCATGATGATCAGGGCCGTGAAGACGAAGAGTCCCCACAGGAACAGGGAGGAGAGCGTCACGAAGGTGGGGACGATGCCCACTTCATAGTTTTCTCCATAGATTTCATGCAGGGTGTTTTTACCGACGAAGATCAGGTAGTTGAGCACAATGGCGATCAGGATGACCGTGATGAGGTGGCTCCAGCTGAAGGTGAGCAAATCCTTGATTTCCGTGGTGGCGTAGATCTTGTTGATGATGAGGTCCCCCATGTCGAAGGTGGCTGCCGGCCAGATGATGCTGAACAGGATGAGGAAGATGGCCAGGCAGGGGAGCACCAGCTTGGAAACGAAGGGGCGGAACCACAGGATGGCCTGCTTGTTCCGTTCCTTCCGGCGGTTTTCATAGTGGTGGAGCAGATCCCACAGCCCCACCAGGAGCAGGATGCTGGTCATCAGCATAATCCACGTCATCAGCACCAGGAAGGCCATGAAGCTGAATCCGGCCCAGCACAGGCCGCTGCCCAGGATGGTGAGCACCAGGGAGATGGTGGAGAAAAAGCGGTCCAGCCGCGGCAGCTTGTGCCTTTGCCGCACCCAGGTCAGCAGGGAGAAGAGGGAAACCAGCGTGAACAGGACGGGCATGAAAATATCCACAATGATGTTGGGCGCCATGAACATGCGCAGCAGCATGAAGAAGCCCCCCAGGAGCAGGTAGGGCATGTAGATGCGTATGCCGGCATTGATGGTGCCGTATTGGAGGCGCGTCACCAGGGAGAAGAGGATGGCGCTGACCAGAAGGAGGAATTCCGCTCCCAGGGAGGCCGCGCTTTTCAGCAGGTAGTCCGGCGTGCGCAGGGAGGCAAGGACGAGAACCAGGGCTACAAGGAGGATGGTGGTGACGTTGGTGAAGGCGTTGCGCTTGTTGTAGTTCCCCGTCTTTTCCAGCGTTTTTTTGAAGCCCAGGAAGACGATGAAACGGGACAGCCAGTAGGAGCAGAAAATGATGCCCAGCAGGATGAGCCCGTAATGCTTGAGCGTTTCCGAGTCCGACGGAAGCTGAAGCTTGCTGTCTGCGGACGTTTCCCACGCCGCCATGCACAATTCATAGGTCTTGAGCGGCTTAAGGAAGATATACTTGGCCGCAGAGGATGGAGTGTAGAATACCCTGTTGAACAGGGAGGTGAACAGCTTGCTGCTCTCGTTGTTCAGGCTGTCTATCTTGTCGCCCAGATTGTTGAACAGCTCTTTGAGGTAGAGGAGTTGCTCCTTTTCCTTTTGGAGGGTGTCTTCCAGGGAGCGGCAGGTGTGCAGGGCTTCGTCCCTCTGCACCAGGGAGGGCTCCGACAAGTTGTCCGTATTGACTTCTTCCAGGGATTGCGTCAGTTTGTTGATGCGCCCTATTTCCTTGTCCAGCCGTTCCTCCTGTCCCTGGAAATCGGGCCTCTGGGCGTAATAGAGTTTGACCAGCCTTGTGGCAGCCTTGCAGTAAAAGGCCAGCGTAAAGATTTTCTGATCGTCCAGGGCGTACAGCACGGCGGACATTTCATACACCCTGGTGTCAAAGTAATTGTAAGTGGAGTCCGCTTCCCTCACCAGCATTTCCCGGATGGCCATCCTTTTTTCCTCATTCTTTTTCAGAATGGAAATTTCATGGCACAGGGCCATGATGACGGTGTCCATTTCCGAATGATCCGGCTCTTCCCGGACTTGCGGCTGGGCTGCTTCCTGCACTTGTTCCGGAACGGCGGCAGGTGCCGGCTCCTGTTGTGCCGCAGCATGGCCCGCAGCCATCACCCCCGCCAGGAGGAAGGAGGCGCAGCAGCGGAAAAACGTCCGGTAATCAGGGATGCTCATGAACGGTTTCAGTTCTAGGGGCTGGGGGCATTACGGTCAAGGTTATATTCCCCGCTGCCGGGACGGCGTTGCAGGGAAGCCATGTATTTTCCGGCGAACGGTTCAACCGTTTTTTCCCGGAACCGGGTTTCCTGCAGGCGGAGATGGTTCCATTTATTTCATGATTGATTTTTTAAGGAAATGTTGGATTATATGATAAAAGTTCCATGAATTGTATGAAGAGTCCTGAAATGCTGACCATAGACGCTCATTGCCATTTGTTCAACCACGAGGTTCTTTCCTGGAGGCTGCTGGTGGATTTCATCCTTTCCAGAATAGACCGCCGGAGGGAACTGGCGCGCCTGGAAACCGTGGGAGGCATCAGCGATTTGAAAAGGATCATCCGTTTTTTCAAGACGGGATTCATGGATACGGAGAAAATTTACGGCAAGCTGCTGGCGGAAGGCGCCTGCAATGCCGTCGTGCCGCTGATGTTTGACCTGGATTACTGCATGAAGGGCGCGGATTGTTCCGGCAGGATCATGCGTCAAAAGGCCTGGAAGAAGAACGTCAGGAGAGCATCCCGGACGGAATGGGCCGTGCTCCGCAAAGAACTCCATAGGCAGGGAATGCGGGCCGGAAGAGAGGAAAGAAAAGAACTGGGGGAGATGAAGCAGGACATCCGGCGCCTGTCCAGAAAGACGCAACAGCTCTCCCTGGGGAAACGGGATGCCTTCCAGGCCCAGGAAGAAGAATTGCTTAAACTGGCGGCGGCCCATTCCGGCAGGGTATTTCCGTTTTATGTGGTGGATCCGCGCCGTCCCTCCAACTTCCTGCTCGGTCCGGACGGGGAAATTGATCTTTCCCCCATGACGGACAGGCTGGTTCCGCGCCTGGGAGGGAAGGGCGGTTTTTATGGATTCAAGCTGTACTGCCCCAATGGTTACTCCCCTACGGACCCGGTGCTGATGGCTTTGTATGGGTATTGCGAGCGGCACGGCGTGCCACTGACGGCCCATTGCTCCGGCGGCGGCTTTGCCAGCTTTGCGCCTTCCGTGAGGGTGCACGGCCATGTTTGCCGGGATGGAGAAGTCGTCCCCCATGACGGCGTTCTGGAATTCAAGCATTTCCGGCTGACGGACAAGCTCCGGGTTAAGGAGAAAGCCGAACTTTTGAATCATCCGCGGCTGTGGGAAAAGGTGATGGAGGCTTTCCCTGATCTTCGTTTGAACCTGGCCCACTTCGGCTGCCAGGACGACGGCACGGAATGGACGGAACTGATTTACGGAATGATGGAAAAGTTTCCCGGCCTTCATACGGATTTTTCCTGCATTACGGAGGCCTCCAAGCTCAGGGAAATGAGGGAGTATTTCATCAAGTCTCCCGAAGAGGTGCGCCGCAAATTCCTGTTCGGCAGCGATTTTTATCTGAACCTTCTTTTCCTGGACGGGATGAAGGAGTACATGGAAAACTTCCGGAACATATTCACGGATCAGGAACGCCAGGAATTGATGTCGGTTAATCCGGCGGCGTTTCTGGGGTTGTCCTGACGACGCGCCGCGGGCTCTTGGAGGCAAACTGAAACATGCGCTGTGGTTGCACTGATTTTAAAGAGAAAGAGCGTGTTTGCTCCATAAACGTTGATGTTTTAATGGCCGCAAAGGCTTGCGCCGTTCCCGGCACAAAAAAGAACGCTCCGGAGGGCGTCCGGAGCGTTTGAACGGAAGTCTGATTCCGCAGGAATCAGTTCAGGGAGAAGGAACGGATGCGCTTCACGGATTCCTCCCGGCCCAGCAGGGAGAAGACGGAGGAAAGATCCGGGCCTCCGCTCAGGCCGGTCAGGGCAACGCGGGCGGGGAACATGACGGCTCCCATCTTCACGCCGTTTTCCTTGGCAAAGGCTTTCAGCACGCCGATGAGTTCATGGCCGTCCCATTCCGGTTCCCGTTCCAGCCTGTCCGCCAGTTTGGAAAGCAGTTCCAGGGCTTCCGGCTGGACTTTGGCAAGGGCTTCCGGGTCCATGCTCAGGTTGAAAAAGAAGCGGATTTTATCCGGCACTTCCGCCAGGGTCTGCACCTTCGTCTGTACGGTGGCAATGGCGGCGTCCAGAATCGGGGAGTCCGGCAGTCCGGCATCCAGGCAGAAAGGCCGGGCCTTGGCCGCGAATTCCTCCGGAGCCAGGGCAATGATATGCTGCTGGTTGACCCAGCGGCACTTCGTGATGTCAAATTTGGCGGCGGAGTGGTTGACGGCTTCCAGGGAAAAGCGTTCGATCAGTTCCTGCGGGGAGAAGATTTCCGTGTCGTCCTTGGGAGACCAGCCCAGCAGGGCCAGGAAGTTCATGACTCCTTCCGGCAGAAAGCCTTCTTCCGGATAGGTGCCCAGGGCTGCGCCCACGTCGCGCTTGGACATTTTGGAGCCGTCCTGGTTTAGGATCAGCGGCATGTGGGCGAAAACCGGAGGAGTGACGCCGAAGGCCTCAAACAGCTGGATGTGCTTGGGCGTGTTCATGATGTGGTCTTCCCCGCGGATAACGTGGGTCATCTTCATCTCAATGTCGTCCACCACGTTGACGAAGTGGAAGATGTAGGAGCCGTCCGCACGGCGGATGGCCATGTCCGGGGTGTTGGAGGCGTCCCGGTAGTCAATTGTAATGTCTCCGCAGATCAGGTCATGGAAGGTGACGGGCTTGGAGCGGTCAAAGCGGAAGCGCCAGGCGCCGTCGTCCTCATACACGCGTCCGGCTTCCTGGAGCTTCTTGAAATAGGCGTCGTAAATATCATTGCGCTGGCTTTGGAAATAAGGGCCGCAATCGCCGCCCTTCATGGGGCCTTCATCCCAGTCCAGGCCCAGCCATTCCATGCCGGTAAAGATTGCGCGGGTGGCTTCCTCCGTGTTGCGGGCATTGTCCGTATCCTCAATGCGAAGAATGAAGGTGCCGCCCATCTTGCGGGCGAACAGCCAGTTGAACAGGGCGGTGCGTGCGCCTCCGATGTGGAGGTAGCCCGTGGGGGAAGGAGCGAATCTTGTTCTGACGTGACTCATGATGGGTAAGAGAGTAAGGGCCTGCCTGCCTGCGTCAAGCAGATACAGGGGGACATGCCAAAAAACGGAGGCGCGGCGGCAGAGATGGAGCACAGGCTTTTTTTATGGCGTTGTCGGCCTTGCGGCTTGCCTGGAAGAGGCTTTTAGGATTCATTTAACGCCGTGTTCTTTTTAAAGCACATATTCCGCCTGCGGGAAAAATGGCAGATTCAGAGAGATGATGAGGAAAAACCTTTTCTGGAGCATCTGGACGACTTGCGGACCATGTTGCTGAGGATGGCCCTGTGCCTGACCGTCAGCACGATCCTGTGTGCCGGGTTTGCGTCCAACCTGATGGACATTCTGAGGCATCCCGTCAACCAGGTCTGGGACATGTTTGAGGAATCCCACCTGCCTGCGGGAATTGAACTGGATGCCTGGGGGAAGGCCAAGGAAATGGCCACGGCCATGACGAGCCTGGACGCCGGCCAGCGGAAACTGCTTCTCCGGCAGGTTTCCCCGTCCCTGGCGGATTTGACGGAGGCGGCCCTGGTGCTCCGGGGAGCGCAGCCCCTGCCGGAGGACAGGAAAAAGATTTTTATCAATGACGGCAGCCCCTCCGCTGCCGTGCGGGAGCTGGCGGAGGCCCTGTATGCCAAAGAGGCCGTTTTAACGGACGGGACGGGACGGGGAGCCCTCAAGATGATGAGCGCGTTCCAGCCCGGGGAGGCGTTCATGCTGACCATCAAGCTCTCCCTGTATGCCGGGGTGGTGATCTCCTTCCCCCTGCTGCTGTACTTCCTGCTTCAGTTCATTATTCCGGGATTGCTGGAGCATGAGCGCAGGCTGCTGTACAAGTGCATGGCCATCGGCTTCGGGCTGTTCCTGGCGGGAACGCTGTTCTGCTATTTCATCGTGCTTCCCAGGGTGCTGACCTTCTTTTACACGTATTCCCTGGAGTTCGGCATTTCCAATGAATGGCGCATCGGCTACTACCTGTCCTTCGCCACGCAGATGATCCTGATGTTCGGCCTGGCGTTTGAGCTGCCCGTGGTGGTGATGCCTTTCGTCAAGCTGGGCGTGCTGACCTACGATATGATGAAGGCCACGCGCCGCTACGCCATTGTGGCGATCGCCATTCTGGCTGCGGTCATCACCCCCACGCCGGACGTAGCCACCATGATGCTGATGGCCGTTCCCATGTACGCACTGTATGAAATATGCATCATTCTGGCCTGGATGCATGAGCGCAAGGAAGCGGCCCGCTCCCGGGAGGAAGTCGCCCGGTTTGAAGAAGACTTTGACAATAACAATTCTCCCTACAACCATTAATCCAAATCCAACGACATTATTATCATGAATCTCATGGAAATCATCATCCTGGGCATTGTGGAAGGCCTGACCGAGTACCTGCCGGTCAGCTCCACGGGGCACCTTCTCCTGACGGAATCCCTGCTGAACATGTCCCAGAGCAAGGAAGCGCTGGATGCCCTGGCCGTCTGCATCCAGGGAGGAGCCATCCTGGCGGTGCTGAGCCTGTATTTTCCGCGGGTGAAGACGATGGTGCAGGGCGTGCGCGGGAATAATCCCGCCGGACTGAAACTGCTGGTCAACCTCATTCTGGCCTTTCTGCCCGCCGCCGTGGTGGGCCTCTGCTGCGCCTCCCTGATTAAGGAATACCTGTTTAATACCTACACGGTTGCCTATTCCTGGATTGTGGGCGGCGGTGTGATTCTGGCGTATTGCGCCTGGCGCGCCAGGCAGGGGCGTTCCAATGAAGGAAATGCCGGCGCTTCCATTGAAAGCCTGACCCCGGCCAAGGCGCTGACGGTAGGTGCGCTCCAGTGCGTAGCCATGGTTCCGGGCACCAGCCGCAGCCTGATGACCATGCTGGGAGGCATGTTCGTGGGGCTGAGCGTGGAGGCCGCCGTGGAGTTCAGCTTCCTGCTGGGGCTGATTACCCTGGGTGCGGCCACGGCCCATGATGCGTACAAGGATGGGGCGCTGATGCTGGAATCCTTTGGATGGGAAGCCCTGGCCGTAGGAACGGTAGTGAGCTGGTTTTCCGCATGGCTGGCCGTCAAGTGGATGGTTTCCTACCTGCAGAAGCACAGTTTTGCCGTTTTCGGCTGGTACCGCATTGCCATCGGCATCGCAACGCTGGTTCTCCTGTCCATGGGGCTGATGCATTAACTTCCATCCCGGCAGTTGAATATCAAGCCGCCGTCCTCTGCGGGCAGGCGGCTTTTTTATTGTTTTCCACTATAGGAAAAGGGATTTGAAAATGTAACCTGATTGTAACACACGGGCCTGATTTTTCAGGCATCATGAAGGCATGAAAGTCATGTGGTGCCTGATAGCCGTATGGGCGGGAATAGCCGGGCCGGCCTCCGCCTGGGAGTCTGATGAGCTGGACGCCCGCAGCATCATTCTGCCGCAGAGTCGCGTGATCCGCCCTGCGGAGCGGATGGCCCGCCAGGCCGTAGCGCTGGAAAAGGTGAATGCCCGCATTCTGGTGAACGGCCGCTGCGCCGTGACCCATCTGGAGCTGAATGTGCGCAACAACGGTTCTTCTCCTGCGGAGGCGGAACTGCTGCTGCCCGTTCCGGAAGGCGTGGTAGTGAAGGGATTTTATTACGGGGACGGAAAGGCCGCCTGGCAGGCGTCCCTGATGCCCGCGGATCAGGCCCGGCGCTTGTATGACCGCATTGTGGCGCGCAGAAAGGATCCGGCCCTGCTGGAATTTGCGGGATTCGGGGCTATCCGGAGCAGCGTGTTTCCGGTACCTCCCCGGGCTTCCGTGAAGCTGGGCATGGTGTACGAACAGATGCTGAACCCCACGGACGGCCGTCTGGATTACGTTCTCCCGAGAACGGAAGCCCTTTCCGGTGGCGTTCCGTGGACGGTGCGGGTGGAGCTGGCTCCCGGAGAGGACGGCCTGGGAAACGTTTTCATCCCTTCCCATCAGATGGAACGCCATCAGCTGAGGGATGGAACCGTCGTTCTGACCCTGGCGGAGGAAAGGATGAATCCGGGCCCCTTCCGCCTGTCATGGCAGGAAATACGAGGGAAAGAGGGGGAACCCGGTTCCGGGCCTGACATCAGCACTTATGCCACCCCTGACGCCGGAGGCGGAAAAAACGGCTACTTTCTGGCCATGCTGGGCAAGGACGGGGAACCCGGTGAAAACTCCATCCTCCGGGAGGTTACGCTGGTGCTGGACAGGTCCGGCAGCATGCGGGGAGATAAACTTGCCAGGATGAAGGAGGCCGCCAGGCAGATCGTTTCCGGACTGAATCCCGGGGAACGTTTCAACATCATCACTTACAACGAAGGTGTCAATTTATTTGAGGCAGCTCCGGTGGAAAAGAACGAGGCATCGGAAAAAGCGGCCCATGCATGGCTGGATGCCGTCGTGGCCAGGGGAGGCACCAACATTTATGAGGCCTTGGCCGCCGCTTTGTCCCAGCCCGCCCATGAGGGAATGCTTCCCGTGGTTCTTTTCCTGACGGACGGCCTTCCCACGATTGGCCGCACTTCGGAAAAATCCATTGTGGCTCTCGCGGGGGAGGGAAACAAGGCGGAAAGGCGCATTTTCACCATCGGAGTGGGGGAAGACGTCAACGCACCCCTGCTGAGACGCATGGCTGAAGTTTCCGGGGGGCTTCCGTCCTACGTCCTTTCCGGAGAGAATCTGGAAGTCAAGCTGTCACAGGTATTCAACCGGCTGTATGGCCCCGTTTTCCGGAACGTGCGCTATACCGTCTGCTCCCCGGACGGCAGGGAACAGCCGGGAAGGGTGCAGGACGCCATTCCCTCCGGGATTCTGCCGGACATTTATTCCGGTTCTCCCGCCGTTCTGGTCGGCAGGTATGTAGGCACGGGACCTTTTCTTATTAAAGGAACCTGCCTGGACCGGAACAACAGGGAACGGACTTTTTCCATCACTGTGGATCCGCAACGCATCGCCGGAATGAAGGATGATTTTGTAGCCCGGCTATGGGCCGCCCGCAAAATAGGCAGCCTGGAAACCGCCCTGATGGATATGGGAGGAACCCCCTCCGATACGGAAGCGCTGAGGCACAATCCCAAAACGGCGGAACTGGTTGAGGAAATCATGAGGCTCTCCCGGGATTTCGGGATCATGAGTTCGGCCGCTTCGTTTTTTGCCGATGACGGAAGTTCTGCGGATCATGTCTTTCCGGGGACCTCTCTCCGGAGCGGCCAGGTGGGAAGAGTGATGCAGGAATCCCGTGAAGGGATGGATGCCATTGCCCTGCAAGAGAATGCCGTAGCCAAGAAGAGGGAATTGACCCTCAACAAATACAACATCCAGATGGACCGGCGGGGCCGCGCCGTTTCTTTCAGCGGCACGGCCCAGATTGCCCAGAATGGCTATTTCAACAGGAACGGGGTCTGGATGGAAAGCTCCGTGCTTTCCCTGCCGGATGGAGGGCGCGCCGTAAAGACCGTCCAGGTTGGCACGCCGGAGTACGCCGCCGTGGCGGACAAGCTGGTCCAGTCCAACCGCCAGGGGCTGTTGGCCCTGGATGGCTCCGTGATGGTCCGCCTGGATGGAGAAACCTTCCTGATGCAAAACAGTCTTCCGTAAACAAAAAATTAACAATCAACAATGATGAACCGTATTATTACATGTACATTGGGCCTGCTGGGCGCCGGAGCATTCTGCGCGTATGCCGAATTTCCCTCCGTTTCAGCGGATGGCCGGACCGTTCCGGCCGGGAAAGATCAACCTTCGGACATCGTCACTTCCGTGCCATCCGGAAGTGTGACGGTCCAGGATGGGAACGCCCCCGCCCCTCCACAGGGGGGAGAAAAACAGGACGCGAAAACCGGAACCATTCTGCTCACGGTAAAAAGCGGAGGTGGTGAAAAAGCCGCTGTTCCTGCCAACCGGGCTCCCGCAGGAGAACAGGGCCGGGGTTCCTGCATCGAAATAAGCAGGGTTGGGCCGGATCAGGAAGGGACGGTCAACAAGGCTGACTATTCCATAAGAATCTCGGAAGAAGCAACCTCCGGAAAGAAGAAAATAAGCGTGGCTCCCCAACAGGAAAAAACTTCTTCCAAGGAGGAGGTTTCTGAAAAGGGAGAAATGGTTATCACCCAGGCTGCGGCAAAGAACTCCGCCGTCCCGGAAGTCACGCCCATCGTAACCATCGGCAGCATCGGGAAAGAAGACGCTGCCTTCATTGAGATAAACGGGGATGCCCCGGAAAAGGCCAGGGGTGCGGAGAAAACCGCCGATTCCATCATTACCCTGAAAGAAACCGCTCCGGGAAAGATGGAGATCAGCATAAAGCCAAAGGAGGAGGACGCTTCTCCCGGAACCCCTGCCGCTCCGGACCAGGCGGCAGCGGAAAAAGATGACCGGGCCGTTGTCCAGATAGCGCTTCTGCTGGATACTTCCGGCAGCATGGACGGTCTCATTGACCAGGCGCGCACGTACCTGTGGAAAATTGTCAATGACATGACGCTGGCCCGTCAGAACGGCAAGCTTCCCTCCATCCAGATAGCGCTGTATGAGTACGGAAATGACAGGTTGTCCTCCAAAGACGCCTGGATTCGCCGGGTACTTCCCTTCACGGATGATCTGGACAGGGTTTCCGATGAATTATTCAAGCTGAAGACCTACGGCGGCACGGAATGCTGCGGGGCCGTCATTGACCGGGCCGTGAAGGAGCTGGCATGGAATACGGAGGATCCCAATGCCCTGAAACTGGTGTTCATCGCCGGCAATGAACCTTTCAACCAGGGCAGTGTGCCGTATGCGGCTGCAATCGCGCGCGGACTGGAACGGGGCATCACGGTCAATACCATTCATTGCGGCGATGCCGGAGACCCGGATACGCGCCTGTGGAAGGACGGCGCCGCCAGGGGGGACGGCAGTTTCCTCAATATTGATCACAACGCGGCTCCCCCGGAACCGGAAACTCCCTACGACGGAGAGCTCGCCAGGTTGAGCTCCTCCCTGAACACAACCTACCTGGCTTACGGTTCCACGGAGGTTCAGGCTGAAAGAATGGCAAAACAGGAACGCCAGGACAAGCTGGCCCGGGAGTTGTCTCCTGCGGCTTCCGTAGGCCGGGCCAGTGCGAAAGCCAACAAGGCGGCCTACTTCAATACTTCATGGGATCTGGTGGACCTTTATGAACAGAAGGGGAGCCAGGCGCTGGAAGATTTAGGCAATGCGGGACAGCTTCCCCAGGAGCTGGCGGGAAAAACCGCAAAGGAAATGGAAGCCATCGTGAAAAAGAAGGCCGGGGAGCGTGCGGACCTGCAGAAGAAGGTGAAGGAGCTAGACGCTCAGCGCAGCGAATGGCTGGTCAAATGGAAGGCGCAGCAGAACGCTTCCGGCGGAACCAAATCGAATACTCTGGATGACGCCGTTATTCAGGCCGTGCGGCGGCAGGCTTCCAAAAAGCAGTTTTCCTTTGTTGAAGAGAACAAAACAGCAGGAAAAAATTCCCCTATGAATGAAAGAGTGAAGAAATGAGTGCTTCTGCGGGGTTGCCGGGAAACGCCGGCAATCCCGCAGAATTTTACTTGTTGAAAAAACCGGTTTTACCGGAACATTAAAATTTGATAGATTACCCTGTACATGCACCGCTACCGCATTCTGGTCATTGAGGACGATCATGCCATCAGGAACGGCCTGGTGGACGCTCTGGTCATGTCCGGCTATGATGTTCTGTCCGCAAAAGACGGTTATGAAGCTCTGGAGGTGATCCATGCAGAGGAGTACGACCTGGCCCTGCTGGATGTGGTCTTGCCCGGAGCGAACGGTTTTGACCTGTTGAGGCGCATCCGGGAAGACCGGGCCACCGTTCCCGTGCTGATGCTTACCGCCAAGGGCGCGGAGGCGGACAAGGTGAAAGGGCTGAAGCTGGGGGCGGACGATTATGTCGTGAAGCCGTTCAGCCTGCTGGAAGTGCTGGCCAGGATAGAAGCCGTGCTGAGACGGTCCCCGGAACGCCCCTGCAACGTCAACCGCGTCATGCTTCCGGAGGGGCATCTGGATTTTTCCGCCCGCGCCCTGGTGATAGGGGATGAGCGGGTAGTGCTGACGACCAAGGAATTCGACCTGGCGCGCCATCTGGCGGCGAATGCCGGAAGAATCATCACCCGTGAGGAAATCCTGGCAAGAGTCTGGAAGATGGATCCCCGGCTGGTGGAAACGCGGAGCATTGACACTACGATTGCCCGGCTGCGGGAAAAAATGGGGAAAAGGAACGCTGCCGTGATCCGCACCCTGAGGGGGCAGGGATATGTTTGGGAGGATGATGCATGAGCAGCCGTTTTTCCTTCCATTTGCTGCTGTGGTCCTGCCTGCTGATTCTGCTGGGGGTGATGGGGTGGCTGAGCCATTCCATGCTGGATGCGGAAAGGCGCAGGCTGGAGGAAACGCATCAGATCCGCCTGGTGGAGCAGAGCCGCCTGGCCCTGTGGCGCATGGACTCCCTGCTGGCTTCCATGATTGCGGGGGAAAACAACCGTTCTCCCGGAGAATATTTCCCGGGGAATATGCTGGCGGATTCTTTCAGGGAAAAGAATTCCATGCCGGATTTATCCGGCTTTGCCAAACTGTATTTCCAGATAGATCCGCAGGGGAATATTTCCTCTCCACAGAAAGGGACGGAACGGATGGAACATGTCCTCCAGCTGGAAAAATCCGGATGGGGGAACCGCGTTATGGACGCCATGAAGAATTTGCCGGAGCCTTCCTCCATTTCCCGGGAGGAAGCCGTGCCGCAGGAGTCCTATTCTTTTTCCGTTCCGCCTGTGGAGGAAGCGGTACAGGCGGCTTCCGTAACCATTGTGGAGGGAAGGGGCCAGCAGAGGAATGGCTTGCCGTTGGAGCTTGCCGTAGTCCAGCAGGGGATGGAGGACTATAATATGCGCAAAAATCTTTCCAACAGCCAGCAGGAATACAATATCAACATCAAGGTAAAAAAGAAGGCCGTGGAAACTCCGCGCCGAGGGATAACGGAAGCCGGGGGAGCGGGGCGCAAGGCTATTGCAAGGGGGATGGATAAACGGAGCGCGCCGGAACAGGAAAAAGGCCAGGATGGTGCAGCTCCCTTGAAAACATGGGAAAAAGGAGCCGGGGACAAGATGATTCTTCTGGATGCGGACAAAGGGGAATTGGTGATGGGTGGAGAAGAGGTTCAGGTGGAGATTGATGAAAAAAAGGAGAAGCCGGTGAAGGAAAAGGTGCTGGAAACGCACGCCAATCGACGTGAAGAACCCGCCAAAACTCCGGAAAGCTACAGGGAACTCTCCATTTCATCCTTCCAGCCCAGATGGCATCAGGAGAAGGAATGCTTCCTGACGCGCCGCATTTCAGACCACGGTCAGATATGGGTGCAGGGCATCTGGGTGGACTGGGATAAATTGTCCGCCTGTCTTCTGGCGTCCGTAGCCGATATTTTGCCGGAGGCCACCCTGTCGCCGGCCGATGGACAGGCGGACAGCTATCTGACGCTGGCCGGCATTCCCGCCATGCTCAATCCGGGCAATCTTCCCTCCCTGCCGGCCAATTCCCTGCGGACGGTTTGGAATTCCATGGCCATGGCATGGTTCTGCGGGATTCTGGCCCTGTGCGGGGTCATTGGTTTCATGATAGGGCTTATTCGACTGAGCGAACGCCGCGCCGTCTTCGTTTCCGCCGTCACCCATGAGTTGAGAACGCCCTTGACCACGTTCAACATGTATACGGAAATGCTTTCTTCCGGCCTTGTTCCCAGGGGAAAGGAGGCGGCCTATGTGGATATCCTGAAAAACGAGGCGTGCAGGCTGACGCATCTGGTGGACAATGTGCTGAGTTATGCGCGAGTGGAGAAGAATTCGGTCTCTCTCCATCCGGAGAAGATTCCGGTGCCGGACCTGGCTGCCGCCGTCATCGCCCGCATCTCCCCCCGGCTGGCCGCCGCCGGCATGGATTCCCAGCTTTCCGTGGCCCCGGAGTTGCAGAAAGATGCCGTGATGGCGGATATGACCGCCGTGGAACAGATCGTGTACAACCTGGCGGACAACGCCGCCAAGTATGCATGCTTTGACGGCAGCATTCTTAAAGTGGAACTGGAGCGGGAGAAGCGTTTTCTGGTCATCCGCGTGGAGGATGAAGGGAAAGGTATTTCCGATTCCCTGAAGGGAAAATTGTTCCGCCCCTTTTCCCGGTCTGCGGAGGAGGCGGCCGGAAAACAGCCGGGCGTGGGGCTGGGGCTGGCTCTGTCCCGGGAGTTGGCGAGGAGCATGGGCGGAGACTTGTGCCTGGAAGAGAGTTCCGGCCAAGGGTGCCGCTTTGCCCTCAGGATACCCCTTTCCAGAGCGTAAGAAAGGACACCATGAACCGGCATTCCATGCCCCGGAAAAACAATGTTCTTCAAAACTGCGGCCAACCAGGGTTTAATCCCTCCGGAAACATCTGATTATTCCATCACCATGCACCACCTTTGATGAACACGCCATTTTGTCAAAGCTGCGGCATGCCTCTGCGATGCAAGGAGGATTGCGGCACCAACCATGACGGAACCGTCAGCGGGGAATACTGCTGCTATTGCTTCCGCAACGGCGCATTTACTTCAGACTGCACCATGGAGCAGATGATTGAACATTGCGCCCAGTTTGTGGAAGAGTTCAACAAGGACAATGGCTCCTCCTACACCCGGGAAGAGGCCATTGCGGAAATGACCCTGTATTTTCCCACGCTGAAACGCTGGAAAAAAGGGTAGGCCACTTTCTTTTCCATCCATGAAATGGAGGGGAAACCATTTTTTTCCGTTTGCTTTTTATCCGCCTTTCCTGCGCCGCCGGGCATCCATTCTCCGGGGCCATGCATTTCTGCATGATGATCGGAATGGTTGTTCTTTTCATGATTCGGGGCTGTCCTGCTCCGGTTTTTAGACCGTTGCAAGACAGCCCCAGGTAAAAGATCCTTCAGGAGATGGTTATCTCCGGTGAGGGCTATGGCCGCCGCCCGGATGCGGGGAAGGCGCCGGACGGGACGGAGCGGACGCGGGAGGAGAAGAGGGCCTGCTGGGCGCACTGGAGGAAGGCGGCGGGGAAGAAGGCCTGGACACGGGAGGAGGGCTGCTGGGCCGGCTCATTCCTGAATGGCCCGGATTGGGACCGGAGGGCCGGGAGGAAGGCCTGGAAGGACGGGGCCCCTCCGGACGGCTTATGCCAGGTCGGGGAGAGTTGCCGGAATGATTGACGCCGGGACGGTGGGGGCTGTTAACGGAAGGGCGCGAAGGCTGGCCGGGCTTTCCAAAATCCGGTCTGCCATGGCTGCCGCCAGGATTAACCACGGGGGGACGGTGGGAATTGCCGGGTTTTCCGAAATCCGGCCGATGGCTGGGCCTGACGGGCTGGGGGGACGGCCTGTTGCCTCCGGGGCGGTGGTCCGGACGGAAATGATCCGGCCGGTACTGCGGCTTCATCGGCGGCCGCGCCATGGGGCGGCAGTAATGGGGGCGGATGTAGTGCCCGCGGTAATAGGGGGCCGGTCCCCACGTGGGAATGTAATAATTCGGGCGAATCAGGCTGATGGAATAGATGGGGCTGCCAAACGTGTCATAGGCGTAGATGGGCCTGCCTCCGTAGTACCCGTAAATGGGGTAGCCGGAGCTGTCATACATGTAGGACACGCCGGAGCCGCCGCTGCTGTAGGAGCCGGATACGCTAAAACTGTCGTAGTAAGGATCATAACAGCTGGACAGGGCGCAGCCGAGGGCTCCCGCCAGCAGTAAGTGCTTTAAAATACCGTATGCTTTCATGATGTTGAAATGGATTGGGGTGTTTTTCCCTTTGCCTGAAAAGCGGCGGAAGGAAAGTACATTTGTTTAAAATTATTTTGCTTGGAAACAGTCTTCTTCTTGTCTTAGACTGCAAAAACGTTCTAAGCGATGGGAATTCTCTTTCAAGATAAAAAAGTTGGTCTGGCTCTGGTGTGTGACAATGCTCCGTATACGCTGGACATGACGCTGGCGTCTTATGACAGGTCCGGGCTGCTGAAATATTTTGATGAGACCTGCGTCGTTTTTCCGGAAAGCGCCGGAAAAGTGTGTGAAACGGCTCTTTCCCATGGCCTTTCCGCGGTACCATCCCCTTTGGAGGGCGGTTTTATGGGAGCTCTCCAGACGGCAGTCAATGCCCTTGATACGGATTACGTCCTGTTGGCGGAGGACGACTGCATGATCTGGGAGCATCTGCACGGGGAGGCCCTGGAAAAGCAGCTGAGGAGTGCGCTGGCGCTGCTGACTTCCGGCCAGGCGGACATGGTGCGCCTGCGCCATGCATGGCGCGGCTGCGCCCGCTACAAGGCCGCGTACACGTATTCCTACTTTTACCCTGTGGAACAACTGGCTACCATGTGGGTGCACGCGGAAGGTCTGTCAGAGGCTCCGGACTGGATCAAGAGCATCCGGCGTTTCTTTCATCCTTTCCGGTCCAAGCGTTCCATCGGCCGTTGCGTCTATGTGGAACAGAACCCCCATTTGCGCTTTCCCCAATACATCACGAAGATTGATGATGGCTACATTATTGACAGTGAAGTTTTCCAGTGGACCAACCAGCCCACCCTCATCGCCCGGTCCAGGCTCAGGCAGATTCTGGCGGGGCTGGCGCAGGCACCCGGCACCATCGGAAAACTGCCCCAGGACTTTGAAAACGCCGTCAACAATCCGCGGTGGAGGGACGCCCACATGAACATAGGCGTCATCAGGGGAATTTTCACTTAACGGCGTATGACGGAAAGAGGAAAGGCGGTGCGGTATGAATGCACCAGGTGCGGCGCATGCTGCCGCTGGACCGGAGACGTGTGCATTGAAGAAGATGAAGTCCGGGAAATCTCCCGTTTCCTGCACATGGACGAACAGGCCTTTATTGATGAATGCTGCCGTTTGAGGGCCAACCGGCAGGGGCTGTCCATCAGGGATGCGGCGGATGGCGCCTGCATGATGCTGACGGAAAACGGCTGCCGGATCAACCCCGTCAAGCCGCGCCAGTGCCGAGGTTTTCCCAATCAATGGAATTTCCCCGGCTGGCGGGACTTATGCCGCGCCCGGGAAGTGGAGCAGGGGAGGGAAGAATAATCCCAGGTGGTAAAGGAGAGCGCTCTTTATCCCATTCAGGCCTGTTCCGGAACTTTGGGAAAGCCGTTCCGGCATGGTCTTCTCCCGGCCTCCTGAATTCTACACGAATTGTGCCAGATCCTGTTCAAAGCCGGGGTAGGACGTATTGATGCAGGCGGTATCAGTCAAGACGGTTTCCCCCTGCGCGCTGAAACCGGCCACCAGGAAGCTCATGGCGATGCGGTGGTCCCCATAGCTGGGAAGTTCCGCGCCTTTCAGAGCAGTGCCCCCGTGGACGATCATGCCGTCGTCAAATTCCTCCACGTTCACGCCCATGAGCCGGAGGTTGGCCGCCGTGGTGGCGATGCGGTCCGTCTCCTTCACGCGCAGTTCATGGGCGTTGCGGACGACGAATTCTCCTTGGCCCAGGGCTCCGGCCACGGCCAGGACGGGAATTTCATCAATCAGGTTGGGGATTTCCTCCGGGAGCAGGACCGTTCCATGCAGGGAGTCAGAGCCGTACACGGTAATATCCCCGTACGGTTCCCCAGCATCCGCCGGGGAAGTGATGACAATGTCCATGCGCGCGCCCATCCTCTTCAGGGCGCTGATGACGGCGTTCCGGGTGCCGTTCAGGCCCACTTGGCGCAGTGTTACGCGGGAGCCGGGACGGGTGGCGGCGGCCACCATCCAGAAGGCGGCGGAAGAAATGTCCGCGGGAACCGTCAAATCATGGGCAATGGGGAGTGCCGGGCCGTTCGTGCCTACGGCCAGTCCATCCACCGTGCAGGGAACGCTGAAATGGCGGAACAGGCGTTCCGTATGGTCGCGGGTGACGGCAGGCTGGTGTACGGTGGTGGCGCCGTCTGCAAACATGGCGGCCAGCAGGATGGCGCTTTTCACCTGGGCGCTTGCCATGGGAAGCGTGTAGGAGATGGGATGAATGCCGCCGCCGTGAATGAAAAGAGGGGCGCAGCCCGGCTTGGCGCCACGTGCCTCAATCCGTGCGCCCATCTGTTCCAGAGGCTGCATGATGCGGCCCATGGGGCGGGAACTCAGGGAGGCGTCTCCGAACATCTCGGAATCAAAGGGGCAGGCGGCCAGCATGCCGGCCAGCAGCCTCATGCCCGTGCCGGAGTTGCCGCAGTCAATGGGCCGTCCGGGAGCCACGGGGTTCATGGCGACGCCCGTAATGCGGAAACGGACGGGACCATAACCCTGCCGTTCTTCCAGCACCTCCACCCGTGCGCCCAGCTGCTCCATGGCGCGCAGGGTGTTCAGGCAGTCTTCACTGCACAGGAAATTGTCCACTTCCGTCACTCCCTGCGCCAGGCCGCCCAGAATGGCGGCGCGGTGGGAAATGCTTTTGTCTCCGGGTACGGTCAGCTCCCCTTGCAGGGAGGGAATGAAATGGGAATGAAGGTTCATGGACGTCCCGGAAGAACTACCCTGTATTGCTTGCTGAATCAAGCCAATTACGAGATGGGAAAAGCGGGGCCGATGACTCCGGGCCTTCCCGGAAAGGGACTGGAGTGAAACGGCGCGAGAGCCCAGAATGGAATTGATTTTCCAAGGCCGCGGCGTATATTCAGCCGCGTTATCGGCTGCGTCCCTCCTGAAAGGAAGGAGAGAACTTTTCAGGATCAAGGGATCAAGCTGGTTTTCATAGGTAGTAAGTTGGAGCGGCCATGGGAGTGATCCTGTGGCCGCTTTACCTTGTCCAGCATTCTTCCTGCCGCCCGGTCCATTGCCGTCATTCAGGAAGACGGGGAATGAAAGATGATGATAAGGCCTGTTGTTCTCCGGAATTCCCGGAAGGAGGAAAACAAAAATTGTCCCCGTAACCTGCTTTGGGCTTTACCGCGTGCCGCTGAAAGCGTATGTAGTCCGTGCTGATCAGGTTCGGGTGGTCGCTGTTCCGGTCTTCGGGCCGGAGTAGAGGAAAGTCCGGACATCACAAGGCAGCGTGTCCCGTGAAAGCGGGAGACGGGAATCTCCCAAGGGTTCCCGGACGGAAAGTGCCACAGAAAACAAACCGCCCGCATGGGGTTCATCTTCATGCAGGCAAGGGTGAAAAGGGGAGGTAAGAGCTCACCGCTCCAAGGGCGACCAAGGAGGCATGGTAAACCCCGCGCGATGCAAGACAAACAGGGGAAGGGTTGCCTGCCCGCCGGATCCCCGGGTATTAGTCGCATCCGTTCCGTCACACGAACGGGCGCGCGGACTGCTTCACCGCGGTCCGCGTGAGAAAAATGGCCACACAGCCGGCCTTGGCCGGTGGACAAAATCTGGCTTACAGAACCTGATCGGCGCCTTGCCTTATTATCCGGCCGCTCTCCGCCGCCTTTTCCGGGAAAGGAAACCACCGGGAAATTGTCCGGTTCCGGGGGCTCTTTGGAGTTGCATGGACGTGCCAAATGTGTAGAATCCGTCACCTAATTGCCACCCACCATGGAGAAGCTTGTTGTACACGGAGGTTTTACGCTGAGGGGAGCCGTCAATATCAGCGGTTCCAAAAATGCGTCCCTGCCCATTCTGGCCGCGTCATTGCTGACGGACGAGCCTGTAGTGGTGCGCCGTGTGCCGGACGTCTCCGATACCAATTTCATGGTGCAGATCATGGGCCAGCTGGGAGCCTCCGTGGAGCGGTCCAGCGGCAACGTGCGCGTGGAAGCCAGGAACCTGCATTCTGAAGCCGCCTATGAACAGGTGCGCAAGATGCGGGCTTCTATCTGCCTCATGGGCCCACTGATGGCCCGCATGCAGCGGTGCGTGATTCCGCTGCCGGGCGGCTGCGTGATCGGTGACCGTCCCGTGGACCTGCACATCAGGGCTATCCAGGCCCTGGGAGCCCAGGTGCAGATTGAACGCGGCAATCTCATTATTGAAGCCCCCGGCGGCCTGAAAGGGGCTACGGTGGATTTAAGCGGCGACCACGGCCCCACCGTCCTGGGAACGGACAACCTGATGATGGCCGCCGTTCTGGCGGAAGGCACCACCGTCATTGAATCCGCCGCTTCCGAACCGGAAGTGGTGGACCTGGCAAACTTTCTGATCAAGATGGGCGCCTGCATCCAGGGCGCCGGAACGCGCCGGATCGTCATTGAAGGGGTTAAGAAACTCCGCGGCTGCAACCATACCGTCATTCCGGACCGCATTGAAGCGGGTACTTTCATGGTGGCCGCGGCCATGATGGGGGACGGCGTGACCCTGAGGCGCGTTTGTGAAGAGCATATGACCGTAGTGACGGACCTGCTCCGGAAATGCGGCCACCACGTGGAATTCAACGAACGGGGGGACACGGTCACCATCATTGCCGGAAATGCCCCGAAATGCGGGGAAATCAAGACGGCCCCCTATCCAGGCTATCCCACGGACATGCAGGCCCAGATGACGGCTCTGTTTGCCACCACGCCGGGCATCTCCGTGGTAAAGGATACCATCTTCCCGCAGCGCTTCATGCACTGCTCCGAACTCAAGCGCATGGGCGCCGACATCAAGGTGGACAACGGCACCGCCGTCATCTCCGGCGTGGAGGCCCTGAGCGGCGCACCCGTCATGGCGTCCGACCTGCGCGCTTCCGCCGCGCTGGTGCTGGCGGCCCTGAAGGCGGAAGGCACCACGGAGATCCACCGCCTGTACCACATCGACCGCGGCTATGAGATGATTGATGAAAAGCTCCTGGCTATCGGCGCTGCCGTGGAAAGGCAGCCGGATGACGATAATTGAGGTTATTTTGATGCCTGATTGGCCTTTATCCGCATTTTTTCTTTACTGTCAGGACTCCATATGCTATTCACCGAAGTCCTATGAACAAGGCTCAACTGATCGAATTGATTCAAAACAAGCTGGGTGCCGATACAACCAAGAAGCACGCTGAAGAAGCCCTGGCCGCTGTGCTGGAATCCATCAAGGAAGGCGTGCAGGGATCCGGCAAGGTACAGATCATCGGCTTTGGTACGTTTGCTACCAAGACCCGTGAAGCCCGTACCGGCCGCAACCCGAAGACCGGCAAGGCGATCAACATTCCCGCCTCCAAGACGGTTGCTTTCAAGGCTTCTTCCGCCCTGAAGGACTAAAACGGCAGCTGTTCCTAAAAAGAGCACTTTTTTCAGCACCCCGTCCTCTGCGGACCGGGGTGTTTTTTTATGTCCCGCTCCGGCTGTCCACGGCTTGACCGGATGGGCGCAGCCGTCTAGAATGCCTCCATGTCCAGCAGTTTTGGTCAGGTGTTCAGAATCTCCACCTGGGGTGAGTCCCATGGAGCCGGGGTAGGCGTGGTGATTGACGGCTGTCCGTCCCTTGTCCCGGTGACGGAAGAAGCCATTCAGCGGGAACTGGACCGGCGCAGGCCGGGGCAGAGCGACATCGTGACCCCCCGCAAGGAAGAAGACCGCGCGGAAATTCTTTCCGGCGTGCTGGACGGGAAAACCCTGGGAACGCCCATCGCCATCAGCGTGCGCAACAAGGACCACCGTTCCTCCGCCTATGACGAGATGGCCAGCACGTACCGTCCCTCCCATGCGGATTATACGTATGACGCCAAATACGGCATCCGCGCCTGGGCGGGCGGGGGCAGGGCCTCCGCGCGGGAAACCATCGGGCGCGTAGCCGCCGGAGCCGTGGCCAGGGCCGTGCTGAAACAGGCCTTTCCCGGCATGGAGGTTCTGGCCTGGGTGGACCAGGTGCACTGCATAAAAACTTCCGTAGACTGGGAGGCCGTGACGGCCTCCGTGATCGAAAGCAACATCGTCCGCACAGCGGATCCCTCCGTGGTGGAAACCATGATCGCCGCCATCAAGGAGGCGAGGGACGCCGGCAACTCCCTGGGCGGCGTGGTCAAGTGCATGGTGCGCGGCTGCCCTCCCGGACTGGGGGACCCCGTTTTTGACAAGCTGGACGCCACGCTGGCCCACGCCATGATGAGCATTCCGGCCACCAAGGCCTTTGCCGTAGGCTCCGGATTTGAAGCGGCGGACATGACCGGACTGGAACACAATGACCCCTTTTACATGAAGGACGGCCGGGTGCATACCGTCACCAACCACTCCGGCGGCATTCAGGGAGGCATCTCCAACGGAGAGGACATCCTGATGCGCATCGGCTTCAAGCCCACCGCCACGCTGATGATTGACCAGCAGACGGTCAACCGGGACGGAGAAGACGCCCGGCTCAAAGGCAGAGGACGGCATGACGCCTGCGTATTGCCGCGCGCGGTCCCCATCGTGGAAGCCATGGCGTGGCTCTGTCTGTGCGACCACTACCTGCGCCAGCGCTGCCAGCGGGCGCTGTAAACTGACTCCACGGCTTCTTTCCCGTCATTCATGGATTCCTCCCTCACATTCTACCTGGTTCTGGGCGCGCTGCTGGTCGGCTTCATTGTGCTCGGCATGCTGAAGGGAATGATCAAGATGCTTCTGTTCGGCGCGGCGGTGCTTTCCGCCGTGGCGGCGTACTTCTGGCTGTCCAAATACGGCTTTACCTATTTGTCCTTCATTACCAGCGATCCGCGGGAATGGATGGTCACCGTGCTGTCCATCGGGGGGGCTGCGGCGGTCTTTTTCATTTTCATGCACGGCCTCTTCTGGTTCAGCGACGTTTTTTCCTGGGGGCGGCGCATGGGCTTCGGCGGGGCCAAGGGCATCGTCACCACCATTCTGATGGCGGCAGTGGTATGCTGGGTGGGCGTCATGTGCATCTTTTACTACGGTTCCATGGCGGAAATGACCCGCGCCCGGGAACTGGCCCTCTACCACATGGACCCCAACCGCACCATCTCCCTGCCCACCATTTATTCCGTCAAGAAATCCATCACGGACAATCCCCACCTGAAATGGCTGGTGAAAATTTCCCCAGAACATGACCCGGAACGCCTCTCCCTGGCAAAAATGATTGCCTACCTGGTGACGCTCAGTCCGGAACTTTCCGACCAGCGCCGCACCCAGCTGGACTGCTACATGCCCCGCTCCCGCATCACCAGCCGCGTGCTGAGTTTGAAAAGCCTGAGCGAAGATCCCGCCATCCGCCTGCTGGTGGAGAAGGGGGACATGCAGGGCCTTTACAACGACGTCAAGCTCACCCGCTTCCTGGAAGACCAGGACGTGCGCTCCGTCCTGTCCCAGCTGGACGTGGACCGCGTGCTTGGCTTCGTCACGGAAACCCGCCAGACGAGCCCCGCCGGGAATGAATACATTCCCGAAGCCACGCCGATTGAGGAATAAGCGGAGATTTTGTTCCGCAGGATTGTTTTCATTCCCATTATCCGCTTTTCAAATACCCCTATATTAGTAATATTAAGTATAAGGAAAAAGGAGTTGGCATGGATAAAAAAAAATTGAAGAAAGAACTAAGGGAATTGGAACAGGAGATAGACCGGAATAATGGAAATTTCATAGCTTATTGTGCCCGGGGAAACATTCTGTCCGACTTAGGACGTTTGGGGGAAGCCCTAACTAGCTATGACAAAGCACTGACGATCAATCCTAAATTTGATGTTGCCTATTATAATAGGGGCATTGTTTTGGAGGATTTAGGGAGAAAAGAAGAAGCGCTAGCGAGTT
>NZ_JAJBTT010000015.1 GCF_020860705.1 Akkermansia sp.
GGCGTGGGGGGGGGCTACACCCCCTGTGGTCGCGTACACGCTGGCCCATGGGTTATAAACTTTTTAATAATAATTGTCCCTCCCCCCCCCCCCCCCCCCTTTCTTTCTGACCCGCTGAAGAAAGATTCCGCTTCTTCAGACGGGGAAGATGATGAAAAAAAGGATAACGAAGAGGAGCGCAGCGATGGGGCCGGATTGGTCCCGGAGGTTGGCCGGCAGCCGGAGGCGAATGTTTTCCCGGTTTCCGGTTTTGGCAGCGTTGCGGCAGCACCGCATGAGGTGCAGGACATTGTGGTAGCCGGGGGGGACAGCGTTTCCCTGGAGGAGGGATACGACGGAACGGTGCGGATGGAGGGTTCCGGGGATATTTTCCTGGACAGCGTCAATGTCAGCGACGACGGCAACAAGGAGAAGCATTACGGTCTGAATATCCGGATGGACGGCGGTTCCGGTTCCAAGGTGTACCTGGGGTTCACGTCCTCCACGGCCCGCACCGCGTTCCTGGAGGGGAGCATTTCCGGAAGCGGAACGATGGTGCTTGAGAATACCAGCCGCTCCCGTGCAAGCATTTTTGACCTGACGCATGCGGATATGAGCAGTTTCAGCGGAGTGATTCAAACAGCCGCTCCCCGTTCCGTGGATAATACGCCTGTCCAGATACAGGCCGCGGGGGACATGCATTCCACGGTCATGGACCTGTCCCTCATCCGCCAGGGCGGGACGGATCCTGCAAAACTCGGCGGCTGGCTGACCAATGGCGCGGGAACTCCCTCCCGCGTTATTCTGAAACTGGAAGGAGATTTGCTTCTTGCCGGCCTGGATGGAGCCACGGAAGGTTCTGCCTCCCGCGTTACGGTGGGCAACGGCGTTGAAGCGACGCTGACCATTGACGGTGCGGGAACCCATGAGTTCAAGGGAGTAATTGGCGGGGCGGGCGATGACGGCGCCTATTATGAGGGTACGGATAAGAAGGAAAGCTATCGTAATGACCAGATGGTGAAGGCGGATGGAACCGGGGTAATCAATCTGGTCAAGAAAGGGAGCGGGGAACAGACCGTTTACACGGGCAGCCTGGGCTCCCTGGATATTCAGGGCGGAACGCTCCGGGTAGGGCCGAATGGTTCCCTGGTGCTTGGGAATTCCCTCTCCGTCTCCGGTACGGGGTTGCTGGATATTGCTTCGGGCGCTACACTGGCCCTCGATTATCGTGAAACGGCTTCCCGGCTGGACCGGATGAATTTCCAGTCTGCCGGCACCCTTTTGTTCCATGAAGGATTGGTGTTGGATACGGACGGCACGTTTGAACTGGACTCTTCCATGCGTTTTTCCGCAGGCAGCCTGCTGACGGTGGTGATGCCTGAATCCGGAATCAATGCCGGAGAGTCCCGGAAGCTGATTTCCGTGACGGAGGGCCATACCCTGTCCTTTGCCGATGATGTCCAGGTAGAGAAGGTCAGGTACTCCACCGGAGAAAAGGATACGGATGGAAACTGGATTTACCGGGTGATTGACGTTTACAACGGGCTTACCCTGGATGTTCAGGGGGATGACAAGTGGCAGATGCTGGTGACCGGGCTGGATTTCACTTCCGTGCAGGGCACGTATTTTGATGCGGACAAGTTCAACTATTACGTCTGGCAGGGCAGTGATCCCTGGGTGGAGAACGGCAGCATCTGGTCCGACGGTTCCCGCGGCGGCAGTCCCTGGGAGGGAAGCCTGACGTTCCGGAACGGGGAGCGCGAAGTCTTCTTCGGCATGCAGGATTTATCCGGCAGGAACGTGAACAATTTTGAAGTCACCGTTGACGGGACGGTGCAGATGTCCAAAATGACGGTGTTTGTGGAGAAGGACGCCAATGGCAGGAATGGCTATATATTCCATGCGGCGGATGGCGGTTCCGGCAGTATTGCAGATGCCGGAGCGGCTGTTCCGGGAATGCTGGTCAAGGAGGGAAACGGCCTGCTGACCCTGGCGATCAGCAATACTTTTTCCGGAGGCACGGAAATCAATGAAGGCAGTATTCTGGTGGCCCGGGAGGGGGCCCTGGGCTCCGGCGATATCCGCATGGCGGACGGCACGGAACTGTACGTCAACTATCCGTTTGCCACGGAATTGGATTCCCATTACCGCAATCCGTCCATCAGGAACAATATTCAGATAGGCACGTCTCCGCGGGCCACGGCAAAGGTGGTGATTGGTTATTCACCGCTGTCCCTGGCGGAAAAAGAGGAGATGCCCGGCGGTTCGTCCTCCGGCTACCAATGGGATTACCTGACTTCCCGCCACTGGCGCACGCTGTCCCTGACGGGCAAGCTGACCGGTTATGGTGAATTGACGCTGATGGGATACACCTCCACCACACAGGGGGGGGCCAGCAAATGGGTAAGCATGTTTCATATTTGCGATGAGGGGTTGTCTGCGGGGGAAAAGTCCGATTTTACGGGTACGGTCAAGCTGGATAACTACATCCTGTATTCCAACGCCCAGGACCCCGGCAACGCGGATGCGAACAATGACCTTCTCTCCATCCGCAAGCCCGGCGCCGTGCAGCTCATCATTGAAGACGATGCGCTGCGGAACGCCAAGGTGGACCTGACGCGGAACCATGCCGTGAATGCAGCCGACAACGGGACTGTTTTTGAAGGGAAGGAACGCATGGATTTGTACCATATCCTGCTGGTTCAGAGCGATTCCGTTCTGGCCGGCCTCCAGGGGGAACTGATCGGGAAAACGCAGGACAGCGAATATTACGGAAAGGAATACACGCTGGCCGGTGAAGTGGACACATTGCGCGTTCTGACCAACTCCAACAGTGTCCTGACGCTGAATGTCAACGATGAAAGGGATTTGTACTTTGCCGGGATCTTCGGGACGGCTTCCACGTACGGCTCCTCCACTTCCGGCATGGTGACGGCTGCCAGCAAGGAAGCCCTTTCCCTGACCAAGACAGGATCCGGCGCCCAGTACATCCATACGGCTGTTGTCCGCCAGCTGGTTCTTCAGGAAGGAACGCTCGGCTTTAATAATCTGGATGTAAAAACAACTGCCGTTCTGTATGGCGGCTCCACGCTTAATTTGGGGATAACCAGCGGAATCGCTTCCAATGGAGATGTTCAGGACTGGGGAACGGCCAAAGGCGGCATGACGATCAACCCCGGATATGCGCTTCATATAGTGACGGGCAATGCCGTAAGCGTGGATACGGCGGATGGGGCGAAGCTGGTTCCGGAAACGGCCGTAGTGTATGGTTCCGTGACTGTTTCCGATTCCTCGTACCTGGATTTTGACTGTAGCGTGGTGCCGTCCGAGCTGGAAGAATATCCGCTCTTGTCCATCAAGAGGCTGGAAGGACTGGAAAATTCCGGCCGGCTGAACCTGGACGGGGACATCCTGGTTCATTTTGAAGGGTATGACTTCGGAGAGACGGAAACGGTTAACAAGAAATACTATCTGGCTACTACCGAGAACGGTATTTATGTCAACGGAAGCCTGGGAGGCTTCCTGACGCGCACGATTTCCGTCGGGAATGGCTGGTTTGGCATTATCAGGCTCACGGAAGACAACATGAACCTGGTGATGACGGTGACCAATACGCCCACCCGTACATGGTATAACGGCGAGAACCGGACTGGGGACGAATATGTCCCGGGCAAGGATAACATCTGGTTTGCCAACGCATCACCTGACGGGGAAGGCACGGACCGTGAGCACTGGCAGGAAGGCCTGGACAAGAATCTGGGGCTGGACGGTTTTTACCGGGATACCTACCATGTGGCCTTTGGCGCGGAAGGGAACGGCAAGACGGGCGCAGTGGAGCGTGAAGGAGGAAAGGATTACAATGTTGTCCTGATCAGGGGGACCGTCCGTCCGGCATCCATCCGCGTGAAGGATGACGTCAATTATATCTTCCGGGCTCATGCGGACGGAGGACTCATTGAGGATGGGAAACTGCCTGACGACTATGAAAGCCGCGACTGGAAGACCATTCTGACCAAGGATGGAGCGGGTATTCTGGTGATGGAAACGGCCAACACGTATTCCGGCGGCACGGTGGTTAATGGAGGTTCCATTGTGATGAGGGACGCTTCCGCGCTGGGAACCGGGGAAATCCGGATGTTTGACGGAACTTCCCTGGTGCTGGATTATGAGAGCGCCGGATTTATCCAGAAGGTGGCTTCCCTGGGCAATTTACTTACGGTGGGGGATCATTCCGTGGTGACGGCATCCCATACCGACAAGGTGATAGGAGGTGTTATTTCCACTCTCCGAGGCGGATCTACCTCCAACCTTGTTCTTCAGCATGCCCACAGCGGGGATCAGTCCGTTTTTCAGCTGGACGACGGGACCAATTTCCATGGAAAAATCAGCATGAGTTCCGTAGAAAGCGGAAAGGGGATCGTGCAGGTCTGCCTGGACCGGGATGTGTGGCGGGCTGCCCTCTTTGACTTGAGCCTGAACGGAGCGCGGACGACGGTGCTGCATCTTGATTCCACGGAAGAGGAACATAAGGTGACGCTGGAAGGCCTGGTAGGGCAGGATGAATCTTCCTTTGTCACGACGGAGTCCAGCGCCGGGAGGGATTCTTCCACCGTCCTGAACCTGGCTGCCGATACGGAAGACCGCGTTTACCATGGGAATGTGGGGTTCGGTCAATACATCGACATGAACGATACGGGCCGGAAAGACGCTTCCGGCTACATCAGCCTGCTCAAAACGGGAGTTTTTTCCCAGACGCTGGGGAGCGCCCGTCTGGCGGAGCTGGATATCCGGGAAGGGGCGGTGAAAGTGGAAAAAGCCCTTTTCCAGGCCGGAGCGCTGAAGGTGGAGCAGGATGGCAACCTGGTAGTAGGCAGGGATGAATGGCAGAGCCTGTATGATTATGACGTGCAGGTTAACGGAGGGGGCATCCTGCGTCTGGGTATGGGGTTTGGCTCCCTGTCCGGCACTCCTTATACGGAAAGCGGCGTGCAGAAGCTGGGCAATACGATTCTGCTGAACGGAGGCGGTTTGCTGGGCATGCTGGATGCGGACTGGAGCAATGATTATGAAATGGTGGTGAATGCTGGAAGCGAGGCCTTTGTCCTGGATACGACCGGTTACGATCCGGATACCATGACAGCCTCCGGAAGCAGCCATGTGATGACGCTCAACGGCTCCATCAAGCCCGGCGATACTTCCGGAACCATCATCGTCAAAAACGGCAACGCAGGCGCGAACGGCCGCGTGATTCTGGGCGGAGCCAACACCTGGGACGGCACCTACCAGGTAACGGATCATGCCGCTCTGGAACTGGCCCATGCGGAAGCGCTTAATACGAAAGCGGATGTCGAGCTCCTCGGGATGGATTCCCGGCTGGACGCCAGGGCGGAAACGGTTTCCTACGCCAGTTCCGTGAAACTGACGGGAGAGGGAGCCTCCATCAACACGCTGAATTCTTCATCCCTGTCCGATATTTCCGTAGCGGTGACGGCGCGGACCGGAGCTTCCTCTTCCACGGTGGAGCACGCTTCCTTCGGCTCTTCCGCCGGAAAGGGAGTCTTGCAGGGAACAAGCCCTGAGGACCGTGCCCGGCTCAACGGGGTTAACGTCCATGTCAGGACCGGAGCGGCGCTGACGCATACGGAATTTTCCGCCTCCGTGCTGGAGGTGGCCGCAGGGCAGGAAGCCCGTGTGGTGGACATGCTCATTCATGCCGCGGATTCCGGCATCAGGATGGGCGAGTTTTCCTCCCTGGCCGTCTCTTCCGTTTCCACCTCCGTTTCCACGCCGAACCTGAACATCAGCTATGCGGATGGCAACTTTTCCATGACCGCTCCCGACACATGGACGACCAACGCGCTGATTACCGGAGCGGGGCAGGCTTCCGTGGATTTCTCCGGCGGTGTGAACCTGATGCTGACGGAATGTTCCAGCGCCCTGATTGAGCAACTGGTGGAATCCCGGGTGAGCACCATCCACTTTGTGCTTTATGACGGCTCCCTCTCCAATACGTTCAACGGAGATTCCTCCCTGGCCTCCGTCCTGTATGACGCCGCTCTGAAAAATGCCGGATTCATCCTGGAAAACGGGGATTCCTGGATGAATGACGGAGTGGTGACCCTGGTGCGCACGGTTCCCGAACCCGGCTCCGCCGCTCTGGGACTGCTGGGCCTGGGTGCGCTGCTGCTGCGCCGCCGCAGAAACTGAACCGACTGGTAAAAACATTCCGGCGTCCTGTATCCTTCCGGATTTGGGGCGCCGGGAAAGGCAAAACGGAAGATCCGGCCCTGGCCGGGTCTGGAAAATGGTGGCCCTTACCGGGCGGACTTCGCCTGCTGCCAGCGTTCCTCCATGGCGTCCAGCGTGGCTTCTTCCAGGGAAAGGCCGTCTTTGGTGAGCAGCCGTTCCATCTCATTGAAACGCTGTTCAAACTTCCTGTTCGCTCCTGCCATGGCCGTTTCCGGATCAATTCCCTTTTTCCGGCACAGGTTGACCACGGAAAACAGCAGGTCTCCCAGCTCTTCCGTAACGCGCGGATCTTCCTCCGCCGCGGGGAGGATTTCCTCGCATTCCGCAGTTTCCTCCTTCACTTTATCCAGGGCGCCCTTGGCGTCCGGCCAGTCAAACCCGACTTTCGCGGCTTTTTTCTGGAGTTTCCACGCCCGGAGCATGGGCGGCAGCCCTTTGCCCGTTCCGTGCAGGTACGGAGTGGCTTCCGCGCCTTTTTCCTGGCGTTTGATCTTGTCCCACTGGGTCAGCACGGCGTCCGTCGTATCCGCCTGGGACTGGGCGAACACATGAGGATGGCGGCGGACGAGCTTTTCACTCACTTCCGCAGCCACGTCATTGAAATCGAAACGACCTGCCTCCTGGGCGATTTCCGCATGAAAAACCACCTGAAGCAGAACGTCGCCCAGCTCCTCCTTCATCTGCGTCCAGTCATCCCGCTGGATGGTGTCCACCACTTCATAGGCTTCCTCAATCATGTTGGTAATCAGGGAATGATGGGTCTGTTCCGCATCCCAGGGGCAGCCCTGGGGAGCGCGCAGGCGTTTCATGATGGCGATGAGGCGCTGCATTTGCCGGGCAGGCTCGTGGCATTCGATCATTTCAGTGTCGTTCATGACAGGAGCCATACTAATCCTGCAAGGGCGGATGACTAGCAAAAATTCCTCTTTACCCGGAGCGGTTCTCCCTTACACTCGCCCCCATGGAAGTTCACACGTGGAAAGAACGCACGGAAGAAGGGACCCTGGTGTACCGGGCATGCCACCATGCCAGCAAATGGAAGCTGGAATGCGCTCCCAAGGTAGGCCGTGCGGAACGTGACGATGTGGAATGGGAACACGTGGAATTCACGCGCGAGCACTGGGTAACCCTGCGTGACGTGCTCTGGCGCAAGTACCAGCGCAAGCGCTGCCCGTGGCGTTTTATTGAGGCCATAGACAAGCTTCTGGAAGACATGCCGGAAGAGGAGGAAGCCGGTTCTCCCGGTGAGGAGGACGGGCAATAGGGGCGCATTGCAACTTCTGCCGTGCCGGAAATGCTGAAGGAGGTATTCAGGGAATGGCTCTCCTGGGTGTACCCCTTCGTTTGCGAATTATGCGGCCGGGGCGGCCTGGACGGCTGCCATGTCTGTCCGGAATGCCGCGGGCGTTTCATACGCATTGAGCCTCCCTGCTGCGCCGTTTGCGGAGAACCTGCGGATGGGTCCTTCGTTCCGTCCGGATTATGCTCCCGCTGTGCGGAGACTGCGCCTTCCTTTGAGGAAGCCCGTGCCGTGTATGTGAATGAAGGGGCATTGAGGGATCTTCTGCTGGCCTTCAAATATGCTGGAGCCCTCCATCTGGCCGGAACCTTCGCGGGGATGATGGCGGATGCCGTGCGTGAAAATCCCCATTGGTTCGGAGGAAAGAAACGCCTGCTTGTTCCCGTGCCCATGCACCGCCGCAAGCTGGTCCGGAGAGGGTACAACCAGGCGCAGGAACTGGCGGTGCTGCTGGGCAGGGAATTTGGCTGGCCCTGCAGTGGGGTGCTGAAACGCCTGCCGGACCGGCTGCCCCAGGCCAGTCTGGCGCGGGAGCAGCGCTTCCGCCATGCCCGCAAAATGTATGCCGGGGATGCAAAAAGATTGAAACGGCATCCTGTCACGGGAAAGGACGTGCTGCTGGTGGACGACATTTTTACGACCGGGGCTACGGCGGACGCCTGCGCGCATCTGCTGCTCCGTGCCGGAGCAGCTTCCGTGTGCGTGCTGACGCTGGCGCGGACGCACCATGCATGGCAGGGCTGAACCGGAATTTTCTTTCAAGCCTTCTTCATCCTTCCTACAATGGGAGCATGAATCCGGAGCTGGCATTTCAAACGGAAGATGAAGTCATGTTTTATGATACCGACTGCGGCGGAGTGGTTCATAACCTGGCCTATCTGCGCATGATTGAAGCGTGCCGAACCAAGCTGGGGGCTAAGCTGGGTATGGATTATAAAACCATGGGAGACTTGCAGCAGTTCACCGTAGTGGTGCGCCATGAAATCGACTACGTTCGTCCGGCCGTGCTGGGGGATACGATTGTGACGACAGGGTGGCTTCAATCCGTGGAAAGAGCCAGTTTCTGGTGTGATTTCGAGATGCGCCGCGCTTCCAACAACGATTTGCTGGTGAGAGCTCATCAGCAGCTTGCATTCGTTCAGATGCCCCAGGGTCGTCCCGTACGCATTCCGGCGGAGTGGCGCGCCCGGTGGCTGGCGTGCATGGAATCCTGATCTTTTTTTGTCCGTCTTCCATTTTGCGCTTGCCATGGAAGGGGGCGTGGTGTTTACTGCCTCCGCCCTTCCAGTAAGGGTAAGTGCTTGGGTAGCTCAGTTGGTAGAGCAGTAGACTTTTAATCTATTGGTCCCGGGTTCGAGTCCCGGTCCAAGTACCATTCATTTTCCATCCTTTGAAACTCCGTGAGGAATAGTTCCTTGCGGAGTTTTCTTTTACGGAGTATTTTTACTCGTAGTCGGGAGTGCATGTTGAATGCGTATGGGAACGGCTCATGCTGGTATTTATATTCCCCACGGCTTGCCCGCTCTTCCCGTTGTGTAAATACCGGAAGAAAGCGGGAAGATGCATTTTCAGTGAATGAACATGTTTATTTTTAAATTCTTGTTAAGGTTTTTAGCTTCTGCCGGAACGGCATGGAAATGGAGCGGGAAAACGGTTGCCGCCGTCTGGATGCTGGTCCTGGCGGCATGGGCCGATTCAGGGCCGCTGGAATTGCCGGATGACGTGCCGTACGACGGCGTGACCTGGCTCTGCGCCCATAATGCCATGAGCAACAGCCGGGACGGTTGGTGGTGCCCCAATCAGAATTGGAATATTCCGGAACAGTTGGAGGCAGGCGTTCACGCCCAGATGTGGGACGTTTGGAAGGTGGACGGGGAGTTGAAGCTCAGGCACGGGAATGGGAAGTTGTTTTTCCCGGGTTCCATCTCCTTGAAGGACGCTCTGGGACATGTACGCGTTTATTTGGAAGGGCATCCCCGTGCCGTGGTGACTCTGATCCTGGAATCCTATGTGGATAATAAGGAAGTGAGGAGAGCATTTGAAAAGGCGGGGATGGCGAAGTATTGCGCCCCTGCTCCTGTACAACAGAAATGGCCCACTCTGGGAGAAATGCGGAAGACCGGGCGCCGCCTGGTTGTGATGACGGACAGGCCTGACGGAGAAGAAAACTGGCCCATGCCCGTCTGGAAATACTGCGTGGAGACTCCATGGAAGGCCGCTGCCGCAGACCGGATGGCCAATACGCTGAACAGGGGGCTTTCCGATAATGGGCTGCTGATAGTCAATCATTTTGTTTCCACGCTTGTTCCCATGATTCAAAATGCGGAAAAGACGAATGCGTTAAAAGTCCTGCTTGGCCGCTCGGAGGTGTTGCGGCGTCTTTATGCGCGGCGCGTGAATTTCTGGGTTCTGGATTTTGTGGATACGGGGGAAGCCATGGAGTTTATCCGCCAACAAAACGCTCTGGGAACTCTGCCTTGAAAAGGGGCTGGCTTGTGGCCCGGAAGGTGATATTTAAGAAAAGCCATCCCGGACGGCGCGTTCTATTTCATGAAACAGCAGGAAATGATCCTTCAAATGGTACAGCCATGATTTGACGTCGGCCAGTTCATGGGCTTCCAGCATGACCACGGGGGAGATGAACGGGTCCTTTTTAACGGCAACTTCAATGAGTCCGATGATTTCATTCTTTTTGCTCAGAACGGGAATGGCGAGATATTGCATGTATTTTTCCTCCGGAGGCTGGTTGCGCTTCCGGAAGAAGCGGCGGCCGACTTCCGCAGGGCTGGAGAGAACCAGGGGACTGAGGTGGCGTTCTGCGAACAATTGTTCGTCCAGCAAGGCCGGGGTTCCGGTCACAAGCCGGGGCGGTTGGGCCAGCAGGGAGGGAGTGTCGTTATTATGTTCTCCCTGCGCATAGCCTGCTACACGGAGAAAGGTTTGACCCTCCTTCCGCTCCGCCTGGATGTAGAGCACTTCAAAAATGAGGGAATTTTTATATTCCGCCAGTGCCGAGGCAATCGTGGAGCACAGGAACAGGCAGGCGCCATTGAAGCTCTCCTCCATTTCCCGGGAATCGTTTGTCTTTTTCTCCCGGCAGTCTCCGCCGTTCAGTTTATTGGCGAAGTTTTCGTATTCTCCGCTCAAGGAAGCGTATGTTTTTTTATAAAGGGCCGCACTCCGATTTTTCAGGCAGCAGGCATGGTCTTTTTCTTCCCTGCTCCTGTTGATCAGCCTCTGGCATTCCACATGCCACACAATGAAAGCGGCGCCCAGAATAACCAGCAGGACGATTTTTCCCGTATTGGCGCCTTCCGTGGGAGTTCCTCCGATGATGGAGATAACAACAACCAGAATAGGCTGGAACAGGTTTGCTTTCTCGATGAAGGAGTTCTCTTTGGACATGGAAAAGATGCTTGAGAAAGATTGATTGGAAAGAAGGTGGTGCTGTATAAGTCTTGTTAAAGGTGTGTTATAGGTTGATTATCAAAAATATTCCATATTTAAAATTGAGGTGATGTGGCGTAATGGTTGGGAAGTTAAAATGTTTTTTTCTTATGTAAGTTTAAATTAAGTTTATTTACAATCAATGAGTTTTTTGCCAATTTAGAAATATTCTAATACGATATTTCTTTGAATGATAAGGCTTCTCTCATTCCAATAATTGTTAGGAAAAATGAAGGATTTTCCGTTTGGGAAATGGAGCGTTGAACCGCGGTGGTTTGCCGTGTTTCATTTCCGCTCAGGGAGTGTTTTTACCTGCCGGGTAAAAAGTAGGGAAGTTGGGGCCGTTTTGCGGACGGAAGACCGGATTTTTTACGGAATTTCCTGTGGATATTCCGCTTGAACATAGGAATCATGAATGATTTCCCCGGGGATCAGGAAAAGAAGGAGCGGCAGTAAACGGAGGGGCATATTTTTCCCCTTCTTTTCTCCGGAGATTATTTTCCGTTCGCAGATTTGGTATTTACCGTTCCGGAAGGTCAAGGGCTGCTCTGGAGCAGGGAAACGCCATGGCGGTGGCTACGCGAGCATGCCCTGCTTTTTTGCAGGCCGTATTATTCGGCATGGTTTTCCGCCGCCCACTTTTTATACTGTGCAGACAGCTGTTCGATAAGCGGCTGGTGCCTGGACGCCAGATTTTTTTGTTCCGTCCTGTCCCTGATGTCGTACACTTGCCAGGGCCCGCGGTTGGGCGCCACCAGCTTGAATTGTTGGGTCAGGGCGGCCCTGTTTCTCTGGTGTTCCCAAAAGATGGTGCGGGGCGGGCATGTGTTTGGAATATAGTCCCACACGTTGGCCGGAGGAAGCTTTCCGGGATTGGCCCAGTAGGCGTTGAGCGGTTTGCCGTCCATATGGACAGGAACCGGGAGCGCGGCCCACGTGAGGCAGGTGGGAGCGATGTCCTGAAGCAGGAACGGGGAGTGGTAACGCGTACCGGGCCGGATTTTGGAAGGGTAGCGTATGATGAACGGGGCGGACAGCCCTCCGTCAAAGGTTTCTATTTTATACTGGCGGTAGGGGGTATTGGACACGGCCGCCCACATGGGGCCGTAACCGTCCCGGCAGCCTACTTCCCCCAGCGGACCGATGGGAAGAACAGTTTTCTTATTCCTGTTGTTCTGGGGCATTTCCGCCGTTGCCCCGTTGTCTGACAGGAACATGACGATCGTGTTGCCGCTGAGGCGGTGGCGGTCCAGGGATGCGAGAATGCGGTCTATGCCCCGGTCCATGATGGAGATTTGCGCGGCATAGATGGCCATGCATCTGGCGACGTAGTCCTTGCGCTCTGCGGTAGATTTTTCATACCCGGCAGCGTTGAATTTGTTGCCCATGCCCAGTTTGGCCGTGGGGGGGACGATACCCAGCTTTTTCTGCTTTTCCAGTCTGTTGACGGCGATGGCGTAGGGGGATTTTCCTCGATATGCCGGCAGCATTTTTTCTATTTCCTCCCGGGGGGCCTGGAGAGGGGTATGCGGCGCCGTGTAAGCCACGTAGAGGAAGAAGGGCTTTTTGCTTTTGGCCGCATCTTCAATGTAGGACAGAGCCGTTTTGGTGATGTCTTCCGTCATGTAGAAATCATCCGGCAGGTCGTCTGGCTGGAGCAGTTTGCCGTCTTCTCCAAAGGGGCGGTCCGGCATGGGCTTGTAATAGTCCGCCGCGCCGCCCAGGAGGCCGCGGTAACGGTCGAAGCCGCGGTTCCACGGGTAGGTGCCCGGAACTTTTCCCAGGTGCCATTTCCCGGAAAGGTAGGTCCGGTATCCCGCTTTTTTCAGGAGTTCCGGCAGGGTGGGGATATCCGGATTCAGGCGGCCGCGGTAACCGGGCCGGCCGTTGTCGTCATCCAGCAGTCCTACATCCACCTTATGGGGTTCGCAGCCAGTCATGATGGAGGCGCGGGAAGGGGAGCAGCGGGAGGCCGTATAACACCGTGTGGCCATCATGCCCTGCCTGGCAAGGGAGTCAAGGGTGGGAGTGGGTATTTCAGAACCGTAGCAGCCCAGGTCCGACCAGCCCATGTCGTCAGCCAGAATGAGGACGATGTTAGGTTTGTCCGCCAGGGAGGGGGCAAGGGAAAACAGCCAGAGGATGATGAAGGCCAGCAGGGAGGGAGATGGAGCGGGGTGCATCAGAGGAACGGCGGTTGTAATAATATAAACGGAAAGGCGGCCGGTTCTTGCAGGGAAAGATGGAAAAGGGGAATGCCTCTTTTATTGGCCGTACGTGCGGTTTTAACAGAGCTCTGGAGAGAAGGGGCCGGGCGCCGGGTCAGGGATGGATGTGATGCAGTGCGCCGGGGGAATGTGTCCGCTACCACCACAGGATGGCGCAGAGCAGAATGGCGGCTCCGTAGGCCATGCCGCCCAGGCACAGAGGCGTCCATAAGGCTGGTTTGGAGCAGATTTTGTTGACCATGTCACGGTACAGGTACGGCTTGCCGATCCACAGGAGGGAAAGGAAGATGACGATGTAGCACCAGATGGGGATGAGCAGCCTGGTGACCGGGTCCTGAAGGAAGGCCGCACTGAGAAGGGGTGCCGCCACCATCAGGCCGAAGATACCGAGCGCACGCGGAAAGAGAAGGTTTTTCACCTGGGTGACCATCAGCACCAGGAAGACGGGACAGGCGAGCTGAAGCAACCACCGGATGCCTTCAAATTCCGCCAGTCCCACCCGGAAGTAACTCAGGACGCCCAGCCCTTCCGGAGCTACCAGCAGGAAGAACCAGAACAGGCCGACGGCCAGCAGCACCTGGGCCAGCAGGTGGTTGCGCGGGGAGGCCAGTAAAAAGGCCTGCACCTGCTGCCTTTTTACCAGCGCATACAGGTGGGCCAGCAGCAGAACGGCGCCCAGGACATAACCCGCTACATGCAGCGGGATCATTCCATCATACGGATGCAGAAAAGGAGCGTGCTGGTTCATCTGAACGCTAACCTTAATGATTATCCCGGGTTCGTAAAGGCGAATCAGCGGAAGAGGGAAGAAAATTCCACCGGTTCCCCGGCATCAGACCGGGGGAATTTCCTTCAGGGGACAAAGAAACGCGGGGTCAGGAGTCCTTGGTGACTTTTTCAAAGGTGGGGTCTTCAACAGGGCTGATTTTTCCGTCAGCATAAAGCACCATGATGCCCCCCTGGTGGCGTTCCAGAGCCGGAACCACGATTTCCTGGAAGTCCTGTTCCGTGACCACGCTGCGGCCGTCAATCGGAATGCCGTCACTGATCCACGGCTTGTTTCTGAGAGCCTGCCCGCGCGCTACGTTCATGGGACGGCCCTTCCTGTTGTCCAGCCAGCTGGTGTAGGAAATGGTGTCCGGACTGGCGGGAAGGTTGGAATCTTCCGCCGCAAGGATTTCCGGGCGGTTGTCATTCTTGCAGCGGAAGGTGTCCGGCAGCAGGTTGGGCTCCTTGGCGTTCCGGGCGAGCAGGTCAGGCTGTTCGGCATTCACGATGGGAGCCAGGGCGTCCCACCAGTTCCGGCATTCCCTGGCGCTCAGGAGGCTGTCCTTCATGCCGCTGGAGGGCAGTTTTCCGCCATTCTGGCCTGAGAATTCCTTGCCCCAGTCACTGATGCGGCGCAGGTTGTCCGTGCACCGCGTTCTGGCCGCGGTTTCCGTGGCATGGGAGTAAATACTGTAGGAGACGCCTGCCAGCAGGGCAATGATGGCGATGACTACGAGAACTTCGATAAGCGTGAAACCTTTGCTGCGTGAGGTGAGTAAGCGGGTTTTCATGATTTCTCTCCATTATGCATGATTGCCGCCGCTTGAAAAGGCAGAAACTCCGTGAGGGAATGAAAAGCGTTTTTCCTGAAAGAAGGAAATGAAAAAGGCCGGTCCCGCAGGGGAACCGGCCTGGAAAAAAGGAAAGTGGCTTGTACCGTTTACTTGGCGGCTGTCACCAGCGCGGCGAAGGATTCCGGCTTCAGGGACGCTCCGCCCACCAGGGCTCCGTCAATGTCCGGCTGGGCCATGAGTTCCACGACGTTTTCCGGCTTTACGGAGCCTCCGTACTGGATGCGCACCTTGGCAGCGGTTTCCGCGCCGAAGACGTCGGCAACGACCTTGCGGATGAAGGCGTGGGCTTCCTGGGCTTCCTTGGAGGTGGCGGTCAGGCCGGTGCCGATGGCCCACACGGGTTCATAGGCAATGACCAGGTTGGCCACTTCTTCCGGGGTAAGATCCTTGAGGCCACCCTTGAGCTGGATTTCCAGAACGGGTTCCAGAATGCCGCCCAGGCGTTCGTCCTTGGTTTCACCGATGCAGAAAATCGGGGTGATGCCGGCGGCGATGGCCTTCTTGATTTTGGAGTTGATGATGGCGTCCGTTTCGCCAAAGTACTGGCGGCGTTCGCTGTGGCCGAGCACGACGTACTTGAGGCCCAGTTCATTCAGCATGCTGGTGGAGATTTCACCGGTATAGGCCCCGTTGTCATACTGGGAAACGTTTTGGGCGCCTACGGCGGCGCAGGAGCAGCCTCCCAGGGCGTTCAGCACGGAGGGGATGGTGGTGAAGGGAGGGATGATGACCGTGTCGCATGCGACGTCTTTTCCCTTGACGAGGTTTTTGAAGCTTTCGATGAATTGGGCTCCTTCAGCGGGGCCGATGTTCATCTTCCAGTTGGCGGCAATGATGGGTTTGCGGGACATAGTGGAATGAGATTAATCAGGAGCACGCATTGTTGCCAAATTGGGGCCGAGGTCAAGCACAGATCAAAAGGGCCGCATAGGCGCCGTCTGATTTTTCCTCATGGGGAAGGATGAGTTTTTCCTCTTTCAGGGTCCATTCCGGGTGGTTCTGCAAAAATTCCCTGACCAGTAGGCCGTCTTCCTCCGCCTCAATGGAACAGGTGGAATAAACCAGTCTGCCGCCCGGCTTGACGGCCCGGGAGGCGTTTTCCAGAATGGTCTTCTGGAGGGTTGCCAGTCGGCGGATTTCCTCCGGGGTCAGGCGCCAGCGCACGTCCACGCGGCGCTGGATGACGCCGGTGTTGGAACAGGGAACGTCCAGAAGCACCGCGTCAAAGTGGCGTTCCCATTCCGGAGGGCAGGGGAGGGACCAGTCCGCCTGGGCCGTCTTCACGGAAGTGGAGCCCTGCCTGTCCAGATTTTCCTTCAGGGTGGGCAACCGATGTTCGTGAAGATCCGTGGCCGTCAAGTGCGCCTTGCCTCCGGTGGCGGCAATGATGGCGGCGGATTTGCCGCCGGGAGCGGCGCAGGCGTCCAGGATTTCCTCTCCGGCCCGGGGGGCCAGCAGGTCAATGGCGTAACGGGTGGAGGGGTCTGCCACATAAAGGGCTCCCGATTTGATTTCTTCCAACGGCAGGGGGCCTTCCAGGGAGAACCAGCCGGGGGCGCGGTCCAGCGGTGCCAGGCAGGCTGGAATGCCGTTCATGGGGATCAGGGGATTGCCGCGCACATACAGGCGCGGCGTAGTATTGTTCCAGTGAAGCAGGGCGCGGGTTGTTTGCGGGCCCAGTTGCCGGGTCCACCGTTTTACCAGCCAGGCCGGGGTGGAATAAAGAATGGGGAGAGGCAGTCTTTCCCGTTCGTCCAGAATGGATTTTTCCCGGCGCAACGCATTGCGCAGGATGGCGTTGACAAGCCCTCTCAGGCGGGTGGGAGCCAGATTGACGGTTTCATACACGGCGGCGTGGTCCGCCATGCCGAGCAGAAAAAGCTGGCACAGCCCCAGCTGGATGATGAGGCGCATTTGCATGTCCAGCCGGCCTTTCCGGAGGGAGTCGATCACGTGGTCCAGCCAGGTCTGGTTGCGCAGCACGCCGAAGACCAGGGCCTGCACCAGATGCCTGTCTGCCTGGGAAAGCGCTGCCTGGGAACATTCCCGGTCCACAAGAGTTTCTGCAAAGGAACGGCCTTCATGCCAGCGCATCAGGCAAGTCAGGGCTGTCTGACGGGAGGATGAGAGATTGTTGGTCACCGGGGGACTCTACATGCGGAACGTTCAAGTTTCAACCTGCAAAAGCATGGGGCGGAAAAAGAGGAAGCGCGGGAGCGTTTTCGGTCTTTACTTGTCCTTTCTCGGGCTTCCCACTTCCTTGTTGTAAATGGACTGAAGCCTTTCCAGCTGGTCTTTCTTTGTCTCCGCCAGATTGTGCCTTTCTTCCGGATCCTTGCTGATCTGGAAGAGGAGCCATTTACCCTGCTTGTGCGTAAGTTTCCAGCCGTCTCCCGTGATGACGGTATGGTCCACCACTACATAATCCCGCTGCTTGGAAGGTTTGCCGAACAGCATGTTTTTATAGGAGACGGAATCTTTTCCTTCCGGCATGCGTACCCCTGCCAGATCGGCGAAGGTAGCCATGTGGTCGTAGTTGGCTATCAGGCTGTGGCAGACTTTTCCATGCGGCAGGGTGCCGGGCCAGGAGACGATGAGGGGAACGCGGATGCCCCCTTCATGGTTGGTCCATTTCAATCCGGCCATGTTGACCATGGCATTCTTCAGGCCGATGCGCCCGCGGTTCCCGCGGAAAACGTCCAGCAGTTCCTTCGTATCGTCCAGAACGCCGCCGTGGTAGTTAAGTCCGCGGCCGCGGCCCTTGTCCGTGCGGTAGTAGATTTCATGCCCGTTGTCGGAACCGAAGATGATGATGGTGCGCTTGTCCAGCCCCAGCTTGTGCACCTGGGCTACGATAGCGCCTACCTGCTTGTCCAGTTTGTCCACCATGGAGGCGTATTCCTCCGCCGCCTGGGCGCATTCCTTGTTGCCGCCCGTGGCGTTGGCGTAGGCTTTGTGGATGGCGGAATTGTTGGCATACGTATTTTCCGTGGGGGGAATATCCACGGGGCCGTGGGGCAGGTTGGTGGAAAAGAAGATGAACATGGGCTTGTTCCGGTTTTCCTCCATGAACTTGAGGGTTTCCGCCAGCATCACGTCCGGCGCATAAGTTACTTTACCGTCCCGGTTCCCTCTCCGTTTTTCCGTGGCTCCCGGGCTGTAATTTTCCGGGGTTTTTCCCCCATCGGCATGCGTATTGCCCTCCAGGGGAAGGCGTTCGCCGTCTTTCCAGAGGAAGGAGGGGTAATAACCGTGGGCCCGCTGGTGGTCCATGTACCCCACATAATGGTCCCAGCCGTGTCTTTTCAGTTCTCCGTGCCAGGTGGTGAATCCCCAGTCCAGCTTGCCGAACTGGCCTGTGACGTACCCGGCCTTTTTCAGCAGTTCCGGCAGGAAGACTTCGCCTTCGGAAGGCTTGACTCCGGCTGCCTTGGTTGCTTTCTCTTCAAATTCTTCATTGGACCAGCCTTTTTGTTCCGCCGTGATGACCAGGGCGCCGGGGGTCTGGGTGTAGGAACGGGAGTGGCTGTCATGAACGCCCATGAGCAGGGAAGCGCGCGCCGGGCAGCAGTATTGGCTGCTGTAGCACCGGGTGAACATGATGCCCTGGTTGGCCAGACGGTCAATATTGGGCGTTTTCACGATTTCCTGTCCGTAGCAGCCCATCATGCCCATGCCCATGTCATCCGCGTAAATGAAGATGATGTTGGGTTTGGAAGTGGCAGCGGCCGCTAAAACCGGGCAGAGCGCCAGCATGGAAGCAGCCGTCAGAAATACGCGTGAAACAAATTTCATAACAAGCAATACGTAAGGGAGGAAAAGATTATTACAAGAAAAAACCGTCCGGAATATATCTTCCGGACGGTTGATTGAAAACGATGCCGTCGTTGGAGCCTTAGTTGCCGTAAGGCTTGTTGACGCGGCTGAACTGCTTCAGGCGAAGACCGTTAAGGTGGATAAATCCTTCCGCGTCGTCCTGGTTGTACAATTCTTCATGACCGCCTTCCATCGTGGCGATCTCTTCGGAGTACAGGGATTGCGGGGAACGGCGTCCGGCATACATGACGTTGCCCTTGTAGAGTTTCAGGCGCACTTCACCATTCACCGTTTCCTGGGACTTGGTGACCAGGGCCTGGATGGCCTCACGTTCGGGGGCGAACCAGAAGCCATTGTAGACCAGAGTGGCATACTCCGGAATGAGGGAATCGCGCACCTTCTGCACTTCACGGTCGATGGTGATGGTTTCAATGTCGCGGTGGGCCGCCAGCAGGATGGTGCCGCCGGGTGTTTCATAAATACCACGGCTTTTCATGCCCACGAAACGGTTTTCCACAATGTCCACGCGGCCGATGCCGTGCTTGCCGCCCAGGGCGTTCAGCACGTACATGACGCCCAGAGGGCTGAGCAGGGTGTATCCGTCGCGTTCGCCCCGGGGCGTAACGTCCAATTCTTTCAGCAAGGCGTCAAGGCCGTCGTACCGGATGCCGATCACATCTCCCTTTTCATAGAGAAGCTGGATGTATTCGGCCTGGTCCGGAGCGTCTTCCGGGGAAACGGAAAGCTTGTACATTTCACGGTCGGCGGGGGTGGTGCCGTCGTACCAGGTGTCTTCCAGCATCCCCGCTTCAAAGGAAATGTGGAGCAGGTTGCGGTCCATGGAATAAGGCTTTTTCAGGGACTGGCGGATCGGGATGCCGTGGGATTCTGCATAGGCGATCATCTCCGTGCGGCCCGGGAACTGCTTGCGGAATTCAGGGTCGCGCCACGGGGCGATGACCTTGATGTTCGGGGCCAGGGCATTGACGGCCAGTTCAAAGCGCACCTGGTCGTTCCCCTTGCCGGTGGCGCCATGGGCGATGGCGTCCGCTCCTTCACGGATGGCGAGGTCCACCATATCCTTGGAAATGCAGGGGCGTGCGATGGAGGTGCCCAGCAGGTAGCGGCCTTCGTAAAGAGCGTTGGCCTGCATCATCGGGAAGATGTAGTTGGTGGCGAAGTCTTCCTTGAGGTCGCCGATGAAGCACTTGGAAGCTCCGGTAGCCAGGGCCTTGGCTTCCAGGCCGTCCAGTTCTTCCGCCTGGCCTACGTCTGCGCAGTAGGCGATGATTTCGGCATTGTACTTTTCCTTGAGCCACTTCAGGAGAACGGAAGTGTCCAGGCCGCCAGAGTATGCAACTACGATTTTCATGTACGTCAATGATGAGTGTGCGGCGGCATGATGCCCCATTCCCCCCCCGGAGGAAAGGACAAAATCATGATTCCCCGCGGCCTTTTTGCCGGAGCTTCCCGGGCCGGCTTCCGTGGAATAGTTCCTGAACAAAAAATAAATGACCGTTCATCAGTATTCCGTTTCCGGTATAAATCCGGAAAGCTGTTCTTCATTCTCTTTCTTGCCGCCTCCGTACAGAAATTCCGTTTCCCTGGTATGTCCCAAATTCCGGTCCACCAGTCCGTTGATTTCCCGGTCTTCGTAGATGTCCTTATCCTCTCCCATAAGCGCCTTCTTTCCCGTCAACGCCAAGATAACCTTCCCGCCCATGCCCACGCAGGTTCTTTTTTAACCTCGTCCGGATTCTATCCTTCTTCCTTGGCGGTGTCGTAGTCCGCGGAACATCCTTCCATTGTCGATTCAATCTTCAGCCCCTGCATGGGTCCCTCCTCTTCCGCCGCCACACGGCAGGGGCATGCAAGAAACGTGCCAAAGACGAAGATCTTCATAACAACTATGTTTTTAAACATTATTCTTGAAAGGGTTTTCCAAAAAAATGCGGTCAATGTTAAGGAAATTTCCATTTTATACTCATGCCTTGCAGCTATGATCCCGTTCCGCAGAAGAAGGAATGGTTAGGAAGAGTTAAATAATCGACTGCCTCCGTTCCGCCGGAACGTCTTTAAGGCTTCTCCTGATGGTGCTCTGCTTGCGGAAGAAACAGGCGTTCAAGCCGATGTGCGGAGGCTGTTTAACAGGCCGGATGACATTGAAAACGGCTTGAATTTGGTGAAATTGAAAAAAAGCGCTTGATTTTTCGCCGCCGGGCCTCTACTTATTCCGCCGAACTTATGGCTAAGAAGAGCTGGATCGCAAGAGACAAGAAAAAGGCTGACACCGTCAAGCGCTACGCGGAACTGCGTGCGCAATTGAAGGCTGAGAAGGATTATATCGGTTTAACCATGCTGCCCCGCAATGCAAGCCCGACCCGTACGGTCAACCGCTGCCTTGTTTCCGGCCGCCGCCGCGCATTTATCCGCCGTTTCAAGCTTTCCCGTATTTCCTTCCGCGAACTGGCCAACGCCGGCATGATCCCCGGTGTGACCAAGTCCAGCTGGTAAGGGCGGAGAAAGGTTGCAGCCTTATAAAGATTTTGACGCTAGGCTGATTTTTATTTAGCCTAGCGTTTTGCTATGCCCATATACGAGTATATTTCCGAACACCCTGACGACCCCGGACAGTCCTGCCCGGTGTGCCGCCGCGGTTTCGAATTGCGGCGGCCCGTGGATCGTGCCCCGCTTGAAAAATGCCTGGTGTGCAAGCATCCGGTGCGCAAGGTGATCAGCCGCATCAATGTGCCGGAGGTGACCAAGCCCCTCTCCGTTTCAGACGCCAAGGCAGCCGGATTTACCGTGCTGGAGCGCCGGGACCAGGGAGTTTATGAAAAATTGTAAAATAAAGGCCGGGAAATATTCCGGCATCCTTTTCCGTATATTACTTGAAGCAGAATGAATGATCCGGACCCTCTGAGTATTCTTGCGGCCTTCGGGGCCGCTGAAGCGCCCGGCGCTGTTCCGGCGCTGGGTGGGATGACGCTGGCGATTGCCTGCTTTATCCTTTTTTTACTGTTGAATGCGTTTTTTGTGGCGAGTGAGTTCGCCCTGATGAAGGTCCGCGAGAGCCAGCTGCACGCCGGGGAAGATGTTCCGGAGAAGCTGCGGAGAAAGCTGGCCCGGGCGCGGAAGGCGGTGAAGCACCTTGACCTGTATCTGGCCGCCTGCCAGGTGGGCATTAGCCTTTCCTCCCTGGCCCTGGGATTTTTGGGCACGTTTTTCGTAGCGGAGCTGGCGGCTCCCCTGTTGGCTTCCTTCGGGCTGGGCAGTCCGGTTGCCGTTTGCGGCGCCGCTCTGGCCGTTACGTTCATTTTCTTTGCCTGCTGCCAGGTGGTTTTTGGGGAATTCATTCCCAAGGCCATGGCTGTGCGCCAGCCGGACAAGGCCGCTCTGGCGACAGTTCCGCTGCTGCATTTCTTTTACACGGTATTCCGGTATACGGGCATCCTTGGCCTGACCGGGGGAATTGCCCGGTTTGTGCTGAAGTACATCTTGGGCATTGATCCCAAATCCACGGCGTGCACGGTTCACAGTACGGACGAGCTGATGTATCTGGTGGAGGAAAGCGAACGCTCCCGTGAATTAACGAAACAGGAGGCGGAGATTTCCAAGAATGCCCTTGAATTGAACGATATGTGCGTCAAGGACGTGATGACCCCGCGTTCCGAAGTGGACGTGATGGATCTGACGGCCCCCTTTGAAGAGAACTGGGAGCTTGCCCGGAAGTCCCGCCACACCCGTTTTCCCCTGGTGGAAGGCGACCACCTGGACGAGGTGAAGGGGTGGGTGCATGTCAAGGACCTGCTCAAGCTGGTGGGGCAGGAAAATCCGGACCTGATGAGCGTGCGGCGTGAGCTGCGCGTGGTTCCGGATACGATGCCCCTGGACAGCCTTCTCACGTTCTTCCTGAAAGAGCATGCCCATTTTGCCCTGGTGGTGGATGAATTCGGAGATTCCATCGGCCTGGTGTTCCTGGACGACGTGCTGGAACAGATCGTGGGGGATGATATTCAGGACGAGTTCGACCAGGAGGAAATGCGGGAGTTTGTCAAGACCGGCAAGGATACGTATGCCGTGAGTGGTTCCGTTACCCTGTTTGACCTGGCGGATTACCTGCCTGAAATGGATTTGGATTGTCCGGGCGTCACGACGCTGGGCGGTTACATGATCAGCAGGATGGGCTATATTCCGGAAGAGGGGGAAGAATTGCAGATTGGCCGCTACCGGGCCGCCGTGACGGGGTCGGACGGCAGAAGAATCACGCAGGTTCTGCTGACCCGGCTTCCGGAAGAACAGGAGGAGGAATAAAGCATGGCGGAAAAGTCACACCCGGATATGAGCTTTGAAAGGGAGGCGCGCTCCTCCGGTTTTCTTTATGTGGCCGGGGTGGATGAAGCCGGCCGCGGCCCTTTGGCCGGTCCGGTGGTGGCGGGAGCCGTGATTCTGCCGGAGCTGCCGGAAGAATTAGCGGAGCTGAATGATTCCAAACAGCTGACCGCGGCAAAGAGGGAACGTCTGTTTCTGGCCCTGCTGGAGTGCGAAGGGGCAGCCTGTTCCGTGGGGGTGGCTTCCGTGGAGGAAATCGACCGCCTCAATATTCTGCGTGCCACCCATCTGGCCATGGCGCGCGCCGTGGAGGGGCTGGCCCTGCCTGCGGATTTCTGCCTGGTGGACGGACTTCCTGTGAAGGGGCTTTCCGTTCCGCACCGCGCTATCGTGAAGGGAGACGGCAGAAGCCTGTCCATCGCCGCCGCCAGCGTTCTGGCCAAGGTGACGAGGGACCGCATGATGACGGAGGCGGATGCCTCCTATCCGGAGTACGGTTTTGCAAAACACAAGGGATATGGCACGAAAGCCCACATGGAGGCCCTGCGGAGGCATGGGCCTTGTCCGCTCCATCGCCGCTCGTTTGCGCCGGTTTCACAATTGGAACTGTCCCTCCCTGAATAGGGCGGAGCGAAATACGGAATGGGTGGGGATATACGGGGAGCTGGCGGCCGCCTCCTTCCTGCGTGCGGAGGGGTGTTCCATTTTAAGAAGAAATTGGCGGCCTGTGAGGGGCGGGGAACTGGACATCGTGTGCCGGGACGGGGAATGTCTCGTCTTTGTGGAGGTGAAAACCCGTACGGGGACGGGATATGGGGGAGCCCGGCGGGCCGTGAATGCCCGCAAAAGAGCGTTGATCCGCCAGGCTGCGGCGGAATGGATGCGCCAGCTTCCGGAACCGGTTCCCTCCCGTTACGATGTTGTAGAAGTCTTGTACCGGGAGGGGCAGCCGCCGGAATGCAGGCGTATCCGTGGAGCGTTCGGGGAGAAGGATTTGTCCGGCTCATGAAAAGCGCCGCAGGCGCAGGGCGTTCAGGATGACGGATACGGAGCTCAGGCACATGGCGCCTGCTGCAATGACGGGAGAAAGCAGGATACCCCAGAAGGGATAGAGGATGCCGGCGGCGATGGGGATGCCCAGGGCATTGTACACAAAGGCGAATCCCAGGTTGGATTTCATATTTTTTACCGTGGCGGAGGAAAGGGCGAACGCTTTGGAAATCACCATCAGGTTCCCTTTCACCAGGGTGACGCCGCAGCTCTGCATGGCTACGTCCGATCCCGTTCCCATGGCGATGCCTACGTCCGCTTCCGCCAGTGCAGGGGCATCGTTCACGCCGTCTCCCGCCATGGCGACCACGGCGTTCCCGCTTTTCAGGGAGGCGATCAGCGTCTGCTTGTCCGCCGGGGTCATTCCTCCGTGGAATTCGGAAATACCCAGGTCCCTCGCCACGGCTTCCACAGTTGCCGGAGCATCCCCGGAAGCGATGATGATGCGGATGCCGCGCGTGGCCAGATCCGCCAGGGCCTGGCGCGTGTTTTCCCGGATTTTATCCGCCAGGGAGAACGCCCCCGCCGCCTGTCCGTCCACTGCGGCAAAGACGGTGACGCGGCCCTGCTTGCGCTGTTCCTCCACCCAGGGCGCCAGCGGGGAAGTATCCACACCCTGCTTTTGCATCATGTCCGCCGTGCCTACGTAGATTTTGCTGCCCTGGAAGGTTCCGGCCACGCCTCCGCCCGGGAAGGATTGAAAATCCTCAATGGGGGACAGGGTGAGATTTTCTTCCTTGGCTTTCTGGATGAATGCGCGTGCAATGGGATGTTCACTGCGCTGTTCCAGGGAGGCGCACTGGGCGAGCAGCGTGTCCATATTGATGTTGTTCACCGTGGTCACGTTGACCAGGGAGGGCTTTCCCTCCGTGAGGGTGCCCGTCTTGTCCATGACCAGGATATTGACCTTGTGCATGGTTTCCAGAGAGGCCGCGTCCCGGAAAAGGATGCCGAGGGAGGCCGCTTTTCCGGAAGCCACCATCATGGACATGGGCGTAGCAAGGCCAAGGGCGCAGGGGCACGCTACGATCAGGACGGAGACGGCGTTTACGAGGCCGTGGGTCCAGCCCGGCTGCGGTCCCCAGAACCCCCAGGCAAAAAACGTAAGAACGGCGGCGAGCACCACGGCAAGGACGAAGTAGCGCGCTACCTTGTCTGCCAGCCTTTGCATGGGCGCCTTGGTCCGCTGGGCCTGGGCCACCAGGTTGACGATGCGGGCCAGGACGGTACCATTTCCCACTTCCTGCGCCGTCATGGTGAAGGTGCCCGTGGTGTTCAGCGTAGCGCCGATCAGCTTGTCTCCGGGGACATGGGAGACGGGGATGGGTTCGCCGGTCAGCATGGACTCGTCTACGTCGCTTTCCCCGTCTTTCAGGATGCCGTCCACGGGGACCTTCTCTCCCGGTTTCACTCTCAGCACGTCGCCGGGCTGTACGTCTTTCAGGGGAATATCGCTTTCCACCCCGTTAGGCAGAACAAGATGGGCGGTGGAAGGGGCCAGATTCATCAGGGACCGGATGGCTTCCGCCGTGCGGGACCTGGCTTTCAGCTCCAGGACCTGGCCCAGAAGGCTGAGGGAAATGATGATAGCCGCTGCCTCATAATAAACGGGAACGTGTCCGTCATGGACGAAAACGGCAGGAAACCAGCCGGGCACGATAGTAGCCGCCAGGCTGTATAGAAAGGCAATGGAGGTTCCAGCCCCGATCAACGTCCACATGTTGGGATTGCGGGTCTTGATGGAATCCCAGCCCCGGATCAGGAGGGGTTCTCCGGCCCACAGGACTACGGGCATGGCCAGGAACAGCTCCACCCAGTTCTGGACTCCTGCGTTGATCCAGGCGGCAAGGTGTCCGCTCATGGAAATGATGAAGATCAGGACGACGAAAGGCAAGGAGAAGTAAAAGCGTTTGCGGAAGTCATTCAGTTCTCCGTTGTCAAGGACGTTTGCGGAAGGAAGCACCGGCTCAAGCGTCATGCCGCAGATGGGGCAGGCGCCCGGATGGTCCTGCCGGATTTGAGGATGCATGGGGCACGTGTACACAGTGCCGGGGGCGGCGGATGGCGCAGGCGCCATGGCGGAGGAAGCGGCCATGTCCGCATGGCGGTGCATGTCCATGCCTTCCATATTCATGCCATGGGCGGCGTCCGGAGGATGGGCAAGGAAATTTTCCGGGGTTGCCGTGAATTGATCCCGGCAGGAACGGCTACAGAAAAAGTAGCTTTTCCCTTCATAGTCAGCCTTCCAGGGGGTGTCATCCCCGACTTTTGCTCCACAGACGGGATCAATGTGTCCGGAAACGTCCTGCGGGTCATGTGGGCTGTGAGTCATGTTCATACGGAAAGTGAGACAATTCCGGGCCCCTTTCCGTTCCGGGATATCCATGATTGGCGGCAACCCTGGAAAACAACGCCACGCCCGCATGGTCCCATGCGGAAGAAGATAGCTCCCTATATTATATATAGTGAAAGCGGAAAAATCAGTCCGTCCTCAGCGCCAGGATAGCGTCCATGAAGTCCTGTGGAATATCCATGCGCGCCAGTTCATCCTGAAGGATGACGCCGTTGGCCCCTGCGTCCAGCATGCGCCGCGCGTCTTCCACGGTACGGATGCCTCCCGCAGCCAGAACGGTGACGGAGGCAGGAATTTCTTCAATCAGTTTTTCCGTAACTGCCGGATTGGACTGGAGGGTGTGCGGATCAGCATTATTGATGCAGATGAAATCCGTTTCCAGGTCCATCACGGTTTCAAGCTCCTTCAGGGTATGGACCTCCATCATCACGTCCAGTCCCAGGCCGGAGGCCATGCGGTACAGGTCTTCCAGATCCTTTTCCGGCAGTGCGGCGGCCACCAGGTTGATGGCATCTGCGCCCGATACGATGGCCTGGCAGATCATGGCCGGGTGAATGAATACGTCGCGCGCCATGACGGGGACGGTGCTGATTCTGGAAATGGTGGAAACCATATCCCAGGAACCGCCGTACACTTCCGGTTCCACGGCGATGGAAATGCCCTGCGCACCTCCCTGAATGAACATGTCGTACTGGTGCCGGAGGTCCTGGTCTGCATCCCGGAAGTTGAGGACGGGATGGACCCTGGCGATCTCCGGGACGACGGAAAGACGGTTTTCCCCTAGATCCACTGCGGTGCGGAATCCCGCATAGTCGTTTCTCTGGATCGCGGAAGCCCGCAATTTCCCTTCCAGGGGAAGAATTTTTTTCAAGTCGGCGCGTTTGCGCTCCAACATCGTGTTTAAATAGTCCATATGTTACTTTTTGGGCAGGAAATAAGAACGCTGTTTTTCAGAGATGGGGAGGCCGGCCTGTTCCATGACGCACAGCATGTCTTCCCAGACCTTTCGTTTTTCTGAAATATCCTCCGTGCGCAGGAGGTAGCTGGGATTGTAGGTGACGCGCACAGGCGTATCGAAAGCCGTGTGGAATGTCCCCCGCAGAGCGGAAAGCGGCGTTTCCCCGGATTGGAGAATGCCCCTGGCCGCGATGGCTCCCAGGACCACCACCACTTTGGGACGCACCAGCATGATTTCCTCCCGGAGGATGGGAAGGGAAACCTCTATTTCACGGTCTGTAGGAGGCCGGTTGTTGGTGAGCTGCCTTGGCAGGGCGGGGCGGTACTTGACCAGATGGGTCAGGTAAATGTCTGAACGGGAAAGTCCCATGGCTTTCAGCATGGCATCCAGCTTCTCTCCGGAAGGCCCCGCCAGGGGAATGCCCTGTTTTTCTTCATACAGGCCGGGAGCGTCCGTCACCATCATGATATCCGCCCTGGGGCTTCCGGAGGAAAAAACGGGCGTGTCCCGCAGGGACTCCATTTTCCGGAGAGGAGGCCAGTTTATTACCAGTTCCCGGAGGGAGGCCAGTTTTTCCTCCTCCGTTTCTCCTTCCAGATCAAAGGTGATATGGCGCGGTACGGGGGCTTCCTCCTCTGTGTTGCCGGGCTGCACTCCACTGAGGATGGCCCGGAGTTCATTGCCGAAGGAAACTTCATCCACGGAGCCCGGCAGCGTCCGGTCCTGAACCTCCGCCTGCAGCCGTGTTTCTCCGGAAGCGGGGGGAGAGGAAACGGAAGAGGGGATTTCCCCCCTGGCAATCCGGCGGGCGTCCATGACCCATTTCCTCAATACCGTTCTGGCCTCTTCCGTAACCGCGGTTTTCTCCACGCCCCGGGATAACAGGGCGCGCAGATAATCCAGCGTGAGGTGTTGGGGCAGGCCGGCAGACATGTTCGTTCCGGAGTGTAATCTATTTCCGGAGGGATGCAACAGCCCATTGGGTGCGCGTCCTTTCACCGGAGAAGGATGTCCGGCGTCAGTTCCTAGCATTCATTGGAAAGCGCCACAGAAGGGAATAAAAGGAGAAAAAAAGGAGGGAGCGTCACCAAATTCCTCTTCTAAACCAGTGCATCCTGTCCAATAAAAGCAAAATTCCTGTTGAAGGGAGGATAGGTTGTTCCGGAGCTGCTTTGCCGGGGGAAAGATCGTTCCATTCGCTTTCCAGGTTACCTTTTCCCGTGAGTTCCAGGATTCCTTTTCCTCTCCGCCGGACTTTTCCGTTTTTCCTCCCCTTGCAAGACCAGGACCGGAAACGGAATGGAGAGCAGCAAGCCTTGCTGTGGCTGAAAAACAGGGAAGAGTTAGCGGACAAAGAGGATAGAGATGTCAAACGGCGTGTGACTCCATTCCTTGGAAAAACCGTTTCAAGGGATGTTGCGACCTTTTTTAACCAGCCTGTGTTCCGCCCGGTTACCCGTGGACGGAGCCTCCATGGATGAGCGCCGGGATTCTTGAAACATCCGTTTGCCGCAAAGCGGAGGTCCGTTCTATTTCGCCGCTTGCATGCCGGACTGTTTGGAGTCTGGAATGGCAGGAGAGGCGCCCTGGGAAGGAAAATTCTTCTGGAGGCCTGAAAAACAAAGGGAATTTCGTTCAACAGGAGACGTGATTTTTCCAGCCAATGACGGCCTTCCGGAGACTGTCCCGTTGAACTTTTTTAGGGAATCTTTTGAAGGATTTAAGGTTGTGTATGTTTATATCTTATTTATTTTAAATAAGATATATTGAAAATAAAAAAGTGTGTCGTAATGTGATAGAAAAATAGGTTTCGTGAAGTATATTATTTGTCATGATATGACAAAAATGCGGCATGTTTTGTATATTGCTTATTTTTAGTGATTTGTATTAATAGATTTTCCTTGTTTGGGAGGTAGTGGGTGAAAAAAAAGGATTGCCAAGGTAGAAATTATTTCGTAACCAAGAGCCGCCGTTGCCGATTTTTCGGCTTCCGCACATGGCCTGAAGGTTCTGCCGGAGTGATTGCCGTGTGTGTGGCGCCTAACCTCATACCGCATGAATTTAAGAATAATTGCCACCCTGTCTTGTGCCCTCGCGGCGATGTTTGTCAGCAGCTGCTCGACGAACGGCGCTGTAACCGGCATGGGGAAATCCAGTAGTGACGCCCTTGTTTTGGCCCGTGTAGGTGAAACCGCCCAAGGTTTTGTTCAGCCCCTGGCGCCGAGCCGTTCGGCAGTGCCTTCTTCCAAGCTCCCCAGCCTGGGGCGCGACAAACACAAGATGCCGTTTTACCATCCAGCCCAGCGCACCCGCGTGGTACGCACCACGGCTTACACCCATTCCGAACGCGACCATCTGGCCTACGGGCCCCGCAATGCCGTTGGCACGACGCTGAAATACACGTCTTCCGTGCGCAGCGCCGCTGCGGACTGGTCCGTTTACCCGCTGGGAACGACGTTCCGCATCAAGGGCCAGCCCTATTTGTACGTTGTTGACGACTACGGAAGCGCCCTGGTCGGTACCGGAACCATTGATATTTACCAGCCCAACAAAAAGCTGATGAAGGAATGGGGCCGCCGTTATGTGGAACTGACCATCGTCCGCTGGGGAGATCCCGCCAACAGCCTGGAAGTGCTCGGCAGCCGCCGCGGCTACAGGCATTGCCGTACCATGTATGCAGCCCTGCAGCACCGCGTGTCCAAGGGGCTTTACGCCAAGGCTGACTGACCGTATCTCGAACCCTTTAACCCAAGGCGCCGCCATTCGTGAACGATGGCGGCGCTTTTTTATTTTCCGCCATGCGGCCGGAGTGGTAGTCTGGAGGCATGGATACGAAAAAACGGGCTTCCATTGTCCGGGAGGAACTCATGTCCCTGTATGGGAACCCTCCCATTCCCCTGGCGCACCGTGACGCCTACACCCTGCTGGTGGCAGTCCTTCTGTCCGCCCAGTGCACGGACAAGCGCGTGAACCTGGTAACGCCGGCCCTGTTCGCCCTGGCTTCCACCCCGGAGGAAATGGCCCGGCAGGATGTGGAGGCTGTCCGGGAAATTGTACGCCCCTGCGGCCTCTCGGAAAGGAAGGCTTCCGCCATCGTGAACCTCAGCCGCATCCTGGTGGAAAAATACCACGGGCAGGTTCCTTGTGACTTCCAGGCGCTGGAATCCCTCCCCGGCGTGGGGCATAAAACAGCCTCCGTCGTCATGACGCAGGCATTCGGCGTTCCCGCCTTTCCGGTGGACACGCATATCTTCCGCCTTTCCCGGCTGTGGGGGCTGAGTAAGGGCAAGACGGTGGAAGCCGTGGAGCGTGACTTGAAGAGCCTTTTCCCTGAAAATACATGGGGTGATCTTCATCTGCGCATCGTCTTGTACGGACGTGAATATTGCCCTGCGCGGGGATGCGGAGGGAGCTGCCCGATCTGCAGCCGCCTGGCCCGGGAAGACGGTTCCGCGGGCATCTGAATTTTTAACAGGGTCCAAAATGAATGCTTGCAAGTCTGAATTTGCGTGCTTTAATACACCAGTATCTTTTCGAACAACCATATAACTTAAATTATGAAGAACCTTTTTAGACTGGGTTTCCGTTTCGCCGCATTTGCTTCCGTCCTGCTGGCCGCGTTTTCTACATCCGCGTTTGCTCAGGAAGCTGCCGAAGCCGCTGTTCCTCAGGAACAGACCATGCTTGACAAATGGATCATTGCCGGTGGTTGGACCATGGTCCCGATTATGCTGGTGGAAGCCTTCATCGTTTTCCTGGTGATCTATAACATGGTTGCTCTGAAAAAGGAAAAGTTCTGTCCGGAAGACCTTAAAGTCACCCTGTTGCAGCTGATGGCCGAATGCCGCATCCGCTCCGCCATTGAAGTGGCTGCCGGCAGCCCCACCTATCTGGGCCGCCTGGTTGCGTATGCCCTGCCGAATGTGGACGCCACCCGCCCGGAGGACCTGGGCAAGGACGCCATTGAAGACGCCGTGGCCGACTTTACGGCCAATGAAAGCCGTTCCGTGTTCAAGTGGATCAACATGCTTGCCCTTTGCGCGCAGATTTCCCCGATGCTCGGCCTCTTCGGTACGGTGCAGGGGATGGTGGGCGCCTTCGGTACGCTGGCTACCGCCGGCCAGGCGGACCCCACCCAGCTTGCCGGTGACATTTCCGTGGCTCTTCTGACGACCTTCTGGGGCTTGATCAACGCTATTATCGCCACGCCGTTCTTCTTCTTCCAGAAGGGCATTGCCAACGCCCAGATTGCCGAATGCGTGGGTACCGTGCAGGAAATGGTGAACACCTCCATCAACGTGGTGAACGCTGAAGCACAGCTTGCCCGCATTCCCGAAGGCCTGGCCTGATCGCCGGGGCAGATGGTCCGGCCCGGAAGTTTCCGCCCAGGCGGAGGCGGGCCGGAAAATCTCAACCAAATGTAGCTTATGGGTAAGAAAAAAGCCAATGTAGCTCCCGAAGAAGAGAGTGGGGAAATGGATATGTCCCCCATGATCGACATGGTATTCCTCCTGTTGATCTTCTTCGTGGTGAACGCTACGGCCATTACCGTTAAAAAGGATAAGAACATTCAAATGCCTACGGCCAGCAGTTCCGGCGAAGTGAAATCCGCCAACGGCTGCATCGTAGTGAATGTGTACGGGGAAGGGGAAGGCAAGCGTCCTCCCGGCGTGGATCCCAGCGTCCGCTGGTCCTCCGACGTGGGTACGCCGCTCAACTCTGCGGATGAACTGAAGGAATATATCAAAAACCTTGCGGAACGCTTCAAGGACAAGCAGGACTTTGAAACGCGCCTTTATCTGCGCGGTGACCAGCAGGCTCTGTTCAAGGGCTCCCGGGAAGTGATCCGCGTAGCTGCGGAATGCGGCGTGGTCAAGGTCATCTTTGCCGTATTGCCCTCTAAAAACACCTCCGCTGCAACCAAGGCTGAATAACCATTACGCACCATGGCAAGACATAAAAAATTGGAGGCTATTGAGGATGAAGATCCCAAGCTGGATATTTCCTCCCTCATTGACGTGTGCTTCCTTCTGTTGATCTATTTCATTGTGGCGACCTCTCTTATTCAGGAACGCAAGCTGGACATGTCCATGCCGGGCCAGTCCGTGAGCGATACCGCCTCCCAGATTGAACCGGCCCTGATCCGGATCATCAAGGACGGCACCATTTACTGGGGCAAGGACAACAGCCTGATGATCGACAATGACATGAACAACCACAACCTGGCGACCCTCGTGCAGCAGCTGGAAGCTAAGAAGCAGGAAGCCAGCGCGGTGGGAACCAAGCCGGTGGTGCAGTTGTGGGTGGAAGGAGACGTCCCCCACCAGCGCGTCATTGACGTGATGAACGCTTTGACGGAAGCCGGGATTACCACGGTGGCCCTGACGGACCTCAAGGACGATTAAGCGGTTCACGGTCATCTTTTGATTGATTTTCAGCTTCCGGCTGCCTTTGGGGCGCCGGAAGCTTTTTATTGCCAGATGAATGGATAATAAATGCGTTGACGGACAGGAAGCTTTTCCGCGCAGCCAGCCAAGGCTCTGGGTTTTGTGCTTTAAGATTTCCAGAGATTTGTTAGAAATAATTGATGCGTGCTGGCTTATCCTTCCCCGGTTCATCCGGCTACAGTCTAACTTCCCACTAGGGAAACGCAGCTGGCGGAAACTTTCTTGCGCGGATGACTAAAAAGATAAAACTTTCTTCTTTAGAGTTTGCCTCATCCTGTTAGAATGACGCAATCCATTACATATAGGTGCATTCCGCGCATTTGCGCAGATATTGTACCTGTTCTATTATCTCTTCTGTTTCAACGAATTTTAAACACATGATCAAATCAAACTATACTACTGCACTGGCTGTCGGCCTGGTTTCCGTGGTAAGCATCGGAGCGGCGCTGCCGTCCAGTGCCCAGCACGGCCCGCGCGATTACCAGCGCACGGCCCTGGAAGCCATGAAGGAGGGTAAGTGGCAGGAAGCCCTGGATGCCGTGGACCGTTGCATCCGCGTTTATGAACCCCGTATCAAGACCCTGGGACTGGATGACGGCTTTGGCTGGTTCTATTATCAGAAAGGCGTCTGCCTGGCCCAGTTGAAGAAATACAATGAAGCTGTGGAAGCGTTCAAGGCATGTTATACCAAGTTCCCGAGCGCCAAGAACCAGCTGGTGAAAATGGCCCTGTTCCGTGAAGGGGAAAACTATTGCCGCCTTGGAGATTTTGCCAAGGGCGCGGAGCTGCTGGAGAAATTCCTGAAGGAATACCGCAGCGATCCTGTCGCCAAGAATGTCAACGCCGGGGAAGTGCAGGGGCTGCTGGCCCAGTGCTATTTCAAGATGGATCCACCTTCTTTTGAAAAGGGGCTGGAAAACCTTACCGCCTGTGTCACTTCCCGCTACAAGGGCCGCCGCATTACGGATGCCGTGATTACCAACGGCTTCCTGGCGATGGTGGAAGCCGCGATCAAGACGGGCAAATGCCAGGAAACGGTGAAATTTGTGGAAGCCCATCCTTCCGTCATGAACATCAGTCCCACCCGCGTGGCGCTGTATGCCCCCCGGCTGGTAAGCTACATTGCGGAAGTGCTGGGAAAATCCAGCTCGCTTCTCCAGGAAGGAAAGCAGAAGGAGTCTGAAGACTATGCTTCCCTGGCCCTGGTGCTGATGGGGCTTTTGCCCGACCAGGCCGGCGTGCTGGCGGATGCCAACTATTCCCTGGATCGCCTGGGCCGCGCCAATGGAGCGGTGGCCGGCGTGACGGACCTTTCCCACACGCTGGACAGGACGAAGGTGACCGCCCTGATGGAGCAGTTCAACAAGATGAAGGAGGAAGGAAAGGTCTTGGACGCCTTCACGTTCAGCTTCATGGGTAACCAGGCCCTGGTGCATGGCTCCCAGAGGGTCGCCCGCGCCGCCTACCAGCTCATCAATGAATCCTATCCGGACGCTCCGGGCAGGGAGGACAACCTGTATTACCTCGCCATGACCACATGGCAGCTGGGTGAGACGGACAAGGGCGGCGAACTTGTGGCGCAGCATTTGAAGGAATTCCCGAATTCCAAGTATGCCCCCATGCTGAACACGCTGTCTCTGGAAGGACTCCTGAAGGACAAGAAATTCGATCTCTGCGTCCAGCAGGCGGACAAAGTCATGGAACTGCACAAGGGAGAACCCACCCACAAGTTCTATGAACTGGCCCTGTACTGCAAAGGCGCCTCCCTGTTCAACCTGGGTTCTGCGGACGCCGCCCGTTACAAGGAAGCCGTGCCCGTGCTGGAACGCTTCGTAAAGGAATACCGCGACAGCACCTATCTGAAAACGGCCATGTACCTGCTGGGTGAAACCTACACGAACCTGGGCAATACGGATGAAGCCATCCAGGCTTTCACTAATTACATTGCCCGTTTCCCGGACAAGAATGACGCCAACATGGCTGCCGTGCTTTATGACCGGGCCTTCAATTACCTGAATCGCAAGAATCCCGGAGACGAGGAACTTGCCATGAAGGACGCGAAGGAGATTGTAGACAACTTCAAGGATCACCGTTTGTTCCCGTATGCCAACAACTTGCTGGCGAACCTGTGCGCCGGCAGCAAGGAGCATGAACAGGAAGCGGAAGGCTATTTCCTGGCCGCCCTGGATTCCGCCAAGAAACTGGGAGACAAGCGGCCTGCCGCGGAAGCTGTTTACAACCTGTTTATCAATGCCACCAAGAAACCACTTCCTATAGAACCGAAGGAAGCCGTGGAGGCTGCCAAGACGGCGCGCCGGGACGAGGTCAAGAAATGGTATGACGAGTACTGGAAGAACAGCGACCAGCCCGGGAGCCGTTACAGCCTCCAATTGGCTGCCGCCGCCATGGATTTCTTCAAGGATGACAAGGAGATGTTTGACCCTGCCTCCGTCAAGATGCAGGAAGTCATTGTGCGTGAAGGCAAGAAGGATGACCCCAGGATGACCGTTCTCTTGGAGGAAGCCGTCAACTCCTACACCAAGGCATACATGGCCGGCAACGACGCGCTTGGCCGCAATCTGGATGCCAACGCTCTGCGCAACCATTTCTACCGCTTCCCCGGCGTGGATAATGACAAGGACAAGACGCTGAGCGCCATGCTCCGCATGGCCATCATTGCCCAGACGCAGGAACGTTATGAAAAGGCTCCTACGGAGACGGACGAACAGCGTGCCGAGAAAGCCGCCCTGGAAGGCCTGGTGAAGCAGCTCTTTGTGGAGCTGAAGCGCGACTTCAAGCCTTCCGACCTGCCTCCGTACACGCTCGTGAAGCTGGGGATGCACCTGGCCAACACGTCCCAGCCGGAAGAAAGCATCGCTTACTTTGATGAAATCCTGGAGCCGTCGGAACCTGATCCGGTGCGCAAGAGGGCCCGCATCAACGGCATGTCCAAGTACCGCAAGAATGCGATCTTCGGGAAGGCCGTGGCTCTGGGCCGCAGCAAGGATACCGCCAAGGTGGACACCGCCATCAAGATGATGAAGGATGAACTCAGCAAGGAAGAATCCAGCGCCAATCCGGACCGCAAGGCCATGGAAGACGCCCAGTACAACCTGGTCAAGTTCACCACCGCCCGCCAGGACTGGCCGGCTGTCATTGCCGCCGCTGACAAGTACCGTCAGAACAAGGCCTACAAGAAGAATCTGCCGGAAGTCCTCTTCCTGCAGGGTGAAGCCTACCTGAAGCAGAATGAGCTGGACAAGGCTCTGATCAACTTCATGAACATCACAGGTACCTACAAGGGACTTGTGAAATGGTCCGCTCCCGCCGTTCTGGCCCAGATGGATACGCTGTGGAAGAGAAACACGATGTCCCAGGGGGCAGGCAGGCAGCCTTCCGACAGGTACGTTGCCTGGAAGGCAGGCAGCCAGTATGTGCAACTGCTGGATACTCCCGCCAACCGCAAGAAGATGACTGCGGAAGACAGCGCCCTGATCAATGAGGTCAAGGATAAGACGGCCAGGTTCGGCTCCGATCCCGCCGTCAGCCAGGAACGGGCGGACATCGCCGCTCATGAAGCCGCCATACGCGCCGCCAAGGGCCAGAAATAATAACAAAGGTTTAGCAATCAACAAGATGAAAGCTCTTTCAGTAATAATGGTATTGGCCGGTTTATCCACCCTGGTTCCGGCCATGGCTCAGAATGTTCAGAATACCCCGCGTTTGCGCGCCAGGGTGTCCTCCCAGGGCATCAAGAATGGCCGCCCGACGGATATTTTCATTCTTTCCGCCAATGGTCCCACGGTCCAGTTTGTGGAAACCAGGGAGTCCCAGGAAATCCTCCAGCAGATGGCCAGCGCCTTCAAGACGCTGTACATTTTTGAAACGGATGACTTTGTGGATGCCAAGGTGGCCATGGAAAACCGCAAGTATCATGATGCGCGCAACAAATTCCACGCTCTGGTTAACAAGTATGCCTCCACGCTTTCCATCAAGGACAGCCTGTCCGCCCGGGCGGCCGTCTATGAATTGGAGTGCGCCATGCGCATGATGGACTGGGCAGGCGTCAAGGGGCTGGTGGCCAAATTCCCCGTGAAGACCTCCAACCTGTCCCCCTCCGCCCAGGATGACCTGGAAATAGCCAGGATCATGGCCCTGATTCCGGACAAGGATTGGAACGGCCTGAAAAGCCGTGCCTCTTCTTTCCTGGCAACCAAGAAGAACGCCACCCGTCTTCAGCAGGCGCGGATGAAGTACGCTCTGGGCGCCGCCGCCATGGTTGCCCAGGATTGGAACAAGGCCCTGGACTATTTTGCGGAAGCCCTGGTGCTGCTGCATGGTTCGGATGAAGAATTGGCCTCCGCCTGTGTGGTCCGTTCCCTGGACGCCTACATGCACATGCCGGATGTAGCCAAATTCCTCGGAGAGCCTGCCGTAACGGCTGCCGTAGAAGCCAGAAAGCACAATCCTGAAACCGTGATTCCCGACATACAGATGAAGACCCGTTCTTCCAATGTCAAGGAAGCGGCAGCCCTGTACCGTCTGCATGAACTGATGCTCCCGGACAAGAAGCTGCCGGCCAAGTACGACGGTTTTGCGGTTTCCTATATGCATCCTTCCTCAGCCGCTCCGGCCAAGGCTCCCGCCCAGCCGGAGGCGGAGAAAAAGCAGTAACGGGCTGCCGCGGCAGGTTTTCTGCCCGCTGTCTCCCATTCCAGAAGGGCTGCCTTCCTGCAAGGAGGGCAGCCCTTTTTTCATGCTTCCTTCGTTTCCGGACAATGGAGTTGCATCCCGGTTGTCCGGTATGGCCGCCACGCCGCATGGAGTCCGGCACGTTCTTTCCCTGGAATTTTGATGGAAGGAAAACGGGCAATCGTTAAAGGGAAAGAAAACAGGAAGGATAAGAAAAGTAGGAATCACCGTATGAAGGCCACCCTTGACCGGAAACTTGCGGAAGAAAATGGAGCGGAGGGCCTGACCACACGGCTAATGATGAAGAAGGGCAGCTTTTCTACGCAGATAATGCGATCCTTAGCGGGTGAGCGGTGAAAGCAGGAAAGCCATTGCCAGTATGTCCTGCCCTGGCCCGCATGGCCGCAGGCCCCGTCCTTTTTTATAAGGAGGACTGGATCAGGAACGCCGGAGAGGCTATTTACAGTTGCGATGACGGGTGAAGACCCGCCATTTCCACGCAGGAAGCTGCGGACAAAGAATCCCGCCATGAACGGCGGGCTGGCCAGATCATCGCGTGCCGGTGCGGGAAGGAGGGACAAAGAGAGTCTAAAGGGGCTCTGCCGCTGATGATCCAGATTCCTTCAGGGAAATTCTTTCCCATTCCGTTGCCTATGGTGCGGAACGCCCCTGCATGGGATGGATGAAGTTCTCCGGAAGGAGGCCTTTCTCCCAAGGCAGGGACATTTCTTTTTTAAGAAGGTTCGGGCGGTCCGGCAGAAGCTCGTCAAGCCGCGTGCCGCCTGCGCCGCAGCATGGACAGGGAGAAGCCGAGAAGGCCCAGGGTAACGGCTGCCGGTTCCGGCGTGCTGAAGTTGATGCCTACGTAGCCGTCCCTGCTCATGTCCAGCTCATACCCCAGTTCCGTGCGCACTTCCAGCCCTTCCAGGCTGATGCCGTCTCCTGCCAGTTTGAAATAAACCGTGCCGGAGCCATCCAGCGGAACAGTGTCCGGAGTCCCCATGAGTTGAAGGATGACGCTGTTGAATTGAAGAGAGCCGGCTCCTTCCAGGCTGAACAGGGGAGTTTCTCCGTTCAGGGAGGCCATATCCATGGTAATGGTCAGGTTTTCCAGGGTGACGGAGGCTCCCGGGGAGAGGGAAGAGTCCTGGATGTGGATGGAATTGAAGTTTTTCAAATCACTTGAAAAAACAAGGTCCGTTTCTGCCAGCTGGAAGACCATGGTATTGAATCCCGCGCCTCCGTCCACGCTGCCGTTGACAGTACCTCCGGAATAAGAGAAAACATCGTCGCCGGAGCCCATGATGACCGCCTGGCCGCTGCCTCCGGTGATGGTTCCACCCTCCATGGAAATGTAATTCTCCTTGTCGCTGACAATCCTGATGCCCGTGCCGTTGGCTCCTGTTCCCTCAATCGTCCCGCTGTTGGTGATCCGGATGGATTCAAAGGCGTTGCTCCCGTCGGAATCATCCACCAGAATGCCGTAGGCCTGCCCGTTCGCATTGGAATTGGAAGCCGTGATGGTCCCGGTATTGGTGACGGTGCCTCCGCCTATGGCAAGGCCGTCCGCACTGCCGAAGGAGTCTTTTGCCATAATCGTGCCGGCATTGGTCAGGTTCACGATATAATCCACGTCCACGCCGTCGCCGTCCAGGGAGGCGGCGTCTCCGGTGCCGGTGATGATCCCGTCTTTTCCGTTGACTACGGTGACCACGTACTTGTCGTCCTGCTGGAGGGTGGCGTCCCAGTCCCAGTTCAAGCCGGAACCTCCCCTGCCTTCAATCCGGCCGTCGTTGCTGATGCTGGCTTCCCCTTCTCCGGTAACCCCATGTTTCATGCCGATGATTTTTCCCCCGCTGTTGTTGGCAAGGTCAAGCCCATGGGCGAAGGTATTGATGCCGTCGTCTGCCGGATCATAATTTTTGGCGGTGATGCCGTTTTCTCCTGCAGCCGTGGTTTCAATCGTGCCGTTATTGATTACGGTGGCGTTATTGCCCAGTTTGACGGCTCCTTTTTGGCTGGCGGAGATGGTGCCATTGTTCGTGATGGTTGCGGAGGTCTGGAGCATGTAGCGCAGGTCGATGGCCTGCTTTTCCGTTCCTGTCATCGTGCCGGAGTTGGTCAGGCTGATCAGCTGCCCCGTTACGGCGTTTTCCATATTCTGGTCCAGGACGAGGGCGCTTTTTCCGGAAATTCTTCCTCCCTCCATTACTTGGATATTGAGAACGGACTGGATGGGGTCTTTCAGATTGACGGCGTTTTTGACGACGTTCAGGAAACCGGTTTCCGTGACGGTCAGCCTGCCTTTCGTCATGTTGACGGCCTTGGTCTGCGTGCCGCTGACGGTCTGGTCCGCAAAGGACTGCGTGGTGAGCAGGGCGGCCGCGGCCAGCGTCATGGCTGTTGAGTAAAGATGGTGTGCCTTCATGGTGACATGCTCCGTAGGTTGATGGGAGCGTCGCCACCATGCCAGAACGGGCACGCGGCAGGGAACCCCGTTTGTGAAACAAGTTTGCCACGGGGTATGGCCTGGGATGGGGAAGACGGAGCAAGGGGGCTACCGCAGAACGGGAGCGTTTTTCACTTCCTCCTTCCATTTCCTGTACAGGTCCGGAGAAATTTCAGAGGGCTTGATTTCCGAGCGTTCCCCCCAGAAGACGGCCGTGTGCAGGACGGGGATGCCTGAAGCGTCCAGGTGGCGGTCGATCGCCGCCTTGTGTTCGAGCACGGCGTTTTTTTCCAGGCCGTGCACCACGCCCATGATCTGCGCCCCTCCGAAGATGTCTCCGCCGGTTCTCCAATAGCAGTGGGTCATGCAGATGTGGCGGCCGCATTCCGCTCCCGCCCGGATTTCCATGCCGGCGGGAACCGTCCAGTGAAACAGGCCGTTGTATTTGGTGACGGGGCCGTCGTTCGTCCTGGCCCGTACATGTTCCAGGAACGTGGCGAAGCGGCCGATGACCTGCTTCCGGTCCAGTTCTTCCGCGATGCGGCAGTATTCTTCCGTTTCCAGTCCTAGCTGTGCGGCGCGGAGGGACCAGGGATCTTCCACCATTTCCTCCGGCTTGAGCTGTTCCTTCACGGAAAGGAGCACCTTCCATTCCAGATCGGAAAGGGAGACGGTTTTCGTTTCCTGCATGGAGGCCGGTTCCGGGGTCTTGTCTCCGGGCTGGAGACCCCTGCGGCGCATGTGCCCCACTCCCAGCGCAAAAACGCCGCGGGCAGGCAGAAGAACGTAATTGTCCGCGCCGATGTGGCGTTTCAGAATGTCGCAGTGTTCCTCCAGGGTGCCGCATCCCACGGGGACCTTGACCGTGGTCCAGAGGCGGTAGCCGGCGCCGGGATTGGCCGGGTCCGTGTTGCGGAGCACCACGTGGCCCGTGAAAGGGTCGTGATCCTTCATCCAGTCAAAGGCCGCGTCCAGGTTTTCCTCCGGCAGGGACCACGCCACCAGCGCGCCCTGGGCCAGCTTGGTCGCCAGCAGCGTCTGGCGCACGCGGCGCACCACTCCGGCTTCCATCATGGCTTTCAGGCGTTCGATAACTACCGGGACGGGATGGCCGCATTGCTCGGAAACGGCATGGAAAGGAAGGCGCCTGAAGCCCTTGACGCGGTCTTCCGCCACCATCAGGATATCCGTGTTGACGGGATCGTTCGGAGAGGAGGGAATGCTGTTCATGACAGGTCAAAAAAGGCCGGGCGATTGTGTCGCCCGGCCGGAAAAGCCGGAATGGGTTGTTACTGCCCGGATTGGTACAGGGGCTTGTTATCGTACCGGGCATCGTAAATGGCGAAGGATTCGCGGTGCTGGTTGTGGTCGCCGCGGAAGATCAGCCTTCCGCTGTGCTGGCGTTCCAGCTCCATGAGCAGGCTGGCGTCTTCATTCTTGAAGCGGGAGAGCACTTCCGAGTTCACGACGATGACCATGTCCCCGATGGTTTCCCGGTATTTCTGGATGCAGGCGTAGATCTGCCGCTGGATTTCCACGCTCATGGTCATCACGGATTTGACGCGGCCGCGGCCACCGCAATACGGGCACGGGTCATGGACGGATTCCCGGAGGCTTTCATTGAGCCGCTGGCGGGTCATTTCCATCAGGCCGATGGGGGTGATCTGCAGTACCTGGGTCTTGGCCTTGTCACGCTTCAGGCGGTCTTTCATGGCCTTGTACACGGCCTGCTGGTCCTTCCGGTGGCGCATGTCGATGAAGTCTACCACCACCAGGCCGCCGATGTTGCGCAGGCGGAGCTGGCGGGCGATTTCATAAGCGGCTTCCAGGTTGGTGTCCAGAATGGTCTTGTCCAGGTCCTTGGTGCCCTTGTTACGCCCTGTGTTGACGTCAATGGCGATCAGGGCTTCCGTCTCGTCAATCACCAGGTAGCCGCCGCAGGGCAGGAGCACCTGGCGCTGGAAGGCTTCATTGATTTGTTTTTCAATTCCCAGTTCTTCAAAAATGGGCGTGCGCACGGGGAAGTGCTGGATGTGGCGCTTGGCGCGGCGGGAGATTTTTCCTGCAATGGCGCGCATGTGCTCCGTGGTTTCCGCGTCGTCGCAGATGATGTTGTCCACGGTGTCCGTCAGGAAGTCCCGCGCCGTGCGTTCAATCAGGTCGGGTTCCTTGTATACGCAGACGGGGGCGGGGTTGGCCTCCTTCTTTTCCTCCACGCCGTACCATTGCTCCAGCAGCATGGCGAGGTCGCGGACAAAGTGGCGGTAGCGCTGGCCCTGGGCCACCGTGCGCATGATGATGCCCATGCCGTCCGGCACGTTCAGCTTCTGCATGATCTGGCGCAGGCGCAGGCGTTCCTTGGGATCTTCAATCTTGCGGGAAATGCCGAACTGGTCCGTAAAGGGCATCAGGACCAGGTAGCGGCCCGCCAGGGAGACGTTCGTGGTGACGCGGGGACCCTTGGTGCCGATGGGCCCCTTGGTGACCTGCACCATGATTTCAGAGCCGATGGGGTAGATGTCCGGAATGTCCTTGGAGGTGATTTTGCGCTGCTGCTTCTTCGGCCGTCCTTCGCGTTCGATTTCTTCCAGGCTGGAGTCCAGCGCGGCGGGCAGGGCGTCCCAGAAGTGGAGGAAGGCGTTCTTTTCCTGGCCGATGTCCACGAACATGGCCTTGAGGCCCGGCTCAATGTTTTTGACGCGGCCCTTGAAGATGCCGCCTACGATGTTGTCTTCGCCTTCGCGCTCAATGGTGTATTCTTCCAGTACGCCGTTTTCCATGAGGGCCACACGGCGTTCGAGTTTTTCAGCGTTGATGATAATGGTGGAGCCTTCCATGGGATCACAGGATCCGAAGCCGAAGGCCCGTTTGATTTTTTTAAGCATTTTTGTAAACACGGGGTGTGAATAAGCTAGGGTGTGCTATTGCCCGCAATGTTCCCGGAGGGCCGTCTTCCGTCAGGAGCGGCTGGATTTCAAGCTGTGGAGAGGGCCGGAAAGGAATCATGCAGGCAGATGCGTGGAGGTGATGCGGCAGTACGTCAGGGAAATTCCGGAGCGAAGGCTCCGGTCTTTCGTCTTCAGTCTTCCGCGTCAGTAACATTAGTGAAGAAGTCCAGTTCCTGAAGGGCTTTTCCAGTGCCTTCCGCTACGGCGCTCAGCGGATCTTCCGCAATGTGGATGGGCAGGCCGGTTTGCTCATGAAGGAGCTGGTCCAGGCCGCGCAGCAGGGCGCCTCCTCCGGCCAGAACGATTCCTCGGTCCACGAGGTCGGCGGCCAGTTCAGGGGGGCAGCGTTCCAGCGTCGTCCGCACGGCGTCAACAATGGTGTTGAGCTGTTCCGTGAGCGCTTCACGCACTTCTTCCGATCGGATCGTCACTGTCTTGGGCAGGCCCGCGACCAGGTCGCGGCCCTTGACCTCGATAGAGAGTTCCTGGGGCAGGGGATAAGCGGAGCCGATGCGGATTTTGATGTCCTCGGCGGTGCGTTCCCCGACCATAAGATTGTAGGTTCTCCTCATGTAGGAGATGATGGCGTCATCCAGCTCATCCCCGGCGCAGCGGACGGAACGGCTGTAAACGATGCCGGAGAGGGAAATAAGTGCCACTTCCGTGGTGCCCCCGCCGATGTCCACGATCATGTTGCCGGCGGCTTCCTGAACCGGAAGGCCCACGCCGATGGCGGCGGCCATCGGCTCCTCAATCAGATGCACGCGGCGTGCGCCTGCCGCCTCAGCGGATTCCTTGACGGCCCTGCGCTCCACTTCCGTGATGCCGGAGGGGATGGCGATGAGGACGCGCGGCTTGATCAGGTAATACCTGGCGGTGGCTTTTTTGATGAAGTAACGGAGCATTTCCTCCGTGATGTAGAAGTCGGCGATGACGCCGTCCTTCAGCGGCCGGATGGCCGTAACGGAGCCGGGGGTGCGGCCCAGCATTCGCTTGGCTTCGTCCCCCACGGCCAGAACCTTGTCCCCCTTGACGGCCACGACCGAAGGCTCGCGCAGGACGATGCCCTGGTCCTTGACATTGACCAGCGTGTTGGCTGTGCCCAGGTCAATGCCAATGTCATAGGAGAACAGTTTGACAATTTTCTGAAAGAAAGATGACATAAAAAACTAGTGGATAAAGGCGTAGTCCTGAACCAGCCGGGGGAGGAACGCCGCACTTTTTCCTTTTCACGGGACTGAAAGCCTGGCACCCGAACCGGGGCTGTGGGATAATCCCATACAGGACGAATTGACTATGAAAAAACATGCCTGCCAGGTCAAGCGGAAGATGCCGGATGACATATGTATTTGCATTATCTACAAGGATGTACTATACGGTTGAAAGATGACGGCAGGGTTTCTCCGTATATCAAAATCGCATTCACCAATTCCATTTATGAAAGTCACTATGATTCTGATGACGGCTGCGTGCCTGGCCGGAACTTTCCCTCTTTATGCCGATCCGGTTTCCGACAAGGAGGAAGCTGCGTCATCCACCGGATCCTATTCCGTGGCGGGGGCTCTGCGCCTGCCTGAAAATACGACCAAGCGCAGCGTATACGGCATGAATGTGGGCTGGAAGCTGTTTAAGGGGAAGAATGCGCCGGAGGGGGTGACCCGTCCGGATTTTGACGATTCCTCCTGGCAGTCCGTGAATCTTCCCAACGGCATTGATCTACTGCCGGAGGAGGCCAGCGGCTGCTCCAATTACCAGGGGCCGGTGTGGTACCGGAAGACGTTTACGGCGCCTGAACAGCTGAAAGGGAAGAGGAATACCCTGTATTTTGAGGGCATCATGGGGAAGAGCGAGATTTGGGTAAACGGTGAAAAGGCCGCGGAACACTTCGGCGGCTATCTTCCCGTCATTGTGAACCTGGACAAGTGGCTGAAACCGGGGCAAAAGAATGTCATCGTCGTGAAGGCGGACAATTCCAACGACGGGGCGTACCCTCCCGGCAAACCCCAGGAAAGCCTGGATTTTGCCTACTTCGGGGGGATTTACCGTGATGTGTATCTGATTTCCACGGGGCCTGTTTACATCACGGACCCGAATGAGGCCGGGACTGTTGCTGGCGGCGGCGTCTTTTTCCGGACGGAATCCCTTGATTCCCGCACCCGGAAGGGCAAGGTGGGAGTGAAGGTGCAGGTGGCCAACCAGACGGACCGGGAACAGAAGGTGCGCGTGCAGGCGCTGATGACGGATCCCAAGGGGGTGGATCCCGTGGGAGAAACGGCTCCCCTTTCCATTCCTCCCCATTCTACGGGGGAGGTGGATATTCCCCTGGTCATTTCCAATGTCAAGCCGTGGTCCCCGGATAATCCCAATTTGTACACCTTGAGCGTGGAAGTTTGGAACGCCGCAGGGAGCGGCAATTCCAAGAACCCGGCCCATCTGCTGGACAACCGTTCCATGAGGGTGGGCGTCCGGACGGTGGAAATTACGGAAAAGGGGCTGGTGCTGAACGGTTCCCTGTTTCCGGAAAAGCTGATTGGCGGCAACAGGCACCAGGACTTCGCCCGGCTGGGGAATGCGGTTCCCAACAACCTCCAGTGGCAGGATGCCGTGAAGTTGAGGAAGGCGGGCATGCGCATCATCCGCAGCGCCCATTATCCGCAGGATCCGGCGTTTATGGACGCCTGCGACCGTTTGGGGCTGTTTGTCATCGTCGCCACGCCGGGCTGGCAATTCTGGGGCAAGGGGCCTTTTGCGGACCGGGTGTATGACGACATCCGGCAGATGGTGCGCCGTGACAGGAACCATCCTTCCGTGATGATGTGGGAGCCTATTTTGAATGAGACCCACTATCCGGCTGATTTTGCCAAGAAGGCACGCGACCTGGTGCATGAGGAATATCCCTATCCGGGCTGCTACACCGCCTGTGACGCCGTGGCCCAGGGCAACCAGTATTACGAAGTGATGTACGCCCATCCGGCCACAGGGGACAAGCACTGGTCCATCAAGGAGCGGAAAAACAACAAGCCGTACTTCACCCGTGAATTCGGTGATAATGTGGATACCTGGTCCGCCCACAATTCCTCGTCCCGCGTAGCGCGGCAGTGGGGGGAATACCCCATGATGGTGCAGGCGCTCCACTACCTTAAAACGTCATTTCCGTACACCACGTACGACACCCTGAACGCCGCTCCCGCCTACCACTTCGGCGGCTGTCTCTGGCACCCCTTCGACCACCAGCGCGGCTACCATCCGGATCCCTTCTACGGCGGTATTCTGGATGCCTTCCGGCAGCCCAAGACGTCCTATTACGCGTTCATGTCCCAGCGGCCCCAGAAGACGCGCAATGAACTGGGTTCCGGCCCAGTCGTTTACATCGCCAACGAGTGCACTCCTTTCTCTCCGGAAGACGTTACGGTTTTTTCCAACTGTGATTCCGTCCGCTTGAGCGTCAACGGAGGCGCCCCGGTGGAGAAGAAGGTGGCTTCCTACCCCAACGGCCTCAAGCGCGTGCCCGTCGTGTTCCCGAAAGCCTGGGATTTCATGGAAAACAAAAAACTCTCCCGCGCCGGCAAGGAAGGAGCCGTGAAGCTGGTGGCGGAAGGCATCATTGGCGGGAAGGTGGTGACCAGGCATGAAGTGCGGCCCTCCCGGAGGGCGGAAAAAATCCGCCTCCGCCTGGATCAGGAAGAAGGCGTGGATTTGTGCGCCAACGGTTCCGACGTGTTTGCAGTAGTGGCGGAAGTCACGGATGGCCGTGGAACGGTGAAGCGGCTGAATGATGAGGAGCTTGTCTTCTCCGTGGAAGGCCCTGCCGAGCTGCTGACCGATTCCCCGGACGGCACCTTGACCCAGCCTGTCAAATGGGGCTCCGCTCCGGCGCTGGTGCGCCTGGGAACAAAGCCCGGAACAGTGACGGTGAAAGCCTCCGTGAAGCATCCGGGTTCACAAAAGCCTGTTTCCGGCGTCTTGAAGTTTGACACGAAGGCTCCGGGGATGAACATGCTCTTCATGGAAGATGCCGTGGGCAAGGCGAAGAAGGGGCCGACAGGCCAGTCTTCCGCTCCGGATGCCGCTTCCGAACGGGAGAAATCCCTTCAACTGGAATTGGAAAAGGTCCGCCATGAACTTAACAAACTGCGCAATGACAAGGTGAGCGCGCAGCAAACCCATTTTGAATAAGCGGAATCCGCCGGCATGCTGAGAGAAAAAATAATCCGTATCTGCCTGCTCCTGCTTCGGCTGGGGATGGGGGGCTTTTTTCTCTTCGTGGCCGGCCGCAAGCTGTTTCATCTGGACCAGCTCCAGGCGACCATTGACCGGTTCGCCCTTTTTCCGGAGGCCTGGGGGCATCCCCTGGCCTGCCTGGGAGTGGCGTGCGAAATGGTGGTGGGCCTGGGGCTCCTGTTCCGCAGAACTTGCGCCGGAGCGGCCCTGCTGGGAAGCGCCCTGACGTTTACGTTTGTGGCCCTCTTCGTGCAGGGCTGGATCAGGGGGCTTTCCCTTTCCTGCAACTGCATCGGCGTGGAAAGGGAGGTGACCAGCTATCCCTTTGAAGTGGCGTGGAGGCTGGGGCTGTTCCTGCTGATGCTGGTGATCCTGTGGAACTCCTGCCGGAAGGGGAAGACGTATTTCAACGTGACCCGGCTGGATTTCAGCGAAATGTGACTTTTCAGGAACGGGAGGGCCGGGTTAGGATGGCAACACTTTTCCGGCAATAGTGCGTGAGAGGCTTTTTGCGGGGCTTCTTCCTGTTTTCCAACTTCTCCTTGTTGTTTGGCTGGTTTGCCTTATGGAGAAATTCCGTCACGGGAAGGGGTGGCCGGGAATTGGCTGGATGGAGGGAAGAGGTTGAAAAGGGGAGGGTGAGTGTTGCTGAAGGTACAAGGGCCTGGAGGCCCTTGCTCCCAGGAGAACCCTGGTGGAATGCCGTTATGTCTGTCCGTCCCTGGAACGGGATGTGTGCTGAAGCCTGGGAATGAGGGCCTCCGGCCCTCATAGCTCCGGATGACCAATCGACTTGGAATTTGATTCAGGCTGTTTTTTGTGCGTGGGTCTAAGCAGTTTGGTGGAACCGTCGTTGGGTGAGAGAATTCTTTTACAAGGGCCGGGAGGCCCTTGTTCCCAAGATGAACCCCAGTGAGATGCCGTTGTGGAGAGCGACGTGAGCTGGCGCCTGGTAATGAATTCTGCCCATGGCGTCTTGCCGGCCGTTACAGTTTGTGGCCGAAGGCGTCACCCGGCTTCAGGGACTTGATCAGTTCCAGCAGCAGTTTGATCGTGTCTTCCACGTCGCTGAGGGCTGCCGTTTCCACGGGGGAGTGCATGTAGCGCAGAGGCAGGGAGACCAGGGCGGAGGCCACGCCGTTGCGGGAGACGTAAATACTGTCCGTGTCCGTTCCGGTGCGGCGTCCGGCGGCTTCATGCTGGAGCGGAATTTTGTTCTTGTCCGCCACGATTTCCAGGCGGGCCACCAGGTTGGGATGATTGGCCGTGCCGTGGATGACCGCAGGACCGCCGCCCAGTTTGATGTCTCCGAATTTGCCCTTGTCCAGTCCGGGGGAATCCGTGGCGTGCGTCACGTCAATGCAGATGGCGGCATCCGGACACAGGCGGTGAGTGATCATTCCAGCGCCAATGCACCCCACTTCCTCCTGAACGGCGTTGACGAGCACTACGTTCCAGGATATGGGCTTTTTCAGCTTGCACAGGCGCTTGGCTATTTCCGAAAGGACGAAGCCGCTCAACCGGTTGTCCAGCGCACGGCACACCAGCTTGTCCTCGTTCATCAGCATGGGGCCGTCGCAATAGACACCCACATGGCCCACGCGCAGGCCTAGTTCCGCCACTTCCTTGTCGGAGGAGGTACCTACGTCAATGTAGATTTCCCATATTTTGGGTTCTTTTTCTCCGGTTTCCCTCAGGTGGATGGCGGTGTTTCCGGTGACGCCCATCACTTCACCCTGGCTGCCCAGGAAGCGGACGCGGCGTCCGCGGGCAATGGCCGTGTCCGTGCCGCCCACGCGTTCCACATAGAGAAACCCTTCCGGCGTGATGTGGCGGATCATGAACCCGATTTCATCCGCGTGGGCTTCAATCATCAGGGTAGGGGCATCCTCCTTTTCCGCATGGAAGGTAGCCCAGGTGTTGCCATACGTATCGCACTGGACATCTTCCGTGTACTTGCGCATTTCATCCGCCCAGATGCGCTGGGCGTCTATCTCAAAGCCGGACGGGCTGGGCGTTTCCAGAAGTTCCGTTAAAAATTCAAGACTGTCGTCGCTGATCTTCATGACTCCTTTGTACCACCGTTCCCGGTCGCGCTCAACTGGAAAAGCTTTTGCGGAAATCTACCGGGACATGAAAAGGCCGTCTGACCTGAAGGACAGGAGAGACGGCCTGAAAAAAGCGTGCTGCCGTGATACGGCAGGGGTTAAAAGCGCCGGCGGCGCATGGCAAGAACAGCCAGTCCCAGCAATCCCATGGAGGCCGTGGCCGGTTCCGGGATGTTCAGGGCGCTCAGGATGGACATATCGCTGTCAATGCCGGGATCCTTGTCAAAATAGCTAACCTGGATGTTGCTGTATTGGATGTTTCCGTTGTTGGTCCACAGGGTGGAAAGGTTATTGTTGAGCGGGAACAGGGATGCAGCATTCGTTCCGCTCATGATAAGCTGCGTGCCCTGATACAGGCTGATGGTGCTTCCTCCTCCGGAGAGGTCCTGCCGGTAAATCAGCGTCAGCGGGCTGGCGTCCAGCGTCAGCGTTGCGTTGGTGAACCAGGAGGAGGCAGGGTTTGGCAGCGGTTTTTCAGCGGCGAACGTGCATTCGCCGTGGTCAAAACCCGTAAGATAAAAGACATTTCCCGTGGGGTTAGCGCCGCTGTAGTTCGCGGAATAAACGGGAAGGGCGTTTTCCAGGGAAAAGTCCGGGTTGATTTCCATGTTGAAAGAGACAGCCCAGCTGGTATTGGAGGTGGTACCGGGATTAATTTGAAGGTTGCCTTCAGTAAGGCTTTCCACGGTATAGGGAACAGTAATGGCTCCATGGGCGGTCATGGAGAGCAAAGACACTGTCATTAAAAGAATGGAAGTATACTTCATAGATGTCCCATGTAGCGGATTTGTAATCCGGTACAGATTGGGAAAAACTTCAGGAATATATTCCATCTATGAAGCTTATCATGAAGCGTTTTATTTTCCTGGTTCTTGAAAAGACGACTATTGGTTGAGAATAGGACTGGACTTATCAATGCCGCTCCATTTTCTTAATGCACTTACAGTGATGGAGGAGTAATTTAATTTTTGGTTTTTTCGTTGACACCGGATTACAAATCCGCCCTGTTTTCTAACAAGAAAAAGGCCCCAAAGAGGAAGCATCCTGTTTGATTGGAAACAGGAAATTCAGGCGCAACTATTCCTTGCTCCCGCGGATGCGGAAGGATCGTCAGGCCTTTTTCTCCGGGGAAAGGCCGGCGATGACTTCCTGCTTGTCCATGATGTAGCCGGTGTCCGGATCATGGTACTGGGTGGAGTAAACGGAAGTTCTGGAGCTCCCGCAGGGGTCCGTTTCCCGGGCGGTGGGGAGGCGGTCCGTGAGGGAGGGAAAGCAGTGTTCCACCAGTTCAAAGGTGGTGATGGGTTCCGGAACCAGATTGACGGAGAAGATGCCGCATTCCCATGCCTTTTCCACGTCCCGGACCAGGCGGTGCATGGGATAGAGCTGGTGACGCTCCAGCAGGGCCACTTCCAGTTCCCCCGTTCCTTCCGGCGGGGCTGCCAGCAGGTCCGCCACGCTCATGTCCGCTCCCGTTCCGGTGATTTCCGGAAGGTAGACGTTCAGCACGCGGCCAAACCGCAGGTTGATGAAGGCTTTCAGTTCCACCAGCGCGGCCAGCCATTCATCTTCCGATTCACGGAGAAGGGGGGATTCTTCATTGCCCGTTTCCGGCTGGGTGTCAATGCAGGTGACGTAGGTCACCCGCTCCGCCTTCACTTCATGCAGCAGGTCGATCAGGTTTTTAACCTGCGCCAGGAAGGAGCCCATGTTCCCGCGGATGGCCCTGCGTCCTTCCCGGAGAGACGGGCAGATGATCACGACCTGGCCGAATTCCTTGCCGCGCAGGAGGGGCAGGTTGGTTTCATCAATCAGGTAGTCGAAGTACCGTTTTGAGGACCAGAAGACGCCGAGGGCGGAGGAGGAGCCGATGAGTGCCGTGTCTGTCATGCGTGCGGAGGGTGGGCGGTGAATGGATTTGAGCCGTTATTTCAGGGCGTCAAAGGCGGATTTGAACAGGAAGTATCCCCAGCCCCAGTCTTCATGGCCGGCCCAGTCCCTGTCGTAGTGGTGGCGGGGCAGCAGGAAGCGTTCCGGGTGGGGCATCAGGCCCATGGCGCGCCCGGTGGAGTCCTGAAGGCCTGCAATGCTGCATTCGCAGCCGTCGCGGTTGTCCACGTACTGGAGGGCCACGTTTCCGGCGGCCAGGTATTTTTCCGCGTCTCCGGGCCTGGTGACCAGGCGGCCTTCCGCGTGGGCGGACGGCAGTTCGAATTCATCGGGAAGACCCTGCAGGAAGGGGGAGTTTTTGGCCACTTTCACCAGTTTGGCCCAGACGCATTCAAAGCGTTCCTTTTTGTTGTCGATGAGGCTGGAATCGGGCAGAATGCCCAGTTTGGTGAGTATCTGGAAGCCATTGCAGATGCCCAGGAGCAGTCCTCCGCCGGCATGGTGCCGATGCAGGGCGTCTCCCAGGAAGCGTTCCGTTTCCAGCTGGGCCAGGCGGCCGCTGGTGACATAGTCCCCGTAGCTGAATCCGCCGCCGAGAACGACGAGCTGGGATTTAGCGACGTGTTCCGGCGTGGCTGTGGCAATCGGCTGAATTTGAGTGGAGAAGCCGGCTGCGCGCAGGGCGCGTTCCGTTTCCACATCACAGTTGGTGCCGGGGTATTTCAATAAAAGTGCGTGAGGCATATTGGTAGCAATGAATCGTTGGTATGGTTAGGTCCCGGGTTCTGGAGATCAATAGTAGGGGGTGAGTCCGTCCTTCCAGAGTTTCTTGAGCCTGGCTATTTCACAGTCCAGCACCTTTTCCCCGCCGCAGCAGGTGGCCGTGAGGCGTTTTTCCTCCGTGGCGCGGCCGATGCAGGCGCAGGGGAAGCCGTCCATGGCCGCTTCAAAGTCCGCGGCGAATTCCGGATCCACTTCCACCAGGATGCGGCCCGTGCTTTCACTGAACAGGGGAACCGCCGGAGACTTCCATCCGTGAGCGGTAGGAACTTTCGTGAGGTCCAGCCGGATGCCGCCCTTGCCGGAGAAGGCCATTTCCGCCGCCGTGACGGCCAGGCCGCCTTCGGAGACGTCGTGGGCGGAGAGCACCAGGCCGGAGGTCAGGGCGTTGTAATAGGCCTTGTACAGGGCCATGTTGGCCGCGCAGTCCGTCTGGGGGACCCTGGCTTCTTCCACACCGTGGGTGCGGGCGAAGACGGAGCCGCCCATTTCGTCTTCCGTGTTGCCGATGAGGTACAGCAGGCTGTCGTTCCGGCGCAGGGAGGAGCCGGTGGCGTGGTCCGGGCTTTCCACCACGCCGAAGCCGGAGCAGAGGAAGGTGACGGGCACGTTGATGGGGCCGTCTTCCGTTTCAAAGTAGTTGTAGAAGGAGTCCTTGCCGGAGATGAAGGGGGCGTTGTAGGCGTCCGCCGCATGGGCGATGGCCTTCACGCATTCCACCAGGCGGCCGAGTTCCTGGGGATCTTCCGGATTGCCCATGCAGAAGTTGTCCAGCAGGCCGATTTTGTCCGGGTTGGAACCCACCAGGATCAGCTGGCGCACGCATTCGTCCACGGTGCCGGTTCCCATGGCGTAGGGGTCCGTCTTGCCCCATTCCGGGAGAATGGCGCAGGCCATGGCCATGCACTTGTCGGAACCGTCAATGTCCACCACGGAGCCGTCCTGCGGAGCGTCCGCCTGCGCGCCCGCCAGGGGCTTCAGGATGGTGTTGCCCTGCACTTCATGGTCGTATTCCCGGATGATGGGTTCGCGGGAGACGATGGCGAAGTCCCCCATGACGGTTTCCATGGCCTTGTTCAGGTCCTTGTCCGGGAGGGGTTGGCCCGTGAGCGCCTTGCCGGGGGTGAAGACGGATTCCAGTTTCTTGATGGGGGCGTCATGCAGTTTGGAGTTGTCCAGGCAGCAGACCAGTTCCCCATGGTGCCAGACCTTGAGGATGCCCGTGTCGTCGGAATGGCCCAGCACGGTCAGTTCCGTCTGGAAAGTGTCCGCCAGCTTCTGGAGTTCCGGCAGGTCCTTTTCTTCCACGGCCATGACCATGCGTTCCTGGGATTCGGACAGGAAGATTTCCCAGGAGATGAGGCCCGGTTCCTTCAGAGGGGCGTTGTCCAGGAAGATTTCCCCGCCCGTGACGGAGAGCATTTCCCCGGCGGCGGAGGAGAAGCCGCCCGCGCCGCAGTCCGTGATGAAGACGATCAGGCCGCGTTCCCGCGCTTCCAGAATGAAGTCCAGCGTTTTCTTTTCTTCAATCGGGTTGCCGATCTGCACTGCGGTGAAGTCTTCTTCATGGGATGCTTCGTCCAGGGCCGCGGAAGAGAAGGTGGCCCCCTTCAGGCCGTCCCGTCCCGTCCGTCCGCCGATGACGATCACCTTGAGGCCGGGGCGCATTTCCTTCAGGATGTCCCCGCGGGGGATGACGCCGGCGGTGCCGCAGAACACGAGCGGGTTGTAAATGTAAGTGGGGTCAAACTGGATGGCGCCGTTCACGGTGGGAATGCCCATGCGGTTGCCGTAGTCGCGCACGCCGCGCACCACGCCGCGCATGATGCCCAGCGGATGGATGACGTCCGGGGCGGTGATGGATGCGGGGTCCGTGTCCGGGGCGCCGAAGCAGAAGACGTCCAGGGAGGCGATGGGCTTGGCGCCCTTGCCTGCGCCCAGGATGTCGCGGATGACGCCGCCCAGCCCGGTGTTGGCTCCGGCGTAGGGTTCAATGGCGGAGGGGTGGTTGTGCGTTTCCGCCTTCAGGCAGACGGCCAGCTTGTCGTCCAGCGCGATGAAGCCGGCATTGTCGTCAAACGCGCTGAGCACGAAGCCCGGCTTGCGTTCCATGATTTTTTCAGACGGCTTTTTGATGTAAGTCTTGAACAGGCTTTTGACGGTTTCCGGAGCGCCGCCGTTTACGCTGTGGCTGATGTCTGCGGAAAAGATGCGGTGCTTGCAGTGCTCGGACCAGGTCTGGGCGATCACTTCCAGTTCCACGTCGGTAGGGTCGCGGTCGATTTCACGGAAGATCTGCTGAACCACTTCCATGTCCTCGCGGGACAGGGAAAGCTTCTGCTTTTTGCTGAGTTCGAGCAGTTCGTCGCTGCTCAGGTTCCTCACGGGAACGGTGCGGTAGGTTTTTGCGGACATGTTGCTGAGGAAGGGGGAAAGGGTTAGGCGATGGTCCAGTTATGGATGGCGGGGTTGCAGACGTCCTTGGCGAAGAGCGCCGCCAGGGATTCCCTGTCCCCCTGCCCGAAGACGTACACGCGCTGGGTGATTTTCAGGGCGTCCAGGGTAAAGCCCATGTTCCTGCGGCCGCGGTAGTTTTGCAGGATGGCTTCCTTTTCCAGGTCCAGGGCGCCGGCCTTCATGCCGTAGTCAATGGTGAACAGGGCATCCTTCAGGATGGGGGCGGCCTGCTCGCTGCATTCTTGGGCGATGGGGTCCACCAGCACACTCAGGAGATATTCGCGGGCTTTCTGTTCGTCCCCGCTGATTTCTACGGTGTAAACGCGGCTGCGGCGGAAGGTGAGCCCGGCGTTCAGGGGGGTGTAGAGCAGGGCGTCGGCGTTGGCTGCGGCCTGGAATCGGCTGATAACTTCAAAGTGGAGGGTCATATCGCTCAAGAATGGTGGTAAAATGAAAAATGGGGGCCGGTTGGACAACCGGCTCCCATGAAGGGGTAAGAGGCTCAGGCCTTGTTCTGGAGGCGGGAGAGGACTTCCTCGTAAGCTTCCATCACGTTGCCCAGGTCCTGGCGGAAGCGGTCCTTGTCCATCTTCTCGCCGGTCTTGATGTCCCACAGGCGGCAGGTGTCCGGGGAAATCTCGTCCGCCAGCACGATTTGGGAGGGATCCTCCGCCAGGCGGCCGAACTCGATCTTGAAGTCCACCAGCGTCAGGCCTACCTGCTTGAAGAAGTCGATCAGCACGTCATTCACGATGCGGGCCTGGTCCTTCAGGAAGGCGCATTCCTCTTCCGTGGCGGCGTTCATTTCACGGGCGTAGTCGTCATTGATGAAGGGATCGCCCAGGGTGTCGTCCTTGTAGGAAAATTCCACAATCGGCTTCTTGAAGGGAGTGCCTTCCTTGACGCCCATGCGGCGGCTGAAGGAGCCGGCGGCGATGTTGCGCACGATCACTTCCAGGGGAAGGATGGAAACCTTTTTCACGTCGATATTGATGTCGTCCACGTCAGCGACCAGGTGGGTCTTCACGCCCTTGCTTTCCAGCATGCGGTAGATGACCAGGGTGATGGCCTTGTTCATCCGGCCCTTGTTTTCAAACTGGGCTTTTTTGGCGCCGTTGCCGGCGGTGGCGTCGTCCTTGTATTCCATGCGGAGGACGTTGGGATTGTCGGTCGTGTAAAGCCGTTTGGCCTTGCCTTCGTAAATAGGTTCCATGATACGTGTTGCGCAGGGGTTGAATGCGTGCGGGGATGTTACGCCACCCTCCCTGCACGGTCAAGCCGCAACTGGATGGAAAGGCCCCCGTTTTCTGCGGAGGCCTTCCGGGTCAAATCCTGGTCACTTTCAATCTCAGGAAGCGGCGCGGGGGCGCTCCGTCGTCCATGGGTGCCGTATCCCGGTATTCGCCGCGGCTGCCTTCCGGGGTGATCGTCCCTTCATCCGTCCATGTTTCAAGATCCTCCGAGCTTTCCACGCTGAAGGTGACGTCCCTGGCCTGGGGATTTACCGGCCACGCCAGCAGCAGGAAGTGATTGCCGTTCCTCTCTTCCACGCTCAGGCTGGTCACGCTTCCGCAGGGCTTCCCGGCGGGGAGCCCCGTGGCGTATTTCATCAGGTTGGAAATGCCGTCCCCGGCTGGGCAGGCGTCCGGAGCCGTCAGGTTGTCCGGAGTATTGTCATCAAAGTTGTCTTTCTTCCATGCGTCGTATCCGGCCAGGGGAGGAGCCCCTTCCTGGGTAAGTGTGAAGGTTCTTTGTTCCCCGTCACAGGAGACGATGACGACGGCGGTTCGGGGCGTTTCCGAGCTGTTGGACTCCACCGCCAGATTCAGCGTGGCGGTTCCCGCGCCGGACAAGGCGTCCGGCGTGACCCATGATTGATCGCTGGAGGCGGTCCAGGGCAACTGGGTCTGCACGGTCAGCGTGGTGGCGGTGGCGGCGCTTCCGGCGGCTTCCTCCGTCTTGTCAAGGCTGACCGGGTTCACATACTCGTAGGCCAGGGCCGTGGAGGGAACGGCTTCCCTGCCGCCGGTTCCCGTTCCCTCCCATTCCAGGGAGAGGGAGGAGGCGGCCGTATTCCCCACGTAACCGATGCGGATGGGGTGCAGCCCCGCCTTCAGCTTCACCTTCTGTCCCGCAAGGGCGTTTTTATCCGCCTTGGCAATCACTTCCTCCGACACCCCGTCTATGGCGCGGGAGTCTGCTTCCGTTCCGGGAACATACGTGAAATCCGCATCCACGAGCTGCATGCCGTGCAAGTGAACGAAGGCCTTGGAGCCTTCTCCGGCGTCCGTTTTCAGGTAGAATGTGTATTCTCCGTCTTCCGGTACCTCCAGATAGCCTGAAAGCTCCACTCCTTTCCGTGTCAGGGAGGGAATGGTCTGCACAGTCACTCCGGCAGTTTTTCCCGTGGCGTCCGGCGCTTCCATCTGCCGGAAATCCGGCACCCAGTCAAATCCGCGTTTCCATACGCGCCAGCGCAGGCCTCCCCTTTTCAGGCCGGAGGGGGCTTCGACCGGCTGCACCATGGCGTCATCCAGCTTCTGGACGGTTTGGAAGGGAGAGGTACGGCGTGTGCGGGCGGACTGAATTTTCAGCTTTTCCTGAAGATCCGGACGACTGGAAGCCAGGTCTGCGGCTTCCTGGGGGTCCGTCAGGGTGTTGAAAATCATGAAATCCTTTAACGGATCAAGGATCCTGTTGTTATTGTTTCCTCCTCCCTGGCGGCGCACCCCTTTCAGGCCTTCCGCGTAAACCACCTGCTGCATGTCCGTATCCTGGGCCGCATTCCGGTGGGCGGGAAGGAAGTCTGAGAATCCGCTAGTGACCAGGTCTCCAAAGTACTCCACGTAGATGTTGCTCTTCTTCTGCCGTTCGGGAACGCCTGCCAGCGTGGGCAGCAGGGAAACGCCGTCGCAGCGGGCGGGCACGGGCACCCCGGCCGCCTCCGCAAAGGTGGCCATCCAGTCCTGGAACTGGGAGGCGTTCAGGGAAATGCCTCCCTTGTTGATGTATTTGGGCCAGCGCACCAGGGTGGGCATGCGCATGCCGCCTTCCCACGTATCCTTTTTAATGCCGTCCATCATGCCGTAAGCCTGGAAATAGGCGGGATTCTTCGTGCCGTGGTTGTGGTTCGGATCGGCTCCTCCCTCGTGGTGGGGGCCGTTGTCGGAGGTGAAGACGATCATGGTGTTGTCGTCAATGCCCAGATCCTTGAGCGTCTGGATCACGTCCGCAATGGTGTCGTCCACGCGGCGTATCATGGTGGCATGGCGGCTTTCTATGGCAGAATAGGAAGAAAGTTCCGGGTAAATATAGCTGTCCTTGGCATAGGACCCCGTCAGGCCTGCTTCTCTGGCCAGTTCCTCCGTGCCTGTGTTGCAGGTGGCTATTCCGTCCCGCTGCACCCATTGCAGTCCTCCGTTCCTGCCGCCGCCATCCGGGTAGGCGCATGCCGGCACGGCGCTGGATGCATGAGGTGCCGGAAAGGCCAGGTACAGGAAGAAAGGCTTGCCGGAGCCCTGGTCATGGTGGTCCATGATCCATTTTTTGGCACGGGCGGCGAACATGTCCGTGTCATAGGCCGTATCCGGGACAGTGGACTTCACGTCCCTCAGCGCCGGTACGGCGTCCGAACGGTTGTATTCCCTCACCTTTCCAAGATCCGGGTCTTTGGCCGCGCTCATGGTTTCCCCCAGGTAGTGGTAATGGCCGGACAGGTGGTCCACAATGCCGTAAAAATAGTCAAACCCCCGCTGGTCAGGGGTGGCGCTCATGCTGTAATGGTAGCCTGTTCCTCCGCCCGCGGATTCCCCGCCGCCGCCGATGCCCCATTTGCCGACGGCGGCCGTATCATAGCCGGCTCCTTTCAGTACCGTGGCCAGCGTGTGGGAATTTTCGATCGGGTCGTCAAAGCACTTGTTGCGCAGCACCCGGGAGTGGCCTATGTGGACGCCCAGCATCAGGGAGGCGCGGGCAGGGGCGCAGACCGGAGCCGCGGTATAATGGCGGCGCAGTTGCATGCCTTCTTCAGCCATGCTGTCCAGGGCCGGGGTGGACAGGCTGCGCCGCCGTTCCACTTCTCTTCCGTTCAGCTCCTGATGTTCCCAGAAGGCGTTCAATTCTCCCCAGCCCATGTCGTCCACAAGGATAAAGATGATGTTGGGCCTGGCTCCAACCATCCCTTCCTTCATGGGCGGCGGTTCCGGGATGCTGCTCTGAAGCGTCAGCGTATGCGTCCCTGCGTCATAGGACTGGGCCGTGAAGCAGGAGGGCAGTGACGGGATTTCCGCCGTTTCCACGCCTTCCCTGAATTCAATGGTAAAAGTATGGGTTCCTTTCCACCCGTTCACATATGTTTCCAGCGCAGGGTCAAATTGAACGATGTACGATTTCACCTCCGGCCCGTTCTGTGCCGGGGTCTGGCTCCCGTTCTGGCGGATGCCGTCAATCGTGGAAATGTTGGAGGGCGTCAGCGTCACGGACATCCCTGCATTCGGCATGGTCAGGGTGTCGTCCGCCGTCAGGCTGGAATCCTTTTCATAAGTTACTTTTCCGTTAAATGTGCCGCTGCCTTTCAGACTGCAGTTCCCTTTGATGACCAGGTCCACGTCCGGCGGCGCGTCTCCCAGGTCCAGCGTGGCGTTTTCCAGAATAATCGTTACACCGGTTCCCACGGAGAGGATTTCACCGCGGGTCACCGTGCGGTCCGCGTAAGTGACCGTGGCGTTGTCTTCCAGGATCTGCGTCAGCATGCCGCCTCCGCCCCGGATGCCGGATTGCCCCGCCAGCGTCACTTGTCCGTTGAAGGGGGCATTTCCGCTCTGGTCCAGTACGGAGTCCTCCAGCCTGAAGGCGGTTTCGGCTCCCAGCGTCCACCCGGCATCCGGCGTTATTTCCGAATGGGTCCATGTGACGGCAGCTTTTTCCCCGGTGGTGAGGGCGCCCCGGTAGGCTCCCGCCTCCTGGAGAATGCCCCCGGAGGGGACGGAGACGGCGTTGGTCAGGGCCTTTCCTCCCATGTTCAGGGTGGGCGTTCCCGTGCCGTTGTCCAGAATGAAGCTGATATTTCCGTCGATTTTTTCCACGGAAAGACATGGGCACAGCCGCACTGTACCGCCGCCCTTCAACGTGACGGAGCGCGCCGTTCCTCCCTCGCTCGTCAGGGAATAGGAGCCTTCTTTAGGTTGTCCGTTTGCTCCCAGATAGAAGGTGCGTCCCTGTTCCACGGTCCATGACTGGTCCGCCGCTACGCGCAACTGGGCGATTCCGAAGTCCGCCGCGTACCCCGTTCCCTCCGGTTCCCTGATACTGACACCCTCATCATGAACACGCAAATAAACGCCCTGTGAACTGTTCAGGATATAGATCAGGCCGGATTCTCCCGGGTTCGTGCTGATTCCGTTGATTTGAATTCCTTTCAGGTACCGCCCTCCTGTTCCCAGACCCGCAATTCCGGAAGAACCGTCCAGCTTGCCGACGGGCCGGGACAGGAGTCCGTTTGAAATCATCCGGTCGGCATAGGAAGAGGACGTGCCGGGAACAGCCGCCGGATTCCAGTTGGAGGCCGTTTGCCATGAAGTACCGCTTCCCCCTGTCCATACGTAATCCTCCGCCAAGGAGGAGATGGAGATGAAAAGCGGCAGAAACAGCGCCATCAGGCTAAAACGAAGAGAAGACATGGAAATGGAAGGAGTTAAATGAAAATATCCATCCTCCTTGGTAAGTTTTTTCTTGTAAGGAGGAGGTAAGTCTGAAAATCGGTCCGGGAAAGAACGAGCGTAGGGGAAAAGGGGTGCCCCATCCCGGAAAGGGGACGGGAACCGATATAAAAAGGGCAGGAAGAATGCCGTATTCTTCCTGCCGCCTGCACCATCAGTGCGTGAAGGTATCCTTACGCCCTCCGGCGGCGGATCATGAGAGCCGCCAGGCCCAGGATGCCAAGGGAGGCTGTAGCAGGTTCTGGAACGGTTGCGATGCCCAGTGCGGCCAGCACGTCCATGTTGGAGTCGGATGCGTCAAAAGTGACGCCCTGAATGTCTGAAAGCTGGGTTCTTCCCCCATTTGACCAGAATGTAGCGGCTCCTTTGGTCAGGGATATAAGACCGTTACTCGTTCCGGAAGCGATTTCCTCGCCGCCCAAATAGAAGGTAACGTTGGATTCGCTATCAGACACTTTTCTGACCACAAGAGTGAGGGGATTATTTAAGAGATCTTCCTTGGCGATCTGGGTTGTCGTGAAGACGACTTGCCCTGTAGCAGAATTTGTATTCTTCATCGTGAGCGCGACGCTACTGTTTCCAGTTTTAGTCCCAAACCCGAACGTCCATTCTTTTTCACTAGAGTTTTTTTGTGTGGAGAAAAAAGCATCGGTGCCCATAAGGGCTGAGAGGTTTGCAGGAAGGGTAGTGTTAAAAGAAACGGCCCATCCCGTGCTGAATGAACTTGCATCATCGCTCCAGTTCACCTGGGAGTTGCTGGAGGATTGGCTTGCCGGAGAGAATCCGTCCAGCAACGTGACGGCTCCCTGTCCGGAAACCGTGGCTAACAGCAGGGTTGCGGTCAGAAATAATGTTTTCTTCATAAGCATGCGGTGTAGTAATAGGAATGTTAATCATCCCATCGGTACTTACACGGTAACGGATTTCAAATCCG
>NZ_JAJBTT010000051.1 GCF_020860705.1 Akkermansia sp.
CGGATTCCTAATCCGTTGTATATATAAAATTTTCCAGTTATTATCCGGAATGATGGCAGCATGTGGTTTAAAAAGGCTGCTATTTCCGTTGCAACTGGATTTCCCTCAAGAGGAATACGTATTAACCGAACCGGGAAAAACACTTCGTTTTTCTTAGGAAGAGGCCGGATAAAAGAAATTTCTCCAGATTACGCCGCAACGCCCGGAGATATAAATTCACCTGGAGAACCACACAGGTCCGCACCAAATAAGCCCCTCTTATTCTTCCGGATCTTCCGGAAGGGGAGGGGTGGGGCTGAGCAGGTGCTCCGTCTCCTTGGGAGTGGAGAGCACTTTGTAATACGCCCATACGGCAGCGGTTAATACGCCGCCGATGGAAACGATCATGGTGAGCCAGCCGGTAAGGGACATGATTATTTGATGTTCTTCTGAACGAGCCTGGTGACGGCTTCATCAGGCTGGACAGGATGGGCATCCTGCGGCAGGGGACGGTTCTGGAACAATTTGAAATCCGTCATTTTTGTTTCACCGCCCGTTTGGAGCAGAACGGAACCGTTGGGCTGGATCTCCGCCATGACGTTGGTGGACGGAGTGGGGTCTCCCGTGAACGTAACGCTGGTGTTGGGGAACCATTTGCCTTCCTTGTACGCGAAGCTGGGGCCGAAGAAGGCGCCGCGGGCTTTTTTGGCGGATTCAAAATTGCGCATGAAGTCTTCCACGAATCCGACGGAGAAGGAGAGTTCCTTTTCCGAGGAATGCGTTTTCCATTTGGAAATGAGATCCCAGGATTTGTCTTTGTTGTTGAAGTAAAAGCCGCTGATTTCCTTGAATTTCCCCATCTTTTTGACGCAGACGAGGAAGCGCATCTTTTCCCCGACGGTCCAGGGATAGTCCACGAAGCTTTGGCCGCCCGTTCCTTCTCCGCCAAAGCGGCCGGAGCGTGCGTTTTTGCCCAGCTCCACCAGCTTGGTACGTTCCTCTTCCGGCACGCTGTTAGGGTTGTCGCCGTGGGCCACCGGGTCCCAGATGGAAAAAATAATGACCTTTTTGCCGTTGGATTGTTCCTGGAAGCCGATGTAGCCGTCGTCAAAGTTCATGGCGCAAAAGTAGGTGCCGGGGACAGACGTCTTGGCTTTCACTTCATTGTACAGGGCGCTTGCCTGGGCGGGATGGCCCTGCTGCATGACGTGGACGGAACGGCACTGGCGCTTGGCCAGAAGTTCCGGATCCTGGGCGTGCAGGAACGTTGTGGCGGAAAACAGAGTTGCGCAGATGAGGGCTGTTGCGGAAAAAAAACGCATGGTTTTGGGGGATCGTTTAAGAGTGAGCCGCGACTCATCTCATGGAAGGGAGCCCGGCATATGATTAGTACGGACTAATTACGGTTGGTTCGGGTGCAATCTAGCATAAGAGAATCATTTTTTCAGATTTTTTTCAGCAGGACAATCCGAAAAAACGGAATAGGGATGAAGGAGAGTTGCAAGCTTTTGTGGCTACTGGAATTCCGCCTCCGAAAGGACGGCATGATACGATATTCCATTTATTCGCTTTCGCTCTATTTGTTTCTCCTGTCGCAAGGGTTTGCAATACTCCGGCAGGAAGAAGGCCGTTCCGCACGAATGCGGGAACGGCCTTCCGGATAATGAGTGGAAAGAATGTTCTTTTACCGGATGGGGGACAGGAAAAGGGGCATCAGGCCTCCCAGTACGATGAAGATGGAGAAGGCGGCCAGCATGATTCCCGAAATGACGGGCACCTGCACGGGTTCTGCGTCTTCTCCGGGCTTGTCCCAGTACATGGAACGGATGACCTTGAAGTAGTAGTAGAAGCCGGAGGCCGCACAGATAATCATGATGGGCAACATCCAGCCCAGGTACCGGCCCGTGTTAATGACGTGCACGAAGGAGATCATTTTGGCGAAGAAACCGGCCGTCAGCGGCACGCCCGCCAGGGAGGCGAACATGATGGTGACGGCAAGAGCGAGCCGGGGATTGGTTTTGCCCAGGCCTCGGAAGGCAGAGATTTCCTCACTGCCGCGCTGGATGCGGATCATGGCGAGGGCGAAGAAGGCGCCAAAAGTCATGACCAGGTACACGGCCAGGTAAAACGGGGCGTTCGGGGCCAGCCGGCCGTCCACGGTGCCGATGAAAAGGGGAAGGATGAACCCGGCCTGCGCGATGGAGGAGTACCCCATCATGCGTTTCAGGTTGGTCTGCGGAATGGCGCCCAGGTTGCCCACCAGCAGCGTAGCGGCCGCCATCAGGGCTATGACGAATTCAACGGGGGGCAGCGTGGCGAAGGGAGCCAGGATGATGCTGAGCAGGGCAAAGCCGGCCACCTTGGAGGCCACGGAAAGGAAGGCCGTCACCGGAGTGGGCGCTCCCTGGTACACGTCCGGAATCCACAGCTGCATGGGAACCGCGCCGATCTTGAACGCCGTGCCGAGCAGCAGCATGGCGAGGGCCAGGTACATGGCAGGGGCCGTCTGTCCGGCCAGGGCGTGGCTGACGATGGCTTCGTCATAGATGAAGGTGCCCGTGACGCCGAAGTACCACGCCAGGCCGAAGACGAGGAAGCCCGTGCTGACGGCTCCCAGAATCAGGTACTTGATGCCCGCTTCCGTGGAACCGAGGTTCCGGCGGAAATAGCCCACCATGATGAAGGAACTCAGCGTGAGCACTTCCAGGGAGACGAACAGTTCCACCAGGTTGGAGGCCTTGCACAGGGAGGTGATGCCCACGCAGGCCAGCAGGGGCAGGATGTAGAATTCCCCCGTGCCGTCCTGGGACTTGGAGTCGTTGGAAGAGAAGTTAATGACGGCCCGGAAGTCCACGGACAGCAACAGGGTCACTGCCGTGGCGATAAGCGCCAGAATGATGTAGACGTTGTCATAGAGTCCCTCCATGTAGAAGGGGAGCATCGCCAGGGCCCCCGCCGCGCCAATCAGCCCGAAGACGAATTTGGGCGTCTTTTTGCAGAAGGTCTCGGCCAGAAGCAGGAGCATTGCCAGGCCGGCCAGGATGAATTCCGGAATATACGCTTGCATGGGTAAAAGAAGATCAGGTTAAACTTGGATTGTATTCGGAAGGGATCAGGAGAAGAACTGGAGCACCAGCGTGGGGAAGAAGCCGAAGACCGCGAGGGTGATCGTCAGGAAGTAGTTGGCGGCCCGTTCGGCAGGCAGCAGTTCCGTAGCGTAGGCGGCGGCCCTGGACAGGTCCCCCTGGAAGATGTTGCGGTAGGCCCTCAGCATGTATACCGCGCCGATAACCAGGCCCCAGAGGCACAGAATCGTGGCGATCTGGACGGGACCGAAGCCGTTGTCAAAGCCCGCGAATCCGGAGAAGAAGACCATGAATTCCCCGGGGAAGTTGGCGAGGCCGGGAAGGCCGATGGAGGCCATGCCCGCCAGGCCGAAGACGAAGGCCATGCGCGGCAGCCTGGTGCTCAAGCCGCCCAGGGAGTTGATTTCCAGCGTGCCGGTCTGCTTTTCAATCTGTCCGCAGAGCAGGAAGAGCAGGGCAATCGTCAGGCCGTGGGCCAGCATCAGCAGGGCCGCGCCTTTCAGCGCCCAGGGATTGGCTTCCGCAGAACCGGAGACTACCAGCGCGGCGAAGGCCAGGAAGATATATCCCATGTGCATCACGGAGGAGTTGCCCAGAAGCAGGTCCAGCCTTTTCTGGTTCACGGTCACATAGCCCACCCAGAGGACGTTGCAGACGAGCAGAACGAGGAGGATGTTTGTCCAGGGCAGGAAGCCCGTTTCCATCAGTGGCTGGAACATGAAGAGGCCGTACAGGCCGAATTTCTTGAGGACGCCTGCATGCATCATCGCCACCGGAGCCGGAGCGGACGCGTAAGCGGGGGCAGCCCAGGAATGGAACGGGAACAGGGAGATCAGCGTGCCGAAGCCGGCGATCAGCAGGGCTCCGATCAGTTCCGCATGGGCGAGCTGCTGGCCGCCTGCCATGAAGTCTTTCAGCCCGGAGAAGGTGAATCCCGCCTGCGCGCCGATCATCAGCAGGGCGGCCAGCAGCACCATGGAGGCGAGCCCCAGGTAAAGCGTAGCACGCCAGGCCGTGGTGCGGCGGTCTCCGCGTCCGTACAGGCCGATCATCACGAAGGTGGGGATCAGCGCCAGTTCATGGAAGGCGAAGAAGGAAATGATGTTGTCGGACAGGAAGGCGCCGGTGGCTCCCGCGGAAATCAGCAGAGCGGAGTTGTACCAGGACGCTTCCCCTCCCTTGGGCGGGTTGGTGCCCAGCACCGTGGCGAAGGTCACCAGGATGGTCAGCAGGAGCATCACTTTAGCCAGGGCGGGGGCCAGCGTCAGCTGGAGGTCCATCCCCTGGAAGCGGGACCAGCAGGAGGAACAGTCGTCAAAGCTAACCAGGGCCCAGATGCCGAGGGCCAGCGTCAGCGTGGCACTGAGCAGGGCTGTCGGGCGTGCGGGCGCCTTGCACAGACCGATGAGGGCCGTGGCAATCAGAGGAATGAGAACAAGCCAGATAAGCATGGTGTGTGATTGGTTGGTGGTTAGCAGGAATAGAAGACGGTGAAGTAGATGACCAGAAGCAGGCCGATGCCGAACAGGGCCGTATAGGCGGCCATGCTGCCGGACTGCAGGCGGCGCAGCAGGGAGCCAACGGCGGCGGTGAGCCGCGCCAGGCCGCCTACGATCAGGCCGGAAATAATGAACTGGTCCATGAAGTCAATGATAGCGGCCACGGAGCCCTGGACGCCCCTGACCAGCACCTTGTCATAGAACCAGTCGATGTAGAGACGGTTAGCCAGCGCACGGGAAACGGCATTGCCGGAAAGCTTGTCGGAAGCCGGGGACCCCGCATAAAAGACGGCGGCCAGCAGGATGCCGAGGATGAGCGCTCCCAGGGAGACGTAGAAAGGCATGCCCATGTGGAAGCTTTCGGAGACGAATCCGTTGAAAGGCACCAGCTTGTCAGCGATGAAGCCGTAGCCGGAGATGAGGGCCAGCACGGCCAGGATCAGCAGGGGAACCAGCATGAAGCCGCCCACTTCCCTGGCGTGTTCCGCGCTGTGGCTGCGTTCCTTCCCGAAGAAGACCACGAAGATCACGCGCATCATGTAGAAGGTGGTCAGCAGGGCCACGCCTGCGCCAATCCAGAAGAAGACCGGATTGTGGTGCAGGGCCGCCTCCAGGATGGCTTCCTTGGAGAAGAAGCCGGACGTGAACGGAATGGCGATGAGCGCCATGGTGCCGATGATGAAGGTGAGGGAGGTCAGCTTCATGCGCTTCATGATGCCGCCCATTTTCCAGATGTCCTGTTCATGGTGGCAGGCGAAGATGATGGCGCCGGCGCCCAGGAAGAGCAGGGCCTTGAACCAGGCGTGGGTGAAGAGGTGGAACATGGCCGCTTCCCCGGCCAGCAGCCCCAGGGCCATAACCATGTAGCCCAGCTGGGAGAGGGTGGAATAGGCCAGAACGCGTTTGATGTCATTCTGCTGGGTGGCCATGAAGGCGGCGATGATGGCCGTGATGGCGCCGATGACGGCAATGACGTTGCAGGCCAGGGCGGGGAAGGCTTCCACGCCGATGGAGTACTGGACGCGCACCATCATGTACACCCCGGCGGCCACCATGGTAGCCGCATGGATCAGGGCGGATACCGGGGTTGGGCCTTCCATGGCGTCAGGCAGCCAGACGTGCAGCGGGAATTGGGCGGATTTGCCCACCGCCCCGCAGAAGAGGCAGAGCACCATGATGTTCAGCATGGTTTCACTGAGGCCCGCGGGAATGGCCATCAGGCTGAAGTCCAGGGTATTGGTCAGCGCCCAGAGGGTCAGGATGCCGATCAGGAAGCCGAAGTCCCCCACGCGGTTGCAGATGAATGCCTTTTTGGCAGCGTTTGCGGCGGCGTCCCTGGTGTACCAGTGGCCGATGAGCAGGTAGGAGGAAAGGCCCACCAGTTCCCAGAAGATGAAGGTCATGGCGATGTTGTTCGCCAGCACGATGCCCGTCATGGAGAACATGAAGAGGCTCAGGCACGCAAAGTAGCGCGTTTTCGCCTTGTCATCCGCCATGTAGCTCAGGGAGAAGATGTGGACCAGCAGGCCGATGCCCGTGACCACCAGCATCATGCGCGTGGACAGCGGGTCCAGCACAAAGCCCAGGTCAACGGAAAAGACGTCGGAAATGGGCAGCCAGGAGAAGGAGTCCGAGCCTGTCTGGTCCAGCAGCCCCAGGGAAAGGAGGAAGGTCGCCAGGCAGGAGAACGTGGAAGTGAGGGCCGCGATGTTCGGCCGCCGGGTCAGAAGGAACCAGTCGAAAGCGGCTACGACCAGCGGCAGGAAGAGCAGAAGCCAGGTGTATTGAATATCAATGTTAAACATGTTCGTGGAGTGTGTATTGCTCTTAGTCTTTCAGCGTATTGAGATCCTGCGTGCTGACTGTGCGCCTGGCCCGGTACAGGGAGACGATGAGGGCCAGCCCGATGGCTACTTCCGCCGCGGCGATGGTCAGGATGAAGATGGACAGGGCCTGCCCGTCATAGTTCGGCAGTCCCATGGAGCCCTGGGCACGAGAAAACGCCACCAGCGAGAGGTTGGCTGCGCTGAGCATCATTTCCAGGCACATGAAGATGACGATGATGTCACGCCGGACAATCACTCCCATCAGACCGATGGCAAACAGGACGCCGGAGAGGATCAGGTAATGCGTAAGAGGTATCATGATGATGGCTGTGGTAAGGGTTCTGGTTATTTGCCGGAGGGGCGGCGGCTCAGCACCACGACGCCGATGGAGGCCACCAGCAGGACCAGCCCGGCGATTACCAGGCTCCGGTTGTACTTGTCAAACAGGGTGCGTCCCAGCAGGGCGGTGTCCGGGAATTCCCCGTTGTCGATTTCCGCGCGGATGGTGGTGCCTTCCGGATAGAGGTGTGCGGAACATTGGGGGGAAATGGGAGGAAGTTTGACGGCAGGACTCAAAGAAGACGCAAGCAATTCATCTAGCATCTCCTTTGTTATATTATAACTTGATGTTCTGCGACTTGATGTCATAAGTCCTCTATTGTCGCAGTTTGACACGGCGCATGAATGCACGGTGTCTTTACAAGGTTCATTCTGTCCGATTTTCAAGTCATTCCACGCCTGTTCCGCGCTGGCCATCGGGCAGCGGTGCGTTTCCTTCGCGCCGGGCAGGGAGTAGATGATGCCGATGAGCTGGCCGAGGAAGAGTCCGGCGATGATGACGCCGATGGCGACGGAAACGGGCCGCCGGAAGGGGGAGTTTTCCCGTTTCACGTTCAGCAGCATGATGATGAACGCGAAGAGAACCATGATGGCTCCGGCGTACACCAGAATTTGAAGGATACCGAGGAAGTGGGCCCCCAGGCCGATCATGACGGCGGCCGTGGCTCCGAAGGAGAGGGCCATCATCATGGCGGAGGAGACGGGATTGCGCATGAAGACGACCATCAGGGACAGGATCACGGCCAGGGCCCCGAAAACGTAAAAGAGTATGTCACTGGCAAAAATGTTCATAACGTACAGGAAATTGAGTGAGGTGTTCGGGCTTGGTTATTTGTACTGGTTCCATTTGTTGATCAGCCCCTTGCGGGTGCCGCCCAGTTCGTAGAGCCTGGCCTTGTTGTGGATGGCCTGGGATTTGTCCGTGGGGGTGAGCAGGTAGTCCTGGCTCATGAAGATGGCCTGTTCCGGACAGGCTTCCGCGCACATGCCGCAGTAGATGCAGCGGAGCATGTCTATCTGGAATTCCTTGGGCGCTTTTTCCACCTTTTCCCAGGGGCCTTCCTTGATGGCACCTGGGGTGATGGTGATGGCGCGGGCCGGGCAGATGAATTCACAGAGCTGGCAGGAGACGCAGCGTTCGCGTCCGTCTTCCCCCTTCACCAGCACGGGATAGCCGCGGTAGTATTCCGGCAGGTGCTTGTCCCAGCGGAATTCCGGGTACTGCATCGTGACGCCGATGCCGGAGCCGGCCATTTCCTTCTTGTTGCGGGATTTGCCCAGCAGGGCCAGGACGAGGTGCTTGATAGTGATCCAGAGACCGCCCAGGATGGATTGCAAGTAGAACCGCTCTCCGAGGGAAATCTTCGGGCGCTTGATCGTTTTGAAGGCCATAATAGTGATGTTGTCGGGATGAAGAAGGTTGATTACTTGACGAAGTACAGGATGGCGGCCGTGATGAAGATGTTGATGACGGCCAGTTCAAAGAAGACCATCCAGCCGAGCTTCATCACCTGGTCGTAACGGAAGCGGGGCAGCGTCCAGCGTACCCAGACGAAGAAGAAGGCGAAGAAGAGGAGCTTGAGCACGTACGCAATGAGCTGGCAGATGACCGCCACCCAGTTGGCCACATGTTCGTTCAGCCAGCCGTCCAGGCCGAAGCCGATGGACCAGCCGCCCAGGAACAGGGTAATCACGAGGGAGGAGCCCACCACCATGGCGGCGTATTCACCCATGAAGAACTGGGCGAATTTCATGGAGGAGTATTCCGTGTGGTAACCGCCCACCAGATCCGTTTCACATTCGGACATGTCAAAGGGCGTGCGGTTGGCTTCCGCGAAGATGGACGTCAGGAAGATAATGAAGCTGATGGCGATGGGAATCAGCAGAATCCAGCGCTGCCAGCTCAGGCCTTCCCCCCACACGGGGAGCAGAAGCCAGCCGTTGGCCGCCTGGTATTCCACGATGTTGGACAGGTCCAGCGTGCTGTAAATCATCAGCACGGGGATGATGGACAGGCCCATGCTGATTTCATAGGAGATCATCTGGGCGGAGGAACGCACGCCGCCCAGGAAGGGGAACTTGGAGTTGGAGGACCAGCCCGCCAGCACCAGGCCGTATACGGAGAGGGAAGAGATGGCGAACATCCACAGGGGGCCTACGCTGAGGTTGGCCACAGCCATGTTCACGTTTCCGTAGGAAGTGTGAAGGTCTCCGGCGAAGGGGACGACGGCCGCCGTCATCAGCGGCGGGGCCAGCACCAGGATGGGAGCGATCCAGAAGTACGCGCGGCGGACGAAGGGAGGGGTGAAGTCCTGTTTCAGGAACAGCTTGCCGCCGTCCACCATGGGCTGCACCAGGCCGAAGATCGGAATGTCCCGGTCCAGGCGGAAGAAGCGGCACAGGCCGGCGATTTTGCCGTCGTGGGGAAGGCCGAAGTAGTCCAGCGTCTTTTTAAAAGGCAGGTCGGACTTCATGCCGAAGCGGCGGAAGATGCTCAGGGGGATGCCGGCGCGGTTGGGACCCACGCGGTCCTGGATCCAGGCGGCCACCCGCCGTTCAATGTACACGCAGATCGGAATGAACAGAATGGTGATGGCGAAGCAGATGACGATCTTGATCAGCAGGGTGATGATGTAGAACCAGATAGGGTTGCTGAGCACCTCGTCGCAAAAGGTTAGAATCGAATCAATCATGGCGGATTAACAGGTTGTGTGCGTGTGAAGTGTGATTAGCGGCCCTGGTTTTTTTCACGTTCCACCACGGGAATGGTGACGCCGGTTTCCAGAATGGGCTGGCCCCCGTCTCCGATGGAGCCCCAGGTAACGCCGTGGAGAGCGTCGTATTCCGTGCTCATGACGGTGAGGACGTCCAGGGCGGAGTTAAAGTCCTTCAGTGCCGGATTGCCCCCCAGGGAAAGGGTGAGGTCCCGGAGAATCTGCCAGTCGTCCCTAGCGTAGCCCACGGGCTGGATGGCCCGGTTCAGGCGCTGGATGCGGCCCGTGACGTTGATCATGGTGCCGAATTTTTCAGCGTAGGTAACGCCCGGAAGGACGAGGTCCGCGTGGCGCGCCGTTTCATTCGCGCTGTGGGCGGTCATGAAGAGGTAGTCCAGCTTGTCCAGGTCTTCCGCCGTGAAGCCTGCTTCCGGGGCGGTGAGGTCTTCTCCCAGCGTGAGAATGCCCTTGATGGAGCCGTTGCGCACGCCGTCGCGGATGGCGGCCAGCTTAGAGCCGGGTTCAATGCCCAGCACCAGTCTGGCCCCGTTCGTGTTCGGGTTGCGGTCCGCGGCGATCAGCATGCCGTCGCTTTCACCCGTGCGGGGGACGATGTCCACCTGGTCCGTGCCGATTTGGGCGGCCAGATGGCGGACCATGTAAAGTTCTTCATTGGTCATGCGCCCGGAGGCGATGATGGCGATCTGGCCCGGGGAGATGCGTTTGACGGCTTCCGTGAGGGAGGCCAGGGCGGGTTCCCAGGTGGATGGGCGGTGGGGAGCGCCTGCGTCCGTACGGATGACGGGCTGGGGGATGCGCGTTTCCGCGTTGATGTATTTGTAATTCAGTCGGTGGGAGTCCGGCATCCAGCAGGAGTTCACGGCGTCGTTCTGGCGCGGAGTGATGCGGTACACCTTGTCTTCACGCGTCCAGAGGGTAATGTTGGTGCCCGTGCCGCAATCCACGTCAATGGTTTTGGTTTCCTTCAGGAACCACACGCGCATCTTGAAGCGGAAGTCCTTGGAGGTGAGCGCGCCCACCGGGCACAGGTCCACGGTGTTCAGGGAATAATTGCTGTCCAGCTCCCGGCCCGGGTAGACCGTGATGGCGTTGAAGGTGCCGCGCTGGGACATCGTCAGCACTTCGTCGTGCATGATGTCGCGCATGAAGCGCACGCAGCGGCCGCAGAGCACGCAGCGTTCCTGGTCCAGGTTCACGCGCGGGCCGATGCTCAGGTTCTTGCCCTTCTTGGTCTTGCCTTCCTCATAGCGGCCTTCCACCTGTCCGTAGTCATTGGAGTATTCCTGGAGCTTGCATTCCCCGGCCTGGTCACAGATGGGGCAGTCCAGCGGGTGGCTGGTCAGCAGGAATTCCAGCACGCCGCGACGCGCTTCACTGGACAGCGGGCTGTCCGTGCGGATACCCATGTTTTCCGCCACCGTATTCGCGCAGGAGATAATGGGGCGGGGCATCCACTGGATGTTCTGGTAACCGCGTTCATCATAGGAGGGCGTCTGGCCCGGCGCCAGCCTGGGCGGCATCCCCTGTTCCACCAGGCACATGCGGCAGGAGCCGACGACGGCCAGCTTGGGGTGGTAGCAGAAGCACGGAATGGGCACGCCCACGGAACGGCAGGCGTCTGCAATCCGCGTTCCGCGGGGGAACTGGTGCCACGTTCCGTTGATTTGGACGTTCACCTTGCCTTCCGCGGCGGCAATGTCTTTGGGGAGTTTGGAAGCTTCTTCACTCATGATGACGGATGGGAGGGAAATGGAATTGAAAACTGGTGTTGCGTTCTGCTGTTAGCGGGTGAGGTAGCGGGTCTGTTCCCTGCCTTCCCTGGTGTGGGGCAGGCAGGCGTTAAAGGGATCCGTCAGGGCCAGGAATTCCTCCTTGAACTTGGAGACCATGGCCTGGGTGGGCCAGGAGGCGGCTTCACCGAAGGCGCAGACCGTCTTCCCTTCAATCTGGTTGGCCACTTCAATCAGCAGATCCACGTCGGACGGGGCGGCCTTGCCCTCCAGGATGCGGGTGCTGAGCTTCATCATCCACGGGCAGCCTTCCCGGCAGGGAGTGCACTGGCCGCAGGATTCATGGGCGTAAAAGCGGTTGATGTTGTTGATAGCCCAGGGCATGGAGCGGGAATCGTCCATGACGATGACCGCACCGGAGCCGGACATGGAGCCGTGCTGAGCAATGCTGTCCAGGTCCAGTGGAATGTCGAAGAAGGAGATTTTGCCCGTGGATCCGTCCGGATTCTTTACCTTGTACTCCACGTCCGTGCGCATCACCTTAGAGGAGGAGCCGCCGGGAATGACGGCCTTGAACTCACGGCCGTCGCGGGGGCCTCCGCAGACGTCGTACAGCAGTTCGCCAAAAGTCATGGACCCGGAAATGATTTCATAGAACCCCGGGCGCTTCACGTCGCCGGAAACTCCGATGATGCGGGTGCCGGGGGAGCGTTTGGCTCCTTCCTGGCTGTAGGCTTCCCCTCCCATGGCGATGACGTGCTTCACCTGGCAGAGGGATTCCACGTTGTTCACGATGGTGGGACAGCCGTACAGGCCGATGGCGGCCGGGAAATAGGGGGGCTTGATGCGCGGGTAGGGGCGCACGCCTTCCAGAGAGTTGATCAGGGAGGTTTCTTCACCGCAGATGTAGGCGCCGGCGCCGCGGTGCAGGTGGATTTCCAGATCATAGCCGGACCCCAGGATGTTTTTGCCCAGGAAGTTGCGTTCGCGGGCTTCCTGAAGGGCCTTGAGCATGGTTTCCGCGGCAAGGGGGAATTCCTCGCGCATGTAGATGTACGCCAGGTGCGCGCCCACTGCGTAGCAGGAGATGATCATCCCTTCCAGAAGCTGGTGGGGATCCTGATGGACGACGAAACGGTCCTTGAAGGTGCCGGGTTCGGATTCGTCACAATTGCAGATCAGGTAAACGGGCTTGGTGTTGTTCGGCGGAATGAAGGTCCACTTCACGCCGGTGGGGAAACCTGCCCCGCCGCGGCCCCGCAGGCCGGATTTTTTCACCTCGTCAATAATGGCCTTCGGCTCCATGCCGAGCGCCTTTTTCAGTTCTTCATAGCCGTCGTCGGACAGATAGCAGTCAATGGAAGTGTTCCAGCCTTCGCGATTGACGTTTTTCAGGATGCGGCGCGTTTCCCTGGGGTGGGGTTCTTTACCGGGAAGATAGGTGATGCTCATGGCGAAAATCTGGTGCGGATGGGGTGGAAAAGGTTAGGCGTTCTGGTGCTTGGCGATCACTTCCTCCAACAACTCCGGAGTGACTTTTTCATACAGGAGGTCATTGACCATCATGTTGGGGCCGAAGCCGCAGTTGGCCAGGCATTCCACTCCCTCCACGCTCCACAGGCCGTCAGGGCTGACGCCGATGGGATGGTGGTGGTCAATGCCGCCCTTGTCAATGCCCAGGCGCGAGCAGATGGTGTCAAACAGGCTGTCCGCTCCCGCCATGGCGCAGGAAAGGGTGCGGCACACGCGGATGTGGGTCTTGCCAGGGCACATCTGGCGCAGGCCGGGATAGAACGTGACCACGCCCAGCACGTGGGCGGCGGATACGTTCAGCTTTTCCCCCACCCAGGCAATGGCGTCTCCGCAGATAAAGCCGAATTTTTTCTGGATTTCATGCAGGATGGGAAGCACGGCGGACTGCTGCCTGCCTTCCGGATAGTGCGTGATGTATTCGTTTGCGGCGGCGTCAAGTTCCGGCGTTACTTCAAAAGCCGGGTAAAACCGTTCGCCCGGGCTAGGCTGGTGGGCGATAGTCGCGTCGATGGCGTTTTCAGCGTAATCGGACATGGGGAGAAAATTTGGTGTTTGTGTTGGAAAGAAAGAGGAAGGCGGTTGTTTAGCGGTCGCATTCGCCCATCACGAAGTCGAAGGAGCCGAGAATGGCCGGAACGTCAGAAACCAAGTGTCCCTTCAGCAATTCCGGCAGGATGGACAGGTTGCAGAAGGAGGGGGAGCGCATGCGCAGTCGGTTGGGCAAGCCGCCGCCCTTGGAATCAAGGAAGAAGCCCAGCTCTCCCTTCGGGTTTTCCGCGGCGAAGTAAACCTGACCGGCGGGAGCGTTCACGCCCATGGTTGTGGTCATGAACTGGCGGATGAGGGATTCCATGTCTGTCATCACCTTCTTCTTTTCCGGAAGCGTACCCTTGGTATCCACCATGTTGATGGGGCCGTCCGGCATCGTTTCAATGACTTGGCGGATGATGCGCAGGGACTGGCGCATTTCTTCAATGCGCACGGTGAAGCGGTCGTAGCAGTCGCCGTATTCGCCGATGGGGACGTCGAATTCGTAATTTTCGTAACCCAGGTAGGGGTTGGTCTTGCGCAGGTCGCGCTTGATGCCGCTGGCGCGCAGGTTGGCGCCGGTAAGACCCCAGGAGAGCGCCTTTTCACGGCTGATGACGCCCACGCCCTGGAGGCGGTCGATGAAAATCTTGTTCTTGAGCAGCAGGGCTTCCGTTTCATCCAGGGTCTTGCCCGCCTCATCACAGAAGACAAGCACTTCCTTCAGCATTTCGTTCGGCACGTCGCGCGTCTGGCCGCCGATGCGGGTGTAGGAGGAAGTGAAGCGTGCTCCAGTGAGCTGTTCGTAGAAATTATGGATTTTTTCACGTTCCTCATAGCAGTACAGGAAGACGGTCATGGCGCCTACGTCCATGCCGTACACGCCCACGCCCAGGATGTGGGAGGAAAAGCGGGAAAGCTCCAGGGCCAGCACGCGCAGGGCCTGTCCGCGGGGCGGCAGTTCCCAGCCCAGCAGTTTTTCCACCGCGCAGGCATAGGCGATGTTGTTGGACAGGGGGGCCAGGTAGTCAAAGCGGTCGGTATAGGGGACGAACTGATTGTACTGGATGGTCTCGCCGATTTTTTCCATGCCGCGGTGCAGGTGGCCCACCACAGGATCGCAGCTGATAATTTCTTCACCATCAAGTTCCAGTACCAGGCGCAGCACGCCGTGAGTGGCAGGGTGGGAGGGGCCCACGTTCAGGGTCATCGTTTCTCCGAGCGGTTCGGATGTATTGGTGAGATAGTCTGCGTTAGCGGCTGTATCTGCAATGGCGAAAGTTTTAGTGCTCGTCTTCATGTGGATGTCCGTGCCTGGCTGAACCTGATAATGGTGCCGAATGATTATGCCACTTCAGACCATGCGGGCAAGCCAAATGTCAGTTTTTTTGGCATTCCGGGGGAGCTTTCCACGTTGATGCGGAAGTCTCCTCAACTTATGAATGTTAGATTCTTCTAACATTAAATACCTGCATGGGAGAGGAGGAATAGGAGGCGGAACGCATTTGGAATCCCATGCTATCTGCAATGGCAGGAAAAATGGGGGGCGGGAATATATTTTCCCTGTCCATGGGGCTCCGTGTCCGGGAAAAGAGGGCGGCGGATTTCCCGTCATGAAACTTTTCTGTAGCAAAATGGAGGAGATATTGATGATTTTCTTTATTGCTTCATGTTTTTGCAAGGAGAGGGAGGCCCTTGCTCCCGGGAAGAGGGTATATGGGGGCAAAATATGGGGAAGGATTTATACTGTGGCGTCTCAAGACTGCCCCGTTGGAAAGAGAGGCGGTTATGGAATGCTACAAGTCTCTGCGGCTTCTGAGGAGGCTGAAAGGTCAGAATCTACCTTTTTACAAGGGCCGGGAGGCCCTTGTTCCCAGGATTAGGGTATGTGGAGAAAATATGGGGAAGGAGCTATCTTCGGCGTCCAAGATTGCTCCATGGAAAAGGGAGTTCTCCCTCCGGGGTGCTGGAAAGCGGCCGCGTTCGTCAAGGTTTCCGGTTTGCCGCCTATCCTGTTAGCCGGCGGAAGAGTCGTCGTGAAGAGATTCCGGAATTATTTGACGACGTTCTGGGGAATGAAGTGCATTTCCTGCTCCGCGATGCCGAATTGCCAGGTGGCCGTCTGCCAAAGATTGGCGGAAAGGTTTTTCCACCGGACCTGGACGGTTACGGGACTGAGGCGGAGAGGGCGGGAAGGAGTCCATTTCAGGATTTTCTCCTTGGGATCGTACTGGGCGTTCACCAGGCCGAAGCCGGAGACGCGCATTTCCACCTGCTTGGGGTCGAAGGAAGGTTCCCTGGCCAGGGAGATGGAAATGTCCGGCGTCTGGTTCTTCACGACGGTATTGGCCGCCGGATAGACGGGCTGCGCCGGGGCGGGATAGGAATTCAGGCTGTTTCCATGGTTGCCGGGGGTGGCCGACGGCGTTTCCGGAGCGCTGGGAAGGTTGAAATTCATGGCTCTGGTGAATGTCTTGGGATCCTTGCCGAAGACCATGTAGCGGTGGATGCGCCAGCGGTCCGTATCCTTGGTGACTTTTTTGGGAATGACCGTGAAGGCCGCCTGGAACCCGGCTTCCTCCGCCTTCGTGATCATGTCCGGCAGGACGAATCCGCCCGGATAGCAATAGGCCTCCACGGTGGAACCGGGGAATTTTTCCTGAAGGATGGTGCGGGAATTGCTTATTTCCGCTTCCGCCAGGTCCAGAACCGCCTGCGTTCCCTTCCGCTGGGCGGCGCGCCAGGATTTGGGGTACAGGTGGCTGACGGAATGGCTGCCCAGCGTGGCTCCGTTATTCAGCATTTCCTGAATCTGGTCATGGCTCATGGCGGAACCGCGTCCCGTAATGAATTTGGTGTAAGGGAACACGGTAAAGGGAAATCCCGTTTCCTTGAGGATGGGATAGGCGTCCGTGTAGACGCTCTTCCAGCCGTCGTCAATGGTGATCATCACGCATTTGGCTGGAAGCTGCCTGGTTCCCAGTTTCCATTCCAGGAACTCCTTCATGGAGATGACGGGCACACCGCTGGCTTTCAGCGCCTGCATCTGGGCGCGGAAGACGTCCGTGTTCATGCGCATTTCCGTGGCGGGAAGGGTGCGGCTGAAATCATGGTAGCCCAGAATGGCTACGCGGGTTTCATGCTGGGGTACCGGAACGGGTGAAAAGGCCGTGGGGGGAATGACGGGGACCGCTCCCGCAGGAGCCGCCGGGGCATGCAGGTTCGTTTCACCGGGAATCGGCTCCGCATTCGGGATAGGCTCTGCAGACGGGACGGAGGCGCCCGTTTCACCGGGAATGGGTTCCGCCATGGGAATGTTTTCCTCCCCCCGGTTGGCTTCGATCAATTCTTTGACGGGAACGATTCCGGCAGCGGGATCCCCCTTGATGGTGCCTCCGGTGACAGGTCCCGGAGCCAGGGGAAGAGGAGCGGCGGGGGGCAGGTCCGGCGGAAGTTCCGCGCATGCGGCACCCGCTGCAATCATGAAAATGGAAAGGAAGCTTAGGGCGGAGCGCATACCTGCAACTACTATTTTTAAGTTTCCTGTTCAACCTTAAACTAAGGCAGGCATGACAGCCTTTCCCCTGCCGCGTGCGCTCCTTTTCAGGTCCGTACGGGTTTTTCCGGATGGAATGCGTTCCCTTTAAAAAGTATGCAGACTCATTTTCAGCTCGCGGAAAAAAGGGGAGGCGTTTAGTCTGTCCGCAGACATGAGCTGTATTTGTCATTTCTTCAAAGTTCTGGCGCGTCGGACGGGTCTGCTCACTGCTGTGGCTGCTACCTCCTTTCTTTTGGGCGCGCCGGCTGGTGAAGCTGCGGTACGCGTGACGGAACCTGCCTATCCCGCCACGGAAGTGGGAGGGGAATCTCAATACAGTCATTTTCCCATTCCCCTGAACCAGTACAAGCCCACTCCTCCGGACGCCAGCCTGTCCCAGGTGCTCAGTGAACGCAATGAGCAATCCGGAGGCTTCAACCTGGCCGTCACGCTCGTGTTCCTGGGAGCCATCATTCATACGTTCCTGGCAGGGCGGTTTGAGCGCTATTCCCACAAGCTGGCCCTGCGCTACAAGGAAAAACTCAAGGAAACCAACTTCCGCGTGATGCATCCGGAAGAGCGTCTTCCGGTCTCCTTCGCCTCCGCCATCTTCCATTTCCTGGGGGAAGTGGAAGCCGTTTTTGGCATCTGGATCATTCCCTTCATGTTCGTGTGCTGGAAGTATTATTCCTTTGAAGACTTCTCAGCCTATTTGAATTACGACTGTTCCTTCACGGAGCCCATGTTCGTGATGATCATCATGATCATTGCCTCTTCCCGGCCTATCTTCAAGCTGGCGGAATCCGTCGTGAACTGCGGCGCCAAGCTCGGGAAAGCCACTCCCGGCGCGTGGTGGATCTCCGTGATGTGCCTGGCCCCCCTGCTGGGTTCCCTGATCACGGAGCCTGCCGCCATGACGATCGGGGCCCTGATCCTGAGCAAGAAGTTTTACGACCTCAAGCCGAAAAAGACCCTGATGTATGCAACGCTGGGGCTGCTCTTTGTGAACATTTCCATTGGGGGCACCCTGACGCATTTTGCCGCTCCTCCCGTAGTGATGGTAGCGGAAAAGTGGGATTGGGGTTTTGCGCACATGATTGAGCACTTCGGCTGGAAGGCCGTTTCCGCCATCGTCATCTCCAATCTGGCCTACTTCTTCCTCTTTCGCAAGGAATTCGCCCGTCTGGCTACCCAGCAGCGCGAATTCAACGAGTTTGACGACGCCGTCCCCCAGTCATGGGAAGACCGCAATGATAAGATACCGGTGTGGGTCACTCTGGCGCACGTCTGCTTCCTGACCTGGACGGTCCTGTTTGCCCATGAACCGGTCATGTTCATCGGCAGCTTCCTCTTCTTCATCGGCTTTACGGTGGCTACCCCCCAGTACCAGAACCAGATGTCCCTGCGCGTTCCCATGATGGTGGGCTTCTTCCTGGCGGGCCTGGTCATTCTGGGCGGCGTTCAGGCCTGGTGGCTGGAACCGGTGCTGATGCGGCTGGGGGATTATGCCATGATCGGCGCCACGCTGCTGACGGCATTCAACGATAATGCCGCCGTCACCTTCCTGGCGTCCACGGTTCCCAACCTGCCGGAAGCCGTCAAATATTCCGTGGTGGCCGGCGCCGTGACGGGCGGCGGCCTGACGGTGATCGCCAACGCCCCCAACCCGGCGGGGCAGGCCATTCTGGGCAAATACTTCAAGGGCATCAATCCCCTCTGGCTGTTTGTCTGGGCGGCCTTTCCCACCGCTGTCGTGTTCATCTTCTTTACCTGCTTCGGCCATTAAGGGCCGGAGACGGACGTTACTCTTATGTTTACCGGACTCGTTGAAACAACAGGAACCGTGGAGGGGTTTGCGCCCATCAATGGCGGAGCCAGACTAACGCTGATCATCCCGTTCGGCCATGAACTTTCCCTGGGTGATTCCGTCGCCGTTAACGGGTGCTGCCTGACGGTGGACGCCCTGGACGGCGAGCGCGTCTCCTTTGACCTGCTTTCCCAAACGCTCCGAGTCACCAGCCTGGGCAATCTCCAGCCGGGAGGTCTGGTGAACCTGGAACGCGCCATGTCCGCCATGGACCGCTTTGGCGGACATTTCGTGATGGGGCATGTGGACAACACAGGGACCATTGCGGCCCTGGAGCCCGTGGGGCAGGACCACCGCCTGGAGGTACGCATCCCGGATGAACTGGCCCGCTACTGCATTGACAAGGGCTCCATTACCATTGACGGCATTTCATTGACGATTGCCAATTTGAACTGCTCCCTGCTGGAATTCTGGATCACGCCTCATACATTCGGCCGCACCAACCTGCAACAGGCCGTTCCCGGCCAGCCCGTAAACCTGGAAGTGGACATGCTGGCGAAGTACGTGGAGAAGCTCTTCGCCGCCCGTGAAAAGGCGGAGGGTTAAGCGTTTCCGCGGGGATGGAAGTAAACGGAGAAGTCCCTGGACGAGTTTATTTTTTGCCGGGAAGCCTGCGTTTCCCAAGTTCCCTAAAGAGGCATTATACTGGGAATTAGGGCCTCCCAGCCCTAATAAAGCATTGTTGAAGGAGTGCTCGCAAGGATAATGGGAAAGAGCAAGTGATGGCAATGACCAGGGCCGGGAGGCCCTGGCTCCCAGGTGAGGGAAGTGGCTTGACGGAAGGAAAGAGCTATTCCCATGTCTTGGGAGAAAACAACATGCCGGAAGTTGGAGGGGCTCTTGGTAGAGAAAGAACGGCGCGCTTAAAGCCGGATCAGGAAATAAGAAATGCGGAACAGCGTCTCTTATTTGGCTATCCCGCCCTTGGCCGTCACCCATTTGCCACGTTTGACGACCCGTTCAAAGAACAGTCCATGACGTTCCGCGGCCGCCTTCGTTTCCTCCCATTGGGAAGCCAGAATGCCGGAAATGACCAGCACGGCATCCTGCTTCATGGCCGCGATGATGCGCGGAAAAGCTTGTTGCAGGATGGTGGAAAACAGGTTGGCGACCACGAGGTCTCCTTTCTGGCGTTCCGCGGGCGTCCATTCAAAAACGTCTCCGACAAATAAATCCAGTTGTTCTACGGTAACATCATTACGTTCCATATTGTGGCGGGCCACTTCAATCGCCATGGGGTCAAAGTCGAAAGCGGCGGCGTGCCGTGCCCCCAGTTTCAGCGCCGCAATCGCCAGCACGGCGGTTCCGCAGCCGATGTCTGTGATGGTCCAGTCTGTTCCCTTGCGGGACTTGGCAAAGTCACAGATGAAACGCAGGCAGGTGGAGGTGGTGGCGTGGTCTCCGGTGCCGAAGGCCATTTCCGCCGGAACGCTCAGGATCCGGCGTCCGGGGAATTGTTTCCGCAAGGCGTCCAGCTTTTCTGCGGAACTCTGTTCCGTAATGACGAGGGAATTTCTGATTTTGAGCGGAGCGCGTTCTTCCCGGTTCTGGGCAGCCACCCAGTCATGCGTTTTAATTTCCCGGACGGACCCACCGAAGTATTCCTTCAGGATGGCGGCGTCTTCCTCCCGGTCGCAGTAGACGGTGATTCTGATAGTCTTGCCCCCCTTGATCTGCGTAATGACGGCGTTCGGATTCCCGGCAATGCGTTCGCTCCAGGCGTCCTCCCATTTGGCGGCGGACAATTTGTTCCAGCTCCAGCTCATGAAGGGAGTATGAAGGCTTTTCCTCCCGGAGGCAAGAATGGATGCGGAACGGAGAGAGGCTGGAATTATTTTAACAAAAGCTTTCCATAACTGGAGAGTAAATAGGGTCAGGGCTTATTCGACATCCTGCGGTTTGTGCAAAAAGGCTGTAGTTTAAAGAGGATTCCTGGCAAGAGCTAATGGAGGGCGGATTTGGAATCCGAAGTCAACAGAAAAATCTGGGAAAAAGTTGGTTAAGGGTAATAGGGAATATAAGGATGATGGGAATAATAGGGGTCGGCAAAATTGCCCTATGGTCCCTATTATCCTCATGTTCCCTATCAATAGGCATTTTTGATGGCGGCGCGGACTGATCACGGATTCCAAAACCGCTTTTCTGCTGTTTGGGAAAAGTTGATGTAGTCGAACGTTTTTCCGTTTTTTAATCAAGCCATGAAAAATATTCTTTTTTCCACTTCGCTGTTTTGTTTATGCGCGTCTACCGCCTACCCGCAGCTTGAAGAGCAAAACGCCTCGCCATCCACCGGGAACGATGCGAGGACGGGCAGTGTCCGGACTACGTACATGACCGTCGAAGAGGCGGTCGCGGCGATGAAAGCCGTCGACATGGCTACCGTTCTTTCCGGCAATGTGAACGCGGAAGAGACGCTCGACTCCGGCAATTTGACGGTATCGGGCGTTCTGTACGGCGGCGGCGATGTGCGCGCGCAAAACCAGGCCTATACGAGCAGCGACGGTACGCCGCATGCTTACGATGTGCGCGGCGACAAATTGACCGTCACCGGCGGCGATGCCGCGACAGGCGTGCTCGTCAGAGGATTTGACAACGACAAGGCACAAGGTGATCCGCGCGTGGAATACGGCGTATTCGAACTTGAATCCTTGGGCGGCTCCGCTTTCGGCGTGTTGCACCAGTCTCTGGGGACAAGCATGGAGTACAAGGGCTTTTACGGTATTTCCGACTCGAAATTTTATGTTACGGCAGATGGCGGCGCCGGTCACATGGCCGCCGGTGTCTATCACGAAATGGGGAAGAAGAATGGCAACAATGTCATGGGCGCTTTCGACGGTACCCATGGCGTCTTCAAAAACAATACGTTCGAAATCAACGGCATGGGAGATACCAGTGCCTACGGTATTTACGGCGGCGATCTCCATGTTGTGCTCGAAGGGAACGTTTTCAACGTAGCGAGTGCGAGCGGCAACGCCTGCGGCATCTATCTCGTCAACGGCGTTGGTGAGAAAGCGTACTCCGACTACTTGAACGGCATCGGTTCGGGCAACACGATTGCCGCCACGGTGACAGAAGGTAAAAACAATGGCGAAGGAACGACCGCCGTCGGCATCTACCTCGATTCAACCATTCAAACAAACATTGCAGGAGAAAACACGATCAGCGCCCGAAACGAGGGCACGACACCCGGCAACAAGGCCGTGGGGATGTACATCACCCGGAATGCGCATGTCGACGGAGGCATTCAGAACGCCGTGATCAGCGCCTGGTCGGCGGGCGACGCCGCGATCGGGATAGCCATGGATTACTGCCCCGATACGGGGAATCTTTCCACGAGGATCGGCAATTTGGAAAACGTCACGATTTCGGCGACTTCCGAAAAGGGCCGGGCCATCGGCATCGGCGTGTCCTTCACCGATCCGACCCTCACACAGTCGGGTTACAAGGGAAAAATAACTGGCGAAATATCGGTCGCCGCCAACGGCGATGTGTTCGGGTTCGTTTACGGCAGGAACGTGAGCGGCGATCTCTCGGTGGGCGGTATCGCCCTGTACAGCGAAAACACGGGAGATTCCTCCTCCTTCGATATTTCCGGGGGTGAGAATTTGACGTTGAAAGCGACGTCTCTCGGCCATTCAGCCGGTGCGGATTCCAGTCTCAATCCTCCCTCGGGCAACAGGGCGTACGGGTTTTACGTGGGCGATCCGGATGGAGAACTTCTCGTGTCCTACTCCGGAGAGATCAAGCTCCAGCTTCAAGCCGAAGCTCAGGGAGCTGCTTACGGCGTCTTCGCTTATCAAAACGCCTGGATTGGGGGCGTCAATCAAGTTTCACATGTTACGGTCAACAGCATTTCCGATTCGGCCTACGGGATTTACGCGTCGTCGAATTCAACGATCGGCTCCTTGTATCATCTGCAGGGAGCCGTGACGGTGACGACGGCCGGTACGGGCAAGGCCTATGGAGTTTATCTCGAAAACGGGGCGACTGCCGGAGATGTTTACGGGAGCATTGATCTGGAATCGGCGCTGGGAACGAGCGTCGGCGTCTACAAGAGCGCCGGGGCCAAGGCCGGCAGGATGTCCGGCGATATGACGATCCGCTCGCATGGGGACGGGGCTTCCTACGGCGTTTTTTACGGTGACGGATTCAATTTGGAAAGTTCGTCGATCGGTTATTACAATGCCGAAACCGGCGATTCCTCCGGCTTTACCTTCGCCTCGGGGCAACAAATTACGGTGGCGAACAAGGGCGAGGCCTATGGCGCCTACATCGGCGCCGGAAGCAATCTCGCCGACTCGATCATGAATCACTTTTCCGTCGAAAGTGAGACCTCCAACGCTTACGGACTCTATGTGGAAGGGACGGCCGAACATCCCGCATCGGCAGCTTCGCTCGATCGGGTGCGATTGGAAGCCAAGACCCAAACAGGTTCGGCTTACGGCATCTACGCGACGGGCAATTCAGAGCTTAAAAACGTGTCCGCGTGCGAAATTGCCGCGTCCGGAACAGGCGCGGCCTCGGCCTACGGCATTTATGCCGACGGAAACTCAACAATCAAAGTGACTCAGGGCAACGTCAACGCGACTTCGGAGGCAGCGGCCTACGGCGTGTACGTCAAGGACAACGCCAACATAAGCCTGACGGGCGACATCAGCGCGACGAGTTCGACGACGAGCGTCGGCGTCTACAGCGATTCGACTGAGGATTTGACATTCGCCGGAGCCGCTACCGTGACCGCGAGGAAGGCCTCGGGGCAGTACGGCGACTCGCTGCGCTCGGCGGGCGATTTGACCGTGCACGGCACAAGCGAAACCGTCGCTCTCACCGGCAACATAGCGACCCCCAATGCGGTGTTGACGCTGGCGGACGGAACCTACAGTCTCTCCGCCGACAGCATCGACGCGACCGCGTTCAACCTCGGTTCGGCGTCCGGCAACGCCAGCCTGAACATCAAGGACAACGTGTCGTTTACGGGGAACGAACTCAATTTTTACGCGGCGAGCGCGAGCGACTATTCCCGAATCACGGTCGATTCCGGAAAAAGTTTCGATTTGTCGCAACTCGGCAGCCTGAACCTGTTTCTGGGCGCCAAGTTTTCGGCGGCCGGCGACTATCTGGGGCTGATTCAGGGGAAAATCAACGGGCTGAGCGATATGCCCGCTGTGAACGTCCGTTACATCAACGAATCTCCCGGCTCCCCCACGCTGAGCTGGAACACCGTTTACAATGATAACGGCTTCGGCGTCAAGTTCGACCTTCCGACGGGCCTTGTGATCAAAGACGACCCGGCCTACGGGAATATCGATCATGACGTGTTCGTCGTTTCCGCGTCGAAAGAAGTTGCCGCGAAAGGCGTCGAGATCACTCGGTCGACGGTCGGCGACGTCACGGCGAACATAGGTGCACAATCGACAGTGACCAATGCCTATGGCATCTGGGTCGACAACCTCGGCGGGGCGGGAGGCAGCGTTCTCGGTACCGTTTCGGGAACGATCGAAGTTTCGGGCGCCGGCGTCAATTCGGACACAGTCAACTCCTACGGCGTGCTCCTAGGGGATCAGGCCAAATCGAAAGACAGCGTGGGCCTCTACAATGCGGCGACGCTCAATTCGGAGGGTTTCGATATCGACTGGGCGCACGTGAACATTTCGGCGGCCATGACGACTCATGGCGGCAGCAAGTTTAATGCCGCCTATGGTCTGTCTAGCTACCAGTACCTGAGCATGCAAGGATTGGAAGGATTTGACATTGGAGGCAAAATCAGCGCTTTCAGCATGGGAGGCACCGCAATCGGCATCAGCCTCATCGCTGACGAATGGGGAAACCTGCTTTCGACCGCCAGAATCGAAGCGAGCGGGGAGAATGCAAGCGTGTGGGGTATTGATCTGAGCGGCTACTCCATGATGTATACGTTCGAACACGGCTCGGAAATCAGCGCGTCCACGACCGGAGAGAAGGTCGCGACCGGGTTGCACCTTTATATGGGATCTACCTTGAGCATCTCGTCGAAGATCAGCGCGTCGGCGGAATCGGGAACGGCGTGCGGAATCGACATGTCTGTCGATTCCGCCATCTACGATTCAGATCGTAACGGGATAGCCATGGATAGAGCGGCGATCGAGGCCAACTCGGCAAAGGGTACCGCCTACGGCATCAGGATCAATCAATCCATCATCGAAGGAGCCATCGAAAACACGAGCATTGTCGCCGCGTCTGCCGAGGGCGATTCGTATGCTCTTTATCTGGAGAATGTGCAGGGCCAGACCTTCGTCCTGTCGGGAGACACGAGCCTGAAAGGCAAGTACGCCGTTTACAATACCGGCAATGGAAGCGACAATCCGACGGTTCAACTCAAAAAGGGAGCCGCCGGAACGTCGAACCTCCGTTTTGACGGCGCCGTCAGCGGCGTGAATCTCAAGGTCGATGCTGGCGTGAAGGCGTCGTTTGATAATTTCTCGTCGGCGTCGGGCAGCGTCAAAATCGACAACGAAGGCGCTCTCGTCATGAAGGCGGGCTCCTCCCTCGCGGACGTCACGCTCACCGGCGGCGGCTGCTTCCAGCTCCTGCACGGAACGTACGACAAGGCCTCCCAAAAGCTCGCCTATGCCTCCAACTCGCTGACGGCGAGCTATCTTCCAGATGCGAAGACGATCAATTTCGGTGATGAAGCGGGAACCGGCATCGACACCCTCTACTTCCTGAACGGAAATCGCGACCTCGCCTGCGAAATATCCTTTGATCACAGCTTGTCCAATATGGCGTTGAACACGTTCACCTTTGACGATTTTGTCGTCAACGGGAAAAACACGCTGGCCGGATATGCGACGACCATGACGTCTTTGCAGCCCGGATCCGATTTAACTGCGAACGTAGGAATCTGGCTCAATTCCTCGGAAATTGCCTCTCTTAACGACATTGAACTGTGGAAAGGCATGTGGAACGAAGATAGTCTTGTCTGGTCGCTCGTCGACGAGGAAATGCTGGACAACGTTACCTACGAGTCCAAAACCGGCTTTTTGTCGATAGCCAATACGGGCGATTGGGCGGCCTATGCCATTACTGCCGCCGTGCCGGAACCCGCAACATGCACCATGCTTCTCGGAGCATTCGCATTCGGCCTTGCCTATCGGCGCAGGAAATAGGGGCCGTCCTGAATGCGCCGGGCTTTTCCGTTCCGGACACGGATATGCCGCGCCTGTTTGAGCTGTTCAAACAGGCGTGGAGGCCAGCACAAGTTTGTTGATGATAACAACTCGTCCGCCATGGCAGCCTCTATCCATGCGTGAACGTTCGCCGTCCCGGAAGTCGGCGGAGAATTCCCGGACGGTTCCGGAGAGAAAGGGAGGCTTTCGACGGGATAGAAGCAATTATTCCACGATACGCGGCAACAACGCTCTAGGCATTCCTAGCCAGGAGGGCCGTGATTGTACGACGCACTCGCTTCCCAGTACTGGGTATACATCTGGGAAAGAGTAACGGTTTCCTCTTCTTTCAGCGGGAAGGCAGCGCGCTAAAAACAATTAAGCGGTTGAAGGAATATCTTTATAACCGGAAGAGATGGAGGAAAATATAGCTGCTTTGAAAAATCCATTTATATTAAAAAATATAGAAGGAATCCAAGCGGCGCAAAACGCATATCTTTGTAAATATTATGAAGAAGAAATGTTTTATGGCATCATTAATATGTATACTATTCGCGAGAGTCGATATATTCATATTATTGGCATGCATGATGAGACTACTGGTCAAGTGAAGTTGGTCTTCTTTGATATGACTGATATTTATAAGAAAATTGAGAAAAGGAGTGGGAAAGAGGCGAAGCTGAAAATCAGAAAGTTGATGGCTCGGCACGAGCCTGTAAAGAAATAAGATATATATTGATTTTATTAAAATAATTTTTTATAAGCAAATCATCAAATTTATGAAATATATTAAGAAAGTATCGTGGGCAGTATTCTTTGTATCTGTGTCACTTACGGGATATGCGAAAGAGGTGGAATCAACAGATCCTGATAAGACTATAAAGGAGGAACAGGAAATTGCCAGAAACATGATGAAACTGGTTCTTCTAAAGAATGTCGAAACCCTTGAGGGAATCAAAGCGGCGCAGGATGCTTATCTCAATGAGCATTACAAGGGCTACGAATTTCGTGGAGGCCATGTATATGGAATGCTTCACGGGCTGTATATTCATGGCATTACTGTCTTTAACAGGGAAGAGCCAGCGAAGACGGTATTTTTTGATATGACCGATATCTATAAAAAGCTTGAGCAGTCAAGTGATGAAGCAACCAGGACGAAAGTCAGGGAATTGATGAGAAGACATGCTGATTTAAAGAAATAAGCTGTTCCGGGAAATAAAAACAAAACTAAGGGAATAGTCATGATTTCGTGGCACGTGTGATGCCGGATCCTGGCAAGAGGGAACAGGCCGTGGCATTGGAAACGTATGGCAGGAGTTTTGCCGGCGGCCATGAACGAATCTCAAGGACAGCGGTGTGGCCTTTCATAAATTTGCGGGAAGATTTTTAAGACGCCGGAGTTGTTGCGGGCGCTGGCGCTTTTCAGGAGAGATGGGGTTGGAGGTCGGAGAAAAAGGCTGTTTCTTGTGAGGGATTATATCTCCGCTTGGGTTATTCTGATCTTGAAATAAAGTAGTTAACGGGAATACTCCATGTCCTGTTTTGTTTTTTCCAGATGGTTGAGCAACCAAATTGTAAAAAAGCCCAGAAGTGTATTTGTTTCCGGTTTGCCGCCTTGATTCATTGTCTGACATGGTTCGTTCAAAGAATGTTTCCATCTGAACAAACAGGGTCGGTTTCGGTCAGCACAGATATGGGAATACCGCCATTCATCTGCGTGCATGGTTCCCGGCAGGCTATGTCCGTGCCGGGAGGCTACAGCGTGCATCCGGACCTTGGGTTTCCTCCTTTTTCTTATGCTTCCACGGGGAAAAGATGGCTTCCTCCGCTTTTCCAGCGGGGACGCGTGTGGTGTTCCACTTTTCCCTTAGAGAAAGTTTTTTTTGTCCTGCTGCCGATTTTCCTCCATCGGCTTTTTTCGGTTGTGCTCCTTCCTCCCGGCACAAGGTTTGTTATGTCCAGTAGAACAATTCTGACGTGGAGAAAGGCGCCCCGGCTTTTGTAGATGGTAGAGTAGCATTTATTTCTGCATCCGCGGATTCTTGAATCCGGCTGCCCGTTCCAGGGCCTTTGACGTGAACGCATGCTGTTCTTCGGAACACTTCGCATGTGCTCAAATACCTGTATGGGCATTTGCTCCTGGTAAAGGCCGTTTTCTCCCCTTCCTTTTAAAATCCCCTATCCCATTTTTAAACACATACCCCATTCCCTTTATGAAATTGAGATTGCCGCTTCTTCTCGCCTCCTTGCTGATGGCCGCCATGGCCACGGTTTCCCGTGCCGATGAATTCACCTGGTCCTCCACTTCCTCCAGCGCTTTCTGGAAGGAGGCTGCCAACTGGAATCCCGCCGCAGTGCCGGGGCTGAATTATTCCCAGTACGATTCCGTTATTTTCAACAACATGCTTCCGTCCGCCGCTACCAGCATCACGCTCAGCGGCAGCGTTTCCCTGAGCCAGCTGATCAGTACGGTAGATGATCAGAAGACGCTGACGCTGACAGGAAGCGGTGCAACAATTTACTTCGGACAGGAAAATCCCGGCATGTCCCTGAACGGCAATATGACGCTGAACCTGAACGTTCCCGTTTCCGCCAACCAGGATTTCACCATCATTTCCAAACGCTCCAACGTCATTTTCAACGGCACGTATTCCAATCTTTATCACAACCTGAATGTGGATGCGGACGCCGGCACCCGCGTGGAAATGCGCGGAGAGGCCTCGTATATCAATACGCTGACCAAGGACGGTGCAGGAACCCTGGTGCTGGCCGCGGACAACCGCTCTGTTCAGCAAGTTCATCTTCATGAAGGCGCTCTTCACCTGGGAAGCGACAAGTCCCTGGGGGGAGCCGCTCTGGTGTTGGGCGACAACGATCTCCGCAACCAGGTCGTGTCTCTCCAGGCGCTTACGAAAGACCTTGTCCTGACCAACGATTTTTCCTGGCTGAATACCAATTTGAATATCACCGGGCAGCATGCCATTACGCTTGCGCCCCGCAACCAGGTGACGATTGATTTGAACGGAGACAGAAACATCGATACCGAGTTGAATGCCAGCCTGGTGTTCGGCAGCACCGTAGCCACGTCCGGAACGGGGGGATTCATCAAGTCCGGATTGGGACGTTTTGAAATCCAGGGGACCAGCCATGCGTTCAGTTCCTTTTCCGTCCGGGACGGCGTTGCGGCCATCACCGCCAGAGGAGCGGATTATGTGCTGGGGGGACCGGCGGAGGACGGGGAAACCCTGCCGCTGGGCACTGGAACCCTTTCCGTCATCGGAGAGAACAGCAGGCTGGAACTTTCACCGGATGTCGGGCTTGCCGTTTATATCCGGGGAGGGGTCAGCCTGGACCGCGGCGGCGTTTTTGAGCTGATGAATCGCGCGTCCGTGCATCTGGAGGAAGGCGCGGAACTGGACGGCGGAACCGCCGGAATTACTCCCACCCTGTTCATTCTGCGGGGAGACGTGTACTTTGACGAGGGGACTGCGTCCCATCTTCCCAATGTCCAGTTCGGTTCCTCCTCTACTTTGTACGGCTCCGGCCTGCAAGGCTCTTTTGGCAAGCTGACATTCGGTTTCCAAGAGCTTTCCGGGGATACCGTCACGCTGGATTCCTCCCTAGGCGGCCTGTTTGCCGGGAAAGCCTCTATTTCCAACCATTCCAAATTGATCTTGGGCGCGGACGGACAGGTGGGGGGAGAGCCGTCCCTTTCCCTGGGGACAACCTCCACGCTGGATACGCGGGGATTTTCCGCCTCCTTTTCAGATTTGTCCTGGACTTCCAGCACCGTCTGGGCGGACAGGTCCACCATCGTGCTGAGCAATGGAACAGGTTCGGGCGGCGGCATTCTGCATTTTACCGGCAACAGCCTTTCCGGAGGCGCCGGGCACCTGGTGCTGGAAGGCTGGCAGGACGGGCACGACCAGATTCTTTTCAACCATGACGTCAGCGGGGAATCCTGGTTTTCCCGGGTGCATTTCCTGGGCTACAACGATGAAATGGCCCTTGAGGTTGTCGCGCGGGGAGACGCGTATGAGTTGCGCCCCTCCTCCCTGAATACGGAGGGTGTTTATACGTGGACCGGGCAGGCCTACCTGGGCGAAGGAATCAGCAAGTCCACCAATACGAATGCCGTTTTCGGCGGGAACTGGGATGCCAACCGGGCGCCTTCCGGAGCGGGAGCGGAGATGGTGTTTGCCAATCTTGACCCCTATTTGCGGGGCAAAAGCATTAAGCTGAACTCCCCGTCGGGACAATTTGTCGTCGGGAGGATGACCATTGCGGACGACGTGGCCGGGTCCTTTTCCCTCAGCGGGAACGACGTTCTGGTTTTTGACAACAACGGCAGCCAGGCGGAATTGTACATGGGCATTCAAAACAATGCTTACAGCATTTCCAATAATATTCTGATCGGAGAGAACGGCCTGAAGTTCATCGGTAAAAACAGCAAGATGCAGATATTCGGCGCCCTGCAGGGGAACGGAAATTTGGTGATCACAGGCGAATCCGGCATTCTGGAACTCCGGAAGAAGGATAACACGGATTACCACGGGGACGTCATTCTGGAGTCCGGAACACTGATGTTGACCGATAACGGCGTGCTGGGCACCGGCTCCCTGATTATCGAGGGCGGAGCGCTGGGCCGCAACGGCAATTCCGCGGAACTCCGCAACCGGCTTGTCATCAATAATGATTTCAGGCTTGCCCAGGGCACCGTAACGTTCATTTCTTCCGGTGATTCCGCCAGGGACGCGGTTCATCTCAGCCGCGTGTTGACCATTTCCGGCAGCGGCAGCCTGTATTTCAAGGAAGGCCGTGACCTTCAAGGCGAAGGGGGGCTGGTACTGGGGCCGCCCACGGGTGGAGTGGTGAGCATTTACAATTTTTCCAATAACAACGATTTCAGCGGCGGCCTGACCCTGCACGGCAATACGCTGTACGCGGCGGACGCCACCGGCACGGACGGATTGAATTACATGGTGTTCGGGGAACGCCAGGATAATGCCAATTACGCCGGAACGGGAAATATTACTTTTGCGAGCAGCGGCAATTTTTACATCCGGGGCGGTGAGCAGACGATTGTGGATTTCCGGAACGGAGTCACCGTTTCCGGAAGCGGCGGCACCGTGTGGCTGCAGGGAAAGTCGCAGGAGGTCCGGCTGAGCGACGTCAACTTCGGAGGTTCCATGACCATCAATTCCTACGGCAGGCAGGTCTTGAAGATAGGGCAGGTCGATTTTCTCAACAGCGGATCCTCCACCCTGATCCTGAGCATGGACCGCCATGATTCGGGTTCTGTGGCAGGAAATGTCTCCGTCCGCTCCCTGAACGGCGGCGAGGTTAGTTTGGATGGGCTTTTAAGGTTGATGATCAACGGAATAGGTTATACCTCCACCTTGGAGGACTCAATCAACCATGTCAGCGCCTCCAATGTAAGGCTTTCCAGCGGGCGGCTCGCCTTGACGCGGGACAACCAGATTCAGGGACTGCGTGCAGGGGAATACGCCACTCTGGATTTGTACGGAGGCTCCATTATCAGCTCGCAGGGGGGCAGCAATACGTTCAGCACGCTGACCATCAACGGTGCCGCTACCATGGAGCTGGGTTCCGGCGGGGAGTTGACCTTCAGCAAAGTCGGTTCCTGGGGCACCAGCAGCGGATTGCCCTACCTACTCAATATAGAAAATACCTCCGGTACCTGGAATACGCCGGGCAGTCCGGACGTTTCATCGGAACATGTCTGGTTTTTGACGGCAAACGCCCTGACGGCGGACCAGCTCAACCAGGTGGCTTTTACCGGATACACCCGCGGGGCGGAGCTTTATTACCATGAGGATTTGAAGAAATGGGAATTGCTTCCGAACGGAGACGCCGCTTTTGAATGGACTGGCGGCGGGGGAACTGACAGCCGGTCCTGGTCGCTTACCGCCAATTGGTTCGGCGGCAAGGTGCCGGTCGCCCGCGGCAATATTGCTATTTTCCGGGACCAGGATACGGAGCTGGACCAGAAGACGATTTTGCTGACGGAGGACGTCACTCTTTCCCAGATCAATTTTGAAGGAGCCAAATCCACGAATTTTTCCATTGATTCCTCCTCTGACAGTCAACGGGAGGTGTTGACGTGGGAAGGGCTGGGAAACGCTCCCGCCAAGATTTTCATGGCTGGAGCCATGTCTCCCGACATCCGGGCCGACATGGTCATCGGCTCCAACGGACTGCTGGTCAGCCACAGCGCCTACAACCAGACACTTGTGCTGAGCGGACGGATCGGCAACACGGCCGACGGTTCTTCCGGCGCCCTGATTCTGGAGGGGAGCGCTTCCAAGGGTTCTTTGAATACCATCAGCCTCCAGGGAGACAACACGTTCACCGGAGGCGTCATCCAGAGAGGCGGAAGGCTGGAGATCACGCATGACCACGCGCTGGGGACGGGTTCCTATACCGTGGACGGAGAAGGCCGCTTCGGAGGGAAGGACCTCGTCGGCAATACGACCCGGACGGTAGGAAACGATCTTCATTTGAAAGCCACGAACGGCGATGACGGCAAATCCTGGATTCTCATCGGCAATATTACGTTCAACGATGCCGACGCTTCCGATGTGGACGGCTTCCTGTACGGCCCGCGCCAGACGGTTTCCGCGGATTTCGGGGCCACGCTGACCTTCGGAGAGAATTACACGGTTGCGGACGCGGACGGAAACGTCCCCTCCATGCTGGAGTTCAAAACCACGTCCACTACTTCCCTCACGGGCGTTTTTCTGGGACAGAACACTTTTTCCGGAGGCGTCACCGGGACGGGAGGCGGGACAGTCACACTCAAGGTAGGTTCCAGCAGCATCCTGAACGATCCGGCCCATCCGGAGGCGGGCATCAAGTCCGGCCCCCTGGGCACGGGAACCATCTTTTTCGGCAACGGACGTTACCACAGTCTGGGCGTTTACTCGCCTGACGCCACTACCGCTGTTCATTACGTCCTTCACAATGATATTGAACTGGGAACCTCGGAAGATTTGAGATTCATGGGGGGCAAAGGCTCCCTGACTCTGGATTCCGTCCATTCCCTGGATTTCGGCTCCACGGACAGAACCCTGTACACCGGGCAGTATTATGCCGGGGGGCAGACTCCCACCATGCTGATTATCAATTCCCGCGTGGACGCCTCCCAGGCTGCCGTCGCGGTGCGGGGGACCGAGTTCGTCCGTTTCTCCAATCCGGACAACGTTTTCAAGGATTTTAGCATCGGAGTAAAAGAATACGATTATAATAGTCTGGAAGGACGCGTGTCCCTCGGCGCCGACAATGTGCTGGGAGACCAGGCCATAGGCGTTTACGCCTGGACCAGCGCCACGGCGGCTTCCCAATCCTGCTTGGAGGCTTATTCGGGGGAAGCGGGGCGGTCCGTGCGCACGCTCGGCAACCTGTTCCGTTTCCATGCAGGGCTTATCTTTTCCTCCCTGGTTGAGGAAGGAGGCCTTCCCGGCGGGACACAACCGGGAGGAACCGTTACCCTGAACCTGAACGGTACGGGAGCTTCCGATCTGAACGACGGGCTTTCCTACAACCAGCGGAAATTCACGGTCAACAGTACGGAAACCGGGTGGAACAGCAGGATTTACAACAGCGTGATCGTTTCCTTCGCGGAAACGCACGACCTGACCAACGGCGGTATTCTGGCGGACGGCAATGCCACCAATTACAAGGCCTGGCAGGACGGCCGGGGGGGAGAATTGGAGTTGCTGGGCACCAAAACGTTTTCAGGTTATACGGATGACGGCCACGGCAGCCGCTTCCTCGGTACGGGCTATGATCCGGACAGCAGCCATTACGCGCTGGTCATCGGCAATTACGGCCTGGTTACCACCACGCTGGTGGACAAGGACATGGTCATCGGCGCGATGGCGGACGACAACCGCATCACCCCCTTCGGCCAGGGGGAAATCCTGCTGAACGGACTCAACGGGCTTCTGCTGGTGCGCACGGGCGACCAGAAGAAGAACGTTTATCTGGAAGACGGCCTTTTTGAAATGGCGCGCGGAACGTTTGAGGTCACCGGCGGAGGCAGTCTTCTGCTAGGCCGCAAGGGGGACGGAACGGCCTTTGACCAGACCCTGGCAGGCAGGAACGGACAGGCCGGGCAGGGCATGATTTCTGCGAGCGGCGGCAGCCGGATCGTCGTTGACGCCGGGGACAGGAACGTTACGCTCAGGGCGTACATGGGCGGGGACGTCACCCTGCTTTCAGGCACGCTGAACCTGGCCCTGGAAAAGGCGCTGGGCTCCGTGACGGACATGACGTTCAACGGAGGAACGCTGGCCCTGAACAGGATGAGCCAGTCCCTGGGAACGGGAAGCACCCTGTCTTTGGGCAGTTCCTCCATGTCCACGCTGGACTTCGGCGGCACGGCCGCCTCCGGAAACGTGGTGATGGAAGCGGGACACCTGGGAGACTGGGATGAAAACGGTACGCTCATCATCAAGGGCTGGAAGGGCAACATCGCCGGCGGGGGAAGAAGCCAGCTTCTGCTGACCGGCTACGGCGCGGACAGCCCCAAGTACATCGGCAATATTTCCTTTGAAGGATACAGCACCGGAGCCCGGATTGTCTGGGTGGACGGCCATTACGAGATTCTGCCGTACGCCGCCACCTACGTTTGGACGGGCGCCCGGGGCAGTTCCTGGGACGACCAGGGAGACTGGAAGGACGGCCAGGTGCCGAATATTATCAACGCTTCCGTCACGTTCGGCAATGAAACGCTTGATTCCAGTACCGTCGCCGTACTGACGGCGGACCGGACCGTGGGCGACCTGAAATTCAGCGGTACGCGGAACCAGCAGTTTGAAATCAGGGGCTCCGTCGGCGGCATCACTCTGGTTCTGGCCCAGACGCCCGAATCCGGATTCGACGCCGGGATTGAAATGACGGGCAATTCAGACGCCCTTATTTCCACCAATATCCGCCTGGACAGCCATTTGAAGATTTCCAACGAGGAAGGGGCGGACCTGGAAATCAGCGGGACCGTTTTCCATGCCAGTGCTTCCACATACAGGATCAGCAAAAACGGCGGCGGCGTCCTGACGTTGAGCGGCAACAGCACGTTCAGCGGGGGATTCGTCCTGAATGAAGGCACGCTGCGGATCAACCAGGACGAACGCCTGACCAACCAGAGCGTTTCTTCCGGAGCCGCAGGCACGGGCGTTCTGACGCTGCGGGGTGGTGCGCTGGAAGCCTGGCGGCAGGACCGGACGCTCAGTAATGAAGTTGTCATGAGCGGAAACGTCGCCATAGACGGCTCCCATTCTCTTTTGCTGGACCACCGCGGCGGCAATTCCAGCCGCATTGCCGGGGACGTGGTGATCACGGTAGCTTCTTCAGCCTCGCTGATTATCGGCGACGGCCATCATTTCTCCTGTGACGGCAACATAACTAAGGGAGGGTTGGGACTCTTGGAATGGCGTAGTACACTGGACAATACGCTGTCCCGCGGAGTCCGCCTGAACAGCGGGACCTTGGTGCTGTCGGCAGACAACAATTACTCCGGGGGAACGGAAATGGCAGGAGGAATACTGGCCATTTCCCGGAATTCCTCCCTGGGTAATGCCGGCAGCGCCATTGAGGTCCTGGGGGATTCCACCCTGCGGATTGACCGCAGCCTGACCGGAGTGATGAATAATTTCTCCCTGTCCGCCGGAACGGCATTGACTGTCCAGACGGCGGACAGCGGTTCTTCCGCCACGGATGCCGTGCTGGCCGGCGCCATGTCCGGAGAGGGCATGCTGGTCAAGACCGGAGGTGGCTCCCTGATTCTGACCGGCCGGAACAGCTTTACCGGAGGGGCGGAGGTGAGGGAAGGCGTTCTGCAGCTGGGCAACGGCGGGGCAGGAGCCGGTTTCTCTGCCGATGCCAGCCTGGCGGCAGGAACGCAGTTCGTGTTCAACCACAGCGACCGCATGGATTATGCCGGAAGCGTCAGCGGGCGGGGAATTCTCGTCAAGCGGGGAACGGGCCAGCTTGTCCTGTCCGGGAGCAGCGCCTTTACGGGCGGGAGCATCCTGGAGGGCGGCACGCTCACCGTGGCCCACGACCAAGCCCTGGGAGACGGAGTCCTGACGATGAACGATGGCACTGTTCTGGATTACGGCCAGGGCATTGTGCTGGGGAATGCCGTCTCCATCAACGGCAGCGGCCTGCTGAACGTGGACGAAGGAAAGACGGCCGTCCAGCAGGGAATCATCATCGGCGGCGATGTTGAAAAAACGGGAGCAGGCACGCTGGTGCTTACCGGAGAGAATACCTACCGCGGCGCAACTTCCGTTCAGGGAGGGACCCTGCAGCTGGGGGATGGAGGCCGGACCGGTTCCATCCTCTCCATGGCCGATCCCTCCCTTTCCCTCACCGTGGCTTCAGGAGCGGCCCTTGCCTTCCACCGCAGTGACGATATCCATTACCAGGGAACGGTGGAAGGGGAAGGCAGGCTCATCCAGAGGGGAGACGGAACGTTACTGGTGACTGGCGCACAGGGATATACCGGCGGCAGTGTCGTGGAAAACGGCACTCTTAAAATTACCGGAGAGGGGGCGCTGAACGGTTCCGTTCTCATCAACGGGGGCGCGGTCTTCCACATCGGCAGCCAGGACGCTCCCTATACTCTTGTGAACGATATCCTGGGAGAAGGCACCCTGGTCATTGATCTTTCGGAAAACCGCCGGAAGGAAAACGGTGGCCCGCTGCAATTCTCCTTCGGCAGCCGTGCCGCAGACCTTGGAAAAGATTTCACCGGAACCGTGGAAATGCGGAATACGGCCTACGTGATTGACGAACAAACGGAACTGTTCATGAACGGGGACAGCGTCTCCCATCTGAAGACGGCCGCCGGTAGCGTGGGCTCCCTGCAAGCCGTAGCTCAGGAGGAGCCGGTCCTGCGCGCCAGAACGGTGCAGGGAACGGTGAATTTTTCCGGCGGGGAAATGAACTGGGCCCTGGATACGGACAACGAGGCTGCCGCCTGGTTGAAGGCCGGTTCCATCACCCTGACGGAGAATACGGATTTTAACCTGAATCTCAGTGAACATGCCGTTTACGACGGAGGGAGGCTGTCCTTCTTTGACGGAACGGGAACGGTGCTGCTTGCGGAAAGCGGAACCGCTGTCACCGGAGGCGATCTGTGGACCCTGTCCGGCGTGCGTCTGGGCGGGAAATCCCAGGCAGAACTTCAGGCAGTGCGGCAGGGGATTGTGCAGGGCGGCGCGGAAGTTGCCCGCGGCGTTACTTCATGGTCGGCAGGCACGGAGGACGGAACGCGCCTGGTGGCCTACCGGGAGCTTTCCCGGGTGGAAATTTACAACGGGAGCACCCTTTCGGTTGTGCTGGATACGGATGACATTTCCCGTGAACTGGACGTCGCGCTGGGAGACTATACCCTGGAATCCCTGCTGGCGGACGGGAATGACCCCGCTCTGGAGAACAGGACAGGTTCCGGCCATGTCAGCTTCAGGGACGCTGCCGGAGACCGCGGCATCCTGTTGAGCGGAACCAACAGCTATACGGGAACGACGACGATTGAGGACGGCACCAGGCTGGTCCTGGGCAGCGATTCCGCCCTGGGAGGAGCTGGACGCCATACTTCCCTGCTCATCGCGGATTCCGAAAATGCCGTGCTTGACCTGAACGGCCATGCGGCTTACACGGGAGGCGTCAGCGTCGGCCACGGGGGCGGCATTTTTCTGGGAACCGGAAACGGCGGGGAAGGCGTTCTGACCATCGGCGCGAATACGGAGGACGGAGCGCCGTCCGTCGCCGGGGGCGGCACCATCTCCGGAGACGGTGCGCTTGCCGGCGCCGGATCGCTTCATTTGAACCTGGGCATGCTGACCATTTCCGGGGCCAATGATTCCGTACAGGCTGAGACGGAGGTGGGCCGGGACGCCACCCTCCTGCTGACCCATGCAAATGCTCTGGGCAAGGGGGATTCCGCCGGCTCCATTGCCGTGGAAGGACTGCTGCAAATCAATGCGGACGGAACCCTGGACAACATGGTGGCCGGGTCCGCTGCCGGAACGTGGGAAAAGCTGGGAACGGGAAGGCTCGTCTCGGGACGTGACCACACGTTCGCGGGAACCGTTTCCGTTGCGGACGGAACGCTGGCGCTGCTGGGCAGCAATCATTTCTTCCGGCAGGTCAACCTGCAGGACGGGGCCGTTCTGGAGCTGGGGCAGAGCGCCTCCGCCGGGAACGCCCTGATCAGCATGGAAGGCCGTTCCGGCACCATCCGCGCGCTGAACGACCTCCAGTGGTCCAATGCCATTTCTCTGGGACAGGAGCGGGGCATTCTGGATACGAACGGTTGCGCCGTTACGGCGGGCGGAACCATCAGCGGCCAGGGAATTCTGGCCGTTACCGGAGGAGGCACGCTGAATATCCACAGCCAGAATACGTATGCGGGCGGTACCGCCATCACAGGCGGCGGGGCCTTGCGCCGCGCTTCCGGCACCCGCGTGGTGCTTGGGGAGGGAGGGGACCGCGGCCTGGGCACCGGACTGGTGACCCTGGCGGACGGAAGCCTGCTGGAATTGGCCTTCTCTGACAAAACCTTTTTCAACCGCCTGGCGGGGACCGCAGCGGAAACGGTTCTGGTCAGCGGACGCGGGGTGACGCTGGACGCGGACAACAGCGCGTTTGCGGGCACCTGGGAAATTACGGGCGGAGCCCTTGCTTCCGGAACGCTGCGGAACGCCGCTTCTCCGGACCACGTTCTCAACAATCTCGGCACGGGCAGTTCCATTTTCCTGAACGGCGGGGAATTAACCCTCTCCGGAACGAATGCGGAAGACGAGGATCTGTTGTTTGCCAACAAGCTGTACGGCAACGGCATTCTCCATGCCGTGCTGGGTACGCAGGACAGCCGGTTCTCCTTTGACACGGACCGGGGACCGGAGGGGAATTCTTTTACAGGAACCCTGGACATGAAGAACGGAACGTATGCCTTTTCCACAGCGGATGCTTCCGGCCAGGGCGTTCTTCAGCACGGAACGCTGGAGCTTTCTACTTCCGGTTCGGGCCGGGGCTCCACCGTCATTGATGGCAATTACAGGATAGGCGGATTGACCATGGACGGAGGCGTTCTCAAGGTGGGCACCGACGCCAAAGGAGTCCCGGCAGGCATGCTGACCGTGGACGACCTGAATGTGGACGGCGGCGGAACGGTCGCCATGCGCATTCCCCAGTCCATCCATGTGACGGATGCCAAAGGCACCCTCTTTGACGACAACCATGACGCGGCGGCCTACCAGCAGCAGGTGGTGCGGGCGGAAGGCACGGCTTTGCCCGTCCATGGCGCCCAGCTTTCCTTCACCAATGAGGATGGCAGCGTCACCGGGAATCCGGGCATCAGGCAGTACGTGCAGCTGACTGACTCCGGCAGACGGGAAGTGGCCGAGGCCGTCTATGACTACATCATGACGGTGAAGACGGACGCCACCCCGGATTCCGGAGAAAACGGCATCTATCTGGGCTACGGCCTGAGCCGCATCAATTCCTACACGGCCGGCACGCTCTACCAGCTGGCCAACACCGCGGAAAGCAGCAACGTGATGGGCGCCCAGCTCACCAGCACGGCCAGGGGAGAGGAAGCCGGAGCGCCTTCCGTGGGAGGAGGCTTTGAATTCCACGCCTTTGACGACGGGGAACACGGCATCATCATCGCCAACGCCGCCAATAACTACACGGGCAAAACCCTGGTGAGCAGGGGAAAAGTCACCTACGGCGCCAACAACGCCTTTGGCAATACCAGTGAGCTGGAACTGGCCGCCGGAACGAAGGTGGACATGAACGGCAAGACCCAGACCGGGGACCGCCATTTCATCGGCGGCCTGACCATGACCGGAGCCGGAGCGGAACTCCTGATAAACGGGGGACAACTGGAAGTGCGCGGCTCAGCCGCCCTCTCCGGCAGTACGGTGGACCTGGGAAATGCTTCCGGCAGGCTCGTTCTCACGGGAGCCGCTGTGCTGGACAATGACGCTCTGATGAACCTTCAAGGCGGCCAGGCCACGCTGGGCGGAACGGCAACCGTGGACCACGGCAGCAGTATTCTGCTGGAAGGAGGCACCCTGGCTATCGCCGGGGAAATGACCGTCGCCAACGGAAGTTTCCTGCACCTGGGTGGGACGACCGGAGGGGATCTCTCCCTGCTGGGCGGGGGTTCCCTGGAAGGGGAGAGCGTTTTGGCAGGCCAGGGGCGCATCACCCTGGGCGGCGACGGAACGACGACGGTTGTCCGGGGAGCCAACGGCCAGTTGAATGCCGCCGTGGACATTCAGGCGGGGAATGCGGCCCGGCTGACGGACTTCAAGGGATTGGGAACAGGCGCCATCCGTCTGGATGGGGAACTGTCCATCACGGCTGCCGCCTCCGGCGATCTATCCAATACGGTCACCTTCGGGTCCGAACCCGGCGGCGTCCTGAACCTGGTCAACAGCCGCGGCACCCAGAGCGGAACGCTTCAGGGAGAACGTGCGGCCATCCGCCTGACGAATTCGGAATGGACGCTGTCCGGAGACAATTCGCGGCTGGGGACCGGTTCGTCATTCACGATTGACGTGTCCTCCCGCCTCACGGCTGCCGGCTCCGGCACGCTGGGACAGGCCGCCGTCAGCATTGGCGGCGTTTTGGAACTGGACGCCACAAAAGGCGCGGAATGGAACCTTTCCAACCGGTTGACTGACAACGGTACGGACGCGGGGGAACTCGTCAAGAAGGGAGAGGGCACAGTGGTCCTGAATATGGAAAACAATCGCACGGGCTCTACTTCCATAGAAGCCGGAGAAATCAGGCTGGAACACGTCCTGGGAGCGGGAACCGGGCAGATCTCCGTGGAAACGGCCTCCGGCGTCCTGACGCTGGGGGAAAAGGCTGCGGGAGAATTCGTCAACCGGATTGCCAATGGCGGAACGGTAAACGTGGCGGGCTCTTCCCTCATCCTTTCCGGAGATATCAGCGGAACCGGCAGGGTAAACGTGTTCTCCGGAGCGGACGTGCTCCTTTCCGGGGACAATTCGGAGTTTGACGGGGAAAACGGAGCCTTGTGGAACGTGGAGGCGGGAGCTGCCGTTTCCATCACCCGGGCAGCCAATCTGGGCGCCAGTGCGGGTGTAGTGCTGAACGGCACCCTGACCCTTCACAGCGCCGTTCCGGCGGAAGGGAACGTTTACCTCTGGCATAATGCCTTGGCGGGTTCCGGGAATCTGGCGGTCAATCTTTCCTCTGAAACGGAGGAATTCGTCTTCGGGGAATCCCATGCCGCCGATACGGGCCGGAACTTTACAGGAACCGTCACGATGGGGACGGCCACGTTCAAGCTGGACGGGCAGGACAGCAGCAATGTGCGGGCTCTTGCCGGAGCCACACTGGAACTGGCGGATGGCAGCCACGCCGTCGTGGGGCAGGGGAGGGGCCAAAATGCCCTGGGAGGGCTGGCGCTCCGCGGGGGCGAGCTGGACTTCTCCTGCGTTCAGCACACGGGGGGACATCCGGGGCTTTCCGCGGACCATGTTTCCCTGGTGGCCTCCAACGGCACGCTGACGGTGGCGGGCGGAACGGTGAAGGTGGACGCGTGCCTGCTGACCGGCATTGACACGACCGTCTCCACGACGGCCAACCTGCTGACCCATGAAGACCCCTCCATGGCCTTTGACCCGGACGGAAGGGAGCTGGCTCCCGTCAAGCTGGTGGAAACCGCCGCAGGGCACGCGCAGGGGGGCTCCGCTTCCTTGGAAGTTGTGGACAGCGATTCCGGCGCCGTCATGCCGATGGACGCCACCGAACAGATGGTTTCCGTGCGACATGGCGGCGAAGCTGTCGCGACGGGGCATTACAACTACGGCATCAGCCTGGGTGCGGAACGGGACGGCCTGTATGTGGGGTACATTCTGACGCAGGTGGACATCCAGGACGGCAAAACGCTGGTGCTGGACAATGAAGATGCCACAGGCGCGGCGGCTGACCTCTCCGCGCACATTGCCGGAACAGGGCATTTGACCGTTCACGCATCCGGAAACAATAACAAGGTGGTCTCCCTTTCCCACAGCGGCAATACCTTCACCGGAATCACCACCGTCACGGACGGAACCACGCTGCGGGCGGAAACCGCCACGGACCACATCATCGGGGAAAGCAGGCAGCTTGTCCTGGGGCACGGATCGACGTTCGATATGAACGGCACCAACCAGAACGTCAACAGCCTGACGGGCGGCGGACAGGTGCTCTTCAACGGTGAAGGCACCCTTCGGCTCCGCAATGCGGCGGATGCGGACAGCACCTACCGCGGAGACCTGCTGGGGGCCGGAACCATGGTGAAAACGGGCGCCGGGGAATTAACCCTCCAGGGCGGCCGCATTCTGCATGAGCAGGGCACCACGGTGGAAGAAGGCGTGCTGACCATGAACGGCGCTTCCGCCCACGCCAACAAGCCGCTCGTCACGATCAAGGGGGATTCCCGCGTCAACATTGACGGCGGAAACATCGGCAGCAGCGGTGAAACCCTTTTCTCTGCGGAGGAAGCCACGGGAGAACTCCATGTCAGGAACATGACCGGTTACACGGTGGGCCGTGACGGCCAGCTCCTGCTGGACGCCAGGGGCAGCGGCTCCTTGAATGCCGTTTTCAGCAACGTGAAGGACGTGCGGGGCGACGTGCATGCCGCCCCGGAATCCGCGGTGAGCATGCGCTTGGCGGACGGCACTGCCCTGACGGGCATGATTGACCCGGCCTCCCTGGCCGTGGACGGCACCAGCACCTGGAACATGACGGCGGATTCCACCCTGACGAATCTGCGGAACAGCGGCGTCATCGACTTCATGGACGGCGACGGCTTCAAGACGCTGACCATTACCGGAAACATGGACAACGACGGCGACATTTCCGGCTCCTTCCGGATGAACGTCAGCCTGGCGTCCATGAAAACGGACATGATCAAGGTGGGCGGTTCCGTTTCCGGTTCCTACCATATCATCATCAAGCGCGACGCTCTGACCGACCTGACGGATGCCCGGACCTTCTCCCTGAAGCTGGTGGACGTGGACGGAACAAACACCGGGACCGCGGACGGAGAAGCCTCCTTCCACGGGAGCACGGACGTGCGCATGAGAAAGGCGGTGGTCCAGGCCGGGGACGCGGAAGGCAATCACAAGGAAGACTGGTTCCTGGTCTATGACTATTCCAAGGATCCGTCCGGCGATGTCAACGACACCGGCAAAAGCATCCTGGGCATCTCGGACATCAGCCTGCTCTGGTTTACCCAGACGGATACGCTGACCCGGAGAATGGGGGACCTGCGCATGAACGGCCCCCTGAGCGGCAGTTGGGTGGACAACTTCTGGATACGCAGCTACGGCAGCCGGTACAACGTCGGTTCCGGAGCCACCGGTTCCAGTTACCGCGACTACGTCTACGGTTCCGACATCGGGGTGGACCGGGGCTGGCAGCTTGATCCGCACAACCGCCTGTACACCGGGCTCTTTGCCGGGTACGGGGGTGCGCGCAAGGACTTCCGGGCGCCGGGAGCGAAGGGAGATACGGACAGCTTCTATTTCGGCGGTTACGGCACCTGGATCAACCGGCACGGTTACTACGTGGACCTGGTAGTCAAGGCGCAGCACCTGTATCATGACTTCAGGGCTTACGATGAAAGCTTCAACCGTACCAGCGGGGACTACACCCAGTGGGCGGCAGGCTCCTCCATAGAAGTGGGTAAAATGTTCAGGTTCAAGAATGACTGGTTCATTGAACCGCAGCTCCAGCTCAATTACTTCCACGGAGAAGGGGCCGGCTACTGCACCACGGGGGCCAATCCCTTCCAGACCAGCCTGAGCAGCACGGATGTATTGAACTTCCGCTACGGAGTCAACCTGGGCCGCACCTTCAGCGTTGGGGAACACGGTGTCTTGCAGCCGTACGTGACGGCGGAGGGCATCCAGCAGACCAGCAGCGGGGGCCGCATCAACACCGGGGACGGCCAATGGCGGCCCAACATGGACGGCTCCGTCTTCCGGTGCGGGGCCGGCGTCATCTGGCAGATGGATGCGCGCAACCAGCTTCACTTCAGCTATGACGCCGCCTTCGGCAAAAAATACACCATGCCCTGGGGAATCAATCTGGGTTACCGTTACCAGTTCTGACGGCCCGGTGTCCCGTTTGTGCCGGCGAGGCCTTCTCCTTCTTTCAGGAGGGGCCTGCTCCCGGTGGTTTTCAGACAGTCTGGTCTGGAAAAGGAAAATCCATGCAAGTTAAAAGCTTGCATGGATTTGTTTTGGTAGGCCCGGTAGGGTTCGAACCTACGACCAAGGGATTATGAGGCCCTTGTTTATATTTGATTTACAGTGATTTAAAATTTGGTGGTGCTAAAATGGTGCAATTTTCTCTTGCTATTCGAAGGAGAAAAGAGCAACAATTCATATCAACAAACAGGAACGCTTGGGAACGCATGAGCAGAGAAAAGAGTATTTGGAATGACGGGGGATGCAAGCCGGAAAAACGGATCAGAGGCATTCGCATTGGCTCCTACTCCAAGGGACAGGGAGAGCCAATGCGTTGGCGTATCGTGAATACTCTTTCCGGGGGAAAGAAGATGGAAACCTTTTCTTCACGCATGGCGGCCGTACAGAGGTATGAGGAAATTGTCTCCCTGGTAGAGGAGGAAGGAAAAAGCTTTCAACTTACCCCTACGGAACGTGCCGCCATTGTTGCTTGGCGTGCACATAGGCAAGCACGCTTAATGGCGGGCAAGGATTCCCTGACCCTGGACAAGGCTATTCATCATGTGATTTCTTGGGAGGAAAAGCAGGATGAGGTCCGCCCCACTATTAGAGAAATGTTTCTGAAATTTGCCTCCCACAAAGAAAAAGAAGCCAGGGGGCGTAATAGTGAAAGAGCCATGGAGAATGTTGCCCGCGAGCTAAGGGAGATTGAGGCCATGATTGCTTTATTGGAACAGAATGCCCGAGTTTCTATTTTTGATGATGATATGGCATTGAGGAAAATAGAAGAACGCTTGCATGACTCCATTGTGGGGAGGAATGGCGGTTATCCTTCCAAGACTACGATTGCCCGGTATAGACGGCATTTGAATGTTTTTCTTAATTGGTTGGTGAAGCGGGGGGTTATTGCCCGAAATCCCTCAGACCTATTGCCGGATATTCAGGAGGATGAGCCGCTGCGGGAGGTTTACAGCCCAGTGGAACTGCGGAGTATCCTTGCAGCAACGCAACGGCTAAGGACTGATGCCGTGCCCTGGCTAGTCTTGGGAGCGTTTTGCGGAATCCGTCCACGGGAACTTTCCCGCCTGTCTTGGGAGGATATAGACATGAAGGGAAATCTGGTGAAGGTTCATCATGGTAAGTCCAAGACGGGACGTGCACGATTTGTGCCGTTGCCGGATGTCTGTAAGCAATGGCTGGAATGGGCCTTAAAGGCGGGAATACCTTCTGTCGGGCACATTGTGCCGGGAGATACGCCACAACGCCGGGAATGGACACAGAGGCGTACCATTGACGCTTTAAAAGAGGCCGGGGTGGAGTGGAAACATGATGCCTTACGGCATTCCTTCGCTTCCTATGCCTGCGCCTTGTATGAGGATTACCCGAGGGTGGCGGCATGGCTGGGCAATTCCGTTGCCGTCATGGAGAAGCACTACAGACAGGCCCGGCGTAAAGATGAGGCAGAGGCGTGGTTCAAGGTTTATCCGGAAAAGGAGGAGAATGACAAAGCCTAAGCCGTTTCCGTGGGGAAAGGAATTGCGTTATGTGCTGGAATGCCACCGCCAAGGGGGGAACCGGTGGATTGCCGCAGGAAGATTGTACTTAAAACAAGACGAAACTTATTCAGAATGGAACTCTTCCCCTTGGGCAAGGTTTATCTGGGTTCCTTCTGTTTATGTAATTGCCTGGGATGTGAAGAATCCGGGATCCGGGGAAGTGATGTTCAAACAAAAGGTGGATTCTATTTTGGTTCAACTAAGCATGGAAGGAAAAGCCGGTGAAGCGCGCCATCAAGTTTGTAACTATTTACGAGAGTATAAGAGATTACCTACACCATCAGAGTTAAGGCAATACATACTGCGGATTTCTATCCATGAGCAGTTGAGCCGGGAACTGAAAGAGATTGAAGGCTACTCCGCTTTAAGGGATTCAGTAGGAGATCGGCTTTTGTGGCGTCTGATGCCCAGGAAAGGCATTAAAGGTGTTCAGGTGAAACCGCCCTATGGTTGGAGAAACCGCATCATTGAGGCTATAATCTATCGTCTTGGGATGCCTGCAAAAGGCCGATTTGTTCTGAAGCTGGAAACAATGGAACCCTTCAATCCTCCTCCGAAGCTTCCCCGTGGGCGTCCCCGGAAGTCATGAAACGTCTTGCTCTTTGATTCCTTGCAGTCAGGAGTTGACCTTTTGGACAGGTATGTGCATGCGTCCATGTAGAACTTTTCCATTTTTACCCTGTTTACCCTGTATCGATTCTATAATAAACTAATTGTAAATAATAGAAGACAACAGGAAAAAAAGAAAGCAGCCTAATTTTGCCCTGTGTTACCCTGTCCAGTTTGTCCAAGAATGACGAATGTTTAGAGGTGTGTTGCTGAAAACTGCTAAGGGTTGAAAGGAGGGAGAAGGAGAAAAGCCATGGCAAGTTTTGTTAAGGTTCAGGATTACTGGGCTAAGTGTTATCATCACTATGCGCTTACGTATAATAGCTTGTTGAATTCTACTTCCGTGATATCTGTATACTGCCAAAATATATTTATAATGAATATAATAAATTGGTGGGATATTTGATGTTTATTCTAGGAAGTACTCTTGCATTACCCTTTCAAATTTCTTTACAAGCCGAGGAAAATAGTGAGTTCAAGCGAGTTTACCGTTATGGATGGGAGGGAACCCTTCTCATCAAAGTTAGCCAATAAGGCCTTTATGAAGGCGTATTGCATAGAGATTTGCATAAAAAACACCTCCCCATATTCGGGGAGCTTTCGATGAGCCAATTACCGGAGGGAGGATTAATAGGATCGCTTTAGCAAAAGGAGAATCTTTCAATACGATTATGCATTTTTAGTTCGATAGCCTTTCGTATACTTCTGTCCACATTCGCAGGTCTATTCCAAGCTTTCATTGATGACATCCACGCACCACTGACGGAGAAGTTTTCCCTCTGCCGTGGCCGCTTGGTTCCAGGTGTCAAAGGTGGCGTCATCTACTGTAAGCGTAATTGCATTATCTGCCCCGCTGGAAGGTGTTTCCTGAGTACTAGCTGTAACGGGATATTGAGACATAAGGCGTTCGATAATCCTTTCTGCGGGGCGAGGAATGGAGCGTGAAGAAGAAAGCCAAGCGTCAACACCGCGTTTGGTTACGCCGCATTGCTCTGCTATCCATTGTCTATTTTTACCGATCGCTTTAAGCCATACTTTCACGTCTGTTTTCTGCATATGTAAAATATACCATTAATGTCACAATATTGCAATTCAATACATAGATATTAGCATGCTGTTGTAATTTTATTGTTGTATAAATATCATGTTGTTGTAATATTTTTGAGCATGAGTACAACACAACATCAAATTACCTTAAAACTTCCCGTAGAGACCATTGCCAAAGTGGAAGAGGAAGCGGCGAAACGCAGACTTACTCCGGAAGAAGTTGCTCTTGCCATTCTGCGGGCTAATTGCAATTGCCCAAGAGAGGAAAAGGAGGAACAGAAATGAATGCTACTATCTTACTGCTAACAAAAGATAGACAAGTCATCAGGGCAACACTGGGTAGCCTGACGGAAATCGGACTTTTTTGGCTCGGTTCAACATCGAAACCTAAGGCCTTGTATAGTCAGGATATCTTTGGAGGAGGTGTGAAGTACTTTTTCAGGAAGGAGGTGGAAAGATGGATATGATTCCAAGGGAAGAAAGTGTAACCATACAAATAAATAGACCGGAGGACGTTTTGAAAGCTACGCCGGAAATGGTAGGAGAAACAATGTCTAAAAGGGTTGTTGAACTCATCCGCTGTGGGTACAAGTGGCGGAAGGCTCTTGGCTGGAAAAGGTCTGTTTCTACTGTCAGGTGCATGAGGAAAGCGGAACTGCTGGAATTGGTGGAAGGTCTCATTGCCCATAGGGAAATAAGTCTTTGCAAAATTGAAATGCCTGGTCCCATGGAACCTGATGAGCAGGTGCGGAGGTTAGCGTTTTTGCTGGAAGCGTATAAACGGAAGGTGGATGAATTATTGCCGCCGGGGGAAGTGTTCGTTCCCGGCAAGGACGAACTATGAAGAGTAGTTTCAGATTTTTTGTCTGTTGTGTCACAGGCGAGACATGAAGGTGTGTTTTTATTAATATTTCACATAGAGATTGTTATGAAAATTTATTGGAGAGAAAGAGTATTTTGGTTGTCACTCAAGAAAAAGGTGTGTTTGGGATATTTTTAAGGTGAGTTTAATGCTGCTAATGTAGGTTAACCTACATAAACCTAAACCCACTAGCGGAAACGGAAAAGTGTGTATAATTGGAAGAAGTGCCCACTTGCCGGTGAGCGTTTTTCTCAATGTAGGAAATTATATATGGATTTCCCGCGGCAGGAACGCGCATCATAGGCGTTGCTCTCACGAGGGTACTCAACAATTAACATAACTGAATAAAGATGAATAAACAAACATATACAGGAAAACCTGTATTGAACCGCCGGGAAATGGCTGATTATCTGGGCATCAGCCTGGGAATACTAGATGCTCTTACCAGAAAAGGGCTGCCGCATATTCGCCTGGGAGACGGGAAGCGCGGAGGGATGAAGCGGTTTCGTGTGGAAGAGGTGATGATGTGGCTCAACACACAGAGGGAGATGAAGAAATGAGAAGGAAGAAAGGAATGGCCGCCCCTCATGCGCCAACATGGGGACGGCTCGGGAATGCTGACCTTAGCGGGTATCGAACAATCCTTGCGGCCATTGTTTACGACATGCAGGGGAATACAAGCTCAATCTCCCATGAAATTTGAACTCTCCGACCTCAAAACGCCGGACGCCCTGAACGAGTATTGCCGCCGCGTGCTGGGCCCGCCCCAGCGGCACAGGGGAGTTATGATTTATCCGTGTCCGTTCGGGACGCATACGAGATTCAAATTGCAAGTCACGGAATACCAAGGGGAAGGCCGGTTCAAATGCTGGGCCTGTGACCGGGGCGGGGATCTGTTCGACCTTCACGCCGGAATGAACGCCCAGGACACGCAACGGGACTTTCCCGGAATTCTGCGGGGCGTTTGCGAGATTTTAGGAGTGAGGCTACCTGATGATGACGGAACACCCATTCCTGCCCGTAGAAGGTCCGGCAGGCCCCGCCCGACTCCATTCATGGCTGTCGCTCCTCCGGGGGAAACTTCCTGTTTCGTCTCCGCGCCGGACGAAGCCGAACTTGATGCGTGTCGGGAACGCCTTGTCTTAGACGAACGCCTTGCCGGGGAACTGGCCGCTGAACTGGGCCTTTCTCCCCTGATGATGCTTGTTCACACGGACCGGACCCTGGGTCGGGGGCTTTTAGGGGCAACGGAAGACCGCCGCCTTGTATATCTATACCAAGCCAACGACGAAGCCGGAAACACCCGTTACACGGGCATGAAACTACGAAGAAGAGACAACCACCCCAACCTCTGTTTGAAGCTTGAGACCGGGCAATGGAAATCCCATGGGACGATGAACTCCACTGAAGGTAACCCGCACGGCATCCGCTTCATGTGGTCCATTGGAAAGGCTGGCGCGCCATGGGGCATTCATTCCGCGTATGGCAAGCGGTTTGTCATCGTCACGGAGGGGGAGAGCGACTGTCTGGCCATAGGGCAGGCCCTTGAAGGTTTTAGGGAATCCTACCAGCAAGATGTGGACCCAGATACACGACGCCCCTATGAAGACCGGCGCGGGAGTCTGGAAGCCATGATTCCCGCCGTGGTGGCCATCCCTGGGGCAGGCGGGATGAAAGCCGGCTGGGACACCTTGCTTGCAGGGAAGAACGTGATACTCGCCCTAGACGCAGACAGGGCCGGACGCGAGGCCGCCTTCAAGCTACGGGAACGGCTAACCGCCGCTGGGTGTGTCATCCGGGACTGGATGCCCCCTTATAAGGATGCCCGGAATATGCTTTTACATGATGGGGAACACACCTTGTATAAAAGTATCTTTGAATCGATGCACTCATTTGAATGAAAGGGTGTCACAGCATGAGCGAGAGTTACAGCCCAGAGCCAGGAAAGCCGAGTCAACCGGGAAATGAAGCTATTGACGCTCTTTACCGAGGAGCGGAGGTCATGGAAAAGGAACGTGCAATCATAGATGAAGCCTCCACAGAAAAACCGAAGACGTGGAACACCGCCAGTCCGGAGGCTATCGCGGAAGGGTTTTATTACCAAACCAGCAGCTTTCCTTACCTGATGGATACAGGGAGCGGATTCATACCGTTGAGAAGGGATAGCGTCTTATCCCATGCGGTACACCGAGGGTTGGATCCACGGAAAAAGGATGCCTTCCTTTGCGCTGTGGAAAGGAATCATTACGTAGAGCAATCTTTCCGCTTCCTGGCAGGGTACCTCTATGGGTTTTATGAGAAGGACGGCGTCCGGTTTGTAGTACAGGCTTCCGCTCCATGGGTAGAAGGGAAGAAGGGGGATTGCTCGACGGCCCTGGCCTTTTTGCGCGGTTTGTTGGATGACCCGGCGGATCCTGATCAATTTCCTTCCTTTATAGCCTGGATGCAGGGGGCAAGGCAGCGTATTCAGGCATGCTTGAAAAGGCGCATGGCTCGCACCAGGGTTCAGCATCTGGTCATGGCTGGAGAAAAGGATCTAGGTAAAACATGGTTGGTGAAGAAACTGGTTGCCCCCCTTCTGGCCACACCGGAAGAAGGCATGTTTCCTGGAGAAAAGTATTTTACAAAACCGGGAAGTGAAGGATTTAATGGCGGTATGGAACATTACCCGGTGATTCTGCTGGATGATACCATGAAGAATGTGAAGGAGGCGGAGCGTTGGAACGTCATGAGCCGGAGCAAGAATGTCCTGTATGCCGGGGCGGTTTCCATTGAGGGCAAAGGGAAGGATGCCTTCCCGATGATGTTGCCCTGGGCGGTGGTGCAGTTGCTGAACACGGACCCGGAGAGCCTGACGGCTTTCCCGATGGTGGGAGGTGATACGGACAAGATATGCGGTTTTCTGGCGGGGCGTTACCATGAGACGCCACCAAATGGGACGGAGGATGAAAAAGATACCGTAGATGAGATACTGGCAAGGGAGTTGCCCGCTTTGGCGTGGTTCATTGACCATTACCAGGTGCCGGAGCGTTTGCAGGAACCTACGGGACGCCACCGGTGCAAGGCGTACATGAACAGGACGCTAGCCTCCGCCGTGCTGGGCATCAGCCCGGAAATGCAGTTGCTGGAACTGATCGACCAAGCCGCACGCCGTGGAACTCCAGAAGATGCCGAAGAGATTTACAGGAAGGACGCCACCGCCACGAATATTTATGATCGCATAAGAGCTAATCTTCCTGCTGATAAAATGAGGGAATTTAATCTTCTGGCCAGGAACGCGGCTAAACTGGGAGGAAAGTTGTCCAAACTGGCGGAGATGTGTCCGGAGCGGGTGCAGGTACGAAAGGAAGGGGGGGGACGAAGGAACGTGTACACCATTGTCCGTTCCGTGACAGGGTAGAACAGAGGGCGAAAATATTCTTAATAATTTTGTTTTGTGATGATAACACAAACCACTGTGTGATGGGATACAGGGTAAGACAGGGTGCGCATTTTTTACCCTGTATTATTTAATATATTGAATTTATTTGAGTTGAGTAACAGTACACAGTGTAAACAGGATAATTTTGGAGAGTCTCTTATGCAGCGTGCACTGAAAGGGGCAAGAGACCGCGTGTCCCACATTATAAAACTGATTTTGTAATTGTTGATTTCTTTCTGATAGCCTATGATGTTGTCGCCTGATTGGAGATAGTATTAATGCATCAACAACTCGAATTCGCTGACCATATTCGCCGTAAGATATCTTCAAATATTGAACGGACTCAAAAATCTGAGCTTGGGCAATATATGACCCCTTCTAGAATTGCACGGTTCATGGCTGAGATGTTTCCTATCAGTAATCTTTCATCGTGCCGTTTGTTGGATGCCGGTGCCGGAATCGGTGCATTATCCTGCGCGTTCTTGGATCGATGGAAAGAAGGAGGATTCGGATTTCAGCATGTGGAAATAACTGCCTATGAAATTGACAAGGAGCTCCGAAATCATTTGGAACAAAATCTGTCTTCCTATCAACAAATTTATTCCCACATTGTTGAAGGAGATTTTATTACACAGTCCGTCAAGGGTTTAACGGAGAAAGGCAGATATACGCATGTCATTCTAAATCCCCCTTATAAAAAGATTAGCGTCCATTCAGAGCATCGTTTAGCTCTTCGTAAAGTCGGTATAGAAACAGTTAACCTCTATTCCGCATTTGTGGCTCTCTCCATTCTACAAGCAGTACCGCAAGGCCAGATCGTAGCTATTCTTCCGAGAAGTTTTTGTAATGGACCATACTATCGTTCTTTTCGTGAACTGATATTACAAAAGACAGCTATCCGGCATATACATCTATTTGAATCCCGGAATAAGGCCTTCCAGGATGATAAGGTTTTACAAGAAAATATCATTATTCGTCTTGAACGAAATGGAAAGCAAGGTCCAGTAACAATATCTACTTCGACTGATGGGAGTTTCCAGGATCTGACTTCGTGTGAACAATCTTTTGACCGGATTGTATCTCCCGAAGATTCAGAACAATTCATTCATATTCCTATAACTCGCAATGTTATAAGTGTTGAGCATTCCTCTGTCATTAATTGTTCATTAGAAGATTTGGGAATCAAAATTTCCACTGGGCCCGTTGTGGACTTTCGCATGAAAGAACACTTACGCAGTATGCCAGAAATAGGTACGGTTCCGTTGCTTTATCCGCTTCATTTCCGTAATGATTCTGTAACTTGGCCTATGCTGGGAGGTAAAAAGCCTAATGCCATTAAACGTAATGCTGTTACGGAAAAGTGGCTTTATCCAAACGGATTTTACTGTATTGTTAAACGTTTTTCGTCAAAAGAAGAAAAACGCCGCATTATAGCTCGTGTAGTTACTCCTGGCTCTTTCAAAAACGCTTCTTCCCTCGGGTTTGAGAATCATCTTAACCTGTTTCATCAGAACAAACAAGGACTCCCTCGTGAAATAGCTTATGGATTATATGTTTTCCTTAATTCTACGGATGTAGATAAATATTTCCGGTGTTTTAACGGTCATACGCAGGTGAATGCCACTGATCTGCGCAAACTGAAATATCCGAATCGTGAAATTCTTATGGCATTGGGAAATTGGGCCATAAGACAAGAAAATCTTTCTCAAATGGCCATAGACTTAAAAATTAAGGAATTCACTATATGACTAGAGCTCTGCACTATTTGGAAACTGCACAACAGATACTTGTTGAGTTGGGACTGCCACGGGCACAACAAAACGAGCGTTCAGCATTATGCTTGTTGGCACTGCTCAATTTGACTCCTGATAAGGATTGGCATAATGCTGAAAATCCGCTTATGGGTATTACTCCTATAATGGACTGGTCACGAAAGCATTATGGAAAGGAGTATGCCCCCAATACGCGTGAAACATTTCGGCGACAAACAATGCATCAATTCTGCGATGCAGGAATAGCTCTTTATAATCCAGATAATCCCTGCCGTCCCGTCAATAGCCCTAAAGCCGTCTATCAAATTGAGCCTTCTACTTTGCATCTTCTCCGTAAAGTAAACACGCCTGCTTGGCAGAAAGAGCTGAAAAATTATCTAAGTAATAGGGAGACCCTGTCTGCTCGTTATGCTAGGGAGAGGCTTCAAAACTGTATCCCAGTGATTATAGCTCCTGGTAAGCAAATAACACTTAGTCCAGGGGAACATAGTGAATTAATTCGCAAAATTATCGAAGACTTTGCCCCGCGATTTGCTCCGGGGAGTACTTTGATCTATGCCGGAGATACGGGAAGTAAATGGGGGTACTTTGACTCTGAACTGCTTGAAAAACTGGGTGTGCAAATAAATACTCATGGCAAAATGCCCGACGTTGTCCTTCATTTTACGCAAAATAATTGGCTCCTATTGGTTGAATCAGTAACAAGCCATGGTCCTGTTGATGGTAAAAGGCATGATGAACTGGCTCGCTTGTTCGCATCATCAACTGCTGGGTTGGTTTATGTAACAGCCTTTCCTAATCGGGCGGTCATGGGGCATTATTTAGGAGATATTGCCTGGGAAACAGAAGTTTGGGTAGCAGATGCTCCTTCCCATTTGATCCACTTCAATGGCATACGTTTTTTAGGACCTTATTCTTCTTAAAAAACTCTAATTAAACATGCTAAATTTACCTGCTTCTCGTGATCGACTAGTAGGTTTTGTTTTTCCAGGGTAGTGGTGTAATCAGATTATACCACTATTTCTTTTCTGTGAAACATTCTTTCAAAAGGAGATTCTTTTTCCCGGAAGATTCCTTTAGTGGATGAAAAATAGTGGTGCTAAAGTGGTGCAACTTTTTTTACGTTTCGGTGCGTTTTTACACGCTTTTAACGATTTTTGAGAGAAGTGAGAAGAGAAAGAAAAAGCCTCGCAAGTGGTTAACTTGCAAGGCTTTATTTTGGTAGGCCCGGTAGGGTTCGAACCTACGACCAAGGGATTATGAGTCCCCTGCTCTAACCGCTGAGCTACGAGCCCGTTGAAGAACAACGTGAAAAAACGATAGCAGAATTTGGGGGAAAGGGCAAAGTTTTTATGCAGGCATCACGTTTTGGATGGGGAGGAGGCCGGGAAAGCGGGCTGGGAGGTCAGACCTGCAGTTTCGTCCAGCTCCGGCCCTTGACGATCTTATAGAGGATGGTGGACTGGACGGCCATTTCAAAGGCGAAGAGCAGCCAGATGCCCCACAGGGTCATGGTTTCCGGTGCCGTCTTGAACCAGACCCAGGTGCAGACGACGCGGAAGAAGCCCATGATGCCATAGGAGATGAACATGACCCTCCGCGTGTCTCCCGCGCCCCGCAGGGACATTTTCATGACGATGCAGGCGGCGAAGAAGGGTTCCACCAGCAGCATGGTGCGCAGGACGGGGATGCCCGTGTCAATGAGGGTCATGTTTCCGTTGGAAAATATCTGCATGAAGAGGGAAGGGAAGGCGCAGAAGAGCACTCCCAGCCCCGTCATGAAGATGATGGCGTACCGCATGCATTTCCAGATGGTGATGCGGGCCATGAGCGCGTTCCGGGCGCCCAGGTACTGGCCTACCAGCGTGGAGGCCGCCATGCCGATGGCGAAGCCGGGCAGGAAGCTGAGCGATTCAATGCGGACGGCGATGTTGTGGACGCCCAGCACCCCCTTGATGGGTAGCTCACTGATGATGGAGAGGCAGAACATCTGGATGCCCCACATGCCGAAGACTTCCACGGCCTGCGGAAGCCCGATTTTCAGGATGCGCTTTTGCATGCCCATGTCCGGCCGCAGGTGGGAGAAGCTGAGGTACAGGGGCGGCGCATAGTGTTCCCCCCGTTCCCGGACGAGTTCTTCCAGTGATTCATGTTCCCTTCCCGCAAATATTTTTTTCCTGCGCCGCAGCATGATGAAGAGGAGCATGACCATGCTGATGCCATAGCCGCAGACCGTTCCCGCCGCAATGCCTCCGATGCGCCAGCCGCCCAGGGGAGCGTCCGCAAAGACGAAGGTAACGCTGAAGATGACGTTCAGGATGCCCACGCTCATCATGATCCAGAAGGGCAGCCGTGTGTCTCCTGAACCGCGGAGGGCGGCATTGATGGCAAAGACCACGCCGCTGAAGGGGGCCGCGAACGCGGCTACATACACGTATTGCAGGGCATAGGCCCGTGCGGCTTCATTCATGGTCAGCACGTGCGTGACCAGGAAGCCGCTGCATGCGAAGAGCAGCCCGCAGGAGATGATGCCGGCCAGCAGCCCCAGCATGGCGGCCTGGTGCAGCCCGTGCTGCGCCTGGGGATAGTCCCTGGCTCCCGTCATGCGGGAGACGATGGCCGTGGCCCCCATCATGATGGATCCCTGAATGACGAAGCCGAACCACATCAGGAAGACGACGGCTCCCATGCCGTCGGAGATGTCAATGGTGTCCTGGGCGTTCAGTCCGATTTTGGTGGCGATGAAAAGGTCCGACGAAGTGACGAAGAAGCTCAGCAGCTGTTCCAGGAAGGGCCAGAAGGCAATGACGGCAATCTGGCGAGGCAGCGACAGTCCGGCCAGTTTGCCGCCCAGCCGCGCACGGGAAGCCCGGCCGCGGATGATGCCTTCTCTTGCGTCTCCCGCACTCATTTCTGGGCCGTGTAAATGCTGGCGATGCCTCCGTTGAGAGGTTCCGCCGTGATATTGGTGTATCCGCAGTCCCGGAGCAGGTTTTTCATATCCTCTCCGCAGGGAAACGCTTCAATGCTGTCCGCCAGGTAGTCATACGCTTCCCGGTGGCCGGTCATCCAGCCTGCAATGACCGGAAGGACATGGTGCAGGTAAAACCGGTAGGGGCCTTTCAGCAGGTTTTCAGGCAGGGAGAAGTCCAGAATGAGCAGATGTCCCCCCGGACGTAGCATTCGCCTCATTTCCTTCAGGGCATCCGGATAGCTGGCCATGTTCCGCAGGCCGAAGGCAACGGTGACCGCATCATAGGAGGCGGAGGGGAAGGGCAGGTTCATGGCGTCCGCGCAAACCAGATTCGCCAGTCCCCGTTCAGCGGCTACATCCAGCATGGGCTGGCAGAAGTCGGATCCCGTCAGGCGTATTTCCGGCATGGCTCGCAGGATGGCCAGAGCCAGGTCGCCCGTTCCCGTCGCCAGGTCCAGAAGGCGTTCCGGCTTCCATTCGGAGACGAGCTGGACCACACGCTGCCGCCACAGCAGGTCCACGCCCATGCTCAGTACATGGTTGGTGGCCACATAGCGCGGTGCAATGGCGGAAAAAGCGGCTTTGACGAATTCTGGATTGCGCATGCGTGACGGAGGCTGGATAGTAAAAAAGAGCACCATAAGTGCTCTTTTTCATGAAGGAAAGGGATGGGGTGTCGGACGGGGCTCGAACCCGCAACAACCAGAATCACAATCTGGGGCTCTACCATTGAACTACCGACACCATTTGATGTTGTGGTGCGGCAGACATTACCCGCCCTCTTCCGTTTTGGCAAGAAGAAAATAAGTCTGGCGAGATTTTTAAACGTGGCGCTTGCCCAAAAGTAAAAGAGGAAGGGGGGTGAGGCATTATTTGTTTCCCCTTTGGAAAGGGATGACAGGTTTACGCGGTCTTCTATTGAATCCGCCTGGATTTGATGTAGACCTTTTTACAGTGGGAATTGATGTAATACACACCGCCTTTCGGGCCTACCCGATAGGTTCTGCTTTCCTGTGCCTGCAAGGCGCGGGGAGAGGTTTGTGCTCCGGGAACCATTCCGGAGCACAGGGGCGTGTATTCCGGAAGAAGGGGTTTGCGGATGCACTGGGCCAGGCAGAGGAGGGCAGGGAGGATGGCCGCCGGAATGAAAAGGGAGCGCTTCATGAAAGCATCATTATCTTTTTCAAGGATTTGTCTTGTCAAGTTCGGGAATCGTGCTGAATGGATTTTTATGAGAAGAATATGATTTTTTATTCCTTATTTGAAAACGAATGTTTGAATTTATTTTATTTCCAATTATTATCACAACCACAGTGTTTTTTAACGCGTTAACCGGACAGCCTTTCTGAACCAAGCCATGAATTTCTTTCCACACATCCCCATGTTGTCCACCGTATTCAGCAGTATCGGCTGTTATTTACTGCCTTTCGGCGTCGTTTTGCTTTGGATTCTTTATGAATCCAGAAAAGTAAAGGCTGTTCTTCTTGCCGGATTGGTTCTCCTGAGCATCATGTGCATGTTTTTCCATGAAGCATGCTCTCCCAGCAGGGAATATCCGTGGGACTGCATGGTAGAGCACATGTTTACGGCAGCGCTTCTGCCCTTCCTCTGTCTGCTGGGGTACATTGTATACGTGTTTCTTTGCGCGTGCATTCCGGTGTACAGGAAAATGTGGAAGAACATCGGTTTTATCGTCCTTGGAGGAATGAGCCTGGCGTTTGAATATGTGAATGTTTCCTTTCCGTTGATGCTGCTGGCGGGTTATTGGTTCCGGTTCATCATCCGCCGGAAGTTCCCGAACCACATTCCCTTGATCAGGAAGTGCCACGGGATATTGGCCATAGGAGTGATTCCGGGAATTTGCCTGGTCGGCATTATCTGCGCCATTTTGTTTCCTCCACCGGAAAGTTTTATTTGTGAGAAGGTTCAGGAGGAAATGGCCCGGGACATGGCCCTGTGGAATTACCAGGGCAACCTGGTGCTCCTGTCCTGCCGTTTTATGAAGGTAGAGCGGGAAAAGGACTGCATCACCGTGAAGTATTATTGCGAGACGAATATGGGGCCTGCCGTGTACAGGGCATTCTGCAATAATTATGGCGGTTACGTGAAGGCGGATTGTTCCCTGCTGGGCAAGCAGGCTCCCTGATGTTAGGGAACCCCGTCGCTTGCCCGGCAGGGAGCGGAGTCAGAGTTCAATGTCTCCAGTAAAGACGAGGTCTGCCGGACCGGTGAGCGTGACATTGGTAAAGTGGTCCCCCATGCGCTGGAAGCCGACTTTAAGCGTGTCTCCCCCCGCCACGTCCACTTGAATGGGAGAAGGGGCGTCCGTTAATACGGCGTGCAGCAGGGCGCAGGCGGTCATTCCCGTTCCGCAGGCAAGCGTTTCATCCTCCACGCCGCGTTCGTAGGTCCGGATGGCGATGTGTCCCGGTGACAGGATTCTGGCAAAGTTGGCGTTGGTGCCTTTGGGAGAGAAGGCGTCATGATAGCGCAGGTAGGCGCCCAGCCGTGGGATGTCCAGGTCGTCCAGATGGTCCAGAAACGCTACGGCGTGCGGAACTCCCGTGTTCAGGAAGTGAACGTCCGCTCCGACGGTCGGGTCTGCATTCAGCACGAAGAGCTGCAGGGAGTGGGGTTCCGTCAGGCTGACGGTCACATTGCCGTCTTTTTCAAAAGAGGCGGTTACGACGCCGGCCATCGTTTCAAAGGGGAGAGGGGTTGCCTTGTCGTGATGGAGCAACGCGGCGGCAAAGTTGCCGAAGCAGCGGGCTCCGTTGCCGCACATCTCGGCTTCTCCTCCGTCGGCATTGTAATAGCGCATGCGCACGATTCCGCCTTTGTCCCGGGACGGTTCCACGGCAATGAGGCCGTCCGCCCCGATGCCGAAGCGGCGGTCGCACAGGGCTTCAATGGTTTCCTTGTCCAGCGCGGAAGAAAGACTCAGTCCACGGTTGTCCACCATGATGAAGTCATTGCCGGCTCCCGTCATTTTGTAAAAATGAAGCAGCATAATAGTAAGTTGTGTTGTCCCGGAATTTTAATGCGGCCGTCCGGGTTTGGCAAGGAGGGTTACATGAATGACATGGCGTCCACGTCAATGACGGCCGTCAGGTCGTCCCCCAGTCCGGCTTCCTGCACCAGCTTCCGGAGTGTGCGCGAAAGGATGCGCGCGGACGGCCCCTTCACCGTGATCTGGAATCTGAACTGGCCGTGTGCGCGTGGGATGGGGGCCGGCATCGGGTCCGTCATCGTGGCGGGGGGGGGCAGCATGCCGCGGAGGCGCGCCGCCCGCGTGCGCGTGGCGAATTCCGCCAAGTTTTCATGATGGGAGAGTCCGGTCAGCAAGGCGATATGGGTGAAGGGCTGGAGGATTCATGTTATAAA
>NZ_JAJBTT010000007.1 GCF_020860705.1 Akkermansia sp.
AGGTTGATTTTACTGAATTTTGAACGCCCATATTTTCCATCGGACTGATAATCCGCTTTCATATTTGGCTGCTTAAAAATCGATTTTTTATTTCATATATCATTACATATTGAATATGAAAAAAATAGCAAATGAATCTAACTATCCGGCAAGGCAAAAAATAACTTTTCCGCATTGTTTGACGACCCTGAATGACTTATTGTTCCTTCCGGTCCGGGTCATGTTCCCTGCTTCCGTTCCAGACAGGCCCCATTTTCATGACGGCGGAGCCTTTAAGATCACCAGGCCTATCGGCATCCATGCACCATCCTTTACCAACCGCTTCAGAGGCCCCTCTCGTCAGCATCATCGTTCCCGTGTACAACCTGGAAACATGCGTTTCCTCCTGCCTGGACAGCTTGCTGGCCCAGACCTATTCTCCGGTAGAAATCATTCCGGTCAATGACGGCTCCACAGACCGTACGGCAGACATTCTGAATAGTTACGCTGCCCGGAATCCCGGCATCAAGATCATCACCCAGGACAACGCGGGGGTAGACGCCGCACGCTACTCCGGCATGGACAGGGCGGCAGGGGAATATGTCATGTTTGTGGACGGGGACGACGCCCTTTTCCCGGACAGCGTGGAAGCCATGGTCCAAATGGCTGTCCGCGAACGGGCGGACATCGTCATCGGAGACTACGTCCGGCACCTGGACCGCTTCGGCCTCTTCCGCAGAAAAGACGGGCAGATACCACACAGCCGGGTGGTGGAGAGAGAAGAGTTCCTGTCCTCTTATTATTCCGGCTTTTTCGGCAGGGACCGGCACGGCCTGTTCTACACCTACGGGAAAATGTGCATCAAGCTTTACAGAAGGGAATTCCTCCTGGCCAACCGCCCCTCTCCCAGTGGACTGAGGTATGCGGAGGACCAGTTGTTCAACCTTCAGGTCTTTCCGCGGGCGGAACGAATCGCCCTGCTGGCGAAGGAGGTGTATATTTACAAATTCGGCGGCGTGACCGGAAACTTGTCCATTTCCCTATTTGACGACATGCTGCGCCTCCACTCCGCCAAACTGACCATGACGGACCGGGAAGACTGGAAAAAAAGCGAACTTGGAGCCTTCCTGAACAACGTCCGCAGTTTTCTGGCTACCCTGGCCGTTTCCGGAAAACTGACGGCCGGAAACATGCCGGAGATTCTTGAAAAACTGAATGGCAGTACCATCTGGCGCCAGGCGCAGGAAGCCTATCCGGCCCTCCATGACGCTTTCCTTTCCGCCATGCGCCGGAATGACGCCGCAGCAGCCTACGGAGAGCTCAACCGCCACACCCTCCTGAAAAAAATCGCCTACAGGCTGCGCCGGGTCATCCTTAAATTGGTCCGCTGAACGCATTTCCGCGCCGGGGCATTCCCCATCTTCCCCCATCTCTGATAAAAAGCACGGGGCCGCTTTCCCAAAAGCAAAAATCACGCGGGAAGAAGAACCAGGCAAAAGTCCGTTCTCCCGTTTTCCCTATTCCGGAACAACGCGCCGCCAGGACCGCCTTATTTTTTCTTATCCCTGATTTCCCCTCTCATGCCCACCTTCACGTCTACAGGAATGGCAACCGGTTCCAAGGGGACCTTGTAAACCATCCGGAACCTGAGCTTTTGGAGATGATCCGGAGCTTCAAACTGAAGGCGCTTTGTCCATTCTCTGGAAGAAGAGCTACTACTGGAGCCTCCTCCCCGGGAATCGGTCTCCAGCGGTTCATCCTTCTCATTGAGGATTTCAAAGCCCTCCAGGTCAAAGATGCCCTCCACTGCCAGCCCTAATGACACCTCAATCATTTTTTTGCCTTCCTCTTCAAACGATTTGCATTCTTCAAGGAAAAACCTGCCTGTGGGTACATGTTCAGGTAGGGCAATATCTTCGTCTCCCATATCCTCCCGTCCATCGTTCCCAGGCAAAGGCGTATTCATTTCAGCACCTTTTTCCAGAGGGAGCTCATAAACAAGACTTTTCATGGAACGGGAGAGGGGCACGCGGAATACTCCTTTCAACCGTATCCAGGAAGCAGCCGGAGAAGGCAGCTCTCCGGCAACTCCATTGACGGGCGCCCATACCATTCCATTCTCACTGCGTGAATACATACTGCCTAACCTGAACTCTACCGGAGCCAGTTTCCTGCCGGTGGAATCTGTCGCCTCCAGGTATTGAATACGGTTATTGTGTTGCGTGGCAAACCCCCATGGTTCCTTAACGGTAAAATTTACGACAAATTCCAAATGAAGGGAAGACTCCTGCAATTGTCCGTTGATCCATATTCTGTCTTTTTCCAAGCCTACGGAAGTAAAAACGGCCTTCACCGGATTTTTTTCCTCCGGATTGACGCCGCCCCATGCCACCATCCCTGAAACCATGGCAGCACACAACAAAAACCGCACGTAAATGATGCCCTGCCTGTTCATCCTAGCCCTCCTTATGCTGAGTATCCTGCTGTTCCATAACGCCGAAGAGGCCGCACCGGGCATGGAAGGGGGCCAGGATCTTCCTTAACCCCGCCGCATAGTTAACGGAGACCTTCACCTCCTTTTTCTTTTCTCCCTTCACACGGAAGAACTGATGCCAGTTATAACTCCCCGGGGAACGCCCGGAGCCGGAGCCATAATCCTCCTCCAGCAGCGGCGTCCCATCCCCGGAATACAGTTCAATAGCCAGAAAGCCAAATGGAACCGTAGAAAATACCCTAATCCTCAGGATATGCCCATCCTCATCATTTCCACCTTCATCATAGTAACCTTTCAGTTCCGCCTTCACCTCCGCACCATCTATTCCGGCATCCTTGAGAACCAGAGGAACGGAGAAATCCTTCACCATCGTTTTCAGTGTGACACTTTCCGATACGGCGGCCTTGCTGTACATGATGAGGGGTATCTTTCCCCTGGCTTCCACCCATCTGGCCCCTTCAGAAGGCAGCCATGAATCCGTACTCAAAAAAATTGTTCCTGCTCTATCACTCTTTTCCAAAGTGAAGGCGGTATTATAAGAGCAGGACAGTTTGGAGGGAGAACTTCCTTCCGAATCCGCCATGGTCACTTCGGAACCGTCCTCATCCTCATAAGCAACCTTCCATGAAGGAGAGATTTCCCTGACCTTTAAATTCATGGAAAATGACTGGCTGGCAGAAGAGGCCTCCCCCGGGTCCGTCTGTCTCGTGTGCCATTCATCCAGGGAAACGGTGACACCGGGTTCTTCAGGGCTTTCCTTTCCGGCAACGGCGCCGGAAACGGGAGCGAAACAGAAAACAGCCAGACAGATCAGGCAGTGATAACACATAGGCAAAGGGTTAATGGGAGGGGGTTTGTATCCTAACATTTCTTTAGCGTGGCACAAGTTGAAAAAGGCAAGCCCTCCAAGAACCGGCCCCAATTCCGGCAAAACGTTATCCGTCCCTTTTTTCTTTCCTCTTTTCCGGCGCTTCCCGTATTTCCCCTCCAATTCCAAACCTGGCGTCCACAGGAAAGGAAACATACTTCAGTTCTGCCCTGTAAATCAACCGGATTCTGCACCTATTCATATCCATTTTTTCCGGAGGCGAAAATCTAAAATTCGCCGTCCAGCTCTTTGATTCTTCATCGATGGAGGAGCTGCCGGGACTTTCGTAATCCAGTACCTTTCCCTCTTCGTCAAGAATCTGAAATTTTTCCAGATAAAAGAGGTTATTCGTATCCAGGCCAATTTTCAAAACGAGGTGTTTTTCTCCGCTTTCCTCCTCCCACTCGCATCTTTCCACGTACAGGGTCCCCATGGGAAAATCGTTTAATTCCACCACATCGTCCATATTCCCGCCATTCATTTCCTCACTGCCCGGCAACGGAATGAAGGAGGATGCTCCCTGTTTTAAAGGCAGTTCATAAACGGGGCTTTCCAGCAGGCGCTCCAGAGGAACTCTCAGGCTTCCCTTCATCCGGAACCATGAGCAGCCGGCGGGAGGCAGCTTGGCCGCAGTGCCTTCAATTTCTGCAAAACACACCCCTTTTTCGTGACGTCCATTCAGCCATCCCAAGTAAAATTCCACGGAAGACAACTCCGTCCCATTCGCATCCCATATTCCCAGAGACTGGCTTTCCAAAAAGGACTGATCTCCAAGCTCCCAGGGCTCAGGGACAACAAGGACGGCGCGGCATTGCCATTTAAGTTCATCCCCCCAATGGTCATTTTCCCGGCTGCGCCTTAATTCCGCCTCCTTAAAAATCACGCCCACTTTTTCCTCCTTCTTTTTCTCCCCGGCTCCGTGGCACGGCAGCCAGCTCATAAGGCAGCAGCCAAGGCCGCACCATAAGTAATATACCGTGTTCATCATCCCTACTGCTGTAAAGTTTCCTGAAGCATTCCGGACAATCCAAATTTCATATCCACAGGAACGTTGATCCGCTTCAATTCAGTCATATAGTTCACCAATACCTTTATTTTCCCTTGTTCGCCGGGGTCCAGACTGTATTCCCAATTCCACATGCAGCAACCGTTGGAGGCGGACGAGCGATCCCAGTTCCAATTTTTTCCCAGAATGGGCGTGCCGTTGGATTTCATGAGCGTCACGTCGCATATGCCCAGGATGCAAGGAGATTTCAAAGTCACTGCCAATTTTATTTTCCCGGAATCCTTGCTGAGAGACCATTCTATTTTCAGGCTGGTCTTAACATCCTCCAGCCGTCCGTCATCCATCAGGGCGCTCTCTTTCAGAACGAGAGTTTTCTCTTCCTTTTTCTCATCCATGGAGAAAAGAACCCCTTCCGACGTCACCTCCTTTTCCGCGATCAGGAGCGGAATATTCCCTTTTATACTTACCCAGCGTGCTTCCGGAGAGGGGATCCAATGTTCCATATTCGACCTTAGTTCCGGCTCATCGGAATTCAGTAGATTATCATAATCGGAAGGAGCTCCGCCACCGCCAGTGGAATCACGTATGTCAAGACGGATATCCTTCTCCCTGCAATCGATAATCTTAGCGACGCCGGGAATGGAAAAACCCAGCTTGATCCTAAATTTTTTCCCCGGGTTTTCTATTCCGGGTTCCCATGAAGTTTTACTTGAAGCCGATAGGAAAACCGCGGAAACCGTCTTTTCCGGAGGGTCTTCATCGCCCGGAGCAGAAATGCCTGCAAAGAGGCACAGGACGGGAATGATGGGGAAAAAATTCATAGAGGCAGTTTTTATAGTAATTCACGCTAACATTTCCCTTTCAAGGAGCAAGGGCAAAATGCAGATCCATGAAATTCTGCTCCGTTTCCTTTTCTCCGGAATAGAGGAAATACGGAATTCCTCCACCCATGAACACTTCTTCGCAGCCGCAGCAACTATTCTTTTAAGGCTGTCCCGGTCTTGGTGCAGCAAGCCTTCCCATGAGAGGACGCTATCATTTCCATGCCGATCAACCGCGCTTGCATGGCGGATAACATGATGGAAATGCCCTTGAAGAGCGTCTTCCAAAAAAACAGGCACGCATCATGATTTGCTCCTGGCAGGCATGTTCAGCCTCTCCATTATCCTATACACCGGCCTATTCTGCCGGGAGCTCTGTCTGCCACGATGGCATCTACCTGTTGACGACGGCATGTCCCGTCAACAGGCGCTGTTCTAAGCCTCAAGCTGGCTTGCCAGCTTAATTTCAGCAAACGTTCCATTTAATCCCGCCATGTAGGCATCATGCACGACGGCAGCCGGCAGAAACCTCTCCATCATCGTCAAATCCCTGGTAGCGCAGGCATCATACAACAGGGTCACGGGAATGCCATGATCTTTCGCCGCGCGTACTGTCGTATCGATGCACATATGCGTCATCATTCCGCAAACGACCAGTTCACTCACCTTCCTGGCACGTAAAAGTTCCAGAAGATTCGTCTGGAAAAAGCTGTTGGGCGTATGCTTGACCACCACCGGCTCATCACTCAAGGGAGCAATATCAGGATGGATTTCAGCGCCGAACGTATTCGGAACAAAAAACGGAGCGTCCGGACTGGCGTTAATATGCTGGACAAAGATGACCGGGGCCCTTTTCTCCCGAAACCGGCTTAATACGGCCTTTACCTGTTCAAGCGCTTGAACGGCGCCGACCAGTTCAAACTTCCCTCCGGGGAAATAATCATTCTGAATATCAATAATAAGTAACGCATGCATCAGTTGTTGCCTCTCCGTCATTTTTTATCCAATATACGAATCCTATATCTGTTTAATTTTATTCTCAAAGAGTTTTCCTGTCAAATACGGGTCTCCTCTTACCAAGCCTTCTGCAAACGCTCATCCTGCTCCGCCATGGTATTGGTACACCGCACGCCGGGCTGTTCTGCCAAGTTGGACGGCATGTTCCATTTGTCTAATAAAGAGCATGAAATGCCCCCTGCTCCGCCCGTCCATGGCGTATGGCGCTCATTCGGTAAATGGGCCAGGACCAGGTCAACCTGATCGCCGGAATTCCGCGGGTCCGGATTATGCCCGGTGCCGACGGAATGTCAGCCAATGCCCCGGCATGTCCGCGAACGGCCGCGGTCGTGACCGTTTCTGCTCCGGAGCGGCACCTTCACAAAAACGCCGCTCCTGTTGCTTCAAAGCCTTTGCCGGAAACGGCAAAGGCTTTGAACAGGGCGTCCTTTCCGGACGCAAAAGGCCTTGGAACCTTAATTGCTGTAAGAAGATTCCACGCGCTTGGCTACGTCGCGGTAGCCGTATTCGGCGTCGTAAATCTGCTGGAATGCCGCCAGGGATTCTTCCTTCCGGCCCAGCTTTTCATAAAGCAGGCCGATCATGTAAAGAATTTCCTTCTTGGTGTCATTCATTTCAATCAATTCCTTGTTGGCTTCCTCCAACTGGCGCAGGGCCATGTCATGCATGTTCTTGGCGTCATAGCATTTGCCGAGCAGCAGCATGGCGCGGATGCGGATATGGGGATTGTTACGGGCGCGCTGGAGCTCCGGAATGGCTTCCGTATAATTGCCGCATTCAAAGAGGGCCTGCCCGAGCTCAAAACGCGTCTGCGGGTCCGTGGGGTTGTTTTCCACACGCTGGCGGCACAGGACCACCTGCTGTTCCGCGGCTTCCTTGCTGAACTGGGCCATCTGTTCCTGAAGCTCCTTGTTGTCCGGATCAGCGGCGGCGCGGCGGCGGAGGTCTTCCACCTGGGCCTTGCGGTAGCGCTCATTCATTTCCGTGGCCTTGTTTTCCAGGGAAATGTCATTATTGCTGAGGCTGAACGCATAGTTGTAGAAGGAATAGGCATTTGCCCAGTCTTCCATCTGTTCATAGGTGCCGGCAATGTCGCGCACGACCGCCAGATCCTGCTGGTTCTGGGCATAACGGGCCGAGAGAAGCCCCAGGCGTTCTTCCAGTTCCGCACGGGTGAGACCTTTCTTGTCGCTCTTGTCCAGGGCGTTCGTTTCCGCGGAATTCTTCATCACGTCCTTGAAGCTCTTGGCCTCCTCCCACTTCTGCTGCTCCATCGTGGCGCGGGCCATGCAATCCTTTTCACTCTTGACGGCCAGGCTGTCCGTGGGGTCCAGCTTCACAATGTCATGGTACACTTCCGCCGCTTTGGCCGACATGCCCCGGGCCACGTAATGGGAGGCCAGCATGTGGAGCATTTTCTTGTTGCCGGGATGGCCCTGGCGGACGGTTTCCAGCGCAAAGGCGGCCAGATCGGGAAAGTCCACATCCATGGCGGCCGCGTACAGGGCTTCATTCACCGGAATGCTGAAAGGATCATTTTCCAATTCGTCTTCCAAGGCGGAAAGCTGGGTGGCCGCATCCTTTTTGGAGGAAGTGAGCTTGCTGGTGCTGATCTTCATGCCGCTGAACAGCCCAGCCTTCCTGGCCTCCGGATTCAGCTTGATTTCACAGGCGCGCAAGGCCTTGCGGCCTTCCAGAAAGCCGGGAAGCTGCTTCACCAGGGCCTTGAGCAGGCTGACAGCGTAAGGATAATTGTTCATGTCCACCGCCTGGCGGGCGCGCACCCAAAATTCGGCCTGCTGCGGGGTCAACTGTTCTTCTGTAATCGTTTCAATCATGGAACTCTATAAGCGTAAATGGTGAACAACGGAGGCAACCCAAACAGGAAGCCCCCGCATGTAATAGTTTAATGCTATCAGCCGGGGAGGCATACTTCAACCTTGTTTTTTGTTCCCGTTAGGAAAAAAATACGCCGCATGAGACTGGATGCTCTTTTATCCCGCTACGGGTACTGTTCCAGGCGGGAAGCCCCGGGCTGGATCAAACGCCACTCCATCACGTTCAAGGGGGTACCCTGCACCGGTCCGACGGACAAGGTGCAGGCGGACGGCATCCTGCTGGACGGGGAACCGGTGGAATTTCCGGACGGCCTGTATGCGGCCCTTTACAAGCCCCTGGGGTACACGTGCAGCCATGACGATGAAGAAGGGGATGTGATCTACGACCTGCTGCCCTTCCAATGGAGGCACAGGAATCCTGCGGTTTCCTCCGTAGGACGCCTGGACAAGGAAACGTCCGGACTGCTTCTCCTCACGGACGACGGGAAATTCATTCACCGGATGACGTCCCCCAAACATCATGTTTCCAAGGTTTATGAAGCCGTTACGGAAGAGGACATTCCGGCGGATGCCGTGGAACTGTTCGCTTCCGGAACCCTTACGCTGAACGGGGAGGACCGCCCCTGCGCTCCTGCTGCGCTGGAAATCCTGGAACCGCGCCGTGCCCGATTGACGCTGACGGAGGGGAAGTACCACCAGGTGCGCCGCATGCTGGCCGCCGTAGGCGCCCCCGTAGCTTCCCTGTGCCGCATTTCCATCGGCGCCCTGCATCTAGACGACCTGAATCTGGAACCGGGGGAGTGGACGCCCATCCGTCCGGATGCGCTGTAATCCTACCCGTTCGCCATGTGGATTCCCATTTCCGACGCTCCGATTTCCTGCTTTCCGCACTTTGAAGTGGCGGCGGAGTCCGGAGACTGGATCGTGGTGGACAAGGGAGCGCCTCTTATCGTTCATCCGTCCAACGGGAAAAAAGAGCCCAATCTGCTGGAAGGCGTGGAAGCCCTGTTGAGCTATGAAATAGCCAATGGAGCCTCCCTTTCCCTGGTCAACAGGCTGGACCGGGAGACCAGCGGTCTGACGCTGATCGCCAAGAACAAGTCGGCGGCGCGCCAGCTGGGAAGGGCCATGCAGCGGCGGCTGATGCACAAGGAATATCTGGCAGTGGTGCAAGGATGGCCGGAATGGACGGAAACAACCTGCACGTCCCCCATCCTGAGGCAGGGGGACGTCGCGGAAAGCCGCATCTGGGTCAAACAGGCGGTCCACCCTGCCGGAAAGGCATGCACAACCGTTTTCCGGACGGAACGGGCATGGAACACGCCCCACGGCCCTCTGGCCCTCGTCCGGTGCATTCCGGAGACGGGACGCATGCACCAGATCCGCGTGCATCTGGCGCACCTGGGGCACCCGATCATCGGGGACAAGATTTACGGGCCCTCCGAAGAATGCTACCTGGAATACATCCAGCGCGGCTGGAGCCGGGAGCTGGAAGAACAACTGCTCCTGCCCCGCCATGCGCTGCATGCCTGCCGGCTGGAATTTCCCTTTGATGAAAAGGTTTTCACTGCGGAAGCTCCCCTGCCGGAAGACATGCGGAAACTGCTTGAAGTGCAGAAAGAAAATTCCGTCAGATGACAGGGATGACGTCATTCCGGTCAAAACGGACCTTTGCCAGATGGGCATACTTGTCCGCCTCTTCATCCCGGTAGCCCAGGGCCAGCGCGCAGAGCGCATAGTACGGGGAGCCTTCCAGTCCCAGAATGCGGTCATAAGCCGCAGGGTCCATCCCTTCCAGCGCGCAGGTATCCACCCGGAGATCGGCGGCGCAGCTCATCATGAACCCGAGGGCTATGTACACCTGCCGTTCCAGCCATGCTTTCAGCACATCCGGGGACTTGGAACCCACCAGTTCAAAAATACGGGCACGGTACTGTTCCAGGGATTCCATGGTAACGCCGCGCACTTCCACGATGCGTTCCAGGTAACGCTGCACATCCTCCGGCTTGAAGTCCCTGCGGGCGCAGAAGACCACCAGATGGGAGGCGTCCGTAACCTGGGCCTGCCCCCATGAAACCTCGCGGAGCTGGGCGCGCACGGCGGGATCCTGCACGTCAAGGAACTTCCACATCTGGAGCCCCAGGGAAGACGGGCTCAGATGGAGGGATTCCAGAAGGGCCTCCCAGTCTTCCGCCGGAATACGGCGGTCCGGATTGAATACCTTGGTGGCATAACGCCATTCCAGCGTCTTGATTAATTCCTGAGCGTTCATATTTGTTATCAAATGATGAGGGTTGGGTTTCCAGAGGATGCAGAACGCCGGAAGCGCTCCCGTCATGGCATCCGTCATGGTTTGCCCCATGTCATGCCATCTTCCTTTTTTCCTATCCGGAATGCAAGTCAAGGTTCCGGCACCAATGCGGCAGCGGACCCTGGTGAAAAGCTTTTCCTGTCCGGTAGCCGGGAAGTCTTTGCCAGATCAGAAAAGAAGATGGGCGCGAGCGAACGAATGTTCAATTTCCCTCCGCTACGCTACGGAAGAAATTCAGTCATGAAGGCCGGGAAACCGGTCTGCCCGGTTGGACGGAAAGCGCAAGCTTGAATCCCGCAGGGTAAGTGAATCTGAAAGAGGCACGAATCAAACCTTCATTCCCAGGCGGCCGTGTTCCGTTCAAACCCTGGATATATGATCCTTCCCCATATTCTTCAAGGGCCGGGCTATTGGGAACAAGGGCCTCCCGGCCCTTGTAAAGAGACTTTCATGAACCGGAACTTCTCCGTTCATCTTTGCAGAAAAACCGCCCTCCCCTTCCCGAAAACTAGAGGAACTTGACGGGCATATAGTCCCCGGTCTGCTGGATCGTAAAGCTGATGCCCAGGCCGAATTCGTTTTTATTCCCGTTTTTGCGTACGAACGCTCCTACGCCCAGATACCAGGAGCCCATGTTGTGGTACACGTTGTATTCCTGAATGTCCAGCTTGCCATCCAGCAGGGAGAAGCGCCACTTGCCGCTGAAGGCCCAGGCTTCCGAAAAACGCTGCAACACGCGCAAATCCAGCTGGCTGCTGTCCTCCAGCAGGGAATGCTGGTTCAAATAACGGTGCCCCACGACGAATTCCGTGGAACTCCATGGCATGAAGCGCAGGGAATTGTTGTACTCATGGCAGCCGGAGATTTTATCCTTCCCCAGGATGGGGGCCTGCATTTCAGACCGGTATTCCATCCACGGAACGGGATTCCAGCGCATGAAGGAGAAGAGATTGGAGAAGTCCCGCTGGTTGACCGGGTCATACAGGTACGCATCCATGAACACATCCCAGGAAAACCAGCGGTGGGAATTGGAGTCCCGGCTGGTCATCAGCATGTTGCGCAGGCCGTACCGGAATACCAGTCCCGTGGAAAGGGAATCGGTCTCCGTGTACCTTCCCATGCTCAGGGAAGGAGGATTGGTGGTAGCGGTGTCTCCGTCAATCTGTGGATAAAGCTCGCTCAGACGGTTGGTCTTAACATACGCCAGCGTAAAATGGGGCTGTACGATGTGATTCATGCCGTTCAGCCCCAGGGAATCACTGTACACGGAAGAATAACGGCGGGAAAATTTGAAATCAGCATCCGTGCCCGCATAAAAAATCCCCTGGTTGAGCGGCTTGTAGTCATCCACGCCGTAATAGCCGGTATATCCTCCGCCCAGTTTGGGCGTCAGGTTCAGGAACCCCATGATTTTCTGGGAAGCGGAAATTTCATGGAAGGAGTGGAAACGGCTGTAACTGTCCGTCATCAGCATGCGGGCCCAGTAATCATGGGCAGGGGTTCCAGGCTCCATGTAATCCAGCATGTCCCTGATTTCCGTCCGCATGAAGGGAGGAACGTACTGCTTGAGGAAAGCGAAGCTGGTACGGCTTTCATACATGACGGGGGAACGGAAGACGGGAGACTTGATGCGTTCATAACTGAACTCGGTACGCTGGTCCGCCATGTAGAAGTTGTTGGGAACAAACCGGTGCAGCAATGAAAAATCATTGGTGTCATCCGTGCGGGAAATAAGCACCGTATTATCCGGAGAAGAATTGCGCTGATAGATTTCCGGATAGAAATCACGCAGCATGTACTCGTCGCTCAGCATGTTGACATTGGCCTTCAGCCGCCAGTCCGTGCGGGCGTTTACCCGGTGGGACCACATTTGCTGGAGCGCCAGGCGCCACCGGTCCGGATCAAGGTGTTCGCGGGATTCATCATCCCCGGCGCTGATTTTCACCCCCTTGTCATAAGTTTTGTAAAAAGACAGCCCCGTCATGTCCGGACAATCCTTTTCCAGCAGCACGTCACGGATATCCAGCCCGTAGGCGAAACCGCGCCTGACGCGGTAGTCCAGATGCAGGGTTCCCAGATAGTCTGCGGAAGGCATGCCGTTGTCCGTCCATTTTTCCCCCAGCAGGAAGCCGTATTCATTCAGGAGATAAGGCCCCCAGATGGAGCGCATCCCGGGAATGGGAAGGTAACCCACTTCCGGATTCAAGGAATGGCTGAGATAGGGAAAGTAAAAGAAGGGAATGCCCCCGTAATACAGGGTCATGTTCTTGAAGGAAAACCTGTCTTTCGGATAAACGCGTATCCTGTCCGCGGAAATCCAGGTGAGGGGTTCGCTGACGTCCTCCGCCGTGACGGAAGCCTGGCGGGCTTCCAGATAGGTATTTCCGGCGGCATCCTTGCGGGATTCAAACTTCCCGCTGCGCAGGATCAGCCCTTCCATCTTCGCACGGATGGCATCCGTGAGAAGGATCTCGTTCTTCCAGTCGAATTCCGCGGTATTGGCGCGTATAAGGCTATTGGTGCGCGTCTTGCTGTCGCTCTGGTAAATGGCCAGGTTGCCTTCCAGAAAAACCTTGTTCTGGCCCAGCTCCGCACGGGCGTGATCAGCAAACACTTCCACCCCCGTATCCGTGACCATGTGCACGCGCGGCCCCTCAAAAAAGACCTTCCTGGCATTCTTGGAGTTCTTGGAGTTCTCCACCCTGACGGGGCCGTCATTGGTGATGGAAATATTGGAAGGAATCTGCGGCATAAGAGCCCCGGAAAGCAGATTTCCCTGCGATTCCTCCCGGGGATTTTCCTGCCCGGATTCAGAGGACGCGGGCGCCGGCGGCTGTTCTGCGGGCGTTTCTGCAAACAGGGGAGCCCCGGCGATCAACACCGCCGCACCCCAGCGCTTTGCATTCATCCCAATCATGGCTAGTCCACAGAACACTATGAGAAAGGACAAAAGACAAGCCTAATGTCACATTTCTCCGCCAGTGGAACAGAAATTCACCGGGTCAGAATGCCGTTGGCAATGATGCCCCAATCGGCGGTATTGCCGTCTCCGGCGTCATCCACGCGGATTTCCAGCTTCCTGCCGCCTTCCACCGCCACCTTGACGGGAACGGAGGAGCCGTCCTTGAGCACGGGAGTCTCAACGAGCTTGTTGCCGTCCAGGTACACGCTGAATTTGACGCTGCCGCGGGAACCGAAGGGCAGGCCCACATCAGCGCGGAATTCCTTCCAGCGGCCGTCCAGGTCATAGGAAAAGACGGCCGGAGCATGCGCCAGAATAAAATGTTCCGGTTTTCCGATCTTCCTGAAGAAAGGCACGGGCCCCAGGTCCGACGGGAACAGAACGTCCCACAAGGGAACGGCCCAGCCCACCTGGGCCACGGAGGGCTTGCAGTCATTCAGGCTAATGCTGGAGACTTCCGCAGGGATCTGGGCCGGAGTGGCCTCCAGGGAAGGATCCTGACGATCCAGCGCACGCTTCCAGATGGGAAGCCATTCTTTCACCTCCGGACGGGAGCCATGCTTGCATTCCACCTCCGCCAGGGCTTTCCTGGCTTCCTCCCTGCGGCCGCGTATCCACAGGTTCTGAACGTCTCCAAAGTAAACGGACTGGGCCAGCGAAGGAACCCGGACGCCCTGGGCATCCATCCACACGGGCAACGTAATCATGCTGCGGGTGCTGTCACAGTTCAGGACTGCCACCCTCATTTCTATAAAACCGCCCTTGTATCCGGGCCGGCAGATCGTGAGATCAAACTCCCCTTCCCCATTCAGGGAAGCTCCCACGGCATTGGAATCATAATCCGAACCGCCGGGAGGATCCAGATGAACCACGATCCCATAAGCAGGCCGCGTCAGGCGCACCCGGCCTTTTAGCCGCAATCCGTCCTTGACGGGAACGGCCTCCAGCCGCTCAAAGGAGCCCGGAACATACTTGCCGATCATGCGCCCGTAGGAGGCGTCAGAGGGCAGCTCCGTTTCCACCCCGTTGAACAACGGAACGCTGGCCAGCATCAGGGCGTCCGTAGGCGCCAGAAAGGCCCCCTTCCCCTCGTTGCGCAGTTCATTGCCGTACGTGGAATTGCCATGGCCCATCAGGGACTCTCCCGCATTGGGGTAATCCCATCCGGTGCCCGTGTGCGGGAGGCCGAAAGAATGCCCCAGTTCATGAGCCGTGCCGCCTATGTAAATGGTGGCGTTCTTCCCCCTGGTCACCTTGAAGCGCCCTCCCTGCATCATTTCCGTATCCAGGAAGCTGGCGGGGTCCAGGCCTTCCTGGTCGCAGGTCCAGCCCGTTCCCTGGTGGCTGAAGCCTCCGCCGTAATAAGGCCCCACACCGTCCGGAAGCTGGCACACGATCAGCACGTGTTCCTTTTCAATATCAATCCCTTTGGAAGCCAGCACCTTTTTGGCGGCTTCCCGGGAGACGGGGCCGGAACTCTGCACATTCACCTCACTCATGGACTTATTTACATAAGCATCATGAATGACCAGCTTTCCCTGGTCGTCCAGATCCAGCTGGAACGTAAGCGGAGGAAACCCGTTGGCCTGCATCTGGTCCGCATAATAAGCCTGGATGTTTTTAAGGAGGTGGTCATACCGTTCCCGGTATCCGTCCAGGGCCGGCCTGTCCTTGAACGTTACATAAACCACATGCAATTTTCTGGAGGACCTGGGTTTGCCCTGATGATAGGCGCCCAGCGTCTTCCATGCGGCACGGGCGGTGGCGGCGTCCCTGGGATTCACTGTCCAGCTGACGGGCAGGCGGGTAAAATCCCCCCCCTCCCTGGCTGCGGAAGCCGGAGCATCCGGGGCAGGTTCCGCATTTTCCCCCATGGCAGGGGCGTTCCACACGCCGGCGCCCAGCGCCAGCAACAAGACAAAAAAGCGTTTCGACATAAGATCCATGAACCGGTGTCAGGATATACGGATGAACCGGAGGTGTTTTATCACCATGTCATTCACCAAACGGTTCATATTCCCGGAAAAAGAATCATACACCATCTCCACCCGGCAGGGACCGGACGGCAGGACCGCTTCCACCGCCGTGGAATAAATAAAATACTCCCAGTTGCCGGAGCGGGAAGTATGGGGAAAAGCCAGCGTTCCCACGCGCCTCCCGTTCAGGTACAGGCTGCGCAAGGCGCAGGTGTTCCCGTCTGAAACGTCATAAGTTCCATTGGCAAAAAAAGCGTCCACCCGGTACACGCCGGGCTTCTCTATGTTGACGTTGTAGCACAGGGCGTCCGGAGACTTCGTAACGCGGGAAAACCAGACTTCATCCCCGCTCAGGCCGCAGGGGCGCGTTTCCATGCGGGAATCTGGGGAAGGATAATCATTGGGGTCATTCAGATAGGATTCCCTGCCGTCCAGCGCAACCGCCATCACCTGGTAAGACACGTTCCCCTGGCCGGGAGAAGGCATGTAATGGCAGAACTCCGTCTGGGACACGGGAATGCCGTTCCGGTAAATGCGGTAATAATCCGCTCCTTCCACCGGCTTCCAGGAGATGCCATGGCGGCTGGCCTTCCATTGCGGAACCGCCAGGTTGCGGCCCATGTGGGCCAGGTTCACCTGCCCCGCCCCTTCTTCTCCGGGAGCCAGTTCCAATTCCACCAGTACATGGCCTTTCACGTCCGCCGGAAGCACCGGGAGGCCTTCCTGCCCGTTGACCGTGCACCGCACTATCCGGCGGCCATGGCCGCGCAGGTGCACATCCACCGTCATGCTGCGGTATTGCAGGCCGGTCAGTTCATGAACGCCCTCAAAGGACTCAGGAACGCAGGGGTGGAATTCCAGGGAATCCGCGAGGAGACGGATGCCGAAAAGCCCCTTGTAAAAACTGCCCAGCATGCCGGCAATGCTCCAGAGCTGGCTGTCGGAACTCAGCAGCAGCCCTTCATCCAGCCCCGTTTCCAAAAGCAGGTTCTCCTTGTTCGTGCCGCACAGCAGGGCGGCACGAACCATGCAGGCGAATGCCAGGGCCAGGGCCGATTCATTCTCCACCGCTGCCGCGGCCTGTGCATAATAGCCTTCCAGAAATGGCCACATGGCACGGTTATGATAGGGAGGCACCTCGTCCGGCATCTGGGGATGGAAACAGGGAATACCATAAATGCAATGTGGAAGAGCCGCTACCATTCCGGAGGCATGGGAACCATGCGCCTGCCCCAGCAGCACGCAAAGCAAATTACCCAGGGAATCCACTTTTTCCGACAACACGGGATATCCGCGGCCATACAGGTACTGCCCGTACAGGACATCTCCGGGAATACGGAAAAACCGTTCAATGACATCGTGCAGGGCGGCGCTTTTTTCCTCCCATTCCCGCGCCTTCCCTTCCAGCCCCAGCTCCCGGAGCATCCGCGCCAGAACCTGGCGGGCCTCCGCATGGAGAACCATGGTGGAAAGGCTGCATGAATCCCCGATATCCGCAGAAGTCATCCACGCAGGATAACTCTGTTCCCGCCAGTCCAGAAAGGAAGACTCCCCTTTCACCAGGCCGCCCGTGGCCGTAAGCACCTGTTCGTCCCTCAGGCATGTTTTTTCCAGCACGCGGCAGGAACGGGACAGCCAGTCAGCATCCCCCGTCAGGCAGTAAACCTCCCAGGCCGCCATTCCCCACACCACGCGGTCGGAAGAAATGGGCCAGGAACCGCCCGTTCCGGTATCCTGCTCCACCTCACCGTTCCGCACCCGGGCATTCAGGCTCTTCATGCAGGCCTGAACATTCCACCATCCCAGCCCCAGATGAGTGGCATAGGAAACGTCACGGGTCCACACGGTGGGCCAGTTGGCCCCGGTCCGAAACGTTCCTTCCCCGTGGAGCAGAGAAGCGGCCTCGCTCAACGCCAGGCTGTAGGCTTGATTCAATACCTCAAAGCTCCCCCGGTAATGCGGGGCATTTCCGGCCCCCTTTGGGATATGCCATTCGGAATAGCGGCCGTTCTTCATGGTCTTCACCTGGCCGTCCGGTCGCACTTCCGCCCAGTGGGCGTCATCCTGGCGCACGGCATTTCCAGTCAGAACAAAGGCTTCCCCCCGGTATAATATACGGTCTTGATCCATAAATAAACGGACACTATATCCATTTTTCTTTTTAACACGTGAAGAAATTTCTGTCCCGCAGAAAATGAGGCTTACGGGGCTTTCCGGCTATAAAAAAACCGGGCTCCCCGAAAACGGGAAGCCCGGTGCAAGAGCAAATCAACTTTAATGCTTCAACAAAGAGGAAATAGCGTCCCGTTCTTCCTTCAGTTCATTGACGGTGGCGTCAATTTTTTCCTGGGAAAACGCGTCGATCGGGAGGCCCTGCACAATTTCCCAGCCGCCATCCTTGGTGGTGCGGATCGGGAAGGAGCAGATCAGGCCCTTTTCAATGCCGTAGGAGCCATCGGAGCAAACGGCCACGGAATACCAGTCGCCTTCCGGCGTCTGGGTAGCCAGGCTGCGGACGGTATCCACGGCGGCGGAGGCGGCGGAGGCGGCGGAAGAAGCGCCGCGGGCTTTGATGATGGCAGCGCCGCGCTGCTGCACGGTGGTGATGAAGTCACCCTTGAGCCATTCCGTATCCTTGATGACTTCCGTCACGGGCTTGCCGCCGATCTTGGCGTTAGTGAAGTCCGGATACTGGGTGGAGGAGTGATTGCCCCAGATGGTCATGTTGGTTACTTCCGTTACATGAACACCGGCCTTTTCCGCCAGCTGGCTCTTGGCGCGGTTTTCATCCAGACGGGTCATGGCGAAGAAACGGTCGGCAGGAACTCCGGTCGCATTGTGCATGGCGATCAGGGAATTCGTATTGCAGGGGTTGCCGACGACGAGCACGCGAACGTCCTTGGCCGCGCTGCGGGCAATGGCCTGGCCCTGGCCGATGAACACTTTGCCGTTGATGTCCAGCAGGTCCTTGCGTTCCATACCGGCCTTGCGGGGAACGGAGCCTACCAGCAGGCACCAGTTGGCGCCGGCGAACGCTTCATCGGGATCACAAGTAGGAACTATTTCATTAATCAGCGGAAACGCGGCATCACGCAGTTCCATTACCACCCCTTCCAGAGCATTCATGGCCGGGGGAATTTCCAGCAGGCGCAGGTTGATCGGCTGATCCGGTCCCAGCATGCTGCCGGAAGCAATGCGGAACAGCAGGGAATAGGCAATTTGGCCGGCGGCTCCTGTAACGGTAACGGTGATAGGTGTTTTCATAACGTTAAATTAAAAATAAACAGATCTTTTCTGTCTGGTCGTGGTTATAACACACGGAAAGGAGGCGCTCAATCAGGAACTTTTTATTTTGGCAGAAAAAATCCCCTCTCCCATTATGCTTGAACATTAGTCCGGGCACCCTTATCCTTAAAAGCAATCAAGTTTTTACCATAAATTTGTACTAACACCATGAATTTAACTATTATTGGCAGTGGTTACGTGGGACTGACCACCGGCACCTGTTTTGCGGAAATGGGCCATCATGTCATTTGCGTGGACAACAACGAGGAAAAGGTACGCACTCTCCAATCCGGATCCATCCCCATTTACGAACCCAAGCTGGAAGATCTCGTCAGGAAAAACGTGGCGGTGGGCCGTCTGGAATTTTCACCATCCATTGCGGACTCCATTCCGGAAAGCGACGTCATCTTCATCGCCGTGCCCACGCCCCCCAATACGGATGGCTCCGTGGACCTGACCTACATTGAAAAAGTGGCGAGGGAAATCGCCCAGGTGCTGACACCGGAAATGGGCTACAAGGTCATTGTGGACAAATCCACCGTACCGGTTAAAACCGGAGAAAAAGTCCGCCAGACCATCAAACGCTACGCGGGGCCGGACGTGCAGTTCGACATCGTTTCCAACCCGGAGTTTTTGAGGGAAGGATGCGCGGTGGACGACCTGCTGCATCCCGACCGCATCGTCATCGGCGCCAACTCGGAACGCGCCATGGACGTCATCAAGCGCGTTTACCAGTCCGTCCATGCCCCCATTCTGGAAACGGACGTCAACTCCGCAGAACTCATCAAGCATGCGGCCAACTCCTTCCTAGCCCTGAAAATCTCCTACATCAACGCCGTCGCCAAGGTCTGCGAAAAAACGGGGGCGGACGTGGAACTGGTGGCGGAAGGCATCGGCATGGACAAGCGCATCTCCCGCCACTTCCTCAACGCGGGACTGGGTTACGGGGGCTCCTGCTTCCCGAAGGACGTCAAAGCCTTCATCAACATCAGTCGCACGCTGGGCATCCCCTTCACCCTGCTGGAGGAAGTGGAACATATCAACGACACCCAGCACATCCACTTCCTGGACCAGATCAGGGAACGCCTCTGGGTGCTCAAGGATAAGAAAATAGCCGTTTGGGGCCTGGCATTCAAGCAGAACACGGACGACATCCGGGAATCCATCGCCCTCAAGCTGTGCGAAAAACTCCGCAGGGAAGGAGCCATCGTTACCGCCACGGACCCCAAGGCCATGCATACCGCCCGTCCCATTCTGGAACCCTTGGGCGTCAATCTGGTGGAAGACATGTACGAATGCGCCCAGGATGCGGAAGTGCTGATCATCGCCACGGAATGGAGCGAATACGCGAATGCGGACCTGCAAAAGCTGGCCGGCGTCATGCGCAACCGCATCATCTTTGACGGGAGGAACATTCTCTCCCCTGTCAATATCAAGGCCGTAGGATTTGAATATCATTCCGTAGGCAGGCCCTCCATTGAGGAATCCTGACCTAGACCGGAAACCATTCCGGTTCCGGGAAACATATGGATAAAAAGGCCTCCGGAGCATTCAGCGCTCCGGAGGCCTTTGTCATGTATTCGCTAATCCTGTTGGCCGATCAAAAATCAAACTGCAATCCCGCACGCAGGTAAAAACCGGGATCGTAATGGTACTTTTCCAGCTCATGGCTCCCGTTGCTGGTCTTGATGGTGCCGGAATTCCCGAAAGAAAAGCCGACATCCGCCACCAGCCTGGGACGCACGCTTCCCCAGTGGCCCAACCCCACATTGGCCCCTACCCCGGCTACGCCGGAAACCCATTGGAACTGCCGGACGTGGCGGTCGCGGTGAATCGTCCAGGTGCCGGACACCACGGAAACGAAAGGCCCCCACGTCAGACCGTCGCTCACCTTATTGGTATAGGAAAGGCGGGTGCCTTCCAATTGAAGGGTCCAGTTGCGGCTGGCTTCCCATTTGAACTGAAGAAGAGGAAGGAGGGGATAATCCCCCAGCTGGGGATAATAGCCGATGCCGATGCCGTAGCTGAAGCGGTCATTCAAAGGACCTGCAAGAATGGCATGACCGCCGAAAAAGAGATTATGGCTTGTCCATGTATCGAAATCCGTGGAAATCTGCGGCGTCACGCCGAAAACCACGCGCGTTTGCCCCTTGATCTTGTAAGAAGCATTGATATTCAGCCAAACCGTATACAACCGGTCTACGTCCAGCACATCCGCGCCCTTCCCGTTGAACCAGCTCAGGCGTAGGGCAGCCGTGGAGGAAAACCCCCAGGACCCGTTGGACATACGGCACAGATTCAGGTCTGTCATCCAGTTCTGTACGTCCACGCTCCCATGCCCGTTCCTGGAATCCATGGGCCCGAGCAATTCAAAATAGGACTGCGTGGGAAAAACGGGCTTGGAAGCGGTTTCCCCTACCGGGGCCGGAGCACTGTTATAGCCGCCGGAATAGGCTTCCGCATAATACCCGGTATCATAACCGTCTGAGGAATCGGAATCCGGATAAGGCTGGGCGTTCGCCTGAGCGACCAGAGCCATGCCGGTCACAAGAGAGAGACTCGACAAAAATCGAAGGAACATGACCGGAAAGTATACATACGCGCGCATACGGTCAATCAAAAGATATACAAATGACTAATTAATTATCTCCACGCCCGAACAGCACTGCAACCAGCATCATCACAAAGACAAGAAGCAAGTACCAGCAGGCCACTTTGCTGCTCCTGATACACGCTCCCGCACAAACAAGAGACACAGTAAAACAAACCGCCGCCAACAAAAGCACACCCCGCGCCAGCACGGGAAAATCCAGCGCACCGGCTCCCGCCGCAAGTAGCGTCCCCGCCACATACCCGGCAAATGACTACCGCAACCCTGCCAGCCAGGAAAAGGATGTCGTCCTCTGCCTATCCTCACTCATGCACTTACTCTGCCCCACAACTTTCAGACCTCAAGCAAAAAATCAAGAAATCATTAATATTTAATTAATTATATATGAATATTCCTGTAATTATTTACCAATCTATATATTTATATAATTATTTTTAAATTTATTAAAATTATATATAAATTCGGAAGATTTATGTATCATCTTATGGCAATTAGGACATAAAACGACAAAATCTTCTTTTGTAACTTCTTCACTGGCATTCTTTCTTTCTGCCACAGGCCTAAGGTGGTGTGCCTCTATATAATCTTTACCGATATCTCCATAACGTTCCTCTAGTTTTATTCCACACACTTCACATTTATACCCTCGTTGTTGCTTTACCCAATTACTAATTTTAGCATTTCTTTCTCGCAAAACATGCTTTCTAAATTTTAAAGTTTCTATCATTGATGGTGGTGCAGTTTCAGAATAAGCTTCTCCTTCTTCATAAAGAAACTCATTATTGGAACTATAAGACATATTATTATCAGCCATTTCAATTAATAATTTATCGTATAGACACAAAAATCTAATCAAATCTTCTAGGAATTGTTCATCTTTCAAATTATCGATATCTTTTAAACTATATTCTTTTGCTGTTATCGAAGCATTTGCATAGTAATCAGGTTTTTTTGAGCTAGATCTACTAGTTAAAGATAGAGGTTCATTTCTCAAATCTGCCAGTTCTTTTTGATTTAATAATTGACGTAAAGCCTTCGAGCGACGCAATAATTTTTGTGATTTATTTTTACCACTGAAACAAGTTACTCCTTGATTTAGAGATAAATATAATTTTTTTGTTTGAGAATCTAATAAATAAACAATATAGATACCATCTTGGGGACTTTTTGTTGCTATAGGGTTTAGTATTGCCACCCAAGGAATATCAGCCCATTTTCCTTGACCTATACTTCCAAGAAAAATAAAATTCTGGTATTTAATATGAATTAACTCCTTGATTTGATTTGGTATTTTTGAACGTACTAAATTTCCGATAGAGTGATTTTTTATTTGGTTACTCTTTGAAGATTCTAAATAATCTTGCATCCAAGTATGTATAGATTCTAAGAGTTTTCTCATCAATATAAATTATTTTAAATTAATTCCAAAAAACACTAATTAATCCGCCAGGATATCACGATTTCTTTTGTTGAAAAAGTTTCTCTAATCTTAGTTCCTTTTTAAGCCCTTCAATGTTTTTTGATATCTATTTATATCAAAAAGCACCACAATTCTTTAACAGCTATGAAAAAATGGTCGGGAAGACAGGATTCGAACCTGCGACATCCTGCTCCCAAAGCAGGCGCTCCACCAGGCTGAGCTACTTCCCGTATAAAAAAAGGGGGGATGAAAAATTGGGAGAAAAAATGGTGGCTCGGGACGGGATCGAACCGCCGACACGGGGATTTTCAATCCCCTGCTCTACCGACTGAGCTACCGAGCCACTTGCTTGCACGCAGAACGTGTTTGCGGGGCAGAATCTATCACCAACTCTCCGGTATTGCAACTCCAAAATATCATTTTCCCAATTTTCCTGCGTTTTGCCTTGTTACTCAGAAGGAAAAACCTCCCCGTCAATCAGGAAGAGGCCTGCGCCAGAAGACCGCTCAACACCAAAGGAAAGATCAGCGCCACCCAGGAGAGGGTGTACAGCAGGAGGGGAGGCATGTTCCGCTTCAACCTGTCCAGCACAAACATCAATACTCCCGCCATGGCAAGGCCGTAGTAAATCCACGCATCCCCGGTGTATTCCCGCGCGGCGGCGGCCAGGCAGAAAACAACGTAAATGACAATCACTCCCATCCAGACCAGGGACCTCATGTCACGGGCGGCGGAGTCCTGTCCCTCGCCCTCCTCTTCTTCATTCCACCGTTTCCGGCTGAACATGCTCAGAATAACCAGGGCTACCAGATACCACGTGGATGTGGATAATTGGCCGCTCCATCCCCCTCCCATCGTCCCGTAAAAGTAGGCAGGAATTCCGGCGCCCGTCGCAAATGAAACGGCAGCAAAGAACGATCCCAGGACAAATCCTGAAGAAGGATTCTCTTTTTTGCGCAGATTGGTGGAAAAGTAAAGGAAGAGCAGGCTGCAAACTCCCGGCAGAAGGGCAAACTGGAAGATCACCACACCCAATTGGAAGAACATGATCCACAGCCCCGTCACGCCGGCCACCGCGATGAGCAGGGAGATGACGAAACAGTGCTTTTTGGCAAACAACAGACATTCATCCGAGTATAGGGAAGGCCCTCCCCGGAATACTTTCAGCACCCGGTCCAGCATGTTGACGCACCAAACAGCCACAAACAGGAATTGGTACAGCCAGGGAGACGAGACTACCACCAGATGCGACTGGCTGACGGCAAAAGCCCAAGCAATGGCGGCAGAAGGGATCTCCAGTCCCATCAGGGAAAACCACGCCCACCAGGGGGGCCTCTTCAGCACCTGCTCCATTTTCCGTTACATCATCCCCATAACCGTTTCCCCCGCAAGCCTCCGAACCGTCATTTGCAGACTTCCGCATTTTTATGCAGGGATGCTTGACATGCAATAAAACACACCTATACTGGTGCTCCCCTTGCGTCGGAAACGCAATACATCACCATGAAGAAAGATATTCATCCCCAGTATAATCCGGTCGTTTTCGTTGACATCACCACCGGACGCCGCTTCATCACCCGTTCCACCGTTCGTTCCCCCAAGACGGAAGTTATTGACGGGGTTGAACATTTCGTGGTTTCCTGCGGGATCACGTCCGATTCCCATCCGTTCTTCACCGGCAAGAACCAGTTCGTGGACACGGAAGGCCGCATCGACAAGTTCCAGAAGCGTTTCGGCACCGTCCGCCGCAGCGGCGGCAAGCCCAAGCTCAACAAGTAAGGCTTGTTCCCCAACAGTTTTCCAACCCCGTTTCCTTTCCGGAAAACGGGGTTTTTTATTTGAAGGCTTCTCTTTGCCTCTTTTTCCTGCTTCACTGGCGGCAGCATGACGTTGACACCGGACCATTTTGACAGCCAGTCTGCGGAATTTCTCCGCTCCGGACGGCCCGTGCTTGCCGGCATCAGTGGCGGACGGGATTCCATGGCACTGCTTTCCCTGCTGTCCGGCATGCAGGGCTGCAACCTTATCGCCTGCCACATCCACCACGGCTTGCGCCCGGAGGCGGAGGAGGAGGCGCAGTTCGTCCGCCAATACGCCGCCTCCCTGGGGGTCCCCTGTGTCTGGGAACGAGTCGACGTGCGCAGCATGGCCAGCACCATGAAAGTTTCCATTGAAGAAGCGGCACGGCATGCACGGCAGGCTTTATTCCTGAAATGGTCCGCAGACCGTCCGGGGGCTTTCGTAGCCCTGGCCCACCACCGGAACGACCAGCAGGAGACAGCGCTTCTTCACCTGTGCCGCGGGGCTTCCGGCATTCACGGCATGTCTCCCGTCTCCACCTGGGCAAACGGGCTGACCGTCGTGCGGCCTCTGCTGGATTTTTCCAGGGAGGACATTACCGCCTACCTGAACCATCATCATATTCCGTGGCGGGAGGACGCCAGCAACCAGTCTACTGAATACACCAGGAATGCCCTGCGCCATGAAATCATTCCCAAGTTGAACACCCTGTTCAAGCGCGATACCAGCCTTTCCTTTTCACGTGCCTGCCGCATGGAGAACCGGATACGCACGGCGTTGTCCCAGGCCCTGGAATCCATGATCCTGACGGATCCCCAGGGGCGCCTGTTCCTGCCGAAGGTCAACCAGCTCCCTGCGGAGCTGAAGCAATGCGCCGTGCATGATTACCTGCGCCGGCAACACGTTCCGGACCTGACGGAGGATGCCGTGCTGCGGGTGATGGACATCCTGAAGACGGATGGACCTTCCCGGACTTCCCTGCCCGGAGGCAAGCTGGCCGTACGCAAGGAGAAACGCCTGCTGATCAAGGACGCGCCGCCCCCTGTCAATAGAGGGGAGCAACGCCCTGGGGATACAGCAGGTGGAATTTGATGGCTTCATTCCCCACCACCAGCGCGGTGCCGAACATCCTGTCTTCATCCGTCAACCGCGGAAGTTGGGCAATCGGGAAGAGCAGTCCTCCCAGAATGAGGCCGTAGTTGTATACGGACGGCATCATGCAGATCAGCTTTTTGGAAATGTCCGCGGCATCCAGAGTGGGGAAGACCCATACGTCACTGGGCTGCAGCATGCAGTTGCGGTGCACGCGCACACCGTAGGAATCCGTTGAGAGGGCCGCGTCAATCTGGATTTCCCCTTCCACGGAGATTTCATTGTTCAGGCATTCTTTCTGCACCATGCTCCGGGCAAGCGCCGTGGCGGCCCTGGTGCGGTCCGCCGCCAGTTCCGGCACGGATCCGCTGGTGGATGCGCTCAACATGGCGACGCGGACGCTTTTACCAAGCATGTGGCGGGCCATTTTGGCCGTTTCCACGGCAAAGTAGGCCATGTTTTCCACCGTAGGATCAGGAGTCACGCCGGTATCCGCCAGGAAGTAGATGCCCCGGCCTCCGAATTTTTTGGCAAATTCGGGAACAAGGACAATGGAAATGGCAAACAGGGGTTTGGAGGGAACAACCTCCTGACGATATTTGTTCACGGCGCGGAAGACGGAAGCCACCCTTTTCATATTCCCGGCCACAATAGCGTCCGCCTGGCCGTAAAGCACCATCATGGCAGCAAAGTGGACCGGTTCGGAAACGATTTCACGCGTGTTGACGGGCAGTCCGTTTCCGAACATTTGTTCCGCACGTTCATAGCGGTCGCAGAACATTTGAAGGTCGGAGCTTTTTTCCGGTTCGATAATGCGCACGAATTTCAACGAAATGCCGTTCATTTCCGCCATTCTCCGGATGACTTCCTTCCTGCCCAGCAGAATGGGCACGCCGGCCTGTTCCGTCACAAAGCGTTCGGACACGCGCAACACGCGCACATCCTCCCCTTCCGGGAAAACAATGCGCTTGGGATGGCGCTTCAAGTTATCCAGAAGCGGTCCTGTGAAATCATTCAGCGGGGAAAAGCCTTGCCAATCACTCATATGTCACGTGTCCTATTCAACGGCACTCTAAAAAATCCTGTCCATAAAATCAATCCATAAAGTCAAAGACTGCAAATAATCGGCAAATGCGTCCTCCGGATTGAACCATCCGCGCCGCCGTGCTAGTATGGGCATTCCCCCATGTACTGCGATTACCACACCCATACCCCCCTGTGTCTGCATGCCGCAGGCACCCCGCAGGAATATGTGCAGTCAGCCGTCCGCGCCGGACTCCGGGAATACGGCGTTTCCGACCACGCCCCGATGCCCGGGGAACCTTTTGACGATTGGCGCATGAAGCAGGCGGACATGCCAGCTTATCTGGACTGGATCGCGGAGGCCCGGGAATTAGCCGCTCCGCACGGCCTGACGGTCCGCGCCGCACTGGAATGCGACTGGTTTCCCGGCATTGAACCATGGATCGAGCATTTGCAGAGCCTGTACGAATGGGATTACCTGATCGGCTCCGTCCATTATCTGGGAGAGAAGGAGGAGTTTGACAATCCCTACAAGATGGATTTCTGGAACCGGACGGATGTGGAAGATGCCTGGACGCAGTATTGGGAACGCTTCCGGGATATGGCGGCCTCAGGCCTGTTCCAGATCATGGGCCATGCGGACCTGATTAAGAAATTCGGCTTCCGCCCCTCCGGAGACCTGCGCCATTATTATGAACCCGCGCTGGAAGCCATGCGGAAATCCGGAGCCTGTCTGGAACTCAATACCGCCGGATGGCACAATAAGTGCGCTGAGCAGTACCCAGATGCACAGTTCCTGAAGATGGCCGCGGAGATGGGCATTCCCCTCACCATCAGTTCAGACGCACATTCTCCGGAAAACATCGGCCGGGATTTTGACCGGGCCGCGGACCTGGCGCACCGCTCCGGATTCAAACAGACGGCCTCCTTCCATGCAGGCCTCATGGAGCTGTCTCCACTGCCTTAATATTGACTTTCCCCATTTCCTTTACAGGAAAGAAAAAGCTCCCGCAGACCATGACGGCTGCACCTTGGTCAAACCGCGCTCCAACCTGCCTTCCCGGAGGCAATATTTCTGCGGAGGCCGGTACGCCTCTTCCGGAAGAAAAAGGCCTCACCGTGGCAATCTTTCACTACCCATGCGAGAGTTCGGCCCCACGGGCACAGGCACTGGACGCGGCGGAACGGGATGGGGCCTGGGTGGCGGTGGCGGAGTAGGCCGGATAATGACGGGAGGGGGCAGATAATTCCACGGCCTGACGACCGGAGAGACAATGATGCGCTCCGTCTTGGGCTGGCTGGCCACTTCCTTCACTTCCCCCTGAAGCTGGGAAACCTGCTTGTTCAGGTCAGCAATTTTCTTCTGGGTGCCGTCTTTCAGAGCCAGGTATTTCTTTTCCATGTCTTTCCAGTACAGCTCGGCATCTTCCCTTTTTTTACGAATGGCTTTCACCTGTTCCTGATAAGTTGCCGCCCTCGCCCGGAATACACGGGCATCCTGCGGCAGCCCCACGCGATCCGCTTCCAGAGCATTCCATTGCAGGGCCATAACTTCCGCCTCCACCTTGGAAAGATCCCCTACCAGCAAAAACATGCGGACAACGTCCTCCCCTTCCAGGTAACGGGGATGCCGTTCCGCTTCCGAAAGGGATTCCCTCATTTTCCTGGCCTCTTCCTCAGCCGCCTTTTTGGCCGCTTCCGCCTTTTGTTTGCGGGCGGCTTCCTCACGCCGGCGCTGTTCCAGCCGTACGGCCACATCATCCGGCGTCATCTTGTAAGCTTTCTGCTGTTCGTCCGTCAGTTCCTTGTAAGGGACTTTCGCCACACCGTCCGTGTACTGGACGCTGACAAAATCATCCCCGGAGGACACCACGCTGGCGTCTTTCAGGACCCTGCCGGACCGCAACGCCATGTCCTCCGCCAAGGAGGAGGGAAGCAGGGCGCACAAGATTATTAGACAAGCTCCAAGTTTCATGTGTTTCAACGGTTCTACCTAGATAAGAGGCGCCGGGAAAGAAATTTATTCAAAAAAATATGACCAGATGTTATTACTGGCACAGCGGCCCCCTTTTCGTTAAAGTTTTGCGAAGTATTTACACTTTTATGAATTCACATTCGTCATCCTGGAGTCCTTTACCCCCACTTCCCGATCCGGAAGGGTTTGCCGGCATGTATGCGGGAACCCATGAACATGTTCTTATTTGTGCAGGCGGAACGAATTTCCCTGACAGGCCCATGCTGGAAGGAGGCATTAAAACGTGGACGGACCGCATTTTCACGCTGCTTCCGGAGGAAGAAGCATGGACGGACGCCGGGACGCTCCCCGCGCCTTATGCGTACGGAGCCTCCGCCAGCATTGAAGAAGGGGTGCTGTGCATCGGCGGCTGCGACAGAGAGGGACACCGGAAAGACGTTTATCTGTTGAGCGCGGCGGACGGCTCCGTCACGGTGTCTCCCTTCCCTTCCCTTCCCGTAGCCCTGGCTTATACGGCCGCCGCTGTTCTGGATGGGAAAGTTTATCTTACCGGAGGCTGTGAACGCCCAGGCGAACAGGACTGCACCAACCGTGTTTTCATGCTGGACTCCCGGGCGCCGGAACAGGGCTGGCAGGAGCTGGACCCGTTGCCGGGCCGCGGCCGCTTCCTGCACCAGATGGCCGTGGCGGACAGAGTCCTTTACGTGCTCGGCGGCATCGGGCTGAAGGAGCAGGACGGCAAACAGGCCAGGGAACTGCTGACGGAGGCATGGAGCTTTACTCCGGAACGCGGATGGACGCGCCTGCCGGACATGCCTTACGCCATTGCCGCAGCCCCCACCCCGGCTCCGGTTTCCCGGAACGGCGTCATTTATCTGTTGGGCGGGGACGACGGCTCCGGGAAAAAATACACCCCGAAGACCAATCCCGGATTCAACAACCAGTCCCTGTGCCTGGATACGACCGCCATGGCATGGCATGACGGGGGGCCCATTGCAGCTCCCAGGGCAGTTCTTCCGTGCTGCGCGTGGCAGGGCCGTTTTGTAGCAGTAAACGGTGAGCTCAAACCCGGCAGGCGCTCCCATGACGTGTGGAGCATCACCCTTTCCTGATTTTTCTTCCTGATCCCATCCATCTTTTTCCAGCATATGCACGCTTCACGTTACCTTACCCGATTTTCCAGAGCATGGGGCTCCGCTTTCGCCGCCCTGGTGCTGATCGCATCCCCTGCCGCCAACGCCTCGTTCTCCGTAGATGTCCAGCCGGCCGGCACCATTCCCGATCTGCCGGACCCGATAGGCCGCGCAGGCATGGTTGCCGGGACCGTTACGGAAAACGACGGCACCCAGTCCATCATCGCCGCGGGAGGAGCCAACTTCCCACAGGCCGCTCCGGGAGCCTCCACGCCGGAAGAACGCGGTCCCAAAGCATACCACCAGGATATTTTCAAACTCCGCAACGGCCAATGGAGCAAGGCGGGAACGCTGCCCGCTCCGCTGGGTTACGCAGCCTTCGCCAGCGTGGGCAAGGGGCTGGCGGTGGCCGGAGGCCACAATGCGGAAGGCATCCTGAAAGACGCCCTGCTGATCAAGGCGGACGGATCCGTGGAAAAACTCCCTCCCCTCCCCGTCCCCATTACGGAAGCCGCCTTCGCCGCCCACGGGAACAAACTATTCGTCATCGGCGGCAGAGACAGCGACCAGCCGGAAGCGGCGCTCAACACCATCTACATGCTGGATACCACTCCGGATACGGCCAAAATGAAATGGATGCAACTGCCGCCTTTCCCCGGTCCGGGCCGCATTCTTTCCACCGCCGCCGTTTGTGACAGCACCCTGTTCATCGTTGGCGGCTGCACCCTCTCCCGGAACGCCTCCGGAGAAACTTCCAGGACATACCTTTCCGACCTGATCGGCTATGACATGACGACCAAGGATCCTTCCGAATGGGGCCCCATCAAGGGACAGCAGCTCTCCGGGCCGGGAACGCCCGTTGCCGCCGCCGCAGGCCCCGCCCCGGTGCGTGAAAATGCCATTCTGTTAATCGGCGGGGACAAGCGCGGCAACACGCCGGACCCATCCAAGCCCGTGGTGCAGTCCCGGGACATTCTGGCCTATGACGTCATCAAGAACGAATGGACGCACCAGGGGGAATGGCCCGTGGGCATCGCCACGGCGCCCGCCGTCGTCCAAGGCTATGAAATCATGACCATCAGCGGGGAAACCGCTCCGGGCGTAAGAACAGCCCTGAACGCCTCCGCCACCGCAGGCTACCATTTTGAAATGAGCACGGTGGACTACGCCGTTCTCATCCTGACCCTCCTCGTAGTGGCGATCATCGTCGTTTCCGCAGTGCGCAACGGCGTCAAAAACGTTTCCGCCGTCACGGATCCGAACACCAAGCCCGGCCTGTGGGCCTGGGTGGCCGTCATCGTGCTGTGGTTCGTGGTGATGTTGAACTACTTTGACCGCCAGCTTCTTTCCGCGCTGCATGAACCCATCGTCCGGGACATTCCCCAGACGGAGGCCCAGTTCGGCATGGTCACCTCCGTCTTCCTGCTGATTTACGCCCTGCTCAGTCCGGTGGGGGGCTTCCTGGCGGACCGTTACAGCCGGCGCCTGATGATTCTCTGCTCCCTTGTCGTCTGGTCCGTGGTCACCTGGTGGACCGGCCATGCGGAAGATTATACATCCCTGCTCATCGCGCGCGGCGCCATGGGCATCAGTGAGGCTTTTTACATCCCCGCCGCCCTGGCCCTGATTACGGACTACCACCGGGGCAGTACGCGCTCCATCGCCACGGGGCTGCACATGAGCGGCATTTACGTGGGCATGGCCGTCGCCGGCTATGGGGCCACCATGGCTTCATGGACGGGCTGGCGCATGACATTCGCCCTGTTCGGCCTGATCGGCGTGGCGTACGCCATCGTTCTGATCCTGTTCCTGAAAGACCCCGCCAAGGCTCCGGCAGATACGGCCCGGAGCAGGAAGCCTTCTGAACCGGAAGAAAAAACCGTACTGATCAACGTGGACAATGACGAACAGGTCATCAAGGAACCCTCTTCCAAGCTTTCCACCGGCGCCGTCCTTTCCAGCCTGCTGAGCGGCCGCCCCATGTGGATGCTCCTGGCCGTGGTCGCCTTTGCAGGCGCAGGCAACTGGTTCCTGCTCACCTGGTATCCCACCCTGCTGCAGGATAAATACCAGCTTTCCTCTGCGGAGGCCGGACCGGCCGCCACCCTGTGGAGTTCCGTAGCCAAATACGTCGCCGTGCTGGGCGGCGCCATCCTGGCGGACATGTGGTACAGGCGCAACGCCCGTGCCAGAGCCCTGGTGCCCGGCATCACCTTCACCATATCCGGACCCCTGGTGGTGCTGGCTCTGCTTCCCGGCATTTTCGGCTGGGACATCACGGTGCCCCTCGTAGTCATGCTGGGACTGGTTGCTACGCAGGGGCTGGCGCAGGGATCTCTGGACGCCACCCTCATGCCTGTGTTACGCTCCCATATTGACGAGCGTTATTCCGCAACCGGCTATGGCCTCCTCAACCTCACGTCCGCAGGCGTGGGCGCCCTCATCTCCTTCTTCGGGGGATGGTTCAAGGACCAGGGCGTTCCGCTGACCACCACCCTCGCGGCGGCAGGATGCCTGATGCTGTTCTGCGGGCTGCTTCTTCTGATGCTGCCCCGTCCCAAACACTGACAGTTACAACTTTTCATACTTTCTCGCCTGATGAAAAATCCCGCATGCCTCTACCTGGTGGCGGGAGCCCTGTGCTCCCTTTCCCTCCTCCCCCTCGCCCAGGGGCGCACCTGGACCAACCTTCAGGGGAAAAGCCTGGAAGCCGAATTCGTCAAACTGGACGGACAGAAAGCCGTGCTGAAACGTTCCGGCGGCCAGACCGTCTCCATCCCACTGGCCCAGCTTTCCCAGGAGGACAGGGACTTCATCGCCGGACAGGGAAAAGGGGATTCTTCCGCCAATCCCGCGGACAATTACCACCAGCCATGGCCAAGAACCGTCAAATGCCAGGACAATTTCAAGGTGGAAACCGTCAAGGAGGAAAAAGGAGAGTATATTTATGAAACGCCCCACTTCCGTTTCATCTGCGATGCCAAGCTGGGCGCCGGCATGATCAAGCGCCTGGGACTCCTGTTTGAAGCCACGCACCTGGCAAACAAGACTCTTCCCATCGGCAATATTCCTCCCCACGATGATTCCGCCAAATTCCCCGCCTACCTGTACGAAAAATTCAGCACTTATCTGGAAAACGGGGGACGGGAAGGCACGTCAGGCATTTTTCTGGGAACGACACGCCCCGGAGACCGCGGCAAAATCCTGGTCCCGTTTGAATCCCTGGGCGTCAAGACCATGGGAAGCACATACATTATTGACCGGGACAAGGATTCCTCCACCCTTATCCATGAGCTGACGCACCAGCTCATGTCTCCGCAAGCCAAGCAGGCCAGCTGGTTCTGCGAAGGGTCTGCAGAATACATGGGCATGACGCCCTATTCCGGAGGGCGCTTCAATTTTGGAGCCAACAGGTCCCACATCATTTCCCGCGTGACGGAATACGGCAAGAAAAACACCGGAGGCCGCGCCCTGGGAGACGACTTCGAAGCTCCTGGCCTGGAGGCATACATGAACATGCCCTATGACCAGTTCACGGGAGAAAACGCCAACCTGCATTACGGTCTGGCGGCCTTGATGGCTTATTATTTCTACCACATGGACGGCAAGGGGGATGCCCAGCGCGTCAAGAATTACATGAAGGCCATCCAGTCCGGCACCAGTGAGAAGGAAGCGCAGAAACTCCTGCTGGACGGGCGCAGCTATGCGGAGCTGGCCAAGGAGATTGAACAGAAATGGCGCAAGGCCGGCGTTAAAATCCACTTCCGCGCCTCTTCCTGAACCGCGCCCCCGTGTGCGGGAAAGCATTTCCGGCGGGAACCGGAGGACACGCCGTGCCCTGAAAAACCGTTGACATGGCAGGGAAAGGCGGCACACTCCCTCTCAGCAGGGGCAATCAGACTCGCATGGCAGAAGACGCTTCCATATCCGCCCTGATGGACAGGGTGGCCCGCACCGCCCCCTTCCGCAGGGAACTGGCAAAAGCGGAAACGGAGGAACAGGCGGTTTTCGACCACACCTCCCTTCCCGGCGTACCCTTTGTGGCGGCGTTGTGCATCAGGGCCATTCCGGACACCTCCCGGGCCTGGGTGGTTGCGCCGCACCTGCGGGCGCAGGAATCCATCGCCGCCCAGCTGGAAACCTGGGGAGTGCGCAACATCCTTTTCGTCCCGGAAAAAGAGGTGGCCCTGGGAGAGGAAGTGGGCGACCCGGAACTTGCCGCGGAACGGCTGAATGTTCTTCACCGCATCGCTTCCGGGCAGCCGGGCAGGCAGACCATCGTTGTGACGGAAGGCAGCCTGAATGACGAGGTGCCGTCCGTCCACGGCATGCAGAACCAGGGGATGACGCTGAAGACAGGGGAAACGCATGCCCCGGACGAGTTGATACGGCTGTTCACGGAGGCGGGGTTTGAGGGCGTTCCGCAGGTGATTTCCCGCGGGCAGTGGTCCCGCCGCGGCGGCATTCTGGACATTTTTCCTCTCCAATCCTCCTACCCGGTGCGCCTGGAGTTTTTTGACGACGAAATTGAATCCATCCGGGAATTTGACGTGGACTCCCAGATTTCCTTCCGGAAGGTGGAACACGTCAACCTCGTCCTGACGGAAGCGGCGGGCGTAGAAACCCTCCGGGACTGGATCAAACCGGATGACCTGGTGATTACCGCCCCCTTCTGCAAGGAACGTGGAGACGTCTGCATCCTCACCGCACCTCCGGAGAATGCGGAGGGCGAGGAGGATTTCTCCCTGGCCATCCATGACAATCCCCTGGGCAGCTTCGATGCGGGGGACTTCGTGATGCAGGAGATGCGCCGGGAGTTGGCGGAACGCCAGATCCGCGAGTGGCTGGACCGGAAATGGAATGTCTGCATGTTCTTTCCCAATGAAGGGGAGGAAGAACGCTTCCGGGACATTTGCGCCGGAACGCCTGCGCTGCTTTCCATCACTCCCCTGCGCGGGGACCTGCCCGCCGGATTCAGCATTCCGGGGGCAAAAACGGCCGTTCTTTCTTCGTCGGAGCTGTTCGGCAGATACCAGTCCGCCACGGCGCGCCGCCGCGCCAGCCGGGAAGACAAGGCGCGCAAGGCACGCGCTCAGGCCTCCCTGAAGGATATCAACCCCGGAGACCTGGTGGTGCATACCAGCTACGGCATCGGCAAATTCATCAATATTTCCACCTCCCCGGATTCCGGAGACGAGGAAATGAACATCCTCTACCGGGACAATACCATCCTGCACGTCCCCCTCAGCCAGGCGCACCTGGTTTCCCGGTACATAGGCCTGGGCAGCAAGACGCCGGAACTCAACAAGCTGGGGGATTCCAAATGGCAGCGCGCCAAAAAATCTGCGGAACGTTCCGTAGCGGATTACGCCGCCCAGCTCCTCAACGTACAGGCGGAACGCCAGACCGGGAAAGGCTACAGCCACCCTCCGGACAGCAAATGGATGTGGGAGTTTGAAAGTTCCTTCCCCTTCCGGGAGACGCAGGACCAGCTCCGCGCCATCGCCCAGACCAAGGCGGACATGGAAACCACCCGCCCCATGGACCGCCTGATCTGCGGAGACGTGGGCTTCGGCAAGACGGAGGTAGCCATCCGCGCCGCCTTCAAATGCGTGACGGGAGGACGGCAGGCCGCCGTGCTGGTACCCACCACCGTGCTGGCGGAACAGCACTTCCGCACATTCAAGTCCCGCATGAGCGAATACCCCGTGCGGATTGAAATGCTCAGCCGCTTCAGCAGCGCGGCGGACGTCCGCTCCACGCTGGAAGGCTTGAGAACGGGAGCCGTGGACATCGTCATCGGCACGCACCGCCTTATCTCCGACGATGTCTCCATCAAAAACCTGGGACTGGTGGTGATTGACGAGGAACAGCGCTTCGGCGTCCGGCACAAGGAAAAATTCAAGGAGCGCTTCAAGGGCATCGACGTGCTTACCCTGTCCGCCACGCCCATTCCCCGCACCCTGTACATTGCCCTGATGGGAGCGCGGGACATGAGTTCCATCGATACGCCGCCCGTCAACCGGCAGCCCGTGCAGACCAGCGTATGCCCCTATGACGAACGCATCATGAAAAAAGCCATGGAGCGCGAACTGGAGCGCGGCGGCCAGATTTTCCTGCTGCACAACCGCGTCAAGACCATTGAGCTGTTCCGGGACCGGATTCAGGCCCTGGTGCCCAAGGCCCGCATCGTCATCGGCCACGGGCAGATGCCCAAGGAAGAACTGGAAAAAGTCATGCGCACGTTCGTGCAGGGGGAGGCGGACATCCTGCTGGCCACCACCATCATTGAATCCGGCATAGACATTCCGAACGCCAACACCATCATCATTGACCGTGCGGACCGCTTTGGCCTGGCGGACCTTTACCAGCTCCGAGGCCGCGTAGGCCGGGCCGGGCACCGGGCCTATGCCTACCTCATGCTCCCCAGATCCGCAGCCACTACGGGAGACGCCCGCAAACGCGTCTCCGCCATCAAGCAGTACACGGAACTGGGCTCCGGCTTTAAGATAGCCATGAGGGACCTGGAAATCCGGGGAGCGGGCAACCTGCTGGGCACCCAGCAGAGCGGCCACATTGCCGCCATCGGGTTTGACCTGTACTGCCAGCTTCTCCAGCAGTCCATCGCCCACATGCAGGGCAAACATGCGGCCCCCCGTCCGGATGCGGCCCTGAGAACGGATTTCATCGTGAACAGTGAAACGCAGTTCGCCGCCAAGTCCCGCAAGGATTATCTGGGAGCCTTCCTCCCCAGGGACTATATCAGTGACGCCGCCCTTCGCATCGCCGCTTATAAAGACCTGGCGGCCATCCGCACCCTCAAGGAAGCGGACGCTCTGCTCCGCGCATGGGAAGACCGCTTCGGCCCTGCACCGGAAACGGTGCATCACCTGCTGGACTCCCATAAAATCAAGATCCTGGCCTCCGCGGCCAATATCTCCATGGTGGAAATCAGCGGCCAGCGCCTGATGCTCACCAGAAACGGGGATTTTATTCTTCTGTCCAACAAATTCCCGCGGCTGGCAAGCGTTGCTCCGGCAGACAAGCTCCGGGAGACGGTGGATATGCTGAAAAACATTTAGCCGGGATCCGGTTTTATTTCCGGGAAACCTTCTCCTGTCCCGTGCAGCGGCCGCTTGGAGCCATGACCCTGCAAATGAGGGAAAATGGTTTTTAGCGCGTCTTTTCCCTTCCTTTAACGCCAGCCTCCCCTCCGGGAGCTTTCTCTTTTGTACTCCACGCCGGCAGCCAGCGGACGTCACGGAGGCGGTAACCGCGCTTCAGCAATTCCCGGTGCAGGCCGGGAAGATGGGCCGCCCCGTAGAAAATTCCTATCTTGCGCGCATCCTTGCCGCTCCACTGGTCAAACACCTCCATACACTTGGCATTGCGGCCTTCCAGAATCACGGTATCCTCCAAGCCATTCGGGGCATCCGCTAAAATGCGCATCAACTCATTCTTCAATCCCGCCTTGTTTCCGGCAAGCAAATCCACCATCAGCCCCAATTCATTCGGCTGGTACTTACCGGGCTTTTCCACCAAGGAAGACAAGACGGACTTCAGCATCAAGCCGGCAAAGCTTTCCCTCTTCGCGGCCTGCGCCCGCTGGAACTCATCCAATGTCATATCCGCATGGACAAAATGGGGGCCGGAATAATCAATGCCCTGATGCTGAGTCTGCAAACCCATCGCATCACTCAATTCCTGATAGGCCCTCCCCAGAAGCCCCAGTAAAAAGGACTTTTCATCCTGGATGCGCTTTTTCCTCCATTCCACCATCCGGTTCCATTCCCGCGCCTCTTCCAGCGTCAATCCTGCCAGAGGCTTGCTGCGGTCCAGCTTGCGGCGCAGTTCCTCCTCCCTCTGGAGCCCTTCCCCGCCAATCATCTCAAACAGCAGCACATCATACCCGGTGAACAACTTATTCAGCTGTGCATAGTATCCGGGCTCCGCTACATGAATGGCTCCGATGAGCGCCACCTCCCTGCCCCTGCCATCCACATAGGAAGCCACGGGCGTAGACAGGCACTGGCGGTCACGGGAAAGAGATTCCAGAAGCATATACCGCCCGGGATACCCCTCATAAGCCTCCTTTCCCGCAGCGGAGGCATCCGCCGCAAGCACGGGCGAACACAGGAGAAAAACAGCCAGGAAACAGCGCAGCATCTTCATACGCTTCCAGCCTAGCGGGAGCCATCCGCAGAGCAAGCTCAAAAAGACTCTTTTCCTGCCTTTCCCCATTCCCTTTCCCCGGAAGCGGAACCAGTCCTTCCGGGCACGCCTGGATTCTCCATGGAATACGGGGAGATGGCCAACTGCCTCTCTTCCTCCCGTGGAGTTCAACAAAAAATTCCCTGCACCCGGAAACGAGCACAGGGAATGAAGGGATTTATTCAAGGCTGCCATGCGGAAAAACGATCCGCCAGCAGGAATGATTATTTCTGGCAGCAACAGCACTTGTCGGTCAGGGCGCCCACACCGGGAAGCACCTTGCCTTCCAGCAGTTCCAGGGAAGCGCCGCCGCCCGTAGAGCAGAAGGAAAGCTTGTCCTGGACCTTGAATTTCTTGGCCGCCGTCACGGAATCGCCGCCGCCCACGATGGAGATGGCGGAGGAATCCGCCAGGGCTTCCGCAATTTCCTTGGTGCCCTTGGCAAAGCAGTCCATTTCAAACACGCCCATCGGGCCGTTCCACAGAACGGTCTTGGCACCCTTGATGATAGCGGAGAATTCTTCAATGGCCTTGTCGCCAATGTCAATGGCCATGCCGCCTTCCGGCACTTTGCCGCCTTCCGCGAAGGGAGCCGTGCAGAAGGTTTCAGCGCCGTCTTCAAACTTCATGGCTACGCGCACGTCAGCCGGAAGCAGGAATTTGACGCCCTTGGCCTTGGCTTCCGCCAGAATTTCACGGGCCAGGTCCAGTTTGTCTCCTTCAATCTTGGAAGCACCCAGCTCATACCCTTCAGCCGCCAGGAACGTGTTGGCCATGGCGCCCCCAATCAGGAACGTATCAGCCTTTTCCATCAGCTTGGAAAGCACTTCAATCTTGTCGGACACCTTGGCACCGCCCATGATCACCACGAAGGGTTTTTCCGGGTTTTCCAGCTTGCCTTCCAGGTATTCCAGTTCACGTTCGATCAGGAAGCCCATGGCGCTCTTTTGTGCAAAATGCGTCACCCCTTCCGTGGAAGCGTGGGCGCGGTGGGCGGTACCGAACGCGTCATTCACGAACAGCGTGGCATTGCCCAGAAGAGCCTTGGCAAATTCCGGATCGTTCTTCTTTTCACCGGGATAGAAACGGACGTTTTCCAGCAGGACCACGTCGCCGTCCTTCATGGCGGCGCGGGCAGCTTCCGCTTCCGGCCCAATGGCGGCGGGAACGAATTTCACTTCCTTGCCAAGTAATTCGGAAAGACGGGCCGCAACGGGTTTCAGGGAAAAAGCGGAATCAGGTTCATTTTTGGGCCGGCCCAGATGGGAGGTGAGCACAACGCGTGCGCCCTGGTCCAGGAGGAACTTGATCGTGGGAAGAGCGGCCACGATGCGGGCGTCATTAGTGATTTCCCCATCCTTGAGGGGAACGTTGAAATCAACGCGCATCAGGACTTCCTTGCCCTTGGCATCAAGGTCACGTACAGTAAGTTTAGCCATATCGGTTTATATTGTTTGATTCAATGGAATAAAAAAGGGAGGGCATTTCTGCCCTCCCGGATAAATCCCCGGCCGCCTGAACAAATCCGGCTTGGAAACCAGAAGTTTGAAACAGGCAACCGGCAAGACTTGTCGTGCAACTGAAGAGCAAGCGTTGTTCAAAAGAACTTACTTGCCGCAGCAGCCGCAGCTCAGGCTGTCGCCCAGCTTCTTCATGGCTTCAGCGGCGCGGTTGGAGTAGCCCCATTCGTTGTCGTACCAGCCGCAAACCTTCACCAAGTTGCCGCCGACCACATACGTGAAGCCGGAGTCAAAGATGCAGGAGTGGGGATCGGAAACGATGTCCTGGAGAACCAGGTCTTCTTCGGAATAGGCCAGAATGCCCTTCAGCGGGCCTTCAGCGGCTTCCTTCATGGCGGCGTTCACTTCTTCCACAGTCACGTTCTTCTTGAGGATGGCCACGAAGTCGGTCAGGGAACCGGTCGGGGTCGGAACGCGGAAGGAAGCACCGTTCAGAGCGCCCTTCAGAGTCGGAATCACTTCACCAATGGCCTTGGCGGCACCGGTGGTGGTCGGGATAATGTTGATCGCGGCGGCACGGGCGCGGCGGGGATCCTTGTGGGGAAGGTCCAGAATGCGCTGGTCGTTCGTGTAGGAGTGGATCGTGCTCATCATGCCCTTTTCAATGCCGAACTTGTCGTTCAGCACCTTCACCATCGGGGAAAGGCAGTTGGTGGTGCAGGAAGCGTTGGAAACGATGTTGTGCTTGGCGGGATCGTATTCGCTGTCGTTGATGCCCAGGCAGAAGGTCAGGTCCGGATCCGTAGCGGGAGCGGAGATCAGAACTTTCTTGGCGCCGGCGTCAATGTGCTTCTGGGCGGCGTCACGCTTGGTGAACAGGCCGGTGGATTCCAGAACGACGTCCACACCCAGCTTTTTCCAGGGAAGGTTGGCAGGATCGCGTTCCACGGTGATGAGGATCTTGTGGCCGTCAACGACCAGATATTCGCCGTCGATGGCAACTTCGCCGTCAAACTTGCCCTGCGTGGAGTCATACTTGAGCAGGTGGGCGATCATTTCAATGGGGGTCAAGTCATTGATGGCAACAACCTTGTTGCGTTCTTCCTTGGACATGGCACGCAGTACGTTGCGACCAATACGTCCAAAACCGTTAATAGCATATTTGGCCATAAGATTCAGGGCTTCAGATTTGATTAATTACTAGTCCCGGACTTATTTAAGTACCATGGACGCCGTAAGTTTAAAAACGATTCAACCAGCCGTCAACACTATTGTTCCCCCATCATGGCAGTATGCTCCCGCGCCTCCTCAGTCGGGAGAAGACATTCCCTGCGGGCATGCTCTTCCATGGAAGTCAAATGCTTGCGGAATCACGTCCCCTCTCCGAGGGAACGGTCAATTCATGGAACGCAGGGCGGCGCGTATCAGTTCGTCCGCATCGGCATCCGGGTGATCTTTCAGATGGGCGGCAATCGCTTTCCGGGATTCCACCTGCTTGAATCCCAGCGCAATGAGCGCCAGCTCCGCATCCCCTGCAGCCTGAGAGGTGGAGCCCTGGGCCTGGGCTTCCCACGTGGCGGCCAGGCCCACCTTGTCCTTCAATTCCAGAACAATGCGCTCCGCCGTTTTCTTACCCACGCCCTTGGCACGGGCAATGCCGGAGACGTCCCCGCTCACCACCGCCTGTTTGAACTGCTCCACAGACAGGGAACCCAGAATGGCGATGGCTGTGGCAGGCCCGATACCGGAAACACGGTCAATCAGCAGCAGGAAAATGTCCCGTTCCGCATCCGTGGCAAAACCGTACAGCACCTGCATGTTCTCACGGACATGCAGGTAGGTTTTCAGCGTCAGCTCCCTGCCGGGAAGAGGATTGAGCCTGTCAAATGTGGACAGGGGAACAATCACCTCATACCCCACGCCGTGAACATCCAGAATCAACCGCTGGGGATATGATTCCGCCACCGTGCCGCGCAGAAAAGCTATCATGCCCATAACGTGACACAATCCCGCCCGCGCTCAAGCCAAAAACGCATCTGCCATCAGCCGGGGCCTTCATCTCTTCCGGAGCACATGCAGCCTGATATGCTCCAGGTCTTCCCGGTGATAGAAGCAGCGGACGCGTAACCCGCGGGCCGTCTTCATCCGGCACCTGTATTCCCGCAGCAATCCTTTTTTCACAAGCCTGTAAATGTAGCTGCGCACCACCCCCAGCATGCCGACGGCTTCAGCCATATCCATGTAACACAGCGGTACACGGCGGCGCACAGGCTCCCGGCGAAGAAGTACCCTGTCCACATCCGCCCGCCTCCAATACAGCGCCAGAGAACCCGTGTCCTTGCGGACCACGCGGAAACGGACACCGTGGCGATGCAGGTACTGGCGTGCGGCAGAAGCGCTGCAGCAAAGGCGCGACGCAATAGCGGACGTTTCCACAAAAGCGCCTCCGGCTTGGGTATAGGGCTGTCCGGATTTGGGATTCGTTCCCTTACGACGGACTTTCACATGGTCCGGGAAACTCAGTTTGGGATTGTTAATGTATTCGCGCCCTCCTACTCCGATGAATGTTTTCTTAAAATGGTATATCATGGTTAATGAGATTTCACATTGAAAATACGAAGCTCCATGCAGACATTCCACATGAAACTCTAACATTTTTGGAAGATTCCAAAAATGCATTGAGTCCAAGAATGTTCAACATTTTTCTTTGTTTTTTTGTTATTTACATTCATGCTGAACTCATTTCATCGCAATATATGCCCGGAAGCCGTATGATCCAACCAAGGAAAAAGGGCCTAATCCTCTGGCAAAAAGTGCATGTCCATCAACTTTTTCCGCTCCTCAAGCCTCTCTTCCGATGAAGGCAAAGCCTAAGGGATACAGGATAGAAACTCTTTCCGGCAGCACTTTACTGACGTCGAACGGTTCAAGGAAAAGCCTTTTCCCGCTATTAGTCTACCATGCGGTTCCAGCCATGTTGATCCATTCCCGGGAAAGGGCAAGGGAACCCCCATGGAAAGCCGGAAAAACCGCCTGTCTCCTTCAACAGAGATTCACCCCCGTCCTCAAAATCCCGTGTTTCCGCCAGACGCTAAATTGAGCTTCACGGGAATCAGACCAATAAAAAACCCGGCTTTCTTGCGGAAAGCCGGGCATGAAGAGAATATGCGGTCAGGGGAGAAGCTGCGAGGGCCGCCCCTCAAAAATACCGCGCTGGGGAACAAAAATACGGTCATTGGGCTGAATGGGAATCGCCCTGTCCCGGATGGAGAAGTAATCATACGTCACGGTCTTTCCGCCGCGCGTCACCTGCACATACCGGGAACCCCAGTCCGTAATGTCACCGGCGCCCACAATCGCTTCCAGAAGCGTCATGCCACGCCGCCACAAGACGTTTTTCTTCATGGCCACACCACCGCTCACCAGCACGATATGCTCCGTCAGGCGTACATCGGAACTCTGCACCTTTACCAAAAAGGTGGGAGCCGTATACAACTCCGCCTTGGTATAGGCGGCAATCAGCATATCTTCAATCTGGCGGGCCGTCTTGCCGACCACGCGCAGCACATCCTGCCCTGCCGGCAGCTGGGGCATGCGTATCGTCCCGTTGCCGTCCAGCAGATACTGGCCGGAAATAGCGGTAGCGTCATCAGCGGGAATGCCGCGCACTTGAATTTCAATGGTGCCTTGCTCAGGAACCGCATCCGGGGACTGCGCAGACGCCATCCCCGCCGCACCCAGGATGAGACAAAGGAGGGAACAGATATATTTTTTCATGGAGCAATGGGGGTTAGTATAGATCTTCACTATCATGGGACTGGTTGGCCGCCAGTTCCTTGGCCTTCCCGGAACGTTCAACCTTCTTCATGGAAGAAGCATCCACGTTCTCACCAGAGGAAGTACCATCCGCGGAATAATAGGAATAATAGGTTGTGTAATACTGATACTGATGATCGGACGTAATGTCCACATTATTCATCACTACGCCGGCCAGATTGCCTCCCACGGACTCAATCACCTGCTTCTGCCTCAGCAGGGCTTTCAGCGGGAGTTTGCGCGGCTGCACCACCATGAGCGTCATGTCCACCTCGCTTACGATGACGGCAGAGTCACTGACGCCGAGGATGGGAGGGGAGTCCACCAGAACGATGTCAAAGCGCTGTTTCACTTCCTGGAGCAGTTCATTGAACTTGCGGGAATTCAAGGCGCCCGACGGGTCAAAGGGAGAGGGTCCCGCAGGCATCACATACAGGTTTTCAATGGGCGTCTGGAATATTACTTCCTCCAGCGGGTAGTCTTCCAGCAGGTAGGAGGTCAGACCCACTTCATTATCCAGTTCATAATAACGATGCAGCTTTGAGCGGCGCAGGTCCGCGTCAATCATCAGAGTGGCATAGCCGCCCTGGGCGCAGATGTAAGCCAGATTGCACAGAGTGGTGGTCTTTCCTTCCCCGGCACTCCCGGAAACAAACGTCAGGGAAATTTCCTCCAGCCCCTTCTTGTTGAATTCTATGTTCGTTCGCAAAATCCGGTAAGCTTCCGCATCCGGACCCAGCACATCGGAAGAATGGAGAATGGGAACATTCTTGGGGATAATGCCCAGCACCGGAACCTGAAGGGCCCGTTCCACATCTTCCATCGTCTTCACGGAGGTATCCATGAATTCCAGAAGAAGGGCCAATCCAATGCCCAGCAGCAGTCCGGCGCCCGCGCCCACCGCCAGATTAATGGTCACATTCGGCTTGTAGGGAGCAGCCGGGTACGATGGCAGCTGGTACATTTCAATCGCTTCACGAGGAACGCGCAAACGGGCAATTTCATCCTTGTACCGGGAGTCCAGCTCCTTGAGCTGGTCCAGCGCGGCGTCATAATCACGGCTGGCCTGCTCATACATGGGCACCTTCAAGACATGATTCTGAAGAATTTTTTCCTTTTGCGCCACGGTCTCCTCCCAATGCTTCCGGCTTGCGGAAACCATTTCCAGCTTGCTTTTCAACGAGGAGCGCAGCCCAATCAATTCCTTGTTCAGCTTATCCCCCAGAATCTTTTCCGTTTCCAGCAGAGCCTTCATCTTGGGGTGCTTGGCCCCAATGTTCTGAGCTTTCAGGTTTTCCTTCTCCTTAAGCTTGTCGGAAAATTCAGCATAGGTTTCACGAAGGGATCTGGCCCCGACGGATTCCGCATTCAATAGGTCGGAACTAATGACGTAATCCAGCAGCTTGTCATCAGGGAGACGCTGAAGTTCCTGCACATAGGAAGCCAGTTCCTTTTCATCTTTTTCCAGATCCATGGCCTTGGCCTTGGCATTACGGAAATCTTCCTCCTCCATGCCGGCCGTCAAGGTACTCCGGTTTTCGCCGTTCCTCCAGGTCGTAGGCAGATAGGAGCTCTCTGCAATCAGCTTCCTGAGAGCCATCATCTTTTCATTGACGGTGTCTTCCTGTTCCCGGAGCACGTCCTTCAAACTTTTAATAGCGGTTTCCACCAAACGGTTTTCACGCATTTCACGGTCCTGCTTGTATGCTTCGGGAACCGTTTTAGCGATATTCTGCACCAGTTTGGGATCAGGACCGGAGACAATAATATCCACCAGGTCCGTTGCACGCACAGGGGCAACCTTGATCATGTCAACCAGGTTGGCCGCCGCCATCTCATCCGTCATGCCCCATTCCGCGGCAAGGTTCAATTTCTTGGACACTACCTTTAGCACTTCGGTCGAAGTGAGCACAGAATACTGCATGGGGATGTAGTTGTTCGTCGCATTGGAAGAGGCGACTACGTCCCCACCACGGCCAATGTCCATCACAGGCCTGGGCTGCTTAATCTGGAACTGGCTCGTCGCCCGGTAGGAAGGCGGCATCAGGAAAGTCACTACTACGGAAATGACCATAACCAGCAGGAAGACCAGAAAGACCTCCTTCCAGCGATTCTTTAAAACTTGCAAATAATCAATGTTGCGTACGATTCGATCACCGTTCTGCTGATCCTGGGCATTCATGAAAGATAGTGAGGTAGTAAGATAAAAACTCCTCTAATTGTGAATGCAAATTCGCAATTAGAGGAGTAAAAGCATTAATGGTCAGTCAAGACTTAGAAGCTGTAATTCATTCCGAAAGAAAACACGTTGCGGTTGTAGGAGGGCATCGGGTAGTTATAGCCGCTGTAGGAACCGTTAGTGTAGGAATACTGGGCCGTCAGGGCCAGAGCGTTGGTCAGCATCATTTTGACACCAGCCGTAGCGTTGAATGTCAGCGTCGTCGTATCACTGTTGGCACTAGAACTTGAATGAGTGTAATCGCTGGAAATCAGGTTCAGACCGCAGTTCAGGCTGACGCGGTGCGTCACCTTCAACGTGCTGTTCACGCCCAGGCGCCACGTTTCATTGGAATAATAGCTGGAGCCGTTATTGGGAACGTACGTATTCGTCGCTTCGTTGGAATAACGGACGAACATGCCTATCATGAAGCGATCGCTCAAGCGGTGGTTCAAGCCGAACTCAGCGGAAGGATACGTCTTGGTGCCGTAGGTCTCCACATATTTGAACTGGGGGCCTACGCGCAACGTAGCGGATGTATTTTCAGCCACTGCATATTCAGCGCCAGCCATCACGAAGTTGGAAAATTCGTTGTTGCCGTACTCGCGGTCACAGTAGGAACCATTCCAACCCAGGGAAACAGCCAAACGTTCCGTCCACTTGTAACGGTTGGTGAATTCCATGCCCACGTAATCACGGTTGTCAGTCTTGGCGGAATCCTCCTGATAATCAATCATGGAGTAATTGGCGCCAACCGTGGTGGAATAGCGGGAGGTCCACGCCTTGCTCACGGAACTGGAAGCGTACACGTAAATGTAGTCGCCATCCCGGCGGGAGTTGGCAATACCGTTGGAATAGTTGGGTTCCGGCTGCCACGCAAAGGACACACTGCCGTTATAGCGCAGGGTCTGGTCAAAGCTGTGGGAAAGGTTGGCCGACAGCGTGGAGTTGGAAAGGGATTCATTCGTGTCTCCTTCAAGATCCTTCAGGTAAAAGATGCCACCAAGCTTGGCGGAGAAGGAATACTGAGTCACGGAATCGTAATTGGCCAGAGAGGCGCCGATGTCCGTGCTGATGAATGCCGCTTCCTGCTGGTTGTAATTGGAGGCGTTAACGTTATCGTCATAACCGCCAGCCAGGTTGAACGTCCACTTCAGGGGAAGGGATTCTTCCAGACCCACCGGTCCAGCCAATGTATACAGGGATTGCCCGTTGGCATGGAAGGCAAGCATGCCGGCCGCCATCAGAGAGAGATAAAAAAGACTCTTCATACAATTGATAAATGGATCGGGTTAATTTCCAGCAGGATCGGAGACGGGAGAGGGACTCGTAGGAGTGCCGCCTACCGACATGCCTCCGGGCAGCACCAAGGCACCCCCTGAAGTTTCTTCACCAGGCTTCACCAGAGTCTGCGTCGGCTGAGCGGTTACTCCCTGCAGAGGATTATCAGGCGTCTGGGCCGCCACGCTCACCGCAATAGCGGGAACAGTGTTGGCGACAATGGAGTTGCCAAGAGCCTTCGTGACCGCTTCACAAATGGGAGAAACGGACGCGTACGGATTGGGCTGAACGGCGACAGTGGAGGCCACCACGTTGCGGACACGAGCTTCCGTCACATGGGTTCCGTAGCTGCGTACAGCAGCGGATGCAATGGCGGGAGCATTGCCCGGGAAAGCGCCTGCGGCCATAGATACCATAGAGCCCATCACCGGATCAGACACGCCAGCCTTGGCGGCGGCATTCAGAATGCTGGTCACAGCCTTCATATCCAGGGAACCGGACTTCAGCCCGGCCTGAACAGCACCCGCCATTTTGTTTATAAAAGCCTGTTCAGAAGTAGAGGCTTTAACCTTATTAACAGCCGGAACGGCTGCCGGAGAAGCAGTTTGCTGAGCCACACAGGGAAGGGTGCCCGCAAACGCAAGTGCCAGCGCACTGAGCGCCGTCTTTGTCATGAACCTGGCTTTCATAAAGGAACTATCTAGCAGGTGAATTTTTTAATAAAAGTGGAGCGGGTAACGGGAATCGAACCCGTATGATCAGCTTGGAAGGCTGGAGCTTTACCATTAAGCTATACCCGCACAACGGAGGCATTATGTTCACGCCTTGCGGAGAAGACAAGTTTTTTTTTATTACTCCATCAAAATAGCAAAAAAGAAGACACGATTTCTCTGTGGTCTTGACATCCCGGAGTTCTGCCGCTAAATAAAACCCCGCATTTCATGCGGGCGTCGTTCAATGGTAGGACGCGAGCTTCCCAAGCTTGAGACGTGGGTTCGATTCCCATCGCCCGTACCAAACTTTTCATACCGCAAGCAGTTGTTTTCAGCGCTTGCGGTTTTTATTTACCCTTCAGACATCCTTGTATTCGGAAGTCTTTGCTTTCCGGAAAAACTCCTTTACCAGATGTTGCTCCCCGGCTATTCCGGAAGAAAAACCATCGCTTCCTCCGTACCGGAAGCTTTTGCCTCCGGTACGGTCATGAACATGCAAGTGGTTACCAGCCAAGAACAAATTTTCTCTGTACCTTCGCCAGCAGCAGAACCTTGCGGATCATCGTCCGTGTTTCATTGAGAAGGTTGAGGTAGAGAAGCGCTCTCCTCATGTCGGAATCGTCTTCCGCACGCAGAATGATCTGCTGCTTGATAGCCTCCGCAAATTCCTCGTCCAGCGCGTCCATTCCGGCCAGGCATTCATCCAGCCCGGTATAATCATTGCTGTCCATCATTTCCCGGAAACGGGGATACAGGGAGGAAACGCGGTTGTTCATTCCCCTCAGGTGCTCTATCCTGTCCATTTCCAGGCCTTCGTGGTTGTTGTCGATGTAGGCATGGCTGGCCGTCGTGATATTGGAGAGGGATTCAAAGACGGAGATGGCGTATTCTACCATCTGCACATAGCGTTTTCCGCGGTCCGCCTCCTCATCCGGGAGTTCCCGGACGACGGGCATGACTTCCATCGCCATCCGGTCGCTCAGGGATCGGCGGATGCCGCGCGCTTCCTTCCGGAGTTTTTTCAGCCGCTTCCGGTCCTCTACATTCAGGGCCTCCAGGTTCATTTCATAGATTTCCGCCATGCGTTTCATGAGCTCAATGATTTCTTCATTATAGCGAAGGGCGGCGGCCGGATCCCGGTAATTGGTGCTCTGCGCCAACGCTGCAGCCTGGGTCCTCTTCCGATGAAGCCTGGAACTCTTCAGCAGCAGGAAGGCAGCCAGGACACACATGGCGGCGATGCCGAACAGCCCGCCGTAAACGATGCACGCCGCTACGATGCAGCACATGGTGAATGCGGCAAAAGCGGTAAAGAACCATCCGGAGATTACCGTAATCACCCCCGTGATACGGTACACGGCGCTATCCCTGCCCCATGCCTTGTCCGCCAGGGAGGAGCCCATCGCCACCATGAACGTTACATACGTGGTGGAAAGAGGGAGCCGCAGAGAGGTGGCGAGGGAGATCAGCAGGGCGGCCACCGTCAAATTGACAGAAGCGCGGATCAGGTCAAAGGAGGCCCCGTTATCCGGTCCTTCCGGCACGGGCCGGAAGCGCTTTTCAATGAATCTTTCCACACAGGCGGGCATGATTTTTTCCACCACACGGGAGGCGTTCAGGGCATAACGCACGGCCATGCGGGCCGGAGGAACGGAGCCGAACCGCTCCACCCCCCCACCCTGCCGCGCCAGGTTCACCTCCGTATCAGTCACAGTCCGCGCCTTTTTGGAGAACATGAGGGCCAGCACCATGATGACGCCCGCTCCCAGCAGATAGCGCCAGTCCGCAGTAACGGGAGCCATCAGGCCACCCATGGTGAGGGTGGAAAGATCCGCTCCCTGCGCCGCGGCAGCGGACGCTATTTCCATGGAGGACTGCCCCGCCATGAAGACGCCGATGAAGTTGACCAGGTCGTTCCCGGCAAACGAGAGGGCCAGCGCCATGGTGCCCGCCAGAACGGATATTTTCAGGATGTTGACTTTGCAGACGTTTTGGAGCACGGCCATCAGAATGGTCCAGAACACCAGGCTGTAGCCGACGTACAGCCAGATATGGGCGTCCAGGTGCCGGATCATGTCCTTGGTGACCAGCGTGCTGCCTTTCAGCCCCTTGAAGACGGCAAAGTAGGTGATGGCCGTCAGGGCTATGCCGCACCAGGCGGCCCCCAGGTATTGGAAAGATTTCTTGTAGTTGAAGGAGAAGATAAGGCGGGAAATCCACATGACCACCATCCCGCAGATAAAGGCGACGAAGACGGAGGAAAAGATGCCGGAGATGATCGCCAGCGCCTTGGAGGAGTTGATGTAGCTGGACAAGTCCTGCGCCACTCCCGGCTCTCCGGACCAGATCTTGAATAAGGCGACAGCCACCGCGCCTCCCAGCAGTTCAAAGACAATGGAGACCGTGGTGGATGTGGGAAGGCCGAAGGTGTTGAAGACGTCCAGCAAAATCACATCCGTCAGCATGACAGCCAGGAATATCAGCATGATGTCATGAAAGGAGAACTGGGCCGGCATGAAAACGCCGCTCCTGGCGATTTCCATCATGCCGCTGGAGAACAGGGAACCAATGATGATGCCCAGAGCCGCCACCAGCACAATCGTCCTGCGCGGTGCGGCCTTGGAACCAACCGCCGAGTTCAGGAAATTGGCGGCGTCATTGGAGACCCCTACAACGAGGTCAAAGCAGGAGAGTACCAGAATCAGTCCTATGATGAAGTAATAGATAGGGTCCATATGCGTAATAAACGGCCCTCTATTACAGGAGGCCGCTTCCGCACGCCCGTTTTAAAACGTGAACATTCCGTCACATTGGCAGTAGGGTACCCTGATGATACCCCCCGACTCTGCTGCCCATCCAGCCCTTTATCTTTCTCGAGAAGCCTGATTGTTGCGCAGTTTCCCTCCACGCAAAAAGGCTCCCCGGTTTTCCGGGGAGCCTTGAAGTCGATTGCTGTGTCTCGCAGAAACGGACGGGGCTTACATCATGCCCATGCCGCCCATTCCTCCCATGCCGCCCATATCGGGAGCGCCGGAGCCGCAACCGCAGCCCTTCTTCTCAGGCTTGTCGGCAATGACGCATTCCGTCGTAAGCAGCAGGCCGGCGATGGAAGCCGCATTCTGCAGAGCGGAACGGGTAACCTTGGTGGGATCCACCACACCGGCGGTAAGCAGGTCTTCATATTTGTCCGTGGCTACGTTGTAGCCCTCGGCAGCTTTCTTCATCCCTTTCACCTTGGCGACGATGAGGGCTCCTTCGCGGCCGGCATTGCTGGCCAGCTGGCGGAGCGGGGCTTCCACCGCACGGTAGACGATTTGAGCACCGGTTTCTTCGTCGCCTTCCAGCTTGAGGGTGTCGATAGCCTTCTGGGCGCGGATCAGGGCCACGCCGCCGCCGGGAACGATGCCTTCTTCCACCGCTGCACGGGTGGCATGCAGGGCGTCGTCCACGCGGGCCTTCTTTTCCTTCATTTCCGTTTCCGTAGCGGCCCCCACATGAATGACGGCCACGCCGCCGGCCAGCTTGGCCAGGCGTTCCTGGAGCTTTTCACGATCATAGTCGGACGTGGTGTCCTTGATCTGGTGGCGGATCTGGGAAATGCGGGCTTCAATGTCGGAGGACTTACCGGCGCCTTCAACGATGACGGTTTCATCCTTGGAGACAACAACGCGCTTGGCTTGGCCGAGGTCTTCAATGCCCACGTTTTCCAGCTTGATGCCCAGGTCTTCCGTGATGCATTTGCCGCCGGTCAGGATGGCAATGTCTTCCATCATGGCTTTGCGTCGGTCGCCAAAGCCGGGAGCCTTCACCGCACAGATGTTCAGCACGCCGCGCAGGCGGTTGACCACCAGGGTGGCAAGGGCTTCGCCTTCGATGTCTTCCGCAATAACCAGGAAGGGCCTGCCGCTCTTGGCAACTTTTTCAAGCAGCGGAAGGAAATCCTTCAGGTTGTTGATCTTCTTTTCGTGGATCAGGATGTAGGGGTTTTCCAGCACTGCTTCCATCGTTTCCGCGTTGGTCACGAAGTAGGGAGACAGGTAACCCTTGTCAAACTGCATGCCTTCCACCACGTCCAGCGTGGTTTCAATGCCCTTGGCTTCTTCCACGGTGATGGTGCCGTCCTTGCCCACCTTGTCCATGGCTTCCGCGATGATGTGGCCGATTTCAGCGTCCCAGTTGGCGGAAACGGTGGCAACCTGGGCCACTTCCTTGCTGGAGTCAACGGGCTTGCTGATCTTCTTGAGTTCTTCCACCACGGCGTCCGCGGCCTTCATGATGCCCCTCTGCAGGGAGATGGGGTTGGCTCCGGCGGTAACGTTGCGCAGGCCTTCCCGGTAAATGCTTTCAGCAAGCACGGTAGCAGTAGTAGTGCCGTCCCCGGCCACGTCGTTGGTCTTGGAGGAGACTTCCCGGACAAGCTGGGCGCCCATGTTTTCAAATGAGTCTTCCAGTTCGATTTCCTTGGCGACAGTCACGCCGTCCTTGGTGATGAGGGGAGAACCGAATTTCTTGTCGATTACCACGTTGCGACCAGCAGGCCCCAGCGTGCTCTTGACAGCCTTGGCAATCTGTTCCACGCCGCGGAGCAGAGCCTGGCGGGCGGTTTCGTCAAATTGGATTTGTTTAGCCATAATATCAGGTTATTTAAAGATGATGTTGAATGAGTGTGGTGTGATTTAGCCAATGATGGCCAGAATATCGTTTTCAGACAGGATGAGGTAGTCTTCTCCGTCCAGCTTGATTTCCGTGCCGCCGTACTTGGAAATAAGAACGTGGTCGCCCGGCTTCACGGTAAATTCAATCAAGGCGCCCTTGTCATCGCGGCCGCCGGTGCCTACGGAGATCACTTCGGCTTCCTGGGGTTTTTCCTTGGCGGTATCCGGCAGGAACAGGCCGCCGGCCGTCTTGGTTTCAGCTTCAATGCGCTTGACCAGCACACGTTGTCCTAGGGGTTTGATGTTTGCCATAGTATATTGTGTTTGTGTTGTTGTAGATGAATATTTGGATGTAATGTTCCGAAGGAGGGGAATGACTTCCCCTCCTTCGGGAAGGGGTTATTTGTCGTCATCGACGATTTCGGCGTCCACCACGCGGCCTTTCGCCTTGCGGGGTCCGTCGGAAGCTTCTTCTTCAGGAGCGGCTCCCGGCATGGGGCCGGACGCTCCGGCGGACTGCTGGGCGGCTTCCGCAGCCTTGTAAAGGGATTCCAGACGGGATTCCAGGTCTTCCTTGCCAGCCTTGATCGCCGTGTACTCCTTCTTGGAAATGGCTTCCTTCAGGTGCATCACCTTGTCTTCGATCTCGCGCTTCAGGTCTGCGGGAATCTTGTCCCCCATTTCCTTGAGCTGGCGTTCCACGGAGAAGCAGAGGGAATCCGCTTGGTTGACCGTGTCAATTTCCTCGGCACGCTTCTTATCTTCTTCCGCATGAGCTTCCGCATCACGCTTGGCGCGTTCAATTTCATCCTTGGAAAGACCGCTGGAGCCCTGGATGGAAATCTTCTGTTCCTTGCCAGTGCCCTTGTCCTTGGCAGAGACGTGCAGAATGCCGTTGGCGTCAATGTCGAAGGTCACTTCAATCTGAGGCACGCCGCGGGGAGCGGGGGAGATGCCGTCCAGCTTGAAGTTGCCGAGAAGCTTGTTGTCGTCAAACATCTTGCGTTCGCCCTGGCAGATGCGGATGTCCACGGCGGGCTGGTTGTCAGCGGCGGTGGAGAACACCTGGCTTTTACGCACCGGGATGGTCGTGTTGCGTTCGATCATCGGCGTGGCAATACCGCCCATCGTTTCAATGGACAGGGTCAGCGGAGTCACGTCCAGCAGCAGCACGTCATTCACGTCCCCCTGGAGCACGCCGCCCTGGATGGCAGCGCCCACGGCCACCACTTCATCCGGGTTCACGCCCTTGTGGGGTTCCTTGCCGGCCAGCGTATGCGCCATTTCCTGCACGGCAGGCATGCGGGTCATGCCGCCCACCAGCACCAGCTCGTCAATGTCGCCGGTTTTCAAGCCGGATGCGGAAATGCAGTCCAGCACGGGCTTGCGGGTGCGGTCCAGCAGGTCTTCCGTGAGCTGTTCCAGCTTGGGACGGCTCAGCGTCAGCTGGATATGCTTGGGGCCGGATGCGTCCGCCGTGATGAACGGCAGGCTGATATCATAGCTCTGGGTGGAAGAAAGGGCGATCTTGGCCTTTTCAGCTTCTTCCTTGATGCGCTGGATGGCGTCGGGCTGGTTGGAAAGGTCCATGCCGGAGTCCTTTTTGAACTCATCCATGATCCAATTGATGATCGCATTGTCCCAGTCGTCGCCGCCCAGGTGGGTGTCGCCGTCGGAAGCCTTTACTTCAAACACGCCATCTCCAATTTCCAGAACGGAAATATCAAAGGTACCGCCGCCAAGGTCGTACACGGCAATATTTTCATTGGACTTTTTATCCAGACCGTAAGCCAGTGCGGCCGCCGTCGGTTCATTAATGATGCGGCGCACCTTCAGGCCGGCGATTTCACCGGCGGCCTTGGTCGCGTTGCGCTGGGCGTCATTGAAATAGGCGGGAACGGTAATCACGGCTTCCGTGATCGTTTCACCCAGCTTGGATTCCGCATCGGATTTCAGCTTGGCCAGCACCATGGACGCGATTTCCTGGGGAGAGAAGGTTTTCTTTTCCCCACCCACTTCCACGCGGATATAGGCGTCTCCGTTCGGAGCTTCCACAATTTCATAAGGCACCTTCTTATCTTCTTCCGTCAGCTCGCTGTACTTGCGGCCAATGAGACGCTTGGAGGAAAATATGGTGTTTTTCGGGTTGGTTACTGCCTGACGTTTGGCAGCCTGCCCCACGAGGCGTTCACCACTCTTGGTGAAGGCAACAATGGAGGGAGTGGTGCGCGCACCTTCGCTGTTTTCGAGAACGGTACCCTGACCGCCTTCCATTACAGCCATGCACGAGTTGGTCGTGCCCAAGTCGATTCCTAATATTTTAGCCATATCGTTATGTTAGATTGTTTTGAATGGATTTCGTTGAGATTTGATTTCCCCATAACATGAGGTGTCATGCAGGCAAACTCATATTCTTGCCTTTCTTGTTGCAAATGGCATGCCAGCCAGGAACAGCTTATTTAAAAAACATACAAATAGTTTATAGTAATTTTATTATGATATTATACTACTGAAGCTTCATTTTGAGCGCCCCATCCTCGTGAGACATATTGTCACACCAAAAAGAGACAAAATGTCACACAAGGCCATTTTGTCCCACTACCGTCGGGAACCTTCCCTACACCCTTCAGGAAGCTTCCCCGCAGGAGGAAATTCCCGCGCCGCCTCCGGTTTCGCATTTGCCGTAAGCCAGCCGCTTCATAAAATCCTTGTAAAGCAGCGTTTCCATACGCCCGTCCCCGTATTCCACCACCGCGCTCATGCTTTCCACCCAGTCCCCGCAGTTCAGGTACCGCACCTCTCCTACCATGGTATCCGCCGGATGATGAACATGCCCCGCGATGATGCCGTCGCACTGCCTTTTGACTGCCAGGCTCTGAAGCTGCTCCTCATATTTTCCAATAAAATTGACGGCGGATTTCACGCGTCCCTTGATAGCCCGGGAGACGGAATAATATTCCCTCCCCCGCCAGGCGCGGTATCTGTTATAAAGACGGTTAATCATCAGCAGAACGTCGTAGCCCAGGGAGCCGAGCACCGCCAGCCACCGATGGTTCGTGGAAATGGCGTCGAACCCGTCCCCGTGCACGCACAAATAGCGCCTGCCGTCCGCCGCCTGGTGCACGCACTCCTTGGCAATATTCAGGCTGCCCAGATGAAAGGGAAGAAACTTTTCCAGAACGTCGTCATGATTCCCGCGCAGATACAGCACTTCCACATCCTCCTGTTCCATTTTTTTCAGCAGGGTACGGACAAAGCGCGTATGCCGCCTGCGCCAGCGGCTGCCGCGGGCCAGCGCCCAGGCATCCACAATGTCCCCCACCAGCACTATTTTCTCCATCCGTACATGCTTCAGGAACCTCCGGCACTCGTCGGCCTTGCAATCCTTCGTCCCCAGATGGAGGTCTGATAAAAAGACCGTGCGGCATTCCAGCACGGCGTCCCGCGGAGGACGGGCATAGCCCGTTCCGTTCTCCTCCCGAGCTACGGAAGCCAGCAACTCTTCGAACCTGTCATAGATGGAATCCCATGCCCGGGCACGCACAGTCCTGCGGGCCTGCTCGCCCAGCCTCCGTATCATCTCCCTGTCCTCCAGCAGGCGGCGCATGGCGCAATAAAAACCCTCCGCATCCCCCTTCTCCGCCTGAAGACCGTTCATGCCGTCCAGCACCACATCCGCGGAAGCGGCATACCGGTAACTGACCGTGGCCAGACCGCTGGCCATGCCCTCCAGAAGAACGTTTCCGAAAGTCTCCGTCTCACTGCCGAACAGCAGCACGTCCATACCGGCATAATGGCGCGCCAGATCTTTCCCGCTGCGCATTCCGCAAAAAACGGCGTCAGGAAATTCACTGCGCAGGCTGCTCATCATGGGACCGTCTCCCACCACTACCATTTTCATGCTGCAGTCCGGAAATTCCCGTTGCAGGCGCGTATACAGGCCCAGTACCGTCACCAAATTCTTTTCCTGGGCCAGGCGCCCCACCACGCCGAACACTACTTCATCCCGCCACACGCCCCATGACTGCCGCAGGGCGGCATCCCTTCTGGCAGGATCAAACAAGACGGCATCCACCCCGCGCCCCATCACGGCAAGGCGTTCAAATCCCAGTTCCTCCAGCGTGCGGCGCATTTCCTCCGTGGGAACGATCGTCATTCCGGCCCGGTTGTGAAGCTTGCGCAAATAGTTCACGGCGGCGGTTTCCAATCCGGAAAAATGGTAATCCTTCACATACTGGTGAAAATTGGTATGGAATCCCATCACCACGGGAATCTCCAAGGCCCGGGCAGCCTTTACGGCAGAAGCCCCCATGGGGCTTTCCGTGGCAACATATACCACATCCGGCCTTTTCTTCATCCATCTGGTGCGGAACCTGTCAGTGGAAGGCAACCCTATTTTCACCTCATGATACATGGGAAAGGAAAGGGACGGCATGGCCGTTTCTCCGGGAACGGAAATACCGTCCCGTTCGGAAGCCCTCAACACATGTACCAAGTGCCCCCTTGCCTTGAGTCCCCTGACCAGATGCCCCAGTGTCATGGCCACTCCGTTCACGTCAGGCTCATACGTATCCGTTGCCACATCAATTCTCATGCGCCGGTACCATGAACGGGAAAATCCCTTCAAACAAGCTGCGGAAAGAAACGAAACCGTCACAGTCCGCCGTCCAGCCCCGTGGCATAAGCAGGCAAATAATCGTACCAGGCCAATTCCGGAAGAGCGCCCCCTTGCCCCTCTTCTTTGTTCCCTGCGCCCACAGAAGGGAAAAACGGAAGCCTTATCCGCCTTCCTTTTCCATGGACAACGTCGTCAAACCCATTCTTACCTCAAAAGTGATCATTCATTATATATCAAATACTTTACAAACACATGCGTTCTTCTGCCCATGATAAAGCCGTCGTCAACCAGTTTTTTTAAGAAATATAATGATTTTCATCATCCCGAGAAATGTAAAAAATCGTTTCTAGATCCCCTTCACGAGATCTTTTTATTTTTAAAAATCTTTGATAATAGGTGTTATATTACGGACAGATTTCATCCTCCGCTGCCAGCAAACTCCCATAAACCTTCCTATCCCTTCCTGTGTGCCCGTACAAAAAACAGGTGAAATAAAAGAGAAAGCATATTTAGAAATATTTTTAATAAAAATAATAACTACTCCCATATCTTGAAGATGGCAACATCATACCGGAATCCGGAAGAATTTTCTTTTTTTTCTACAATCCGGAAGCCTCAAGCTACTTCATCCTACATTGGCGCTGATACTCTTATCATCTATCCTTCAACCTGATTTAAACACTACGGTTTAGGAATCCGACGTCAATACTAGTTTTTCATATCGAGTTCTTTTCTCCAATTCCATCCAGTATTTTCCCGAATGAGATCCTTCCTAAGTCATATTTGTTAGAATGAAGCATAATTTCTTGAATGTAATGACTGTTCTTCCTATTTTATCCATGTCAGCTGATTCAACCGGATTCCTAATTCGCTATTGAAACAGTTGACACCCCAACCCCTACCC